>NZ_CP037920.1:5686049-6382299 GCF_007748195.1 Gimesia aquarii
AACTTAAAACTCCTATTGTATATATTAACCCCAAATCATCCGACTTAAAAAAATAATGCTACTAACGATCTGAGGTTACAAGACTTAGTACAGCAATGAGTCAAAAAGGCCGAAAAATCAGATAAGTTGACTCTCAAAAATAGTCTGAGTACATTTTATCTGAGATAAGATAGAGTAATAATATCAGCTATGAGTTGCCTCTATCAGGTAAAACACAGAATAAAATACTAGAAAAAGTGCTAGCAGTTTAAAAAGACCGGAGCTACAACGTGTCCGTCACACAATTCACTGAGCAGGAATTAAAGGATCTTGAAGAAAAATCCACTATCCCACGATTTTTATTCTTACCGTTGGGAGCTGTTGGACTTTGGTGCATAGCAGCTTACTGGCCCAATAATGCGATCGGCTGGCAAGTATTCTGGACACTCTTTACTTCTTATTGTCTCTTCTGCTGGACCAGTTGCTTTCATGAATGCTCGCACCACACACTTTCTGGATCTAAAAATGCAAGTATCTGGTTAGGTCGTTTTCTGGGAACAGCGATGTTTGTGCCTTATTCGATCTACAGAGAAAGTCATATTCGCCATCACGCCTACTTAAATAAACCGAGTGACTGGGAACTATGGCCGTACTCAGACCCCAATACGTCACTCCGCTTTCGAAGAGTCTTTATCTGGTTCGATCTCTTCCTTGGCCTTTTCATGGCACCCTACATTTATGGACGTATTTTCTGGCATAAAGACTCACCGATCAAAGATCCGAAATTACGAAGGGCCATCCGCTATGAGTATTCGTTTATAGTACTGTTCTGGGGATCGATTATTGGGGCCTGTGCCTATTATGGCACGCTTTGGGACTTAGCACGTGTCTGGTTCCTGCCCCACTATCTGGCGGGAATTTATCAAAATACACGTAAGTTTACCGAGCATTTGGGAATGAGCAGCTACGACCCTATGTTGGGAACACGAACTGTCGTTGGCTCGAATATCATTACCAAGTTATGTACGTATTTTAATTTTGACATTTTTGTACATGGTCCCCACCATCGTCATCCCAGAATTGCTCACAACTTACTTCTGCAAAAAATGGATGACTATCAGGAACAAAACCCGGACGTCAAATATCCCGTCTTCACGACCTACTGGGGCGCGATTCTCGACATGGCTCCCTCGTTTATTTCCAACCCGGGAGTTGGCATGAATGCGGGCGCCCCGCCACCGGCCAAAGAGAAAAAACAGATCGACAACTTCGTGCAGGACGTGGCACAGGAAGTCCTGGCAGATACTGACCATGTCAGTAAAAAGTGATCCTGAATTGTTTGTATTAGGACTCACTCATTTATTAGGTGTCGCGTTGATAGAATGGTAACGCAGCTACTTTCACAGGATATCGTTTCCCACGAATATCAGCTTCCAGCGTCTGACCTGCTTCTGCAAATGACGGCTTCACATAAGCCATTCCAATGGGGGCTTCGAGCGTGGGAGAAAAAGACCCCGATGTGACTGTTCCCACTTGTTGATCCCCCTGAAACAAGGGAGAGCCTTCCCGGGCAGCACGTTTTCCGTCCAATATAATACCCACACGGATCTCTTTGTCGTCGCGTGCTTTTGCTGCAATTAAAGCTTCTTTGCCAATGAAATCAGCGCCCTTCAGCTTCACAGCAAAGTTCAGACCAGCGGTAAACGGATCAATTTGCTCGTTCAACTCATGGCCATATAAAGGCATTGCCGCTTCCAGTCGCAGTGTGTCCCGACACCCTAATCCCGTGGGAACCAAACCAACCGCCTGCCCATCAGCAATCAACCGCTCCCAGAGTGTAACAGCATGCGTTTGATCAAGCACGACTTCGAAACCGTCTTCGCCCGTGTAACCGGTTCGGCTCACCAGGGCATCCACACCCAAAACTTTGGTTTCGATTCCGAAATAATATTTGATCTCGCTTAGATTCGCGTCTGTGATCGGATTAAGCACATTCAGTGATTCCGGCCCCTGTAAGGCCAGCATGAACTTTTCAGTGGTTTGGTCTTCAACTTGAACATCAAACCCCAAGCGCTGTTGTTCAATCCAATCCACGATCTTCAATCGATTTGAAGCGTTAACTACCAGCATATAAAAATTGGAAAACCGGTAAACAAGCACATCATCCAGAATTCCGCCTGATTCATTTGTCACCAGTGAATAGCGAATCTGACCTGGTTTAAGAGATTCTACATTGTTCGTCAGTAATGTATCCAGAAAACGACAGGCATCCGGGCCTGTAAAAAAAAGCCGTCCCATATGGGCAATATCAAAGAGACCTGCTGTTTTTCGTACGGCATGATGTTCTTCGGTAATGTTGGAATACAATAAAGGCATGTCCCAACCTGCAAAATCAACCATGCGGCCACCATGCTCAACATGCCATGCATGACAGGCAGTGAATAACAATGAATCAGACAAGGGACTTCTCTCTTTTATCTCGGTTGAAAACAGATTTTTTGATCAAAATAGAATCAATTATTTTTTTGAAACGAGGCTGGTCTATTTTGAAAGCTTATGTTCCAACACGCAATCATCAGACAGCGGGAATCCCAAAATTTCAGAACTCTTCGCGCATTAAAAAAGCGAGGTCATAAACAGAATGCCTCGCTTTCATGAGTTGATATTGAACTGGGCCGGCTATTCTTTGGAGCAAAGCTGAGCCCGCAGATACTCTCGGTTGAGCCGGGCAATATTCGAAACAGAAATTTCAGCAGGACAAGCAGCCTGGCATTCTTCTGTATTCGTGCAGTTTCCGAAGCCTTCCAAATCCATCTGTGTCACCATATTCTGTACGCGTGACGCACGTTCCGGTTTGCCCTGAGGCAGTGTTGACAAATGCGATACTTTCGCAGAAACAAACAACATTGCGGCTGCATTCTTACAGGCCGCCACACAGGCGCCACAACCAATACAGGCAGCCGCATCCATGGCTGTTTCCTGAACTGTTTCAGGAACCAGGACCGCGTTTGCATCAGGCGCATTACCGGTATTTGCAGAAATGAATCCGCCCTTCTCAATAATGCGATCAAAGGCACTTCGATCCACGACCAGATCGCGTACTACCGGAAATGCCTGCGCGCGCCATGGTTCGATGACAATCGTATCACCATTTTTGAAGCGACGCATATGTAATTGACAGGTTGTCGTACCAGAATCTGGCCCGTGTGCCTGGCCGTTGATCATCAGGCTGCACATACCACAGATGCCTTCGCGGCAATCGTGATCAAAGGCAATCATTTCTTCGCCTTTTTCATTCAACTGCTCATTCAGGACATCCAGCATTTCCAGAAATGACATGTGTGTGGAAATCTCTTTCAATTGGTATTCCACATAGCGTCCCGGTGCATTCGCTCCCTCCTGCCGCCATACTTTGAGCGTTAGATCCAGTGTCTCGCTCATTATTTATAACTCCTCGTAGCCAGAGGTACTTCGACAAATTCCAAATGCTCGCGATGTTCGACAGGGTCGTTTCCAACTCCAGTGAACTCCCAGGCAGACACATGACAAAAATTGTCATCATCCCGTAACGCTTCGTTTTCTTTGGTCTGATGTTCCTCGCGGAAATGCCCGCCACACGATTCTTCCCGAACGAGTGCATCACGAACCATCAGCTCGCCAAATTCGAGGAAGTCAGCCAGTCGACCTGCGTGTTCCAGGTTCTGGTTAAGCTGTTCGCCCTGCCCCAATACTTTGATACTGGACCAGAACTCATCTCTCAGATCACGAATTTTACCCATTGCAGATTCCAGTCCCTGTTTCTCACGCGACATGCCACAATAGTCCCAGAGAATGTGTCCCAATTCCCTGTGGATGCTGTCTGAAGAACGCGTCCCCTGCACACCCAAAATTTTGGCATTGCGATCCTGGGCATTCGCCATCGCTTCTGAAAATGCTTCGTCTTCAGTGGAAACATCAGGCAAACTCTGAGAGCCAAGAAAGTGACCGGTAGTATAAGGAGCGACAAAATACCCATCCGCCAATCCTTGCATCAGTGCCGATGCGCCTAAGCGATTCGCGCCATGGTCCGAGAAATTGGCCTCTCCCAGTACGAACAACCCAGGAATGGTACTTTGCAGGTGATAATCAACCCATAAGCCTCCCATTGTGTAATGGACGGCAGGATAAATTCTCATCGGCACCTGATAAGGATCTTCGCCGGTAATCTTTTCATACATATGGAACAGGTTGCCATACTTTGCTTCGATTACATGTCTGCCATCACGGGCGATCGCGTCACGAAAATCAAGATAGACGGCCTGCCCTGTTGTCCCTACTCCAAAACCAGAGTCGCAACGTTCTTTCGCAGCTCGAGAAGCAACATCTCGTGGTACTAAGTTTCCGAACGCAGGATAACGACGCTCCAGGTAGTAGTCGCGCTCGTTTTCGGGAATTTCAATTCCGCGACGCTTATCATCCTGTGCCTGAGGAACCCAGACACGGCCATCATTTCGGAGGCTTTCACTCATCAGGGTCAGTTTGGACTGATAATCACCACTGACGGGAATACAAGTCGGATGGATCTGCGTGTAACAGGGGTTGGCAAAATAAGCGCCCCGTTTATGACAACGCCAGGCTGCCGTCACATTGGAACCTTTGGCATTCGTGGAAAGATAAAAGGCATTTCCATAGCCTCCCGTGCAAAGCAAAACACAATCCGCAGAATATTTCTCGAATTCCCCGGTGATCAGGTTCCGAACGATGATCCCACGTGCGACACCATCTACAACGACCAGATCCAGCATTTCCCGTCGCGGAAATAGTTTGACACGTCCTGTCCCCACTTGTCGCATTAATGCGCTATAGGCTCCCAGTAACAATTGCTGTCCGGTCTGACCACGGGCATAAAAAGTACGTGATACCTGAGCCCCACCGAATGAACGGTTCGTCAGTAATCCACCATAATCACGTGCAAACGGAACCCCCTGAGCGGTACATTGATCGATAATGTTATTGCTCACCTGAGCCAGACGATGTACATTCGCCTCACGGCTGCGGAAGTCTCCCCCTTTGACAGTGTCGTAAAACAAACGCCAGACACTGTCGCCATCATTCGGATAGTTTTTAGCGGCGTTGATTCCCCCTTGGGCGGCAATACTGTGCGCACGCCGCGGAGAATCCTGGAAACAGAATGACTGAACCTGATATCCCAGTTCAGCCAGGGAAGCAGCGGCCGAAGCCCCTGCCAAACCGGTTCCCACAACGATAATTTTGTGCTTCCGTTTATTGGCTGGATTCACCAGCTTCATTTCCTGTTTACAACGGTCCCATTTCTCAGCCATAGGCCCTTCAGGAACACGAGAATTCAGAACCGTAGTAGCCGCCTCGGCCATGATGTTAACCTTCAAAACGGAAACAGTTTAACAATTGCGTTTTCTGCAACAATGAATGAAACCAGAAACAATTAACGAATGAAATATCCCCAGATCGGTAGACTCACAAAACCAGCGGCAATGACAAACGCGAATATGATCGCCAGCTTTTTAATCCAGGGCATGTATTTGGGATGATTCAGCCCCAGTGACTGAAAGGCACTCCAGAATCCATGTGAGAGATGAAAACCAAGCACGATGGTTCCCACAATATAAAACGGAGCGCTCAGACTACTACCGAGTACTTGAATAATAATGTCATAAGGTTTTGCATCCGTATAATCGACAGTGGGATTCGCTTGCAATTTCATATCGATCATATGGATGACTAAAAATCCGAGAATGATTGAACCGGAAATAAACATCCAGGAACTGGTTTCCCCCATCGGAGTCCTGCTAAAGAGGGAAGGCTTTTCCTGAATCTTCGTTTGAGTCTCCCGATAACTGATGTGCCGCGCCCGTTGATTGTCGCGGGTTAACTTAAAAGCCAATGCAATGTGAACGAACAACAACAGAAATAAGCCTGTTTCTGCCACAGGTAACAGCATCATACTGTGTAATTCTTTTGCGTATGCGTTGTATTCCTTTGCACCAACATAGACCAGTAAATTTCCCGCTAAATGCACGACCAGAAAGCCACACAGCAAAAGTCCGGTGATGCCCATCACGAACTTTTGGCCAATGGAGGAGGAAAGAAGAGTCATGATCCACTTAGTGGCCGATCTTCCGCTTCCCGGAGAAGAGGACTGCTGTTGTTCTGCCAGTTTCGTCACCATAATTCAGCTTTCACCCGGTTACCCTAAGGCGATCCCGCAAATAATGTTGTGAAATAAAATTTCGTTAAAGCGGTGGCTTCTTCAGCCCCACATTTGAACTTCTTTGCTTCTTTAAAGACAGGTGTTTCAATTCGTAATACAACTTAAGTTATTATATTTCTTTACCTTGGAACATCAATCTTCACCCGATTATAAACTACATCCCTTTTTGAAATTTCAAGGACTTCATCCAGATTGATCACAAAAAAGTCTCTTCACATTAATATTATACGCTGCTACTTATCATCGGACAGTCAGCAAATGATCTCCGCTCTCATTGTTCTTTACTGCTATTTTCTTTTTTTCTTTTTGCCTCGTTGTGATTTCAGCTTGCGGCTGTTCTTTTTTGTATTTCCTTTTACTTTTGAAAAGGACTTGGACGACTTCCCTCCTCGTTGTGAAGCACCGTTCTTTGCGGGTTTCCCCGCTTTTTTCGAGTTCGGCAGACGAAAGTCCAGTTCGCGACGGTCCAGATCAATCTTTTCAACTTCGACAGTCAATAAATCACCGATTCGATATTCCTGTCCTGTTCGTTCACCGACAATACTGAATTTAGCAGAGTCGACGTTAAAGTAGTCATGCTTTCCCAGTCGGCTGATATGTAACAGCCCTTCAACTGGTACATCCGTCCCTCTGCAAAACAGACCAAAAGTTTCGACTCCTGTGATCATCGTATTGAGAGTTTTAATTTCATTATCGATCATCCAAGTAAGTAGTTTTACTTTCGTCAGCTCTCGTTCTGCCGCTTCTGCCCGTCGTTCCCGCAAGGAAAGTTCCTGACCTAACTGCCTTAATCCTTGTGGACTTTGTCCTTTGCCCTTCTCGGGTCGTTCTATAATTTCGTCGATCATCCGATGAATGGTTAAGTCGGGATAGCGACGAATGGGACTGGTAAAATGACAATAATGATCTACTGCCAGTGCATAGTGACCTAACTCTTCGTCTGTGTACTCAGCCTGCTTTAAGCTACGAAGCAAAGCATAATTAATCGCCTGTTCAACGGGTGTGCCATGCACCTGCTCAACGATCTTCTGAAGGTCCTTACGACTTTGCGCCTTTTTCAAAGTGTACCCCAGGGCATTCACGAAGTCTGCAAATGCCAACTGGCGAGGCAACTCAGGAGAGGGATGCACGCGTCTCAGAAATCGAAGTCCGCGGTCATTGAAGGCTTCTGCCACCGCAATATTTGCTGCCAGCATAAACTCTTCGATGATCTGGTGGCTTTCATCATGTTCACGCTCAACCGCACCACTCACGCGGTGTTTGGCATCAAATGTAAGCCTGACCTCCGAAAGATGTAACTCCAACGCCCCCGCTGAAAATCGGCGTCCACGCAGGATCATAGCCAAATGATGCATATTTTTCAGCAAACTACGAACGGGAGTGGAAACGTTACCGCCTTCCTGATCACGCCCTTGTACGATTGGCATGACCTGTTCATAGGCAAAACGCTGAGTGACTTTAATAACCGAATTTGCAAATTCCGTATGTACGGGAATTCCCTCTGCCGTGAATTCGATCAACGCAGATTTGGTAAACCGTACCTGCCCCTCCTGCAAACTCGCTAATCCATTCGAGATGACTTCTGGCAACATCGGAATGACTCGTCCAGGCAAATAGACACTAGTGCCACGATTTTTCGCTTCACGGTCCAGAGTAGAACCTTCTTTGACAAAATGAGCCACATCTGCAATATGAACTCCTAACAGCCAATGACCTCGTTCGTCTCGGCTTAAAGAAATCGCGTCATCAAAATCCCGCGCGTCTACAGGATCGATTGTGACAATGGTCTCTTTTGTCAAATCTCGTCGATCACCCCATTTTTTTTCATCAAACAAACTGGCTTGTTCGCGGGCCGCTTCGAGTACTTCCTCTGGAAAATCCATTGGAATCCCAAATTCATAAATAATCGAAAGTAGATCAACGCCCGGTTTACCATGGGGACCAAGTACTTTCGAAATCACACCCTGGCCAAGATAATTCTTCGAGGGAAACCGCAGGATATCGATCACTACTTTATCATCTGAGCGCACCCCTTTGGCCCCCGGGTCACCCACGTGAATCGGAGAATTAAAGATTTTGCCATCAACGTGGACATAACCTTCTCCTTGAGCCTCAAAATACGTTCCCACAAATGTGGTCGAAGCCCGCTCGATGATCTCTACCACCCGGCCACAAATCTGGCCACCACTTCGCCTGCGATTGACAACGGTAGCGTAGACTTCATCTCCCGTTTGAGCATCACCCAAATCACGTTCGGAGATATAAAGATCTCCCGCGTGACGTTGATCGTGGGCAATATCATCGGGCTTATGATGGGGAATCAGGTATCCCGCACCGGAATTGGTTTTCTTGATCGTGCCCGCGATCCATCCTTCTTTCTTAACAGGACGGATTAAGCCGGAATCAGAAACCAGAATATCCTTTCTGGCACGCAGACTCTCCATGGCCTGCTCAAATTCCGCAGCCGTTGATTTGGAGCCTCCCACTTTTTTGAGTAGCGATTTTTCACGCACAGGTGTGTAACCGGGCCTGGTAACGTAATCGAGAATTTTCTTCTCAAAATCGGGCATCACCTTAATCCTCGGTCATTCCCTTAAATAATTTTCGCTGCAAGCGGGGCGAATAAGGGGTCCAGCTTGATGTCGAATTCAGATCATCATCAATAAATCGTGCGAACTCATTTACCTTGGCGTCTAAATTATCAAGATGGTGTAATGCCACTGCTTCGGGGGTCATCGGCAAGCGAGCACTGCCAAACTCATAGGTACCATGATGACTGACGATCATATGTTTCAGTCGAAGTTCCGCCTCCCGCGGAAACGATTCTCCCGTCATTTCCTGATAGGCATTCACCTTTTCCGTCAACATCTCCACGCCGATGATCAAATGACCTAATAGCTGTCCTTCATCGGTATACACGAATTCGTTTTCATAACCGAGTTCACGTACTTTTCCGATATCATGTAAGAAAATCCCCGCTAACAGGAGACTGAGATCAACTTTGGGATATAAATCGGCCATTCGCTGAGCAGTTTCCATCAGATTAACGACGTGCTCAATCAAGCCACCATGATAAGCATGGTGAGTTTTGACCCCGGCAGGTGCTTTGCAAAATTCTTCCATGAGCGTTTCATCAACGAGAAAACACTCCATTAAAGTCCGAATCTCATTATTATCGATGCCCAGTAAGATCTCACGCAGTTGAGCCAATAGCTTTTGCACATCCTGTGAGGCTTGAGGTTGAAATTCAGCCGGATCCAGGTTTTCTGCAGGTACAGGTTCGATATAGGTTAAGATCACCTGTAACGCGCCTTGAAAAAGATGCACCTTCCCCTTCACCTGCACATAGTTGCCTGCCTGAAAATGCTGCATGCGTTCTTCAAGAACATTCCACATGCGGGCATTCACAACTCCTGTACAATCTCTTAAATCTGCTGACAAAAAAAGGCTGGCATTGCGATTTGCACGTAACTGCTTATCAACTAACAGGTAAACTTCATTTACCGTATCACCATCCTTCAATTGATTTATATATTGACGAGACATCTCGAATCGGCTTTCAGAATCACACAAAAAAACGCTGTTATCGATCTTAAGTTTCTCTAAGAATCACAATAGAAAGATCTTAAGCCGTTCGATTCTGCTCAACAAGTCCGGCACCTGTCCGTTCTGAAAGTCTGTCCTATTTGCTTTTCGTGGCTTTGCTTTAAATCCGAAGAACAGACTCAGCTGATTCGATGAAAATCAAACAAGTCAATTATGAGCACAGACTTAGGTCAATTTGAATAATTTCCTTCGCACTGAAGCCGAACCTTTTGAATACGATTCTGTTCTGCTAGAATACGCGGCCATCCACAAGGATGGTGTCCTAACAATTAACTTAAACAAATAATATTCACGTAAACACATTCAAATAAAACACTTAAGGAAATAACGTGCGCTGGACGAATACCCTGATCCCCACCATCAAAGAAGTGCCCGCCGATGCAGAAATCCCCAGTCATCAACTAATGTTGCGGGCGGGACTGATTCGTCAATTGATGGCGGGTGCGTACTCCTATCTCCCGCTCGGCTGGAAAGCAGTGCAAAAAGCGGCCCAGATTGTCCGGGAAGAAATGGACGCAGCCGGCGCCGCGGAACTTCATATGCCTGCGCTGCAACCACTGGGGTTGTTCGAACGCACCCAGCGCAAAGATGCCTTTGGCTCCGTGTTGATTCAGTTCGACGTTCCACGAGGGAATCGACTCATTCCCATGGCATTGGGTCCCACCCATGAAGAAGTCGTCACCGAGTTGATGAGTCATTGTATCAGCAGTTATAAACAGCTGCCTTTGACCGTGTATCAAATTCAGACGAAATTCCGCAATGAGGAGCGGCCTCGCTTCGGTGTTTTGCGCACGAGCGAATTTTTGATGAAAGACGCCTACAGTTTCAGTTCCTCAGTAGAGCAACTCGATGAAATCTACGACCGCATGTATCGCGCTTATTGCCGGATTTTTGCGCGTTGTGGATTGAAATATATACCAGTTGAAGCAGAAAGTGGCCCCATCGGTGGTGATGCCTCGCACGAATTCATGATTCCCGCGGATAACGGTGAAGACTCGATCGTTTACTGTGAAGCTTCAGGATATGCAGCGAACCTGGAACGCGCAGATACGGGTCGTACCACTCCTGATATCAAAGTCTCTCAAAATGCGGCAGCGGTGGAAAAGAAAGCCACACCGGAAGCTACCAGTATTGAACAGGTCAGCAAATTTTTGGGATGCGAACCATCTCAAATGATCAAAACGCTGATTTATCTTGCAGATGACGAACCGGTTGCCGTCCTGATTCGCGGAGATCATGAAGCCAACGAAGGTAAAATTCGACGTGCTTTGGAAGCCGAATCAGTAGAACTGGCCGACGATGCAACCGTTCAAAAAGTCACAAACGCTCCCACAGGGTTCGCCGGGCCTGTAGGTATTCAGTGTAAAATTATCGCGGATCACGACATCCCTGTGATTGAAAACGCCGTCACGGGCGCCAACGAAAAAGATGCGCATTTATTGAATGTCAATGTCGGTCGAGACTATGAACTGGAAACCACGTATGACCTGCGGAATGCGGAAGCTGGCGACCCCTGCCCCAAAAGTGGTGAGCCACTCAGTATCGTGCACGGCATTGAAGTTGGTCATGTCTTTAAGTTGGGCACAAAATATACCGAAGCGCTCGATGCAGAGTTTCTGGATGAAAAAGAAAAACGGCATCCGATTATCATGGGCTGTTATGGTATCGGCGTGAACCGCATTGTCGCTGGTCTGGCGGAAACGCGACACGATGAGAACGGCCTGATCTGGCCTCTCTCCATTGCCCCTTACGAAGTGCTCGTCATTCCACTGAATACCAAAGACGACGAAGTCATGCAGACCGCGGAACGTTATTACGAAGAACTCAAAGCCGCAGGCGTGGATGTGCTGTTTGATGATCGTAATGCGCGGGCGGGAGTCAAATTCAAGGATGCCGACCTGATTGGAATTCCCTATCGAGTGGTCATTGGTGGTAAAGGTCTCAAGAACGGTGAAATCGAAACCAAATGGCGGACTGCGGAAAACGCAGAAATGATCGCCCTTGATGCTGGCATTACACCCATCCTCGAAGCCCTTGAAGCTCGTAAAGCCGAGGAATATCAAGCCGCCAATGTTCCTGAGTAAGATTGGCTTCTTTTCTGATAACGAAATTGGCGGTTTCAATCTTCCTGAATGGGATGTTGACACCGCACGATTTTATAGTCACTCGCTAATTTAAAGACCGTATCAGTCCAGTCAAAACCGTTGTGATGATATCGAATCTGAACTCCACGGACTGCCCCTTTTCGAAACGTAGTAAAGGCATGATCCAGCTTCAGTTGAGATTCATCGGCATACAACGTTTCGCCCCCTTTCGTCTGAACCGCTTGAATCTGAGTACAATTTTTTAAATCGCTGATATAATCGGCAAACTGTTTCTCTCCAAAAATGATCTCACGCATTTCAGGAATCGGAGGCCCTTCTTCAAAGATATGGTGCGTAGATGAGTCCATGCCATGCCTTTTTCATTGTAAATGGAGACAGATGCTATTGTTTTGTTATGGATGATTGTTGATTCATTTCATGACTTTTACCGGTGCGACGATGCAGTTTCACAAAGGAATGTTGATCCAATACGGCTGAGGGAGCATGACATTGCAAACAGTTCGTGAACCAGGGATGTGTGGTTCTTAATCCAGGGCGTGTGAGCAATCCGTGACAGCTCATACAATCTTCCCGCATAAAAGTCGCATGTGGTACGCTTGGCGGAGCAGTCGGATGTGCACGTAAACCAGGTCCCGGGCGCGCAACTCCCACAAACTGGTTTGGAGTATTCAACGGCGCAGCTTCGAAAGGACCGTCACTCCGCATTTCGACATGGCATTGCACGCAATTGTTAAAACGAGGGTGACTCATCTTACTTGCCGTTCGCTTACCAATCCGAACTCCCTCACCATGACAAACCAGACATTTTTCTGCACGAACATCATCAACAAGATGCGGGATCGTCGGGGGAGCACCTTCAAAGGCCCGTGTTTTTACTCGATCCAGAATTGCCATGTTTTTCATTTCTGGCTTTTTAATGACAGGATCAAAAATCCCAGGTTTTTGTTGCTTTAACTGCGAAAAGTGCATTGCCAGTTTGGGGTTCATCTTGAAGTCTGCAGTAGCGATATCAGAGTAGGAAACGACAAGAGGAACTGTTTCCTGATTATTTGATCGTTGATTCTGCGCAGGTCGTTCTTTCCAGGAAGCACGCATTGGGACCTGCTCTTCAGAAATACCTAAGAGGAAACCGACGAAGGCGCACCCCGTCAGGAAGACACCAGCCAGTAAAGGAAATCGTCGGTTAATCCAATCTGGAGTGGAACGTTCTTGCTCATTCATCGGTTCGATCATTTCCTTAACCAACCTTACTGATCCGCACAGCACATTTTTTGTAATCGGGTTGTTTACTGATCGGACAATGTGCTTCCAAAGTAAGCTGATTGATGAGCCGTTTTTCATCAAAGAAGGGAACGAATAAATGACCCGCGGGACAGCTTCCCCGCCCATCGATCCAGGCATTCAACTCCAACACTCCTCGACGCGTTTCAAGCTTGACCCGATCTCCCGTGCGAATTCCCAGCTTTTGAGCATCGTCTTTATTGATTTCCACATAGGCACTCGGCATCGCCTTGCGAAGCGGTGGCACTCGCATCGTCATGGTCCCCGTATGCCAGTGTTCTAAAACCCGGCCTGTATCCAACCAGAAGGGATATTCGTCGTCGGGTACTTCTGGTGGAGGAACATAGGGACGGAAAAAGATCATTGCCCTGTCGTCTCCCGTAGTCGAATGATAGAACTGGAACTTTTTCCCCTGTTCCACAAACGGATCGGATCCTTCCACAAACCGGTAAGCGGTATCCTTCCAGACTCCGTGTTTGTCCTGTGTCACCGGCCAGCGCATGCCGCGTGCCTTGACGAGTTCCTGATACGGGGCCACATGTTTGTGCTTGATTTCAGTGAACTGACGGTATTCTTCAAAGAGAAGTTCATCAACGTTGTAGTCGTAATACTTTTCCCAATCCCAGACAGGAACGGTCTTTCCCTTTTTATCTTTAAAGTGAAACAGGAATGAACCATCTTTTTTCTTCATCCCTTCGAAGCCATCCAGGAACAAACGGTGTGCCACTGCCAGTGTCTGCCAGCAGTCATCACGGGCCTCACCGGGTGGCTGGACCATCTTGAACCACTGTTGAGTGCGACGTTCCGAATTTCCAAAAACGCCATTTTTTTCAACCCACATCGCTGAAGGCAGAATCAGATCAGCTAACTTTGTGGTTGCTGTCGGGTAGACATCGGAAACAATGAGGAATTTGTCTTTCTGTTTTTCTTTCTCGTCAAATAGCTTATGCAAGTTGGGAAGAGTTTGACCTGGATTGGTCACCTGGACCCAAATCGTATCGAGCGAGTCTTTTTCTGCTGATGGCGAACAGAACTTTTCCCACATCTTCACCGCATGGTAACCGGGTTTGGGATTGATTCGACCTGGAGGCAGATCCCACAGTTTCTCTGCCTTGGCCGCGTGTTCGGGCTTGGCGACTAGCAAACCTCCAGGCAAGGCATGTGCCAGCGTCCCCACTTCACGGACTGTTCCGCACGCGGAGGGTTGCCCCGTCAGACTTTGAGGACCATCGCCGGGTTTTCCCCAATGACCACTTAATAAATGAACGGCATGCACGAGATTATTAATCGCAGTGCCCTGCGTGTGCTGGTTCATGCCCATACACCACAAACTCGTAATCTTAATATCCGGATTCCCGAATAATTCTCCCAACCAGACCAGCTCTTCTACAGAGAGACCACTGAGCTTAGAAACTTTCTCCGGAGTATATTCTGCAACGAGGGACTTATACTCATCAAATGTGATTGGCACTCCCTTCAGTGAAGCAGGACCTTCAGGACCACGGAAATTACAATATTTCTCGACAAACTCGCGCGAATAGGTTTTGTTTGCTATTAATTGATTGGCGATGCAATTCGCAATCGCCATGTCTGACTGGGGCTGCATCATCAACACATGGTCGGCCATCTGGCTCGTGCGGGTCCATCTGGTCGTCATGTCAACCAGAGAAATTTTATCGCCACGTATTTTGCGATCCATATATCTGCTGAAGAGAATCGGATGCATTTCAGAAAGATTGTTGCCCCACAATATCACACAATCCGCATGATCTAAATCACTGAAACCATTATAAGGTTCGTCTACTCCATACGTGCCGATGTATCCCGTCACCGCCGATGCCATACAAAGCCGGGCATTCGGGTCGATCATATTATTGGCAATTCCGGCCTTGATGAATTTGTTCGCGACATAGCCTTCCGGAATGGTCCATTGCCCTGAACCATAGATGGCAAACTTTTCCGGCGCTTTTCGGATGCGATCAGAAATAAGTTGAATCGCTTTGTTCCAGGAAATCGACTCCAATTTACCATTCACCCGAAGTTGGGGTTGGGTTAAGCGATCTACTCCATAGAGAATCATGCCGACATGGTAGCCTTTGACACAAAGCAGCCCTTTGTTGACGTCTGCCTTGCGGTCTCCTGTGATCGCGACAACTTTGCCATCCTTAACGCCAACTTGCACATGACATCCCGTTCCACAAAACCGACAGGGGGCTTTGTTCCACTCTACATCTTGTAAGACAGGTAGTGCGTCACCCCCCGGAGGCGTCGAAGACGACTTTGCGACTCCGGTAGCCAGGACTGTTGCTGCCGCCATCGCAGTTGACTTGAGAAAATAACGTCGGTCTGCCTGCTGATTCTTCATGAAACAGTCACTCCTGAGGTTCCACTTCTTGAGATGTAACGGGATTCAAATCTTCAAAACTGACAAAGGCGACTTCCACTTTGAGCACACCCGGTAATTGGGCGATTCTCTGAAACCATTCTCGTGAGTCGAATTCATCCTCAGCTTCGAGAACTATCGGGATTTTCGAACCATGCCTGTGCCCGACTTCAACGCAAGGAATCTGTGCAAGAGATTCTTCAACGAAGCTGTTTTCAGCGACATCATTAACGAGTGTGATCACCATACTGCTAATATTCATCCTGAGATACTCTCTTCTGAAAACCCGTTTGTTGCGTAAAGTTATCGACATCTTCTTCATAATTCAAGAAATAAAACTCTTTAATTCTTGAATTAGTTTGATAATTCCTATATCCTCAGCCGACACAAGAGTTAAACGGTGGTTTTTGACTGGGTCCAAAGCGAAGAAAAGGAGTTTCAGATGAAAATTTCGGCTGGAAAAATGCTCTTCTTCGTGGGGCTGATCATCATTTCCGCCATTGCCGCACAAATGTATGCAAGCGTGAAACAAAGGGAACGAATAGTAAGTCCTCCCCAAGCTGAATACTCAACTCTGTTTCCTGTGAAGATCAATGCTCCCAAGCCGTTGGCAGAGATTGCGACAGATCAGAAAGATGCGAAGGGGAATGCGATTCTCGTTTCCTGTCAATCTTGTCACAGCGTGCGCAGTCCGAATCCCCAAAATGGCTCAGCCGGGCCTCTGATTTCTTTTCACCAAGACCTGGATTTTGTGCACGGAAAACTTGTTTGTATTTCGTGTCATAATCCGGAAGGATACTATGCCGACTTTCGACTGGCCTCCGGAGAGAGCATCAATCCAGAGAACGTGATGACGCTCTGTGCTCAGTGCCATGGACCACAATTTCGTGATTATCAAAATGGGTCCCATGGCGGAATGACAGGACATTGGGATTTACGAAAAGGGCCGCGGCAACGAAATCATTGCGTCGACTGTCACGACCCGCACAAGCCTGCCTTCCCTCTGTTTCGCCCTGTTGCTGGACCGAATGATCGTTTTACTCCCCATCAGACAAAGGGAACACATGAGTGATTCAAACGCTTCGTTGCCAATTATTGACAATCCCGGAGTGAATCGACGCAGGTTTCTGAAAACCGCAGGGGCTACATTAGGCTTAGCCGCCTGGGCTGCAGCGATGAAACCGCTTTTGGATCTGACTCCTGAAGTCAATGCCGATGAGTTTTTACAAAAACATTACCGCGAACTGACCCCTGAGCAAAAAGCAGTCGTATTCAAACGACTCGAAGAAGAGGCAAAAGCAGAATACGACGTGGATGTCACCATCTCTGACCCACCGCCAATGGAAAACGTGCTCTTTGGATATGCCCTGAATTTGAGTGTTTGTATTGGGTGTAGAAAGTGTGCGGAAGCATGTCATATCGAGAACAATCACGATCGCGCGTCCAATAATTCTTATATCTGCGTCTTTGAGATGGAAAAGGGAGGCATTGATTTTGAAAAAGGAAATGCCACCTACGACCATCCGGTTCCTGCACCTGGTAAATATTACATGCCGGTGCAGTGCCAGCAATGTGAAAATGCACCTTGCGTCACCGCTTGTCCGATTGAAGCAACCTGGAAAGAAAAGGATGGAATTGTTGTCGTCGATTACAACTGGTGTATTGGTTGCCGCTATTGCGAGGCAGCATGTCCCTATCACGCGCGCCGCTTTAATTGGGAAAAGCCAGAAATTCCTGCAGAAGAAGTAAATCCGGACCAGTCCTATCTTTCGAATCGAATTCGACCGCAGGGTGTGATGGAGAAATGCACATTCTGTCTGCACCGAACACGTGAAGGTCGATTACCCGCCTGTCTGGAGGCGTGCCCCACAGGCGCCCGCGTGTTCGGAAATCTGCTGGATCCTGACTCTGAAATCCGCTGGGTCATTGAAAATAAACGAACATTTGTGCTCAAAGAAGAGCTGGGTACCAAACCCCGTTTTTTCTATTACTTCGATGAATAAAGCCACTAACAAACAAAGCATGAAAACATCATGAATTTGATCTCGATAAAACAGAATGGGAGTTCCTACAGTGGTTGAGGCTCAAATTCCATCCCCCCCTGCTCCACAAAAAAACTCAGCCGTATTGAGCTATCTTGGTTTTCTCCGGCGTGCCACCGGAGTTGCCACTGATGGGGAATGGTACTTTTATGTCTGGATGATTGTCTTATCGGGCATCGCACTAGTTGGAGCAAACGCCTGGGCACAACAGGTTCGCGATGGAATGATCGTGACAAACATGTCGGATCATGTGAGTTGGGGACTCTATATCGCAAATTTCACATTTTGTGTCGGCCTTGCAGCAGGAGGCGTCATGATGGTGATTCCCGCCTACCTCTATGATGATGAAGAGATGCATCAGGTTGTCATCATCGGCGAAGCAGTGGCCATCGCTGCGATTTTAATGAGTACATTGAGTGTGGTGGTCGATTTAGGGCGTCCCGATCGCTTTTGGCATTTGATACCAGGAATCGGTAAGTTTAACTGGCCTCTTTCGATGCTGACGTGGGATATTATCGTCCTTAACGGATACCTGCTGATCAATTTACATATCGTCGGGTATCTCCTCTATATGCGATACCTGGGCCGTAAGCCGAACCCCAAATGGTATATCCCCTTTGTATTCCTTTCCATATTCTGGGCCATCAGCATCCATACCATTACCGCATTTTTATATTGCGGTTTGGGGGGCCGCCCTTTCTGGAATACGGCGCTACTTGCGCCCCGTTTTCTGGCCTCTGCCTTTGTCAGCGGACCGGCATTCATTATCTTGTCGATGCGTGTGATGCGTCTGCTGACCGATTTTCATTTTTCGCCCAAACCTGCCAACACATTGATTCGAATTATCCGTGTGTCGATGTGTGTGAATTTGCTGATGTTATTCAGCGAAGTGTTCACACTCTTTTATACTGGTGGTTCTCATGCTTCCTCGGCCCAATATCTCTTTTTCGGATCACATGGAGCGAACGGGCTTGTTCCCTGGATGTGGGCCTCCATCGTTTTAAATATCGTTGGTGCCATCCTCTTTTTCACTCCTGCAGCCCTTCGAAGAGAGAACACCAGAATTGTGGCCTGCCTGTTTTGTATCGTTGGAATCTGGATTGAGAAAGGTATGGGTTTGATTATCCCCGGATTTATTCCATCAACGCTTCATGAAGTTGTAGAATATTCTCCCAGTCTCATAGAATGGAAAGTCACCGCCGGAATCTGGGCGTTTGGACTTCTCATTCTTACCTTGATTTTAAAGCTGATTGCCTCTGTTTTTTCTTATGACTTATCCAGGAAAATTTCAATGAAGCAAAACGTCGTTCCGGAAGAAACTCCTGCTACTACATCCATGCCGGTCGAGACAACGTAATGACACCATACGGAAAAACTGCACAAAACGCGATTGCCGCAATGAGCTTGATGGCAGAGGTCTATCATGATGATCCACCTGTCCGCCTGAGTTCCTTGCAGATTGCAGAGGAACGAAAGCTGATGAAACCCGTTGTCGCGAAAGTATTAACCGTACTTTCACAAGCCGGACTGGTGACGGGATCTCCCGGCCCCAACGGAGGATACCGCTTAACAAAGTCACCCGATTTAATCTCACTCTTCGATATCTGCATTCAATTTGATCGGCTTGAGGAATCATTGAATTGTCCCTTCGGAAAGGAATGGTGCGGAAACGGACCCCAGTGCCCGCTACATGACGAGCTTAAAGCACTCCGTGAAAACACGAATCGATTTCTTCAAGAGAATACGCTCGCCCTCTTCCGGACAAACAAAGAAGAGGTATCGTAAAAGCCGAAGAATATTGAGCCGCCAACGTTCCAGCTTGAGGTTTTTACTACCACGAAATTCACGAAAAAGCACGAACAACAGTGACGCTGCCGAGATCACTCATGTCGAGTTTCTAAATCGAATGCTGCTGCTTTTTGAATACTCTTTCATTCTTATATGGAATCAAACGTTGGTCTCTCTTGCCACTTTTTACGTTGTGATCGCTTACAATTTCTCTGCAAAACCAATCTGAAAACAAGAACATTATTGACATGGGAATACCACGTGCCATAATGTTTATTTACACTATGTTATTTAATGAAAATCTAATTGCTTGTGTATTTAATACTTCGGAGAGATCACATTGGAAGGCATCGGTACATTTGTAATAACACTAGTTGGTGGTCTTGTCATGTACGCCATCATTAATTGGGTAGTAAAAGAACCAGGTCGTCAGCTTCAAAGAAAATTCATCAAACTTGGTGACCTTCGCGGAAAGCACAAAGACGAGATAGTTCAAGTGGTGGGGCCACCTCAAAGTATTTCAGCGGTTGATGAATCGACGATTCTTTTACAATGGACGGCGACAGGTTATCTCATTGCACTGATCTTTGAAGCAGATATTTGTAAAGGCATCAACCAAGAAATTGCCACTTAAAACTGATTTGGTGATATTCTTGAGACGATCACTGAGTAGTTCGAAAGCGAGTATTATGCAAACAGTCGGTCTGATGATTAAACCATTGGCATTGCTCTCTAGACATCCCTTACTTCGATTCTTCCAGAACTCCCTCACTGCGTCTTAGTTGATGCGGCAAGTGAAATAAATAGCAGGCAGATAAGTAACTTTATTCTTGCTCTACAACAGGAGGAACAATGGATCTGACTGACCGTATGAAAGACATTGCTTCAAGAATCCCCAAGCAGATGGATTACACTCAGACTGAAGAAGCAACCAAGAATGCATTCATCATGCCCTTCATTAGTGCGCTGGGTTACGATGTGTTTAACCCTCTCGAAGTCATTCCGGAATATACTTCTGATATCGGAACCAAAAAGGGCGAGAAAGTCGACTACGCGATCAAGAAAGATGATGAGATCATTATCTTAGTCGAGTGTAAATGGTCTGGGGCCGATTTACATAAACAACATGCGTCACAGCTTTACCGTTATTTTTCCGTCACATCAGCACGGTTTGCCATTCTGACAAATGGAATTGAATACGAGTTTTATTCAGACATTGATGAAACAAACAAAATGGACTCCAAGCCATTCTTTGTATTCAATATGCTCCAGTTTGAAGATCATCATATCAACGAACTCAAGAAATTCACGAAGTCAGCTTTTTCTCTGGAAGATATCCTCACAACAGCGAGTACACTGAAATACGCCGGTGCAATTAAGAAAATTTTGCAGGAAGAACTCAAAAATCCTTCAGAAGCATTTGTCCGCTTTATCACGAATCAGGTTTATGATGGTCGTTTGACTCAGCCTGTCATTGAGTAGTTTACAAAGATTGTCAAAGACGCACGTAGTCAATTTATCAATGAGCGCATTAATGAGCGCCTCAAAACAGCCCTGTCTGCCAATCAGTCTGAAGCCACAACTGAAGAAGCCTCAGAATCAGAAGAAACAGACGAGAGCCCTTCTGAAAGAAATGGCGTTGAAACTACTCAGGATGAAACAGACGGTTTTAACGTCGTCAAAGCGATTCTCCGTGAAGTGGTTGACGTTTCCCGTGTCACAATACGAGACACCAAAAGCTATTGCGGCATCCTGCTCGACGACAACAACCGCAAACCGATCTGCCGACTTCGCTTTAATACTTCACAGAAATATCTGGGAGTCTTTTCAAACAAAAACGAAGAGCGTGTTGAGCTTGATAGCATTGATGACATTTTTAAATATGCGGATCGCGTCAAGGCTGTGATTTCAGAGTATGAGGGAAATAGTGGCAATGGGGTTCAAGAGTAGTTGATTCACCCTCGTATTTAGTATCTTTATTTAATAGGAATCTTAGTATTCAAATACATTCTTTGAATACTAAAAGGTTAGATGAAAAATAAATGATTTTGCACTGATAATTTTTAAAAGGCACTCTGGCTTAATCACGTAATGCACAATGATCAAAAATTATTAGATTTATAATTTATTACAAATGGTGGATGGATTGCAAAAGGAAATTTATTTTGGGTTGGAAAAGTACACTAAGAAGCATTGAATCTGGAGTTCGGCGTATAGAACGAGAATCGAGAAAACATCAACGTGAACTCGAAAAACAACGTCAACAAATAGAAAAGATGCAAGAGTTGGAACGGGCTCAGTATGAGGTTGAGTTATATGAGAACTATGTTGAACTTTTACTATCTGTTCATAAAGAATGCGGTCCTATTTGGGATTGGGAGAAGCTCCGTTCCGCAGAATCTCCTTTAAAGCCAAAAAGATCGAACGCCAATCAAAACGCTGCACAAGCTAAACTTTATAGATTTAAACCTACAGTATTAGACAAAGTATTTAAGCGTAATAAAAAGAAGCGAGCAGCTTTAGAACTAGCCGTCGAAGTGGCAAAAAAAACGGATGTTCGTGAATATAAAAAAGCACTCAAAGCTTATGAAAATGAGTTTGCAAATTGGAAAGCAATTTGCAAATTAGCGGAAGATGTTCTCGCTGGAAATACAAAGGCTTATATTGAATCCATTCACAAAACAAATCCATTTAACGATATCACAGAACTTGGATCATCTATTAAGTTTCATGCAAAGAGTAGTTCCTGTATTGAAGCCATATTATGCGTGAAAAGCGAAGAAATAATACCAACCGAAACTAAGAGCTTACTTAAAAGTGGCAAGGTATCAATAAAAAAGATGCCCGTAACTAAGTACTATGAATTATATCAAGATTATGTTTGTGGCTGTATTCTGCGAGTAGCAAGAGAACTCTTTGCATTATTACCAGTAGAATTCGTAATTGTTACTGCCGTGGCTGATTTACTTAATACTCAGACTGGCCACATGGATGAACAGCCTATAAGTTCTGTCGGGATACCTAGGGTAACTTTCGAGAAACTTAATTTTGATATGCTCGATCCTTCAGATTCTATGGGCAATTTCCTTCATAAAATGAATTTCCAAAAGACAAAAGGATTCAAAGCAGTAGATAAAATATCGCTAACAGAAATTCAAAAATCTTGATTAGAAAATCACAAAGCTTAGTAAAACACTGGAAGTATACCATCGCCTGACTTGTCTGATGGTGCTATTACACGAGGTTCGTGATTAAAGTGAGCGGCACGGCGCTAGCCGCCGGTTTTGTTGATGTCATTACAAAATTTGTAATCTGTGGTTTTGATTCTACTTTTGTGAGTGAAAATGGTCTTTCGAATTACCGAGTGCTAGCGCACTTTCGCTCATGGAATTTCGTGAGTTTCGTGTCTTTCGTGGTAATCCTGATTTCTTTTCTTTAGACGAAAGCGTTTTGATGCGGTTTATCCACTTCCCAATTTTCAGCTAGGTGTGGTGGACGCTATTCGGTATGGTGTGGTTTGCTGTTGCTCGTTGGCTTCTTTCAGCAGGCTCTGGTAGGCGGCTTCCAGTTCTTCGTCGGACATGTTTTGGATGTCTGCCGGGGTCAGGTTGAGTTGCCAGAGGCTGCCGCCGGGTGCCACCGCTCGGCTTGTCCGACGGTGCTGTTTCTTATAAACCATAAGTTACTATTTGGTTCCCTGCTCTGTGGTAACTCACTCTACCAAGCATAAATTCTCTTATACCCCCAGTAAGCTGGGCTCGGCCCAAACTTTAGCTGAGCTTACTCACTTATTCTGAATGCCGATGGTGTGAGGATTGCCTCTAGACCATCACTGTCGGACGAGCCGACAGTGGCACACAGTGAATTCTGGGAATTGTGGTTTTGCATCTCATGTTGTGAGAAAAAATAGTCTTTCGCGTTACCGAGTGCTAGCGCACTGTCGCTCATGGGATTTCGTGAGTTTCGTGTTTTTCGTGGTAGTCCTGATTCTTTTCCTTAAGACGAAAGCGCTTTGGTGCGCTTTGTGCACTTCCCGATTCTCAGCTAGGGGTGGTGGGCGCTATTCGGTATGGTATTGTTTGCTGTTCTCTGGTGAGTTTTGTTTTCCCTTGAGAGGTGAGGATGGTCATGTTCGTTATTCCTTTATTTAAACGCGAGCTTACTTTGTTGAGTGGGTCTCATGATGCCCAACGGCACACACGAGTCAATAGAGAGATTTGCGCAGTTTTGTCTGAGATGTGGTATGAAATCGCGGTTTGGTTTTACTTGCGGATTCAGAAAGCGTGCTCAAAAGGAGTGACTCGATACGAGGCAAGGAGAACCGGTTCTGGTGCTTCAGGTGAAAATGTGGAAAAAACGATGCTTTTTCGCATGCACAAACTGAGGTGGTGCACGGTGAGCAGTGCTCAGAAAAACGTGCCTCGCGCGCGCGACGCAGAATCAGGGAGTTTCAAGAACGGTGCGACGGCGTCAAGTGCGAAAATTTCACCGGGATACAACGCGCGAAAGCGAAGAGGTAACTCGTCGCGGGTGAGTCAAGTGGATCTTAGTCTGGTGGTGATCTTGATGAACTGATTCACAATATCCACTATATCTCATGATGACTGTTTTTAGTTCAGTCTCACAGGTTGTCAGCTCTGTCTTGTTCAGAATGATTGTCTTTATTGAATCATCACGATCTCAGGGATGGCCAGAGCTCATCAATTGTCAGACGAATGAAATACAAAAGGAGAGCCTGATTGACACAGACTCTCCTTGATTCATTAACGCGAAACGAGACTCGGATGCTTTTAAAAAACATCCTGAAAGTCTAGTCTAGTGTTTTAATCCGAATATTTTTCCAGGCAACCGAGTAAGGACCGGTTCCTTTTTTGATGCCGTGAACTTGAAGACCAATGAAGCCTGTTGGGTGAGTTTTATAAATTGCTTCGTCTGTCAAGTCTTCAATTTTTTTACCGTTGATCCAAGTCTGAATCCGTGGGCCATTGGCGATGACCTTGAACTTGTTCCATTCACCATCTTTGAGAGTCTTGTGCGGCTTGCGTCGTTCATCTGGTGTGAGCCAACCGCGGCCCGTTGCTTCGCCATAGATATAACCGGCCTCAGCACCATTGTTGCCGCTGGCTTCGATCTCGACCTGAGGACCATTCACGCGACCATTTCCATCTTTCTGCTGGCTACGAATCTGCACGCCAGAATTGAGCTTATTATGAACTTTGACTTCAAACTCCAATTCGAAATTTCCGAAGTTCTTCTTAGTACACAAGAAGGAATTCGGACTCCCTTCTGAAGTCGTCCCCTCAATCGTACCATTCTTCACTTTATAAGTGGCGGTCCCATTATGCTGAACCCAGCCATCAAGTGTTTTACCATCGAATAGATTCACCCAGCCAGACTTCTCTCCAGCTTGCACACTTCCTGTCAGACAAACAGCCGCTAGAACGGCCAGGCTCAATCCCCAGACTCGATATCGTGTCATTTTTTCTCTCCAAGTAAAATCATATTGTTGTCATATCATCTCAAGCAAAAAGTATCGTACCAAAGCCGTAACATCAAATCGAGCAGGCAAATCTGAATCCAGCAAATTAGCGGGCCAGAACGGGGCCTGGTGCATTAATGGCATGCGCCTGCTTTGCATCTCCCGGCATTTCACGGTGTTCAAATTCAGGCGGCTTGGGTGCACCGGGTCGCTGATTTCGATCCAAAGTCGGATTCTCTGGAATCGTATCCCCTGTCTCCTCAGTCCATTGATTTAATACGCCTCTCAGCCGTGCCAGTTCATCAGCATACTCTGGTTTCGTGGCCAGATTGTTAAACTGATATGGATCTTCCGTAACGAGATATAGTTCTTCTTTAGGTCGAGGCTTTAAAAAAACATCCTGTTGATATTGGTTCAATTTACCCGCCTTAAATCGCTGCCAGAGAATTTCACCTGAGGGAAAATCAATCGATTCGACGCAGAGGTTTCGCTGTTCCGGCCACGCATTCCGGATGTAGAGCCAATCTCCTGAACGCACCATGCGTTCGTGTGCTTTGAATACATGCCAATTGTGTTCAGCAAAAGCATAGTCACGAGTGATTGCATCAGGTTGAGTGAGTAATTTCTGAAAACTGACTCCCTGAATCCGCGGATCAATGGGGACTCCTGCGAGTTCCAAGACTGTCGGTCCAATGTCAATTGAACTGACTAGGCTCTTACTCACTGTCTCTGGCTTTACGACAGCAGGCCAGCGTATCATCATCGGCGTTTTAATACCGCTGTCGTAGAGTCTGGTTTTACAGCGGGGAAAGGGACGACCATTGTCAGCGAAAAAGAGAATTAATGTGTTGTCGTCAATTCCCTGTGTTTTGAGTTCATCAAGAATTTTGCCGGTAAAGAAATCAATCCGACTAATTTCATCATAATACTGCGCCAGGTCGCGGCGGGTCTCAGGGGAATCGATCAGGTAAGGAGGGACGACCACTTCGGAAGGTTGATGTGGTTTATATTCTTTGGATGCCTGCCAGGCCCTGTGTGCATCTACCGAGGCGAACCAACAAAAAAAAGGTTTGTCCTTTGGTCTTTTTTTGAGAATGGGAACCCAATCGGCCTCTCTGCCCGGCCCCTTTCCTTTCGAGACATGATCAAAGGCAGTAAGTGCATAATTGCCCATGTGTTGTTTGCCGGAGATAACCGTATAATATCCAGAATCTCGCAGCAATTGTGGAAACAAAACCTGACTTTGGGGAAGCGGCGTATGTAATTCGGGAGCGCCCGTATTATGCGGATAGCGGCCTGTGATCACACTACAACGACTGGGACTACAACTGCTGGTCGTGAGATACGCGTTATCAAACCGCAGCCCCTCTTTCGCGAGGCGATCGAGATTCGGAGTTCGAATGGTGGGATGCCCATAACAACCAAGATCATTCCAGGAAACATCATCTGCAAAAATCAAAATGATATTGGGTCTGGTTGGTGATGTTTTATCCTCTGCAAAAGCAGATTGATTTAATAGAATTAAGGAAAAAAGAAAACAAAGCCAGTTAAACGAACGCAGTAAAACGCACATTGTGCACGCAACCTCAATCAAAAGAATCAAAGACAAAGAATTGCCATTTTAAATTGGCAATCACTACCGTACAAAATCAGGCAAGACTTCTCAATCTTAAGGTTACAAATTTGTTTTAGAGCTAATTAGAGAGGTGATTCATAAAGAATCATTAATAATGATTCTTCTATTCCTCATCAGGATCGAGGCCAAAATCTTCCGACTCTTCATCGAGCAGGAAATTTTCATCAGAGTCTGGTTCGTCTGCTTCTTGAGCAGGCTCAAATGAAATCGTGAGATGAACTTCGTGATGGATGACGGGATTAAACTGTGTTCCGAGCGGATCAAATCGAAGATGGATATTTGCTTCTGAAGCGATTTCATCAGCGGTGCGTTCTGCTGTGTCGGCCAATTCACTCTGACCACTTTCCCGATAACAGGTCTCTAATGATTTCCAGGGTAGCTGGCTATGTGGAATGGGTAACAAATCAGCAGCATATTGTAATGGTTTGATCGCTTCTGAATAGCGACCGACTCGTTTCAGTGATTCTCCTCGTAGAAAGGAATAGGAGGCCGTTAATGATCCCGGATCAGTGACTTTATCTAACTCCCTGAGTGCTTGTATTGGCATTCCCAGTTCTAAATAGCCTTCAGCTGCAATCAATTTGCGAACCGTTTTTTGAGGAATTCGAGGAATCATCATTGTAACCTCCCGTTCCACCTCACTGGGTGAATCTTCTGGTTGAACTTTTGGGGAATTAAAACCTCTGAGCCTTCTCATCTTAGTTAATCCCCTATTTTAGAAAACGTAATTTAAAGTCTTCTGGTTCAATTTTACCGCATAGAATGTGCCAAACCTGCCTTCCCTGACAAACAAAGACTATAACCTATTGAATAACAAACACTTACACAATAAATACTATCGTATAGCTAGAGGTAGACAGTGCCACTTTGACAGCCAAAATGCTATCACTTTATAGGCAGTTCTCTTCAATTCGACACCACCAGGAGCCATATATTTAGACAAGTCATATGACAACCCGGTTCGTGTTAAACAAACTCGAATCACCTTCAGAATAACCTGGGAACATTTATCGTTCCTCTGTCTGAACCTATTACGTAACAATCAGGTATTATTCAGAAAGAATTTTGCGAAACGTGTCATCAAATTCAAACTTTTCTGTTGCGTTTGAATCTGGGGAGATCTCAGGAGTCTTTTTAAGCGGCGGTTTGGGATCCTGGGGCCAGACTGTTGAGATTCGAGATGAGTCCCCTTGCAACCAATCCTGATAGCTTGTTGCTTTTCCCGGCTTCAGGAAAAGAACCGTTTTGATCTTCGCTGGATCAAGTTCAGCTTTCGCTTCAGGAATAGTCTGTGCTTCCTCAACGGTTTTCGTTTGTGTGCCTACAGACTTGGTTTCTACTTTTGGCGCGTTTGAAGTGGCTTTTGTTTTCTGCTTTTCTTTTTCTTTAGTCGTCTCTGCTTGAATCCACTCTTCCAGTGTTTTCACTTCACGCTTTTTAGTAGTGTCACCCTTATTTGAGGAAGACTTAGGAGTTTCAATGAACCGTGCAGATTCCTGGTAATCGACTGTACTCGCATTAGAAAATTCATCTCCACCTGACAATGGAATCTCAATTTTCGAACCCGCAAACTGAGTTCCATCTTTGTAGATTGTTCCCCGTTGAAATGGTCCTGCTCCTAGAATCCAAGTGTTGCGAGCCGTGCTCTTTGCCTGGAGAACACCAGATTGCCAGACACGCTCACGTGTTTTCTGGTTGTAGGCAAACACGCTAATCTTGGCAGCGGCACTATGGTTATTCTTCTTTGCTAACGAGATTTCAGGAATCGTTGGAATACTAGGGGCTGTGGGAACTAATGATGCTGCGGAAGAAAGCATATTACTGGCAGGAATTCCGTAGTTCACTTCATGCCCATTGGTGGCCAGGGTGCCAACACGCGCTTCGATCACATAATCAGCATCTTCTTTTTTTTCTTGGATCAAACAGTTGGCTGCGACGATCTGCTGTCGTAATGAACTGATAATATAGTCGCCATTTACAAACCCTACTCCTTTGATGTTTTTGATATACGACGTGTCAAAGAAAACTTTTTTATTTGCCAGATTGCTGAAATCGATTTGTGAAATCGTCTGATCAACGGCATCGGAAGTCAATAACTGCTCGGTCGCACTATTGGTAATCATCTTGCCACACCCTTGTGAGAGGGCCAGCAGCATAATCAGCAAAAATGCAGAGATGCCGTTCTTGATGAACAAATTAAAATCAATCATGAGTTTTGAGCGATCGTGTTTCAGCACTTACTTTGTCGACACGTCTCCCACAGATCTTTCAGAGAATTCCGATCGATTGTAGCCCGGAAGACAATGTGAAATGGAACGTCTATACGTAGTGAACTTACTATCAAGGTCAATGCGAACATCGATAGTCTCATCCGTATTTCTGTTTGATTGTGTGGGAATGGTGGTCAGAACCAGGAAGGAACTTTGACCAGGAGGTAACCCTGCCTTGATCTATGTGATTGTACGATCAAAGACACTCGTTAATCAAAGTGAACCCTTAATTGAGAGTAGTTAAGGAATCAAATTGACAGGCGGAGTATAGCGAACACATGACAAAACTCAAATATGACTTTGGTTTCTGAAAATATCTCTTTAATATTTGCTGTAAAATGACTTAACAACATTTAACGTCCAAAATCCAAGCAAAAAACTATCCAATTTTGAGATTTTTCACTTGGGATTTCGTGGAAAATGAATTCGATTTGGCTCCGCAAAATCGGTCATTCTAGATGAAATATCAGACCAGTCGATAAAAGGACGACGGATTTGTTCGAGGTAAAGCGCCTCGTAGTTTTCTTCGATTTCTTCGACCGCTTCTGCTGTAAGCGACGCCACCTCCGCCAATTCCAAATACCCCCCCAGACGAAAACATTCACTCAATGAAAACCAGGCTTTTCGGCTTTCCATGACAGGAAAAAGACGAGCCGCTTGATGTAAAGGTTCGATTGCCTCATGGTATTTTTCCTGCCGACGATAGGCTTCGCCAATCAAATAGAGACGCATAGCTTCGAGCAGACCTGCATCTTCCAGCGCGTGTAATGCTTCAAGTGCCTGAATGGGCATTCCCAATTCGAGATAACCTTCAGCGGCCATGAGTTTGTGAATTACTTTGGGAGAAACGTTTTCTAACATGATCAATTCCTTTTTTAACCGGTGGGGCAAGCAATCCATTGCCCGGCTGCAGTTGTGTTTCTGTAACTGGTCTCAATCCTCTGAGACATCATAAATTTACAGAGATTCTCAAAAGCAACCCCCGTACCAAATGCGAGGCAACTGTTTCAGAATTCACCTATCTCACTGTCAATAAACGTTTTTTAACAACAATAAATTTCCTTCGTATCGAAAGTATCAGAGAAAAGTGCATTTTCTACTTCACATTCAGCTGTAATTTCTACATCGCTTCTTTTTGATCTATATTCATTCCGTCAGCTCTTTCGAATATCACAAAACTTGCACTTCCTCTACCAAACCTACATGATAGAAGAAAATTGCATATCTACTCTTCTGATTTAATACCAACCGTTTTCCAAAACTGAGGACGATCCCCATGCTGGCTCTTTCTAATCTCTCAAACCGATTCTCTATTCCAGTGATGCTGGGCGCACTCATTAGTTCTCTGCTCTTAATGAGCTACGACCTCACAGAAGCGAATGGTAATGAGCATAAGCGACCGAACATCCTGTTTATTTTTACGGATGATCATGCTTCACATGCCATGAGTTGTTATGGATCAAAAATCAACCAAACTCCCAACCTGGATCGCATCGCTCGTGAAGGGATGATTTTTAATAACTGTTTCTGCACAAACAGTATTTGTGGCCCCAGTCGTGCAGTAATTCTGACCGGAAAACATAGTCATCTGAATGGCTTCAAACAAAATGGCAATAAATTTGATGGTTCACAGCAAACGTTTCCCAAGATCCTGAGAAAAAATGGCTACCAGACAGCCATCGTAGGAAAATGGCATCTTGCCACCCAACCCACCGGTTTCGACTATTCAGAAATTCTGATTGGCCAAGGTCCCTATTATAATCCCCCCATGATCAAAAACGGGAAACGTGTCAAACACGTTGGTTACACGACGGACATCATTACTGATCTCGCACTTGACTATCTCAAAAATAGCCGAGATACGGACAAACCATTCATGCTGATGTACCAACACAAAGCACCACACCGCAATTGGCAACCGGGACCGAAGTATTTACATATGTACGATGATGTGACCATTCCCGAACCCGATAACCTGTTCGATAACTATGAAGGGCGCGGGACCGCAGCCAAACAACAGGATATGACCATCGCGACCACAATGACCCCCTTCGATTTGAAATTAACGCCTCCCAGAAATCTCACTCCCGAACAATTAAAAGTCTGGAATGCCGCTTACGAACCCAAAAACACAGCATTTCGCAAGGCAAAGCTCACGGGTAAAGATCTGGTCCGTTGGAAATACCAACGTTATATGAAGGATTATCTAAGGTGCATTGCTTCGGTCGATGAAAATGTGGGTCGCATGCTCGACTATCTGGAGGAGTCCGGACTTGCGAAAAATACGGTTGTGATTTACTCATCGGACCAGGGGTTTTATTTAGGAGACCATGGCTGGTTCGACAAGCGTTTCATGTACGAGGAATCTTATCGCATGCCGTTTGTGGCACGCTGGCCAGGAGTCATCAAACCAGGCAGTGTGAATAATGATCTGGTTTCCAATCTCGACTTTGCAGAAACATTTCTCGATATTGCAGGCGCAAGAATACCAGAAGATATGCAAGGAGTCAGCTTAATACCACTCTTTAAAGGAAATGAAGTCGCGTGGCGTAAAAGCCTCTATTATCATTACTATGAATTTTATAACGATCGTCGTTCAGCCCATATGGTACGCCGCCATAACGGAGTTCGTACCAAACGTTATAAACTAATTGATTTCTACAATCTGGGGGAATGGGAACTCTATGATCTGGAAAAAGATCCCCATGAAATGAAAAGTGTCTATCATGATCCCGAATATGCACAAGTTGTTACTGATTTAAAAGCAGAATTGAAACGACTCCAAAAGCAATATCAGGTCCCCGATGACAGAGGATCAGTGCAAAAAGACCCACCATCACTTTACATCAAACCCAACCCGCGAGCCACCGGTGCAGGACAGAGAAAAAAATCTGCGCCCAAAAAATAAGTGCTCGTTGAAAGAAGCTAATCATCACTTTGATCAGATCAATCTCTTTTGAGTCCATAAAATTGGATCGCGGCTACTGCATACTGCCGCGATCCAAGGTTCCACCGCCAGGGAGGTAACATCTCGACATTGCGTACCTGCTGCGCGAAAGGAGAGTTCCCTACCAACAACGAAAACAAGACTCCCGGGTGCACGCCATGAAAAAAGTTCTGGGATGAAAGTAGCTGCGAAAGATATTGCTCGAATTGATGGTCGGGTACATGTGGTAAATCTGGTGCGGAGGCCGAAGAAACAAAATCACTTACCAGCAAACCAACCCGGCGCTCGCCCATCAAATCGATCATCGTTTGCAAATGCTGAGAGCGAATGGCGATCATTGTCTCTTCAAATCGTGGATGGGTATCACCCACAGCTTTGACAACCAGATGAATTAATTGACTTAGCAAACAGCTCGAACAGACAACATCAAATGGGTTCAGCAGATTCAAATTCACCGGCTGAGATAATTTCAATATAATATCAGTCAGATTAGAATCGGCATTACTGTCGTCTTCATTCCATGCGGCAAGCTGTTCACCAATTCCGGTCAAATCACTTTTGTGTAGAAAAATTGAGGACTCATTTTCTAACGACTGAGACAGAATTGCACGTTCCAATGCAACTCCATCAATGTCAATCAGGTGTATCTCACTGAATGCATGTAATAATTGTTTCAAATTCAGGTCATTACAATTTCCTGCTCCTAAAACACATAACCGACCTCGATTCTCACCTGCCAGGTCCTTCAGATGACCTGTAAGCATCTCCCGGTGTGTGGCCCCCTCTTCCCAATTGGGAACACTATCCCGATTGAAACGAAACTGTTCCTCAAATAATTCGTTCATTGCAGAAGTTTTATGACTCCGAAATCCCTGGCAATTGCTCTGGTTATATTGATAGAGTCAACTGTACGCCATACATCAAATATATCAATCGAAAACTGATGAGAATCGCATTTTTGGCTACCACTAAATCATTTCGTTAGCCAAACTAGTGCTTTATGAGTTTTTTATTTTGATCTTTTTGAATCTTTTAAACTTTTCCAACTGATCACTTTAGAAACTATGAGAACTAATAAAAAATAGCTTCTCATCCAAGAGTTTCTATCGTTTTTCTGAATGCCATTTGTAATGTTATTTTTTGTAATTGCGTGCCTGGCTCCTTCATTTCTGATTTCTTTTCTGGCAACAGCTGCCATGCGCAAACTGGCCCCCAAATGGGGACTTATTGACCAACCTGCACAAAGAAAAGTACACACAAATCCCACACCGTTGGGAGGTGGTGTAGGTATCTGGCTTGGCGTCGTTGTTCCCATTGGTATGGCCCAGTTGATAGTTTTGATTCTCTTGAAATCAGGCGCGACTCCCTCCTGGATCCCACAGGAACTAGCCCCGCATTTAGAAGGAGTGCTCTATCGCTCACAACTGTTATGGGCAGTGCTGGCAGGGGGAACGATCTTATCGGTCATGGGACTACTTGACGACAAAATCAATATCTCATGGAAGCCTCGTTTGATCATTCAATTACTGGTCGCGATTGGTTTAGTTTTTGCAGGTGTGCGAGGAACGCTTTTTATTCAGCAGCCATGGATCGGCATGTTATTGACTGTGGCCTGGATCATTGTGCTCGTCAACTCTTTAAATTTTCTGGATAACATGGATGGATTGACATCGGGGATCGGTTTAATCGCCGCGGTGCTGTTTGCATTGATTATGTTGCGATTTACCAGTGAACCGCGATGGCTCGTTGCTGGTGTGTTACTGGTTCTCGCTGGTTCAATTTCTGGTTTTTTATGTCACAATTGGCCTCCTGCTAAAATTTTCATGGGAGATTCCGGGAGCTATTTTATTGGCTTGATCCTCTCCACAATGACGATCCTCGGCACATTTTACTCCGGCAATTCAGTACAGGGAGAACCAGTTGCCAGCCGACATGTCATCCTGGCCCCTCTTTGTATTCTGGCAATTCCGCTCTACGATTTCTGTACGGTTATGGTGATAAGACTAAAAGAGGGACGCAGCCCTTTTCATGCCGATAAAAGCCATTTCTCACACCGCCTGGTGGAACTTGGTCTGAGTAAACGAAATACTGTTCTTACCATTCACCTGGCAACATTGACAACAGGAGTCGCGGGGCTGATTCTCTATGAAGTCTCATCATGGAATGCAGCATTACTCGTCATACTGCTGATTGTGTGTGTGCTTTCTATTGTCACAATACTAGAAAACGCAGGTCGGAAAAACCAGGAATGAGTAAACGCCGAAAACAACATCGGTCACAGTCATCTCATACCAAATCCAGTCCCGCTGCGCCTGAACTCCACCCACTACTTTCGTTGTTGACCGGAGTTCAACTGTTTCTTGTTGGCACATTGATCACAACACGTTATTTGCTTCCTGCAGAATCAGCTCCACAGGGGGACACACTACACATAGCTCTTGGCTGGTTCATCGTCGCCATTCTGTTTTGTAGCTCTTTACTATTGGATCGTTACCGGACGCCTCATCTTGACCGCTATGATTTTGGGGTATGGCTACTTGTCTCAGGTCAGGTAATCGCAGCATTAGTGATGATCTTGATTACTGACGGACAGAAAAGGGCCGCTTTGAATCTAATGTGGGAATGGGTGTCACTCGGGCTCTCCTTCTCGTTAATTCGACGAATCATTGCTACAACACAATTGCGCACAGTCTTATTACAAGGACTCTTAACAACAATTGTCCTATTATCGGTCTATGGAATCTGGCAACACCATTGGATGTATGGCCAATTAGCCGAAGAGTATCTCTCCGCGCGGCAACAATTTGATACGGCTACCACGCCGGCCGAGCGTTCCGAATTTCAGAAGAAACTCCTTTCAATGGGTGTCCCCGCCGATGCCTTATCAGGCAGTGGCCAACAGCTATTTGAACGACGTCTGCTGGACAGTACAGAGCCATTAGGTATGTTTGCATTGGCAAATACGTTTGCCGGTTTGCTCGCAGTCGGATTTCTGATTGCATTTTCACAAACGGTACATGCCCTTTTTGACAAAACCAGACATGTCACTTCAAAAGGAAGTCGATTCAAATCCTGGATCCTGTTGCTTCCCACAATTCTCATCGGCTATTGCCTGATCCTGACGAAAAGCCGCACTGCCTGGGTCGGCGTGGTGGGAGGCCTCGTTAGTCTTGGTATACTGAAGCTGATTCGACACAAAGAACAAAGTCAGGCATGGAAAAAGCATGCTATCAAATGGGGAAGCATGACTGGAATCATATTGCTTGGATTTTTTCTTCTGGCAACATTCAGTGGTGGTTTTGATAAAGAGGTTTTGACAGAAGCTCCCAAATCACTGAAATATCGGCTGGAATGGTGGACCGCTACCTGGGATCTGATAAAAGAATCCCCGCTTTGGGGAACAGGTCCGGGAAACTTTCGCGAGCATTATTTGAAATACAAGCTTCCTGGCTCTAGTGAAGAAATTGCCGATCCTCACAACCTGTTTCTCGATGTATGGGCCAATGGTGGAATGATTGCTTTCGCTGGTTTATTAACCGTTCTTATGCTGGCCTGTTATCATTGGGTCATCAAACCATCAGCTTCCAGTAACGAATCCAAGACTGAAATAGATTCGTTTCAAAATGAAATGTCAACCAGTCAAGTGGCTTTGCTACTCGGTTTTATATTCGCATTCCCCTTCTTGTGGGGGATTCAATTATTTCTACAATCCATTGATGAAACTCTGCTCTGGATCTTCTGCCTCGGTTGGTTGGTACTTTATTTTGTGTTGAATTTGGGTTGGAAGACAGACGATGAATTCCAGCAGATGGAGGACCGCTCCTCTTTACTTTCGCTGTCGTTAGCAGCCGGGTTTGTTGCTCTCAGTATTCATCTGCTGGGAGCAGGTGGCATTGCCATGCCAGCCATCACACAAACGTGGTTTTTGCTCCTGGCATTGGCTGTGCCTGTTACCTGTCAACAGGCACATGAAAGTGGAATCCTGCCACTAAAGAGCAGTTCTGGTAAATCTAGGCCTCTGAAATCTATACATTTGAAAACCTTACTCTTATTTGTCTGTCTTTTAATGATCGTTTTCTTCGTCTGGTCATCATTTGCGCCAACAATCCACCGAAAAAGACTCGTAATAAAAGGCGAACAGGCACTTCTGCGTGGTCGGTCCGCCCAGAGTGCTCAACGGTTTTTCAGACAAGCAACCCAGACAGACCCACTTTCACCTGGTCCCTGGCAAGCTTTGGCACAAATTTATTTTAACCAATGGGCTCAGAGCGAGCACGATGACCGTGACGCATTTGATCAAGGGGTAAAACAACAAAAGGAGGCTATCAAGCGGAATCCGTTCAATCCACTCAATTACTTTGAGTTAGGGCAGAAGTTTTTCCAACAATATCAAGTATCAAAAACACAAGCTGACTTAACTGACGCCATCGAAAACCTGAGTCTGGCAGTCACTGGCTATCCTAATAATGCCCGTTATCGAGCTGTTCTCGCCGAAGTTTTATTTGAGGCAGGCCAATTAAATGAGAGTCAGGGTGAAGCAAGGCAGGCTATTAATTTAGACGAGGCGAATCATCAAGCTCAGCATATTGACAAATATCTGACTGAAAAGACTTTAAATAAAATGAAAGAGATAATTAACTTAAGTCATAGGAATCAGAATTGAACTCCGACAAACTTAGGTTCATAATATCATTGGGTATCATTTACCAAGTGATTTGAAATGTATCTGCTACCTGATTTTGTTTCCGTATTATAATCTCAATTAATAAATTCATCGCTGGTGTAAATATGAATCTTCGAGCTATTCTCACAACCATTGTTGTTTTAATTGCTGCTCTTGCAGGAACTATCTGGTTAGGAAGAGGTAACAGCACACTAGAGACCGGAAATTCTGGGAACCGACCAAAAGCGGTAGAAGATGACCGACCCAAAGTTTCAGAGACCGGTCCCTACCCTAAAGCAGTTGTAGATGAAGAACTCTATAAATTTGGAGAAATGGCAGTCGGGCAATCTCTATCGCATAAATTTGTGCTAAAAAATGAGGGAGAAGCTCCACTGGAAGTGAAAAAAGGAAATACAACCTGCAAGTGCACACTCAGTGAAATGAAAGACAATGCGGTCGCACCAGGCGAGTCAATTGAAATCGAACTCATCTGGACACCGAAGACCCCACAAGAAAATTTTGGGCAAACTGCGACGATTTGGACCAATGATCCTAAAAACCAGGAAATGAAATTACAAATCGAAGGAACAGTCAATAACCTGATTTCCTTCACTGGTGATTCACTGGGTAGTCCGAATTGGTCTCTCCCTATAATGTCAACTGAAGAGCCTGTATCGTTCACGGGAAAAATTCATACCAAGTATCTAGATGATTTTAAAATCTTAGAGATTATCTCTAGCAATCCCGGTTTAAGTTCTTCCTCGAAACCACTCACTCCAGAAGAACTAAAAGAAGTTGACGCCAAATCTGGATATGGAATAAAAATTACTGGAGACCCCAATAAATTTCCTCTCGGTGGATTTATGGAACGGTTGACTGTCAAAACAGACATTCCTAATAATCTGAAATCTCAGGAGCAAGATAATGCACACAAACATGCTGATCATGAAGGCCATGATCATAAACATGGGGAACAAGAACAGTATAAGGAATTTGTGATTCAAGTCTCAGGAAATCACACGGGCCCCATTCGCATTGTGCCCACATTTGGAGTTCACTGGAATCCCAAAACCATGGTTCTCAATTTGGGTGAATTTGCTTCTAAAGAAGGAAAAGAAGTCACACTTTCCATGTTCGTGGAAGGAACAGAACAACCTTTAAAAATATTGAGCCAGAAAATTGTGCCTGATTTTCTAGAGTTCGAACTCAAAAAAGATGACAAATTTCAATCAAAAACAAAACAACGCTATCAACTGAAATTTGGAGTACCAGCTGGAAAACCTTCCATGTCATTTGGTCGAGGGAATTTAGCCAATGTAAAGTTGCAGACTAACCATCCGAACGCAAAAGAGATCAACTTCCGTGTTCAGTTTATCTCGCTATAGGCTAAATATCTTTAACATTGTAGATCTCCCTATTGAAGACACTTCATTTTTTTGGACTTTTGTATCTGAACTCTCCGGGGCTGGGGCCAGATCCACTTTGACGCAATACTATGCTATGAGCTAAAATAGATAAAGAGGGCTCCCTATTATGTCTATTCCCCTCATAAACTCCCATGGAAGGTTGCATTGAATGTTTTATAAAAGAGATTCCGAGCATCATTATCAGGTTGCCCTGCTTGTTAGCATTCTCTTGCTGACTGGTTGTGAAAAGAAAATATCCCAGTCCCCTACAGCAAAGAATTCAAATTCTTTAGTAGCTGAAAACCAGTCAGCAAATTCGGACTCAAAAAAACCTGTTACGACCAACACTGGTAAAGAAACTTCTGCTGCACAGACACATCAAAAAACTGAAACTGGCCATCACAAATCAGCGTCCAAAAGCTCACCTAGACCTCTTTTTAAAGACTGGCCTGCGCCCAAGCTGGCAATCATACTTACCGGTGAACGTCGTGGTTACCTCGAACCTTGTGGCTGTACTCAAAATCAAACTGGAGGCGTTTCTCTACTTGCTAATCTTGTCAAAAAAATCGAAGATCGAAAATGGCCAGTGACTGCCTTTGATCTAGGGGGGCTTGTCAAACGAAACCGCCGTCAAAGTCAGATCAAATACGAGACCATTTTAGCATCGCTAAAAGACATGAAGTATGCTGGTGTAGGTTTGGGGCCTGAAGAACTCAGGTTTGGTGCTGATATTTTCCTGCAACTGCATAACCCAGAACCTGCCTCTCCTAACACAACGCCCACATTTCTGGCAGCCAACATTCTCATCCTGGAGACACCTGAGTTAGGTAAAAGCCATTTCAAAATTATTGAAGTGGGTGGGGTGAAAATTGCTGTGACTTCCATCATTGGAAAAAGCCGGATGGAAAAAGTTCCCGATATCATTTGGCAAGAACCAGTTAAAGTACTGCCAGAGGTCATTAAAAAAATGCAAGCAGCGAAACCTGATTTGATGGTTCTGCTTTCTCAATCGGATAAGGAAGAATCAAAGTCCATCGCTGAAAAACTTCCCGTTTTTGATATTCTGTTGACCGCCGGCGGTGTCGAAGATCCTATCGGGGAACCGACGTTTATTGGCAAAACGATGATGGTCGATGTTGGTCATAAAGGAAAAAATGCCGGCGTCGTTGGTTATTATCCACAGGACGCAGCCAAGGATGATCGATCCAAACGATTCCGATTCACAGTGATCGAACTTGATAAGCAACGCTTTCAGGACACACCACGTATGGCCGAGCATATGCAATTCTATCAAGATCGGCTGAAACAAGAAGATTTGGCTGCGAAGGAACTGCCCATTGATCATCCACGCGGTGCAACATTCGTTGGTGCAGAAACATGTGGTGAATGCCACACAAAAGCATATGAAAAATGGCTCACTACCGCGCATGCTCATGCTTACGAAAGTCTCATCACCGGCCGAGAAGACCAGAAAGGCCAGAACGTCATTTCACGTATCTATGATCCAGAATGTCTTTCCTGCCATGTCACCGGCTGGCATCCACAGGATGTAATCCGTTACAAAAGTGGTTTTGTCAACAAAAAAGAATCTCCGCATTTACTGGGGCAGCAATGCGAAAACTGCCATGGTCCGGGAAGTGGACACATCGAACTAGTCGATATGGACAAACTCGAAGAAGCCAAAAAAGTCATGCGGGTTACACTGGCCGAAGCCAAAAAGAAGACCTGCTATCAATGTCACGACCTGGACAATAGCCCCAATTTCGAATTTGACTCTTATTGGGAAAAAGTCAAACACCCCTGGCGGGATTAAAATGCTGGAAGTAGAACAAAAATTTGCCATCTCTGACAAAAACGATCTGTTACATCAACTCGACCATATTGGCGCCAGACGTGGAGATTGCCTGAAACAACAAGACCACTATTTTGCACATCCTATTCGTAATTTTGCTGAGACAGACGAGGCAATTCGTATTCGCTGTAACGGGTCCAATAATCGAATCACGTATAAAGGCCCAAAACTCTCAACAATCAGCAAAGTGCGTCAGGAGATTGAACTTGAATTTGAGTCAGGTCAACGCGCATTTGAACAATTGGCGGAAATGCTTGAAATTCTAGGGTTTCAACCTCTCAAAGCTGTCAAAAAAGTACGCACCCCCTTCAGCTATTCACACGGCCAACATACTTTTGAAATTACGATAGACGAGGTGGAAGAACTCGGAACCTTTGCAGAAATTGAATTAATGGCAGAGGAATCTGAACTCACCAATGCGGAAGAAGCCATCATTGAATTGGCAAGATCTTTGGGATTATCCAATCCGATTCGGCATTCTTATTTAGGGATGTTGCTTGAAAATGAACCTTAAATCTGGCTCCACAACAGTGTCTTGCAAATTTTGAATCTTTCCTGTGATTTATTCCTTTTCAGATTCGCAGAATTCTGAAATAATTGCTGCCAGACATATTTCTCTTATGTTTTCTATTGTGACAGGAGAAAAACTTGTTAGTATATCTTCGTCCACAATAGACATTTCCTTTTAAATCCATGGGTCGAGACGGCGTTCAATAATGACGTCCCCGCAATTCTCGACAAATTAGGCACTTGCTTCGCCTGACGAACTCGAACTCAATTTTGCGGGGCAACTGTCATATTATTGAAGGAAGACCTCAATGGCTGCAAAGGCACGATCAAAACGAGCCGCTAGTACAAACACAACTCAAAACAACGGTTCCGCCACTCCTGATGGAATGCTTGATAATGCTCTCGGGCAAATTGAGCAGGCCTTTGGTAAAGGCGCCATCATGAAATTAACGGGAGACAATGCGCAAGTTGTCCCCGCCATCGCTAGCGGTGCCCTTTCACTCGACTTGGCTCTAGGTGGTACCGGCTTTCCTCGCGGACGGATTATTGAGTTATATGGCCCGGAATCAAGTGGTAAAACCACACTGGCCTTACATGTGATCGCAAATGCACAAAAAGAAGGAGGCATCGCTGCCTTTATTGATGCCGAGCATGCACTCGACCCAATCTGGGCTAAAAAGCTCGGAGTCAACATCTCGGAATTATTGGTTAGTCAGCCTACTTATGGTGAAGAGGGGCTGCAAATTGCCGAAATGCTGATCAAATCAAACTCTGTGGATGTGATCGTCGTCGACTCGGTCGCTGCATTAGTTCCCAAAGCAGAACTGGATGGCGAGATTGGTGATACCCACGTTGGTCTCCAGGCCCGCATGATGAGTCAAGCCATGCGAAAGTTGACAGGAGCGATTTCTAAGTCCAAAACGACCGTGATATTCATCAACCAGATTCGTGAGAAAATTGGTGTCATGTTTGGTAGCCCCGAAACAACACCCGGTGGGCGCGCCCTGAAATTTTATAGTTCGGTACGTGTTGATGTTCGTCGAGTGGCAACGCTGAAAGATGGAGATACGATTACCGGCATTCGTATGAAAGCCAAGATCGTTAAAAATAAGATCGCCCCACCGTTCCGAGTTGCTGAATTTGATATGCTCAGTTCAGGGGGAATCAACTTCGAATTGGACCTGCTGGATTTAGCTGTTGAAAATAAAATTGTCAAAAAGAGTGGTAGCTGGTTCAGTTATGGAGACACGCGTCTTGGCCAAGGCCGGGACCGTTCTAAGGCCGTTTTGGAAGAGAACCCAGATCTCTGCCAGGAAATTAAACAGAAAGTACTCGTGGCTCAAGGGCTGGTCCCTTCTCCGGAAGCCGTTGAAGCTTGATCTGGCAATCTTTCTGCAAAATCAGTAATTCATAAAATTCCCTCAACGACCTTGATTCCGACAGTGGTATTCAAGGTCGTTTTGCATTGGGTTCTCCCTTGAAACACTGTAAAATTGGTATTTATTCTAATCAGCTCAGGTGAGAACAGTAATTCTACATCACTCATATAAGAAGTTTCTTTTGATTTCGTCTAAGGCAACAAATGTTCGATGATCAATCAACAAAATTTGCTCAAAACCAAGTGGTGTTCATCACAACCTTGGTAATCAGTCTGTTTTTATTCTCATTTCAAAAAAGTAATTCGCTTTATGCGCAAAGTCTCGACGCACGGGCTGTTGCTATTGCCGTCGAAAAACAATTGATCACAGCCATTGAAAGGTCTGAAAAGTCTGTCGTTGCGATATCAAAAATTAAAACTAAAAAACAACAGATCCAATCTCGAATTCCCGCTCCTTTTGGGCTCGACCCTAATCAACAGTTTAATGAATCACAAAACCCACAAAACCTGAGTTTTATCCCTAACGAATTTGGTTCGGGTGTAATAATCCCAGATCCAAAAAATCAGAAGCGAACTCTGATACTCACGAATTATCATCTGACACAGGGGGGCCCCGTCTCAGGACAAAAGACTATTCCTGAAAATCGTATTTATGTTCACACAGTTAATCGCCGGGGCTTTTATGCGGAAATTATCGCTGCTGACCCGCGTAGTGATTTAGCCGTTCTCATCCCGGCACGCACACTTACTCGTGAGTATGCACAATCACTGGCCCCCATTAAATATGGGAATGCTGAATCGATTCGAAAGGGACAATTTGTTATTGCTTTGGGGAATCCTTATGCCATTGCCCGCGATGGTTCTCCCAGCGCCAGTTGGGGAATCTTAAGTAACTTTCATCGATTTCCTGTTCCTATTAGAAAACATTTTTTTGATCAAGAAATTGCCAAAGAAGAAACGCTGCATCATTTTGGAACTTTATTGCAGGTTGACACACGCCTTGATTTAGGAACAAGTGGTGGTGCATTACTGGACCTCGATGGAAATCTGATTGGAATTACAACATCACTGGCAGCATTAGATGGATATGAAAAGTCGACAGGCTATGCAATTCCGATCGACAAAGCGACAAAGCGTATCATTAATAGTCTCTCTGCTGGACTGGAAGCAGAATACGGTTTTCTGGGTATCCAGCCAGAAACGATTGAACGAAATAGAGCAAGACACAGTATTCCTGGGAGTTCAGCTCTCCAAGATCCCTTCTACGTGTCAGCCGTCAATGTGAAACAACATTCCCCTGCCCATTTGGCCGGCATGCAACCGCGTGACTTGATTCTTTCAATCAATGGTAAAAAGTTGACAAATCATTTGGAACTAATGCGGGAAGTAGGTAAAGCAGGAGCGGGAAATGAAGTAAAGCTTCAAATATTAAGAGGAAGAAAACCGCGTGAGTTGACTCTGACAGTGAAACTAGGAAAATGGCCAGTGGTTGACGATGAAGGGATAATTCAAACTCAATACCGGCACCCTCTCTGGCGCGGACTGAGAATCGATTACCCCACAGCACGCAGCAAATTTACATATAGTCCATTCAGTTACCCGCCGGCAGTCGTAGTGACGCATATCGCTCCAGAAAGTCCCGCTCAAGTGGCTGGTCTTAAAGAAGGAACATTTATCAGCCATATTAATAATCAAGCAATCAAGACACCTGATTTGTTTTATCAGGAAGCACAAAAAATAAGCAATTCACAACAAGTAACATTACAACTTTTGGATGGCCGAAAAGTTATCCTTCCCCCAATTAAGTAATCTTAAAAGCAATGAAAACAGACGAACTTCGCGAAAGTTATCTCTCCTTCTTTGAAGAAAAAGGATGTGTTAGACGACCTTCAGATGTATTGGTGCCACGTGATGACCGTACCGTACTATTCACTCCCGCAGGAATGAATCAATTTAAGAATCAGTTTCTGGGTGTTGGTAAACTCGAATTTACCCGAGCCACAACCTGCCAGATGTGCCTGCGCACTGGAGACATTCAAAACGTGGGAGTGACTCCCTACCACCATACCTTTTTTGAAATGCTTGGAAATTTCTCATTTGGCGATTACTTTAAACGTGAAGCGATTCACTGGGCCTGGGAGTACCTGACTGATAAAAAATGGTTGGGTCTGGATTCTAACCTGCTGTCTGTAACGGTCTACCAGGACGATGATGAAGCTTACAATATCTGGCACGATGAAATTAAAGTTCCCTCGAATCGAATCAGCCGTGAAAACGAACACGAAAATTTCTGGCCTGCAGGTGCTCCCTCCTTAGGCCCTGATGGTGTCTGTGGTCCTTGCAGTGAAATTTTTTATCATCCTAATGGTGGAAAAGATAATGTAGAAATCTGGAACCTTGTTTTCACTCAATTCAATCGCGTGGGAGATCCCCCTGATAATTTAAAACCACTTCCTAAACAAAATATCGATACTGGCATGGGATTAGAGCGTACAGCCTCAGTCCTGCAAGGAGTTCCCAGTAACTTTGAAATTGACACTCTCAAAAAACTCTGTTTGGCAGCCGGTGATGCTGTCGGAACGAATTATCAATTCGAATCAGCAGCAGGTCGCCCGCTCCGCCGTATTTCAGACCACGTTCGCGCCGTCACCTTTAGTATCCATGAAGGCGTGAATCCCGGCAGTGAAAAAGAGAGTTATGTTGTTCGACAGTTACTACGACGTGCACTCTTAGAAGGCTATCTACTAGGCAAACATGAACCATTTCTATTCCAGATTGTTCCGTCTGTTGTAGAGATCATGAAATCACCTTATCCGGATATTGCAAAAACGGTTGAAAATGCGCAGCGCATCATTAAAGAGGAAGAAGAACAATTTTTGGGTGTCATTGGAAAAGGACTTACGCGTTTTGAAGGATTCGTCAAAAATGCTGAAAAGAACGGGCTTTCAAAAATTTCTGGCGAAGAGGTCTTTGACCTTCATCAGACAGATGGATTTCTAATCGAACTTACTGAAGCACTCGCTGCCAAAAATAATCTTTCCGTAGACCGCGCTGAATTTGATACCTTGATGCAGCGACATAAAGAAGGCAGTGGTAGTGGTGCCTTTCTAGACTCGGTCATGTCAGAAGGTCCATTAACGGCATTACACAAAACGACCAGCGATACGGTTTTTAAAGGCTACGAAACCACAGAAGAAAACGCAAAAGTTGTTGGGATTATTGCTGAAGACAGGCTAGTGGAATCACTCGTTGAAAAAGGACACGCCCACCCTGTTGTACTAGTGCTTGATCAAACCCCCTTTTATGCAGAAGCAGGTGGACAAGTAGGCGATACTGGTTTCATAGAATCAGATGGCATACAATTTGAAGTCATTAACACACAGAAAAATGGTGGATTGATTCTTCACATCGGACACCTTTTAAAAGGTAAACTCGATCAGGGACAAACACTAAAAGCAACAGTAACTGAGCCCCGACGATCAGGAATTCAACGTGCCCATTCGGCAACGCACTTGTTACACCATGGTCTTCAATCAGTTTTAGGCCAAAACGCAATGCAACGCGGCTCGAAAGTTGAAGAAGATATGCTCCGCTTTGACTTCTCGCATAGCAAGTCACTGACTTCAGAAGAAATAAGTCAGATTGAAGATATCATCAATCAGCGTATCTCAGAAGGTGCCAATGTCACGACAGAGCTGATGAAACTTCAAGTTGCCCGCGATCTTGGTGCAATGGCTCTGTTCGGTGAAAAATATCCAGACAATGTGCGTGTCGTCAGAATGGGAGACTTTAGCATTGAACTTTGTGGGGGCACTCACCTGTCTAATACAGGGCAAGTGGGTCTCTGCAAAATTGTGAGCGAAGAACCTGTTGCCAAAGGCGTTCGACGTATTCACGCCCTGACTGGTCCTAAAGCACTGGAAAAAACGAGAAATACTGAAAAACTGCTCCAGGAAATTGCCGTGCAACTCAAAGCACCGCGAGTGGACGAACTACCTCATCGCATTGCACACTTGCAGGATGAACTTCGCGAAACTAAAAAGCAGCTCTTGAAGTTTTCCAGCAAATCACTGGCCGGTACTGCTGATGAACTACTGGAAAATGCTGTCACTGTAAACGATGTAAAAATTGTTGCATATTATGCAAAAGATGCTTCGCGAGACCAGCTACGTGAATTAGCAGATCATCTGCGTAAAAAAGGAAAACATGTTGCCCTGATCTTAGGTACCGTTATTGATGATAAGGTTGCTTTAATGGCTGCCGTCAATCAAGATCTGGTCAAGCAGGGACTCAAAGCCGGTGATTGCGTTAAAGCCGCTGCGCAAGTTGTCGGAGGCGGCGGTGGTGGACGTCCTGATATGGCAGAAGCCGGCGGTAAACATCCCGAGAAGTTGGAAGAGGCGCTTTCTACAGGCTCAAATTACTATCGCAATAAGCTGGAAGGCTAGTCGTTCTCAGTAGAAATGGCTTAAATCAGCTTACGCCGATTGAGTTCGGCCACGACACGTTGCACAATCTGAGAAACATCGCTGTTACTTAGGTCTTCAGTAATTCCCGTAGCACAGCCTCCAATCGGTTCATTTGTAAAACCGTGCTCTGAAAGCATGCATTGCAGTGTTCGGCTCAAGGTAGAGATATCGGTTTGCTGCTCTGGTGTAATTGGCTGGCGTCCCTCTCCCATGCTAAAGCCACGTAATTCCACTGCAGCGCGGAAGCCTTCGGGAAACTCTGCCGAATAAATCATCGTATCAAATAATGTCAATAAGTCATATTGAATACGACGTGCTTCATCTAGTTGTCCTGAGAGGGTCATATCATATAGCTTACGAGTTAATTCAGGAACAACTCCTGAACTGGCATTCGTTCCACCATCTGCTCCGCTAAGCAATAAGGGCATTAGCGCCGCATCCCAACCAGTCAGAAATGAAAACTCCGGACGGTTAGGCCGCACAGCCTGAATCATACGAATCATGTTGGGAATATCACCCGATGAATCCTTAATCGCTACGATACGCTCAGATTCTTCAGAAAGGCGTTGAATTGTGGGAACATCAATCGGGCTGGCAAACATCGGAATGTTATAGAGCGTTACATCGATGGGGGTATTATCACCAATTTCCTTAAAATAGGCATAAACAGAAGCAGGACTCAACTTGTAATAAAAAGGGGCAACAATCGCGACAGCTCGAATTCCCAACCCATGGTAATACTCACAGGCTTTGATTGTCTCACGAACATTCGCTTCAGCGGCCCCCGCCAGAATAGGTACACGACCTTTCGTCTGGTCGGCAATGATGGCGACAATCCGACGTCTCTCTTCGGGAGTAAACCGAGTGAATTCACCGGTAGAACCATTGGGATAGAGGCCGTGGACACCTTTTTCAATAAGCCAATCAATATAGCGGCGTAATTCTGGTTCGTTAATTTCGCCTTTAGAATCGTAGGGAACAAGGTTTGGAGTAAAAATTCCACTAAGTTTTGACTGGGGCTGCATCCTGAGGGTTACCTATACATAAAAACAAAACTTGCTAGTCTATAGAGTATAGGAGAATTATAGCACACAAATCGATGAGAGAACACAGTTTCAGTCCGCTTCCGTTGGCTCTTCTTCAGACTCATCCTGCTGATCAGGTTCTTCCTCATCCTTATTCGTTAATTCACTCTGCTCTTCGTCTTTTTCATGTTTAGTATTATTAAATTCCTCAGCGCTGATACCAGCCTCTAGAATCTTTTCGGCTTCCGCCTCTGCAGAGCGGCCATAAAACTGCAGAATCAGGAATAATACAATGAGACCTACAGGCAAGAGTATGTATGGCTGAATACCAAAACCAACGGGAATATAACCAAATACTAATGAGATAACAGCAACAGTAATCGCATAAGGCATCTGTGTAAGAACGTGGTCTAGATGGTCCGATCCAGCTGCTGCGGATGAAAGTATTGTCGTATCAGAAATGGGAGAACAGTGATCACCAAAAATAGCACCTGCCAAAACTCCTCCAATCGTTCCTAACATCAAATGATGGTTGGGATCGACTTCGTTCAAGGGAACTAAAAGACTGTAGGTCACAGAGATCGACAACGGCATCAATAGTCCCATGGTTGACCACGAACTGCCGGTGGCAAAACTGACTGCCGCAGCCAATAGAAATGTAATTGTTGGCATCCAGTTCGGAGAAAGGCTTCCTGAGAGTAGCTCCACTAAAACTCCGGCTGTATCTAGATGGCTCGCATCACAAATTGTGGCAATGGACCATGCTAATACCAGGATCAAGATTGCCAGAAACATACTTTTAGCTCCAGCTGACCAGGCTTCAACAGATTCATTTAATGAAAGCACTCTAGTAAAACTACAACTTGCAATAGCGGCTATTGAAGCCAGGAACGAAGAGATCAGTAAGACCCGATTTGGTGATGCATGTTCTAAAACAGTTCGAAAATTCTTTTGCAACAAAGTTTGTCCCGACTCGAACCGCTCAACATTCAGGCGTTCGATTTCAATTGTCCCTGTCCACATCAGCCCAACCATTACTAGTCCCAGCAAGACAAATAGAGGAATCAATGCATTTCGCAATAACAGGCGATGTGCCAGTTGCCCCTGCTCTGCAACTGTTTCTGCTTCAACGACATTGACTCGCCCTGGCCGAATGACCTGGTCGAATGCAATTGCTCGTACTTCTGCTTTCAACATCGGACCATAATCGTGCCCCAAATAGGCAACCAGCCAAACAAAGGCTAATAGTTGTAACGGATAAAAACGATACGGCAGGCTATATAAAAAAGTTGTATAATAGTCTTCTGCCATTCCCAAACTAGCATAGGAATCTGCTATATAACCAATCTCCACCCCAACCCACGTTGAGATAATGGCAATTCCCGATACAGGTGCAGCAGTTGAATCGACGAGAAATGCAAGCTTCTCCCGAGAGACTTTCATGCGATCAGTCATTGGCCGCATCGAACTTCCCACTAACAATGAATTTGCATAGTCGTCAAAAAAAATAATGAGTCCCAAGAACCAAGTCATGAGCTGGCTGTGTTCGCGTTTAGACGCGTATTTTGACAGCCTGTTTACTAACGCAGCGGAGCCTCCCCCCACAGACATGACTCCTACCATTGCACCAAGGAACATCGTAAACAGGATGATCATCAAATGGGAATTGTCAGGATTGCCTGGCTCTACAATCTCATGGATTACAAAAGTGTCCAGAGTATGTACAAATCCGAGAAACAAGTTCCCGTGCGCTAAAATAACGGCACCACTCCAGACACTTACCAGCAAAGCAAGAATGATATTTCGAAACCAGATGGCCAGTACAACAGCTAAGACAGGAGGCAATAAACTCAGCCATTTTGAGATACGATAAACCTCTAACGAACCTGTACCTCGAATGTCAGGATCGACAATAATCAGATCCTGAGTAATGAAGACCTTCTGGTTTTGTGTCAGATCGGTCTTTAATTCTAAAATACCGTTCTTAAAAGGAGGTAACGCAGTATCAACCCCTTTAACCCAAAGCTCCAAACCAAGAATTTCCTGGGGATGACCAGAGAATTCCTTATCCAATTCCCCTTCTACAGTGAGAGCACGAATAGTTACTTTACTGACAGGGATACCGATAACGGTAACATCCGGCGCTTCAATAGCATATCTTGCAGGCTCTTTCTGTAGAGGCACATCCGAGATCTTCTCAGACTGCCCTAAGAAGCTGGCCAAAATTATCAGATAGGATTGAATCGCCGCCATCGTCCCTCAGGCTGCTTAATCAAATAAAGGAAGGGTTCAAAAAGATCAAGCTCGCGCGAAATCATACTTTCCAAACGTCCTGCTGGCTATATTGAAACCGATCCCTGTCTGATCTGCAAGCGATGATTTGGAGAAAGTCGCTTGATTTATATCCCTTTAAGCCTTTTGTTACTTAATGAAGCCATTATTCTTTCGGACCTTCAATTGGCCAGAAAAGATGAAATGTCATTCCTCGGTCTGCATTCACTTCCGCTTCTATTGATCCACCATGAAGCGAAATGATTCGCCAACACTTCGATAAGCCAAATCCTAACCCCCGACCGGCTTGTCTTGCAGAAAAGAATGGATCAAACAAATGCTCTTTCTCTTGTTCTGTTAACCCCGGACCGTCATCAACAACTCGGATATACATAATACGAATCGAATTTTGTGTCATTTCCTCTGCAAAAATCTCAATACCATCACCAGTTTTAAGAACCTGCAAGCTGTTTAGAATCAAATTACTGAGAACGACCTTCCACTGAACTTCATCAGCCCAGATTGTAAGTAAACTCGAAAGCTTTATAGAAACATTAACGCCAGCTTTGGAAATTTTTTCGTTCAAACTGTTTAAAACTTCCTGAGTCATTTGCTGCAAATTGAGTGAAACGGGGTGAGGCGCAGGCGGTCGAGCGAATAACATTGCATCACCAATCATATCCCGAATGCGGTAAGCTTGCCCTCCAATTGTTGCCAGAGACTGTCTGCGCTGTGGGTCTGTCTCCTCTTTCAGCAGCATCTGCACACGCCCCACAATCGTAGCAACGGGATTGTTAATCTCATGTCCGGCGCCGGCTGCAAATTCAGCCATCGCTTCCAGCTTATCAGAACTGGGTAAAATTTTTTGTCCGATGCTTAAATTCTGATTCGACTCAGGAAGATTCCCACTTTTTAAAGCAGAATGCTTCTGTAGTCTTTGTTCCAATGCTTGAGATAACAATCGCTGACTCAAATTTATCAACTGTGAAATAACAGGAACGTCATCTGTTAATTTCGTTGAAGAAAAAACATAGATTCCTGCAATCTCAGCTTGATCACATGAAAATGAAAAAAAATCGAATGCTGCTTGGGAAATCTGACTCAATAACCGCCCTTGTTCAAATACAGACCGAGTCTGCTCTGTAATCGAACGATCTTTTGAGAGCCTTATGCTATCCGTATTAAAATAATGAGCTACATTTTCAGAAGACTTAAAAACACCAGCAGATAGTCTTAAGTTCTCACGCTCTAAAACAGCAAGATAAACTGCTTCAGCAGTTGTTGCTTCACACCAGACTACAGACAATTCGTTGATCACGGAGCTGAGAGATCGCACAGGAACCAGCGAAAACAAACGTCTATAATAAGCATCCGGTAATTGAACACCAGCGATACCGGCTTCGCTCGACATCTGATACTCCATACAACAGAATTCATGACGATCGGAATAAGAACCGACCATCATGAAACTGATGACTGTGTGATCCAGAAATTAACCGGCAGCGTGAACTGATTCCAGATTCAGAAGCGTGCAAACACGGTCTGCTAATTGTTCTACTTCAAACGGCTTCTGCATGAAGTCATTGGCACCTGCAGCTTTCAGGTCATCAATTTTGTCTGCTTCAACCATACCGCTGATACAGATAATTTTCACATCATCCATAGAGGAGTCAGAGCGAACTCGCTGGCAAACTTCCTTACCGTTAATGTCCGGCAGCATAACGTCCAGAATAATAATATCAGGGTGATATTCCTTCACCATCATCCCAGCATCAAAACCATTATTGGCGACTCGAATCTCAAACCGGGAATCGGCGTCCAGTACATCTCGGATTAACTCTACCAGCTCTTCATCATCATCAACGATTAAAGCTTTTCGCTTTCCGCTTTCCAAGGCATCGGTAGGAATTCCGTTGTCCTTCATAAATTTAAACAAGACGTCGCGCGGAATTCTGCGAAAGCGAGAACCGGGCACCCGAAACCCTTTTAATTGGCCCGAATCAAAACAGCGGATAATCGTCTGTTGACTCACTTTGCAAATCTTTGCGGCTTCGCCTGTGGTAAAAACCGTTTTCATATTGCTCATCCATCCTTTGAAGACCCGCTCAATTGAGCAGGAAAGACCAAGCGCTTTAAGGCTATTACAACATGCAATAACCGAGCCCCTGCGCATTGATAGCGATGACCCGTTCATCATTACCTCTGCATGAAACTGACATCTCCATAATCAGCCTCTTATCTATTCACCTGAATCCAAGTAAACTGATAAAAAACCGCATCCTCCAAGGTGCAGTCATGTGGCCCGTTTACTTGCCAAACACTACTGATTTTCCAGACGTCACAAGTATCCTACATAGATACAAACGCCAAAACTTTCAATACCGCTTGACTTTACCAGTATTATCAATAACTCCGATTGTATCTATTCTGACGATATGGTCAACACGCATTCCGGGACTTGAGTCAATAATTGAAATAAATACATACAAAGTAATCACTTACACATAATTAGACCTGTCATTCCAGACTATAAATTCAAATAGACTTTCTCAAGACTCACCTGAACATATCAAAAAAATCAGATGTATCTCGAGGCTTCAAACAGAAATATGTTACTAAATTGTAAGGATTTAAGTCGCCATTCGACTAGAGCTATTTAGATATAGTACAAGCACTGTTAAATCAGCCGGGGTGACGCCACTGATTCTACCTGCTTGTCCCACGTTTCTGGGTTTAACGCGAGATAATTTTTCCTTAGCCTCATTACGCAAATTAGGAACAACCTGGTAATCAATATGGTCAGGTATGTGCAGTGCTTCAACATTTTTCTGCTTCTCAATCTCGGCAGTTTGACGACGGATATATCCGGCATACTGCACTTCAATCAGCGTCTGCTGTATGGCACGTTCTGAAAAGTGAAAGTCCTCCAATGCTGGTGCAAACTCACTAATTTGAGTCCAACCAATATCTTGACGACGAAGCCACTCTTCCAAAGTATTGCCTTGATAACGAGTGCTCTGAATAAACTGTGCTGCCTTTTTGAGTTCTGTGTCATACTCTTGGTATTTCTGCCAACGTTCGTTAGAAACAGAACCAATACGACGACCAACAGGCGTCATACGACGATCGGCGTTATCCTGTCTGAGTAATAAACGAAATTCTGCCCGAGAAGTAAACATGCGGTACGGCTCATCCACTCCTTTCGTAACAAGATCGTCAATCAGAACTCCCAAATAAGCTTCATTCCGATCTAAAATAAAATTATCTTTGCGAGCAATTTTCAATGCCGCATTTAACCCGGCTAACAATCCTTGACCAGCGGCTTCTTCATAACCAGTTGTGCCGTTAAGCTGGCCTGCAAAGTAGAGGCCTTCTACTTGTTTCGTTTCAAGGGTTGGGTTCAACTGAGTAGGAGTCGCAAAATCATATTCAACAGCATAGCCATACCGCATAATCTCGGTATTTTCCAGCCCTCGTATAGAATGAATCATCTTGTCTTGCACATCACGCGGTAGACTTGTAGAAATACCATTGCAGTAATACTCGTTCGTACAACGCCCTTCTGGTTCAAGAAAGATCTGATGAGAGTCACGTTCTGCAAAACGTACTACTTTATCTTCGATCGAAGGGCAATAGCGTGGTCCTGTAGAATTGATCTGACCAGAATACATCGGTGCTCGGTCGAGATTTTCATTAATCAACTTATGAACGTAGTCATTCGTCTCTGTCAAATAACAAGACATTTGCGGTTGATTTATTTTTTCTGTCATAAACGAAAACGGTTGGGGATCTTCATCTCCAGGTTGTTCATCGAGCACTGAAAAGTTAATCGTACGACCGTTCAACCGCGCAGGAGTTCCTGTTTTAAAACGCTGAAGCTCGAACCCAAGATGAACCAGGCTATCTGAAAGAGTTCCTGTTGTCCCTTCACCAGCGCGGCCCCCTCTGGTCTTCGCTTCTCCCGTATGCATAATTGCCTGCAGGAATGTCCCTGTTGTGAGAATCACAGCACGACAATGATATTGTGCGTCGCCATGAACTATCACTCCCGAAATCCGGTCCTGTACTACAATCAGCCCCTTGACCATTTCCTGTCTGAGAGTCAGATTTTCCTGTTGCTCAACCTTCCACTTCATGCAGAATTGATAGGCCTTTTTATCTGCTTGCGCACGTGGACTATGCATAGCAGGACCTTTAGAAAGATTTAGCATTCGAAACTGGATGCCTGTTTCATCGATCACACGTCCCATCTCACCACCAAGGGCATCGATTTCACGAACAATTTGCCCCTTAGCAACCCCTCCAATTGCAGGATTACAACTCATCTGACCAACGGTATCGCAGTTCATAGTTAAGAGTGCGGTTTTTGCGCCTAAACGTGCTGCAGCTAATGCTGCTTCACAGCCTGCATGCCCGGCTCCCACGACTACCACATCATATTCATAGTAAACCGACTGACTCATAGTTTTGCTTTGTAAAATAAAAAGATCTGTCTTAGCTGAATAGTTTACCCGAATCGGGTAACGACATTTTGAGATGTTCTAATGCTGACATTGTGACGACTCGGCCGCGGGGAGAACGTTGAATAAATCCGCATCGCAATAAAAATGGCTCAACTTCATCTTCTAATGTATCCGCAGGAATATTCAAACTATGACCAAGTGCTTGAACTCCGGCAGGTCCGCCGGAAAATGTTTTGATAAGAGTTTCCAGATAACGCCTGTCTTGTCGTTCCAGACCAAGCTGATCAATCTCTAACATCTCAAACGCACGGTTCACAACTTCGGTTGTGATCCTTCCATCAGCTTTACTTGTGGCAAAATCACGTGCCCAACGTAAAAGGTTATTGGCTTTACGCGGAGTACCGCGACTGCGTCTGGCTATCTCAAACGCAGAATCATCAGAAATTTCAGTCCGTAGCTTCTTCGAATTTCTCCGGACAATTTCGATCAATTCATCGTCTTCATAAAAATCCAAATGTTCTCTGCGTACAAATCGGTCGCGTAATGGAGCTGTTAACATACCGCTACGTGTTGTTGCACCAATGACTGTGAATTTTTGCAACTTCATATTGACCGTGCGGGCATTGAGGCCCTCGCCTAGTGTAATATCAACCCGGAAGTCTTCCATGGCGGGATAGATGAATTCTTCAACTGTCGCCGGCATGCGATGAATCTCATCAATAAATAAAAACGAACCATGACTGGCATTTGTCAAGTAAGGCAACAGATCTTTGGGAGCACTTAATGAAGGACCGGAAGTAATTTGTAACTCAGTTCCCAGTTCTTTGGGCAACACAGAAGCAAGAGTTGTCTTTCCTAATCCGGGTGGACCATCAAGTAAGAGATGCCCCAATGGCTCATTTCGTTTTCTGGTCGCGTCGAGGAAGACTTCTAATCGTTCAACAACCTGTCTTTGCCCAACCACCTCAGTAAGCCTTTGAGGCCGCAGTGCATCATCGTACTCTACATCATCGGCCATATAGCCAGTGTGCCAAGTATCTTCCGACCCAGAAAAATCGTCTTCCGGACCGTCCTCCCCCCTAATGACGGGCTCACGAACCATGTTATCGTCCAAGTTCTCATGTACAGTGTTAAGGAACCGCTCAGCCCCTGTTCAATCGCAGGTATCATAGCAAAAGAACTCCCTTGCCGTAAAACCCAGACAAGAGAGCTCTCAAGAATTGACGATGACTTTTGCGTATTGATACTGCTTATTGATTGGTCATTTCAGCGTAAGCAACAGTCTGTGCCATATAAGTAAAGGGAATGATGAAAATCAGACCGATCCCCAAAGTGACCACTGCCCCCAATATCGTAATCAATCCTAACAGAATCGAAAGACCAAACAGATTCAACAGATTACCAGATGTCACTTTCCGTGCTTCTGAGAATGAATCAATTCCAGGTAAATTCCGATCAACCAGAATAAAAGAGAATGGCCAAAACATAAGTGCTACGATAATTCCTGGAATGATCAACAATAAAAACCCCAGAAAACAAAGTATAAAATAGATGATACTGCAAAGGAACATGCGCCCGAGAAAAGGGCCACAACTAAACATGACGTTCAATTCAGGATTCTCCCCACGGACAATCTTGAGAAAAGTGAGCTGGCCTCCCAACTGAACGTAGAACAAAATTCCATACACTAAAATGTTTTGTACAAGTGCTACTGGAATTTGAGCCAAAGGAGCCATGTCTCCTCCCACCATCGAAACCAAGGCAACTCCCAGTAGTGCTGCCACGATGCCAATAGCAAAAGCTCCAATAAAGTAAATTACTCCAGCCAGCAATGGTACTCCAAGAACCATACCTAAATTGGCTTTATATACTTCCCACGTACGAGAAAAAACCTCACCAATACTGAAAACACGTGGCTCCCAACGACCTCCTTTTCTGCCCGAAGCCTGCAAGGTCTCACCACAGGCCTGGCATTTTATAGCACCAACACTAACAGGAGCACCGCACATAGGACAGTCAATATTTTCTTGGTTCAGAAAACTGTCCTCTTCCCTGACCGGGGAACCAGCGAGGAAACTCTGATCCTCACTTACAGGAGATTCACTATCAAATTCACCAAAACCGTCAAACCCATCATCACTGCCAGCGACATCTTCTGGCATGGGTACACTGATCGGTTCACCACATTGGGGGCATTTGGCTCGACGACCGGCTTTGTCATCAGAAGTTTTCAAGACTTTATTGCAATGCGAGCAACTGAATTCAATCGTCAAGTTTCCACCCCTTAAAACAAGATTTTTGTTTAATCCGCTATGACCTCAGCCATAATTTCATCCGGAATATTAAAGTTCGCAGTTACACTTTGCACATCATCGTGATCTTCTAAAGCTTCCATTAGTTTGAGGACTTTTTTACCGTCATTCACCCCCAGATCGACAGTATTTGCTGGAATCCGTGAAATTTCTGCCAGATTCGTTGGAATTTTTCTGTTTTCAAATTCCTCGGATACGTGTTGGAAAGATTCGACGCTACAGGTAACTTCAAAGACATCACCATTGGCAGAGACATCGTCCGCTCCTGCTTCCAATGCGATCTCAAATAACTCATCTTCAATGACATTATCTGTGGGTACCAGAAAGAGACCTTTCCGCTCAAACATCCAGGCAACACAGCCTGTACTGCCAAGATTACCACTATGTACTTCGAAAATTTTGCGAATCTCTCCAGCAGTTCGATTACGATTTTCAGTCAGGATATCACATAACACCGCCACCCCGGCTGCACCGTAACCCTCATAGATGAGTTCTTCAAATTTTTCTCCAGTTAACTCGCCACACCCTTTTTTAACCGCGCGATCAATGTTTTCCTTCGGCATACTCGCTTTGCGGGCTTTATCGATTGCATACCGCAAGGCTAAATTCATTGCAGGGTCTCCTCCACCATGTTGTGCCGCCACGATAATCGCGCGACTCAATTTGCCGAACAGTTTTCCCCGCTTTTTATCAATCACCCCTTTCTTGGCGGCGATGTTTGCCCAATGTGAATGACCAGCCATTTATAAATTCGCTCAGTTAGATAAAAGTAGTTAACCTGCGCCAGAATAATGCAGGCAAGAAATAATTTAATGCGATACTATCACATTCTCCAGCTTGAAAAAAAAGATCATTGGTCGAGTTTTTCCTGAATCTGTTCAATCATTTTTGCATCGGGTGGAGAAGATTTTTGAGCTTTCTCTAATGCCGACTTCCAGAGTTCCTTCGCTTTTTCTGTTTTTCCCAGTTTGTGATAACAGTCTGCTAAATGATCCAAGATCGTACTGTCTTCACCCCCGGGTAATTTACTAGCTTTCTCAAGATATTCGAGGGCTTCTTCATACTTTTGGAGTTTAAATAAAACCCATCCCATACTATCGAGATAAGCCATATTATTGGGCTCTGACTTTAAAGCAATTCGAATCATCTTTTCCGCTTTTTCCAAATTTTTGCCTTGGTCAGCGTAGAGATAACCCAGGTCATTGTTGATGGAAGGGTTTTGGGGATCTTCAGCAAGCATCTCTTCAAGAATCGCTTCACCTTTCGCAAGATCACCTTGTTGTACGTAAACATTGGAAAGCATCATCTTGACCTGATATGCCCGTTCTTTCTGCCTTGGGTGCTTCTTGAGAAAATTCTGCAACTGCACAATCGCATTTTTCCAATCGCGATTATGGTAATAGATCCAAGCGTGTTGGAAATCAAGCAACGGAAACTTAGGCGCTGTTTGTCGAGCTTCTGCATTCACCTTGAGCGCTGCTTCTGTTTCACCATTACGCTCACGCGCTTCTGCTAACTGAAATAGCAGCTCAATTCTCTGGGGCGCCAGTAGAGGGTTTTTAACAGCTTTCTGAAATAAATCAGCAACCTTACCATATTGATTTTCACTTTTTAAAAGTTGGCTATACTCTCGTAAAATCAAAAAAGCCCAATTCCCACGAACCTGTGGCTTGGGATTTTTTTCGGCAGAATCCAAAGCAAACTGGTAAAATTCACCTGCTGCTTTTGTCTGGCCTGCAACCGCTGCTAGTTTTGCAATAATGAATCCCGAATAGACATCGACTCCTGGTGGACTTTTTGCTTTTAATTTTTGTGCTTCAGCAATCAAGGATTTAACGAACTTTTCATCTTTAGACATCTTCTGTAAATTCGGTTGAATCTTCTGAATCCCATCTCCCGTCTGAATGGCTTTGGATAAAGTTGCAATCAGCTTCTCATATTTATGATTCTTTTGATATAAAGTAATCAAACCAGCCAAACCCTCTGAATCAGATGATTCACCTATCGAGTCCAAATATGTTTTTTCGGCTTCGTCGAAACGTCCTTGATTTCCATATTGTTCTGCCAGATAGTAGTGAAGCGTTCGATTAAATCGATCCTTTTGTGCCAGTTTTTCCAGTTTAGGAATCAGCTCATCCGAACGATTCAATGCTTTTAATATTTCTGCAAGAAATTCATAAGCCTTACGGCCTTTTGATTGTAGTTGCTCGTCATAATAAACTTGTAATGCATCAAGTGCCTTCTGGTACTGTTTAGATCGAAAATAAACCTGAGCCAGATGGTATTTCAGGACACCGGGTCGCCCTTTTTGAGACTCTGCTGCTTTATTGAATGCTTCGACTGCTCGTTTCAGTCGGTCAGTCTCAAGAAATGACTGCCCCATTCTCTCAAAAAGCTTCCCTTTCTTAGCTTCTAGTTGAGAACGAGAATTATACTCAAAAGTATATTGGTCTGGTTTAGTCAGAGCATTGAAAACAACTTCCCAACATTCAGCGGCTTCTTTATTCTTACCCAATCGTTCATAGAGATTTGCCTGGTCATGCTTGATAATTACATACACACCAGATTTTTTATCGATGGATGGTGAATCAGATGCTTTTTTCAGAAAGGTAACCGCCTCTTCGAAACGTCCCTGGCCTGCCATATGTAAACCCAGCTTCCGCATGAGTTCATAATCTTTCGGATCAAGCTCAACGGCCTTCTGAGCATATTTAATCGCTTCGTCGGTCTTATCTAAACCTGAAGCCAACCTGATTAGAACTCGATAAATTTCGACCGAATTGGGATTCAATTCCATAGCCTTCTTATAGGCTTCATAAGCTCCGATGAAATCATTACGGGCCTCACGCATACGACCTGTCATATACCAGGCAGCAGAGTCGACTTTTTTTAACTCGTCAGTAGAACGTGGTTTAACAGGCGTGAGGGGCAACACAACATCGTCTGCAACCCCTTCTTCCAGAGAGAATACTTTGGGTGTGGATTGCTTTTGTGTCTGTTTTGTTCCCTCTTTCTTATCAGGCATCTTGGCAGAGAGAGGAACTGGAGCGTTAGATACCAACAAACAAGGTAACAACATGAACTGGCAAGCTAAAATGATTACCATTTTCGGAAAACTGCACATCTTCTAGCTCCATTATTTGAAACAGAGATTACTTATTCTCTAACCGAAACGAATTACTGCATTTAATAAGAACAAGGGTCGAGCTTATTTATTGTAACGCCTCTTCCCCAGCTCCTCCAAGCCTGCTTTCTGCGGATTCCACTATTTTAATTCAGTGAATTAGGAGATGTTAGGCGGGAAAAAATAGAACTGACGGACATTACCAGCATTAAAACAGTCAGTAGTAATCGGATGGCAATCTAATCGAAGCAATCAAGGTTCCAACAGATCATTTTTTGGCAGAAGTAGATTTCTTTTTTGTCACCTTTTTTCTGGAAGCAGTTCGCTTCGCAGCAACCTTTTTCTTAGCTGTTTTTTTGGTAATCTTTTTGGTTGCTTTTTTCTTCGCTTTGGTTGGTACTTTCTTTTTCACTTTTGTAGTTGTTTTTTTAGTTTTCGTGGTCGCTTTCTTCTTCTTTTTTGTAACTCTTTTTTTCTGTTTGGAAAGTGGATTAGCAAATAATTCTTCCATCCGACCAGGAGCCTGTTTTAGATCAACACCTTCTTCTGGCAGAGGATTCTTGACCAAATTGAAGTCAGCGGCAAGTTCTTCATCTGTAGCCAGGCATCGTAATAAATGGCTAAATAACGGAGCATCTGCCTTACGCACACTTGATTTTAAACTATCACTAGCTGTTTCTATAGATTCATCGACAGGTAAGAGGCCCAACCACTTACTAGCATTTAAAATTTTCTCATCTGCTGGTACGGAATGGCTTCCCAAAATAACCTGTAAAGTGTGATTGAGAACAAAAGGGGTCAACGCTTTCATCCTCGTTAATTGCTTTTGTGCTTGCTCTAATGTCTTCTTTCTTAGCAACTCTAAGTCAAAACAAAATTCTTTGTCAAACACATATTGTAAGACAGACCTGATTCGATAAGCCTTCCATTCTGCGTCAATATCTGATGTAAATACCGATTCTAATTCGGAAATCGTACTGACTCGAATCTCATTCAGATCATGAAAACCTTCCAAAAGCGCATCAAAAACTTCATCAGCCTGTGAATTCGTTGAATTCTCTAGACAAATAGCGTGTAACATTGTTTCTAGTACAGGCCGATCATACTTGGGTAACGTCGCTGAATACCTTTTCTTAAGCAGAGTGATCAGCTTCTTACAAATCGCCTGTTTATCTGATGTTGAAATTTTTTTAGCAACCATATTTGTCTATGCAATATTTGAGATAGTTCAAATGAAAAGTAACGCAAACAACTCTTTCATATACGGAAATATTACCAACTAATCCACATGGGATCCCTCTTCAGTGATTCGATCATCTTGCTCTGAAGACCCCTGCGTCAACTCTTCCGCTTCTCTCTCAACCTGTAGTTCATCTAAAATACGCAGTGCCTCTACCGAATCTTTCACAGCCGAATCCAGAACAAATTTAATCACCGGTGTATAACGGGTTTGAATGCGATCAGCAATTTTGGACTGAATAAAACCTTTCGCTGATTCCAACCCATGCAAACAAAGTGCTTGCGTTTTTTCATCCCCCATGATCGAAATATAGACCTTGGCTGATTGCACATCCGGCGCGACTTCAACATGTAAGACTGTCACATTTTGAATGCGAGGATCGCGCAAATGTACCAGAATTGTTGTACTAACTGTTTCTAATATCGCCTGAGCGATTTTTGCTAATCGACGTGATGTCATTCATTCCCCGCAAGCACTCACTATTTGGTCCAATACTACTACCATTTAAGAAGTAGAATCGAGAGTTCGTTTCACTTCGTTAATCCGGAATGCCTCCAATAAATCTCCCTCTTTAATATCATTAAAACCGGCTAACAATATCCCACATTCCATACCTTCGCGAACTTCCTTAGTATCATCCTTTTCTCTCTTTAATGATGCAATTGGGTACTGATTGAGGATCTTCTGGTCGCGTATCACATGCACTCTGTCATTTCGATTTATTGTTCCATTAAGAACTCGACAGCCTGCAATTTTTCCAAAACGACTGATTGAAAACGTCTGCAAAACTAAAGCACGACCGGTTTGCTCTTGCACCAGTTCAGGCCGTAACAACCCTTCGAGTGATTGCCTGATATCATCTACGACTTCGTAAATAATACTGTAGCGACGAATTTCAACACCTTCCTGGATCGCCAGATTTTTCGCCCGATCTTCAGCAATCACATGGAATGCAATAATAATGGCATCGGATGCTGTCGCCAAATAAACATCACTTTCGTTGACGCCCCCAACTCCTTCATGCAAAATTTTCACCCGTACTTCGGGATGTTCGAATTTACTAATTTCGCTACGAATCGCTTCTAAAGACCCTGGCGTATCGGCCTTAATAATCAAGGATAGATCTTGAATTTCTCCTTCACGAACGGACCCCATAATATCATCTAGTGTTCGTGGGCCACCGCTGTGCCTTGCCAAAGAATCAGCCCGTCCCTCATGACGCCTTTCTTCAGCCAGTTCCCTTGCCTGTTCAATATCAGACAACACAGCAAAGTGATCACCTGCGCCAGGTACGCTATCCAAACCTGTTACTTTTACGGGTAATGAAGGCGGTGCCTCTTCCAGTTGCTGATCTCTGTCATCGTACATAGCACGAATATAGCCATATGACTTACCACAAACGACAGCATCACCAATTCGTAAAGTTCCTTTTTGAACAATTAACCAAGCAACCGAGCCACGACCTTCATCTCGGAAACCTTCCAGGCATACACCTACGGCAGGTCGATTCGGGTTGGCCTTAAGTTCATGTAATTCTGCAGTTAGCAATAAGGTTTCCAGCAAGTTATCTAGACCTGTACCATTTAAAGCTGATACACGAACAACTTCGGTTTCCCCTCCCCACTCCGAGGGAAGCACATCTTGTGCAGCAAGATCTGTTAATACTTTTTGCTCGTTGATTTCTGGTAGATCTATCTTGTTCATCGCAACTACCATTGGAACGCCAGATGCTTTGACATGGCTAATACTCTCAGCCGTCTGAGGCATCACGCCATCATCAGCTGCTACAACCAGAACAACCATATCAGTAACGTTCGCACCCCGAGAACGCATTTCACTAAAAGCTGCGTGCCCAGGTGTATCTACAAATGTCAGCTTATGGTCATTATGCTCGACTTGATACGCCGCAATATGCTGAGTAATTCCACCAGCTTCACCTTCAACCACTTTGGAATTTCGAAGCGAATCAACTAGCGTTGTCTTTCCATGGTCAACATGTCCTAATACCGTAATGATAGGAGGGCGTGTAACGAGATCCTCTATAGCATCTTCCTGTTCGATAATCTCATTGACTGTCTCCTCGATTCCTTTTTGCCTTTTGAAGGTCAGATCCACACCTAATTCTAGCGCCACAGCTAAAGCAGTCTCTTCTTCGATAATTTGGTTGATGGTTACCATCTCACCGAATTCTTTAAACATAATTGACATGATGGCTTTTGCAGGACGCCCCATTGCTTCCGACAGGCTGCGAACAGTGATAGGCAATTCTACCTCTGCTTCTGTCTTGTGAACAATATTACTAGAATCCTGTTTCCGTTTTGTGCGACGGGGACGACGTCCGACTGTTTCCTGCTGTTCCGTTCCATCGGGAGCAAAGCCGCGACGCCCCTCTTTACGCTGTTCACGACGCTGCTTTCGTGCTTCGACCAGACTAATGCTTCCACGGCGTTGCTTCGAATCTTCATCCTGTGGATCGCGATCTTTATCTCGCTTTTTCTGTTCTGTGTGCTGTGCAAGATGTGCAGCTAACGGGCTCTTCTGCTCAAGAATATCAGCAGTCAAACGCACCTCAGGTTTTTGAGCCTTCTCTTCTTTTTTCTTTACCTTGGGAATCACAGGTTGTTTATAGGCAGGCGGAGCAGCTACTGTAGGCAGTGCTGATTTAGACTTTGCTTTGGATTGTTGTTTCCCGGAACGTGTAGATCCCCGAGGTTTCATTTCCCGTATAGTCGAAGAAGGAGCCGCTCCTCCGGCAGGAACATAGTCATCACGGCTAAGAGCTTCATCCCCCCCTTCACCGTTCTCTTCTTTCGGCGAACGACGTCCGCCTGCCATACGTTGAACAGAACCAGGTCGAGCTTGGGCACCTTCAGGCTGATCAGACTTAGAAGACGCCTCTTCAACTACAGCTGTTTCTGGCTCTTCCTCTACTTCATCAGTCTCTATAACTGACTTGCCTTTCTCCTGACTCGAACGCTCCTCTGTTTCTTCTACCTTTGGAGCGGATTTTTGTGATACAGAACGGGAAGGTTGAGAGCGGGAGGTCATCGCCTTGATCGTTCGCAACTTTGTCTGTTCCCGTTGAGGAGTCAGAGTCGCCTGGTCTTCCACATCTGCAGATGGACTATCAGAAGGCTGTTTATTCTTATTCAAATACTCAATGACGATGTCACGTTCTTCGGGCGTAATGCTGGCCAAAGCGGAGTTTTTCAACTTCACTCCAGCTCGGTTACATTCATCGATCAGCACTTTGCTGTCCATTCCCAGCTCTTTTGCAAGAGCAAAAATACGAATCTTCAACAGCCCTTCTCCCGTGAACAATTCTGCAAAACGTTTCAAATCCAAATAGAACTGAATCGGATTGCTTGATGAGGCAATTGCCTCATAACACTTACTCGTAATAAAACGATTTAATCCTGCTTTTCTGTAGAATCTTCCGTTGTATTTTCCACATTGACCGGTTCTTGACCTGAACCAGTTTCTTCCTCTGAACTTGTCGTTATCTCTGAAGCGTTGGCATCATCTTCTATAGCAGGCGTTTCTAATGTATCATCAGCCTGATGGCTTTCTATTGCAGTAGTACTATCTGAAGCACCTTCTACTTCTGTCGCAGCAACTGGATGATCTTTCTTCGCGGCACGCATCGCATCTTCTTCCGCTTCGACGCGCTCGCTTTCGCGATCAGCAACTTCAACAATCTGTTCACACTGCTCATCAGTAAGCCCCCCTAACTCTGCTAATTGGTCAGGTTCAATCACAGATAAATCGTAGTAACTGAAGAATCCTTGAGAGACTAAACTTTCAGCCAATTCTTCAGAAACTCCAGGAATCGAAGAAAATGCTTCTACTGTTTTATCTAATTGTTCGTCTAACTCAGCTTGAGTCATCACTTCGATATCCCAGCCGACCAGTTTAGACGCCAGACGCACGTTCTGTCCTTTTCTACCAATGGCCAGAGGAAGTTGATCATCACGCACGAGTACAATCACACGCCCCAACATGGGACACAAAATGACATCTTCTACTTCGGCTGGTTGCAGTGAATTGGGAACCAATACCTGAAGCGAATCATTCCAACGAACAATATCAATGCGCTCACCAGCAAGCTCATCCACAATATTCTTTATCCGGGCTCCCCGCATACCAACACAAGCCCCAACACAATCAATGCTGCTATCAATACAGGAAACAGCAACTTTTGACCGGTAACCGGCTTCGCGTGCCAAAGAGCGAACATCAATAATACGATCTGAGACTTCAGGGATTTCCAGTTCAAATAATCGACGCACCATATCCGGGTGTGTTCTGGAAAGAATCACTTTAACACGACTTCCCGCCTTGCGAACATCCAGAACAATTGCCCGCACGCGATCACCAACTCGAAACGATTCACCAGGAATCTGTTCACCACGAGGAAGAATGCCTTCAATCTTCCCCAAGTTAATAAGTACTGCTCCCCCTTCGACACGAGATACAGTCCCCGAAACCGATTGTTGTTGCATTTCCAAGTATTCATCAAATACGGAATCACGTTCTGCTTCGCGGATTTTTTGGATCATTACCTGCTTAGCAGTTTGAGCAGCGACACGCCCCAGAATTTCACCTAGAATATCTTGAGCTAACTCTTCAGAATCACAATATACGGTCGGTTCACCAGAATCACGATCAATTTCGACTGTCAGTTCATGATCGTCTCCAAAGTGTCTGCGCGCAGCAGATAAGATGGCCTGTTCAATTCCACCAAACACGATTTCTTTATCAATGCTTTTATCGCGTTGAATAGCATCAACAATCCGAAGAACTTCCTTACCGTCCATAATGTGTTTCCTTCATTCGACAGTTGAATTGAACCAACTGACTCGAAAACTACTCAACCAAGACCTAGTTAGGCCAAATCTATTTATATTCATTGTTAGATATCGCAGAAATTCAACATTCAAGGATATCACTATTAACAAAAAAAAGCGGGAACATGCCCACTTTATGACTACCTGCACCATCGTAAAACGACAGCCTGGCAGAGCCGCGACGTTGTTTCCAATACAACAAACACGACCATCGGATTGGTGAGCAAATGCTCGAGTTCCAACCAGCCTACATATCAGAGGACTCCATTCGAGTTTACGAATGACGATTCATCACAAAGAAGCAGCAGTCAAGTTGACTTGCTCGGTCCCTTGCAAACATACTCACATACTGAACGCCAGTATGCAAAACAATTGCGCACAAAGCACCCTCAAAGAGAATACTCTGTTATCAGGTGAAATTAATCTCCTCAGGTTGAGATGTCAAGCACCGCAGCCAACTATTTCACAACGACTTAGTTCATAAATCCCAGAATGATATTATATCAGCACAAAATGATCATATTTACACTTATACTCAATCAAAGAAAGTCTTGTGCAAACTTTTGACAGGATCAATTTGGAGGATTTCTATTCCTTGTACAAAGATTGATCTCCATCAAAGATTAAAACTACTATAGTATTGTGATGATATCACGACTCTAGTGATACTTATTGACGCTTAACTCAGCTTATTAATATGAGAACAGACACTCACTTTCCTAAGGACGCCCCCAAAATGTCTCGTATATTCCCTCTGTTGTTGATTTGCTTTGGAGTTCCATTCACTGCGACTGCACAGCTACAGAATTCAAATGACCCATTTGCACAACAAAAGATGCAAGCCGATCAAGCTCAGCAAAAAGGGGATTTTGCAAAATCAATTGAATTGGCCTCACAGGTTTTACAACAAAAGCCCAATGACGATGTCGCCTACTATCTTCGGGCTAGCGCCCGAGTCGAACTAGGAAGAGCAGAGGGAAACACAAAAACCATTAGAGATGGGGTAGGCGATGCACGCGAAGCCATCCGCTTCAGCCAGAACAAAAATGTCAATTACTACCTCCCCTATCTTTATGGGATGATGAACCTGGCGGTGATGGAAAACAAAAAAAGCCATGCTGAGACAGCTCTGAACGTTGCAAATCAAATCCTGGCACGCCCGAATCTAACCCCAGAAGAACGAGCAAATTTCCACTACCAGAGGGGAATGATCTATTTGCCGCTCAATCGACCTCAGGAAGCTGCAAAAGATTTTACTGAAACAATCAAACTTTCTCCAAATCATATCGCCGCCTTATTAGCACTACCTGATGCCTATGCTTTGGCAGGAAACAATGAAATGGCACTGGCCAGTTTCAACCAGGTAATTCAAAAGCAACCAAATTCTCCCGTCGTTTACAATAATCGCGCTATGTTTTATCAACAGCAAGGCAAAATCCAGGAAGCAATTAATGACTTTTCTCGAGCAATCCAAATCGACCCGAAATACCATCATGCTATTACCAACCGGGGTTTTGCATACTTGGAAGGAGGCAAACCTCAAACGGCTGAATCAGACCTGACACAATCATTGTCGATTGTCCCCAACCAACCGTTTGTTCTGGGTATGCGGGGTGAGGCCAGACTTCTGCAAGGAAAAATCACTCAAGCAATTGAGGACCAGAAACAGGCAGTAAAACTGGATCCATCGAATGCAGCATTACACTCTGACTTAGGATTTTCTTACTTCTTCAGTCAGAACTTTCCCGAAGCGCTCGTGGAGTTTAATCAGGCTGCACAACTGGCTCCACAACAAATGAAAGTATTAGACCCCTGGATTTACACTGCAATGGTACGTAGCAATCAAAAGGCAGCAGCCGATGCAAAATTCCAATCGATCCTGGCCAAAAAACCGGAAACTCGGGATTCCGTTGATACGCTTCTCGCCTTTTTAATGGGTAAAATCTCTGAAACTGAGCTGCTAAAATCAATTGATCCCAAAGACCCGCAACGGGCAAAAGCCCAAACCTGCGAAGCATATTACTTCATTGGGCAAAAAGCATTGATGTCGGGGAACAGTGCAGCAGCAACTCAGAATTTCCAGCAGGTTCTCAACACAAACATGAAAAACTTGTCTGCATATCGTGGTGCACAGTTTGCATTAAAGAAGTTCTAAACAAACATAGCCTCGGAAAGATTTTCCAAGGCTATGTATTTCATAATTTAATGCTGGCAAATTCAGGCGCCGCAAATCACTGAGGCACTGGCTTGACCACATGTTGTTGTGCTAATTTTTAAGAACAGCTTATTATTCGTTGCCAGTGGTTCATTTCGAACGACATTTAATGGACAATCAGGATCCGGTTCTTCGTAATTCAATGTGGCAGGAATGAGCCCCTGCTTCAAAGCTACCAGCGAACCACTGGCTTCAACGATTCCACAAGCAGAACCAGAATTTCCAAAATAGCTCTTAAGTGCCGTTACTGGAATTTCTGTTGCTTTGTCACCAAAGACATCCTGAATCGCCTGAAACTCATTCACATCAAAGACAGTGTCACCAAGACCATGAGCATTAATGTGTCCAATATCACCGGGCTGAACTCCAGATCTATTTAAAGCAGCTTTAATCGAGTTCGTAATAGCTGTTCTGACATCCGGCTCTCCACTCGGCTTAAGCACACAAGAGGCACCTGTTCCCAAAAGTTCACCCCAGATTTTTGCACCACGCTTTTCAGCATGTGATTTTTCTTCAAGCAGCAGTGAACAAGCGGCCTCGCCAACAACCTGCCCCGTCCGTCCCTTGTCAAACGGTCGAGATCGTTTTGAATACTCGGCTGGTGAATCTGCTAACTGGTCCCAGAACTTAGCATGAATCGACTTCACTTCATGCACACGCGTTCCTGTTACACCTGCAATCATGATATCAGCCCAACCACGTTCGATGACGCGTTGCGCTTCCCCAAGCACAAGGTTCCCAGAAGCTTCAGCCTGAGTGATCGAGTTATTGGGTCCACGAGCATCTATGATAATACCGATGTGGCAGGCCGGCATGTTGGGGAGGTATTTCAATAACCAGAGCGGCTCCATCTTAGGTAGTCCCTCAGCACCCCAATGATCATATTTGAACTCCGTCCCCTCAGTACTCGCCATACAGGCACCATAAAGTACAGATGGCGGGCTCAACATTAAGTTCGCCCCAAATTCAATCCCAAATCGCTCACTATCAATGGCACTTAGATCCAATTCAGAATCTTCCATTGCTAAATTTGCGGAAGCGACGCCCATTTGGATCTCACGGCACATCACCTTGATACTTTTTCTCTGCTTTTTAAGATACTGCTTCTTTGCAGAAGATTCGTTGAAATCAGAAACTTCGCCAACACCAATATCTGGCACTGCCAAGTAAGAGTACAATTCCGATTTTTTGATACCCGATTTTCCAGACAGCAAACTATCCTGAAAGGCTTCTACTCCGACCCCAACAGGACTGAGGATGCCCATTCCCGTTATCAGAATTCGTGGTTGTGCTTCTGTATTCATTTGAATCTCTTTAGAAAGTCCCGCTTACACTTCGCGTCAGCTATTTTTGATTAATGTACCATCATCGTAGAAAATAATTCTCTGCAGGCAAGACCCTGGCCTATTTCGGTACGAGAATCCACTGACCCATATATCATAGCTAAAAAAGTAGAATTTGTGGAGTTACCCCTTCGCTGTCTGACCTCCTGCCTGAACCCAAGAAAGCAGTAAGATCAAACATACATACACTATTCATAAATCTTCAAGCAACTGATGACATGGGATAGCTAAGACAATCGAGGCCTGATTTTCAACCCTGAAGCAATAACGAGATACAGAATAATTCGGGAAAACTCACCTTACTTGGAGAAGGTCTGAATACAACCGACATCAAGAATCATGCGATCACTGACTCAGCACACTTAAAAGCAATAGCCATCTATGGTGCGTTTTGAAGAACTAAACACGCATTATGACCGCCGAATCCAAAACTATTCTTCAATATTCGATTAATTTTCATCTCACGCGGCTCTTGAGGAATGTAGTCGAGATTACATTTTTCATCAGGTTCATCCAGGTTAACCGTAGGAGGAGCAGTCTGTTCTTGCAGAGCTTTGACAGCAACAACAAACTCAACCCCACCTGACGCACCTAATAAATGTCCTAGATGACCTTTGGTGCTGGAAACAGGCATCTTATTTACATGCGCGCCAAAAACAGTATTGATGGCTGCAGTTTCTGCAACATCGCCCAAAGGAGTACTTGTCCCGTGTGTATTGATGTAGTCGATATCTTCGTTATTGATACCAGCATCTCTAATCGCATTTTGCATAGCACGTCCTGCCCCACGACCTTCGGGATCAGGAGCCGTCATATGCGAACCATCAGCCGACATTCCATAACCTATGACTTCTGCCAAGATGGGAATACCACGCTTTTTGGCATGCTCATACTCTTCAAGCACAATAATGCCGGCCCCTTCGGCTATCACAAAACCGTCTCGATCACGATCAAAAGGACGGCTGGCAGACTGTGGATCATCATTACGAGTCGAAAGTGCATTCATGCGAGCAAAGCCCGAAAGCCCCATTGGCGTCACAGCCGCTTCGCTCCCCCCCGTTACCATAATATCAGCAACGTCATTTTGAATTAACTTAAATGCATCTCCAATCGCATTCGTAGCAGATGCACAAGCCGTAGCAACAGCGCTGTTCGGCCCTTTTAATTTATAAGTCACCGAAATATTACCACTGGCGGCATTGACCATTAGCTTGGGAATCATAAACGGCGAAACACGGGCTGGCCCCTGGTTATAAAGACGATCGTGCTGATTTTCGATTTCGTTCAGACCACCAATCCCACTCCCTACCAGAACGCCCCTACGATAGGGATCACCATCAAAATCTTCCAATTGTGCCTGTCGGTAAGCAATATGAGCGCCAACAAGACCGAATTGTACAAAACGATCAACACGTTTGAGATCTTTCGCTGTAAGATTGGTATATTCTGTAGCGTCAAAATCTTTAACTTCACCACCAAAGCGCACTTTGTAATCGGAACAATCAAAGCGTTCCACGGGACCAATTCCACTTTTACCCGCGCATATTTTGTCCCAAAACTCTGAGACATCTAAACCCAGAGCCGTTACAACAGACACCCCGGTAACAACGACTCTCCTGCGCATCCGAGAACACTTCCTACAATGAAAAGACAGGACTCTATTAAATCAAAACACTGGACGATAGAACTGATTGCCGCTGACTAGTTGGCTTTCTCAGTAATATATCCGACAACATCGCCTACCGTTTTAATTTTGTCATAATCATCATCCGGAATTGTGACATCAAACTCGTCTTCAAATTCCATAACGAGTTCAACGATGTCTAATGAGTCAGCCTTTAAGTCATCGATAAATTTGCTGTCTAGAGTAATATCTTCTTTTGGATGGCCCAGTTGTTCGCTAACGATACCAACCACTTTTTCTTCGATTGACACTCTTTTTCTCCTTCACCGTCTTAGTGATTTTTAATCTTAAGTATGGCTGGAAACATCTTTACCAAACCAACTTGGATGTATTCGCTAATAGCTGTAGCGATGATATATCCAGTTTCCTTAATTATGTAAACCTTAAAATGGGACAAGAATTATTAGTCTTGTCTACTCCACCAAAGTTATCTCATAATTTGAGTAAGGTTACATTTCCAGTCTGAGAACATACGATTTTAGGTTCTCTGGAATATTCTTTCAGTGATCGTTGTAAGTTGTTGTAGCACAAATCGATAGATTAGATCAAGCTCTGAGCCACTGGACAAAATATACGAAATAATATCTCTGCCCTCTGACGTGCAGTTCCGCAGACCAGTCACAGGAAATCATCCATCCGGTTCAGGAATCATTCACAGTTTCGCAGGCTATTTTCCGATTGATGCGTTTCATTAACCCCTTGAGGACCTTACCGGGACCAATTTCATAAAACTCATCGAAACCATTATCCAGCATCTTACGAATTGAGTCTTCCCACAAAACAGGGCTAATCACTTGTCTTATCAGCAATTCGCGTATTTCGTCTGGATCTTCATGAATTTCAGCATCCACATTTGAAATAACAGGAATTTCCGGCTTTTTAAGACCGACTCCTCCGAGTGCCTCAGATAACTGACTATCGGCAGGTTTCATAATTTCTGTATGAAATGCACCTGCGACTGCCAACGGGATCGCACGGCCCCCTTCTTGTTCGGCCAACTCGGCAGCCCGTTCACAGGCACTGTTTTCACCAGAAAGTACAATATTTCCGGGACACAGATAATTAGCAATCCAGATCTTTCCAGCAGAGGAAGCGGCTTTACAAATTTCAACCACCTTTTCTCGATCCAGTAGCAAAACACTCACCATTCCAGAAGGATTTGCATCTGCAGCTGCCTGCATCGCTTCACCGCGTCTTTGCACAACACGCAACCCATCTTCAAAAGTCATCGCACCAGCAAAGACCAGCGCAGTGTACTCCCCCAAACTTAGACCCGCTGCCATTTCACAAGCTAAGACTTTATCGGGAGAATCTGCCCGGAGCATTTCCAAAGCCGCAAGACTGGTCACAAACAAAGCAGGCTGGCTAACAACCGTTGAGTCCAGTTCTTCACTGGGACCTTCAAAGCAGAGTTTGGCTAAATCGTATTGAAGAATTTCAGCTGCACGATTAAAAAGTTCCAAAGCAGCCGGATACTTTTCGACAATTGTCTTGCCCATACCGACATGCTGAGCCCCCTGTCCGGGAAACAAAAAAGCGATTCTGCTCACTGGTCGATCCCTCTATATCTATACTGCTAAAAATCTATACTGCTAAAAATCTATACTGCTAAAAACATTAAGAATGTCGAGTTATGCTACTGGCTTTTGAGCCAGATGCTCGGCAATCTGTGAATTGATGCCACGGTCCTTAAATGTGGCACTCCCTTTCAAAGCATTCGAAATCGACTGAGCATCACTGGATCCATGACAAATAATACAAATACCGTCAATTCCCAGTAAAGGAGCCCCACCTGTTTCGTGGTAACGATATCGCTTCCCCATATCCATAAATGCCTGCTTGGCCTGATCACGTTCTGTATCGAGACTACCTAATATCTGCTTTGAAGCCTCTTGCATCAGAAAATCAGCCATCCCTTCACTGACTTTTAATACAACATTACCCACAAAACCTTCACAGATCAGAACGTCTGCTTCCCCTTGGTAGAGGCCTCGACCTTCAACGTTCCCGACAAAGTTGTCTTTCAGAGGTCCTTCACTCAGTAAACGATAGGTGCCACGGTAAAGATCATTTCCTTTACCATCTTCGCTTCCGATATTGATCAACCCGATCTTAGGAACTTCGACTCCCAGTACTTCGCGAGCGTAAATTTCACCCATGATCGCGTATTGATAGAGATGGGATGGACGCGCTGAAGGGTTCGCCCCCACATCCATTAGCACGGCATGACCGGCTATCGTAGGTAGGGTGACTGCAATTCCGGGTCGTTTTACGTCCTTCAAAAACAACCGCGTTTTCAAACCAGAAGCCACGACAGCCCCAGTATTTCCAGCACTGACGACGGCATCCACTTCGCGGGCTGCCATCATTTTCCAACAGATCGAAATAGAGCTGTCAGGTTTTTGACGCATCGCATCGGTGGGCTTTTCTTCCATGCCCACAACCTGACTCGCATGGGCTACCGACAAACGATCTCCGCAGTAACCGGAAGCTTCGATCTGAGAATCGATTTGATCCTGCGGTCCAACAAGCACTACATTCAGTGCAGGATCCGCCTGTAACGCTGCGATTGCGCCAGTAATATTAGGTTCGGGGGCGAAATCCCCCCCCATTGCATCCAGTGCAATCCGCATTGATGCTTAATCCTCAGTATCAACGATGGTACGCCCTTGATAGAAACCACAATGAGGGCAAATGGCATGTGAAGGTGACGCTGTTCCACATTGTGGACAGTATGTTGGTTTGGAAACCTTAATACTATTATGACTGCGTCTCTTACGAGAATTAGATTTCGACATCCGCCTTTTAGGAACTGCCATGAAAAAGACCGCCTTAAAACATCTGACTTAGCATAAACTATACGAGAAAAACAACTTACCGTAAACTACTGATCCTGTGAGCGCACGGAGATCTCTCTTACCAGCTTTTCTGACAGGAATCGAACATACTATGCAATTTTTAAAACAACTGTCAAGCTACAGGGGACGGAACAGTCGATATCAGAAGTGATATTTTTATATTGCGCAACAAGAATAAAACATCGGTACACATTCTTGAATGCAATTTCCTCAGAAAATCGAGAGTTATACATGATGGATCATTGTCTCAAACGCCTTGTTTTTCGGCAAATTTCACTCAATCTCACTATTTTAACGGTCTGTCTATGCTTGCTACAAAATGTGATGGCCCAGACAAATGGAAATCCTAATCCACAACCGATGACTCCGACAGAATTGCAGGCATTCGGCAAGCAGATCCAACAGACAGTACGTTCTCAGGACGCAGTGAAATTCCGTCAATTATTCGACTGGCAAACGTTTATTGACAGAACACTCGCTGAATTCGAGCAGAATCCAGCCGTCCAGCAATCCATGAAACCGATTCGCCAGCAATTACAAGCAACTTATGATGGAAAAAATCAGGGGATCGATACTGAGTTGTTGGCTGAAATTGCTAATGGAGCTGATTATCGCTTCTTAAGTATGAGAAAAGAGCAGAATCAGTACAAAGTCATTTTCCGCTTCCTTAGACCCGACTGGAGTTTGAATTACCATGCCTTGATTATTGAAAAACAACAGTCTGGCAAATTAAAGATTGTTGACATTGACAGCTTTTCTACCGGTGAACTGCTCTCGCAATCAATCAAATGGTCCTTAATGCCGGAAATCCAAAAAGCGCAATTAAGTGTTCAAAACAAACTCAATGCTGAGGAAAAAAGCCGTATTCAAGAGCAGAAGAAATTATACGACTTTCTAAGCCTCTCCTCAGAAAAAAGTGATCCCTTTCAGGCTTACCAGCAACTTGCTAAGCAGTATAAGGGAAGAAAAACTGTTTTGTTGAGACTGGCTCAAGATACCATCGAAAAAGAGAACCACAAAAAATATCTGCAAGTATTGAATGTGTTCCGTAAGTACCATCCGGGTGACTTAACTGTGGAACTGTTAAGTATCGATTATTTTATCTTAATGAGCGAATTTTCCTCAGCTTTGGAATGTCTCGATCGCTTAAATGCCTCAATCAAAACGGTCGATCCTTACCTTTACTCTTTACGAGCAGGAATTCTGATCGAAATGGGTGACATTGCCTTAGCAGGAAAATATGCGGGTAAAGCAAGTGAAATTGAACCAAACTTATTGCAACCCTATATGCATCTCATCAATATTTCCGTAGTGCAAAGCAACTTCGATCAAACCATCAAATATCTGGACATCTTGAAATCGAAATTTGGTTTTTCATATGAAGATCTCGATCTCAGTGAATTGGACAACTATACCAAATTTACGAATTCTACTCAGTTTAAAAAATGGAAAGCGAACCAAAAGTAATTGCAGGTTTGATCAGCTCATACAGGTAAATCATCTCGCCGTTGTTTGTTTCAATGTCGGTAAGACATTACACTGTTTGAGCGCCTGCAAAGGATAAAAGGTTCCACTATAAGTAATGAAATGCCAGCGGTCGGTGTTAAGTGACCTTGTCCACCAGCGTCCCGACTCACGTTGATTTTTCAGCAACCATTTAATGCCTTTTTGAATCCGTGGATCGTTGGCGGGCACACCATTTTCTCGTAAAACAAGAATCGCCAAACCCGTCTGATGCCCATCACTGGCTGGATTCTTCCAGGCATTAGCAGTTTTATCAAATTCGGCTTCTTCGCGTAACTTCTTTGCACGATTTCCTCGCCCCCAGGCTTCAGGGGCTGCAAAAGTACGAATGGACCAGCCCCCATCGGGCCGTTGATGCTGCATCACTATCTCGATCAATGCCTGTTTCTTCTCGTCACTGATCAAATCCGGATAGCGGGCCGCCGTCCATAAAAAAATCAGTCGGCCGTAATCGTGTGCTGGCTCCGTATTCTGTAAGTAAGCTTTAAGCCGCTCTACTCCAGACTGTAAAGTCTCGTCTTTTAAACCATCTAACCAGCCTGGCGCAGAGGAAAGTGCTCGCGCTGCGACAGTTGCTCCCTGAAAGTTGCTCGATTCAAAAGGGGGCCAGCAATCCGCATTGCCCCAACTCCCATCCTTTGCCTGCAGACTCAACATAAACCGTAAGGCTTCATCAGTCTGAGGTGAAAGCGCTTTGCTGACATGCCGATCCCACTCCGCTAATCCTGCTGCAATATAAGCCACCTGAGTTGGCCGAATTCCTTTTAGTAACTTTTCCCGATCCATGGTTTTCAATTTTCGTAGCTCCTTAACAAAGAAGTTACGACTTTCACTGGATGGCGGCCCTAATTCCCCACTCAACGCAGGCCTGGAAAACAGATACAGCCCGTTCGTGTGACAACTGACACACTTTCGCTGCTTCGTCCAGGCGAGCGCTCCCTGTTCGAGATAACGTTCCGCCAATTCAAGCGAAAATTCTTGACGAATCGGTTCATCGGCGCTCGCTTGTGGAATGGCAATGTTCTCATAGTGATACTGAAGTTTTTTACTTTTTTCAGGTGTTTGTGCCATCGTCAAAGACGAACTAACCAAAGTCAGTACAGCAAACGAGACGATTTTAAAATTGCTCATCAACCAGACTCCGTAAAAAGTTCAGACATGCTCTCAGAAGATTCCGCTCCACGTAATCAATCAGCATATCTACATATTTTGTCTTCCACCACTCAAAACAGCAAAATCACCCACGAATCTGCAGAGTTTGAAACCAATCAAAAAAAGTTTGGGGCTCTACTTATAATGAATACTTGGCACCTAAAGCTGCTCAAAGTTATCATATAAATATATAACCAGACAGTAGATGATTCTTGCCCCTCGTAATAGGAGTCGTGATGGATCTCAAATGGTTTATGGCTTCTTCTCCTGCTGCGGGCGCTTATGCAGGGATTCGAAAGTTAGATAACACCATCAAAAGTTTAGAACAAAGACTACTGAACCTGGAAAGGCAAAATTCAGAAAAAGAAATTATATAGTTTTGAGGGGAATCGAGTGACTCGATTCCCCTCAAAACAGAAGCTCAATTAATTTTCATCATTTACCAATCTCTCATAGACTTTGCTTAGAATTCACCCACAACCTGTCCATCGTCTCGAACAGCGAGGCGTTGAAACGTGGAATTGATGTCTTGAACGTGAGTTGCCACTGAAACAGTGCCTTTTTTGTAATCGATATTCTCGCTCAAAAAGTGGACCGATCCATCACAGAACACAAAATGGGCGCCCCCTACATGATTACTACTAAAACCGCGCACATCGTGTTCTCCCCCGACAATCGCGTTGATGCCATTGTAAGTCAGACCAATGGCAGCCAGCCCGTTCCCTTTTCTGGCATAGCTGCTACTTTGCGTATTATTCGAACCTGAGAACCCAATTACATTGGCTCCGCCAACTTTGTTTGCTGTTTTGTAGATATACGCTCTTTCGCCAGCAAGGAGCGTGTTACTCGTTCCATCGGTAATGTCACGGAAACGAATGTTCGAATTAGCGAAACCAGTTCCATGAGCGGGACCGTATTGAATCCGATAGACAGCAGGCGTCGTACTGTCCCAGGCGTTTGCCACCATGACATAATTCGAACGAGCAATCTGATAGACAGTAGTGCCATCAGTCACATTGAAATCATATCGATCAGAAGCCGATTCATAATCATTGAGATTGGGTCCCGGATCGGAAGGACAGAGAAAGACCGTCATCGGTTTTTGCAACGCTTGACGTACGGTGGCATTTGCTAAGTTTTGATCAAGGTTCACACTGCCCGTATTGAGTAAATTATAAAGCGGAGCCTGGTCCATGAAGGGTAAAACAAACGTTGCCCAGCCATAGATTCCCAGCTCTCCCATATTACAAGCAGGCCAGACACCTGTCGTATTGCAGGCTGTTTTTGTGATATAGCCTGGTGGAAACGTGTTATGCGCGGAGTGATAGTTGTGCATTGCCAAACCAATTTGCTTCATGTTGTTTTTACAAGACGACCTTCGTGCAGCCTCTCGCGCTTGTTGTACAGCGGGTAACAATAGTGCGATCAGAATGGCGATGATCGCAATGACCACTAATAACTCAATTAGAGTAAACCCACTTGATTTTTTCATTCGGCCTTTGTTCATAACGGCTCTCCTAAAAAAAGATCATAGAGAAACCCCAGGCGCGCATAGGGACAGGCTGATGACTCAATAATGAGATAACTTAACTAGACTTCATCTCAATATCGTATGTGTTATCACCTGGTTTCACATTAAGACTCAGTTCACTCCTGATGCCATATTTCACAGGGATCACTGGACCGGAGTCGTCGATACCCCATTCCACTCGGACGCTGCAGGGTCCGATTTTGACTCCTTTTTCATCAATCAGATAGAACGCTTCGTAAAACCCATCCGGGTTCGCTTTTGCAGTTGAGGGACGTCCTTTCTCGGGTTCGAAATATATCGTGACGTCAGGAAGCGGTTTTCCATCTAGGGTAATGGTTCCATGAACTCTGCCCAGTTCGGGCATATCTGGAGCACGGTCACTACAACCAACGCTCATTCCGACCATTATTGAGAGAGCAGCAAGCAACATCATACGTGTCATGGTTTCCCCTTCATACGATAGAGCCACGATTTCACTTTTGAAGTGAGCGAAAACAGCTGCGAGGCTCGATGGTTTTAAGAAATGCGGAAAACACCATCACTGTCTGTAGAACTCAGAACAACTCCAGTATCTGAGTTCTCCGCTGAAATAACAAGATGAATCTAAAGATTCGATCCTTTTTCACTTACAGATGGAAATAATTTTATATGAAAGGGAACTTACTCAAATCATATTTTTTTTAGCATAATCAGACTGTGCACGTTACCATACGAACTTCTCAATGGATTAATGGCTTAGCAGTTCGTATTCTGAGAAAAGGAAACCACGCAATGAAACATTTCACAAAACGTTTATTGGTAATCACACTCTTCAGCATCAGCACTACAATCGCCCTTGGACAAGACGCAACACAACCAAAACAGATTGAACCAATCACGATACAAAGCCAGGGACTGATAGTCATCGTCCCCAAATCTCGAGATAAGCTAATGGCATATAGCTATTTGACAAGTACCTGGAGTCAATCAGATATCTCGGTAGATGTCTCTGTAAAGATAAATCCAACAGTAGGTCGATCAATGGCAGCCTGCCAACTTGGTCAAGAAGTTCACGCCTACTCTGCAAAGTCAGCCGTCTGGGCAAAATTGAAACTATCACAAGATAATAAGATTCATTTTACGGTTGGTGATAATTTTGTGATGGTCTATGTCAAAGAAGTCAAAGAAAAGGAAATTTCGAAACTTTACATCTTCGGCGAACACTCAAAGGCATGGTCAGGGGTCGATCTCACCACTGGAGAAATGCTGCTGAATACACAGCAGAAACAATGATAGCCAAGCTTTATCATAAACAGAGATTGTCATCACCAGCTATTTGCATCCAGGAACATTGAATCAAAAAGCACCCTAAATCAGCCAAATACAATGGATTTACTTGATCGCCTGCTTCAACACGATGCGTGGACCACGCGGCATTTATTAGATGTCTGCGCGACACTCAATGATGCTCAGCTTGATCAGGAATTCGATATTGGTCATCGAACGCTGCGTGCGACACTGCATCACATCATCCACAACATGGAGGTCTGGACCTCATTGATGATGCAGGAAGAAATTCAGAGGCAATCGAACTTAACTATTCCGGGAATGACTCAGCGGCTCACTGTCGCTGAAGAGCGACTCGCAAACCTAGCACGAAAAGTTGCGAGAGATGAGGCATGGGACAAATTGTGGACAGACCAACTTGATGATCCACCACGAGACAAGGCCTATGGAACAAGCATCGCGCACATTATCACACATAGCATGCATCACCGTGCGCAAGTACTCTATATGTTAAGAGTCTCAGGTGTAAAACCACTTCCTGAGGGGGATGTCTTTAGCTGGGAAGCACAATGGAAATCTGATCTTGTAAAAAGTAACCATACCCCGTCAGGCGATTCTTGATCACATTGAGTAATCGATTTCCATTCAGAAACAGGTTCCGGTAACGTTTACTACTACAATCGTTGAAATCCTTCGAACCGCAAAGTCCGAACCTGAAATAGGTTGTCTACGAACCTTATCAAGTCAATCATCCCCGAAAAAAGGCCAAAAAATCACTCCATTTCTAGACACAGGGGGAGTACGATGTTGAAATGGGCATTATTCGAACTGGTTCCCGGAGTAAAAAGTGTCGAGCCCACCTAAACAACCTCAGATCAACAACTGGCCTGTCGCACGTAAGGTCCTGTGGGTGATCCTCTTTATCTGCGCGATGGCGGTGTTCGCCCCTGGTTACATTGCAGCCCTGAGACCGGCAGAGGGTCAAATCTTTGATTTTTTTAAGGAGTGGGCTTCTGTTAAAAATCGAGCGACTGGCATGCCTGTTTACTCAGACCAGCAGGTGGCGCTAAAAAAACACCTCAATCTCAAACTGACAGATTCGAACGGTTTTTTCGACCAGTACAATACTCACCCTCCGACAGCAAACTTAATCGCCATCCCGTTTACCTGGTTGACCTATCGCGATGCCCATCTAGCCTGGAACCTATTGTCACTTGGCATGCTTTGTCTCACATTGTACTGGATTGTAAAAGGTCTTGAGATTCAGATGACTGTCTGGTCGACAATCGCATTACTTACTTTGTTTCTGGCCTGTGACCCTCTTCAACAAAGCCTGATTCAGGGTCAGCCCAATCTGCTACTGACTCTACTGATCGTCGGCGCATGGAAAGCTGGCAATTCAGGAAGGCCTTTCGCTTCGGGAATGTGCCTGGGCTTAGCGACTGCCATCAAAATCTATCCAGCCTATTTATTTTTGTACTTCCTGGTTCGACGCGACTGGCGAGCCATCTCTGGAGGGGCCGTCTCCTTTGGTCTGATTACTCTGCTCACTACTGCGATCTTCGGGGTCGACACGTACAGCGATTACCTTACGGTCGCGTTACCTTCACTGGCCGATGTCACCAACAACTGGAGTAATGCATCCCTGCTTGCATTCTGGAAACGACTCTTCGAACACTCAGCAAACACCATACAACCCCTTGTGAATTCACCTACTTTATTACAAATTTCAGTCTGGTCGTCCTGGCTCGTGATGACAGGATTGGTAGTGGCGTCGATCTGGAAAACGCGGGCGGAAAAGTTCAGTGATCGGGGATACGCGATTACCATCACCGCCATGTTACTCATGACCCCGACCACCTGGCATCATTACTTTATTTTACTCGCTCTGCCAATTGGGTTACTGCTGGCATTATCGCAGCCACATACAGGAAAACGCTGGGTTGTGAATTTAGTCATCTTTGCTCTGGCCCTCAGTCCGCGTGTTGTCTGGGCACTCGCAATTCATTCTCAGAAGGCCGGCACACCGCAGGGAATTACTCCTTGGGAAAACGGTGGCATGGTGGCCCTTCCCTGGCAATCACTCACGGTACTTTCATATCAGTTTTATGCACTGTTAGTTATCATCGTACTCCTCTGGCCAAACAAAGCAAATCAAGCCGAAGAAACAATCGCATCTCAAGAACATTGATGCAAGAGCAAGAACTGCTAAGAGTCACTGCTTAATTTTCACAGAAACTTTACCACTATTATCAGCCAATTCATGCCAGGCATCTCGACAACGCAGAAAGAGCTTACCACTGACAGGTGCTGTGAAGCTGCCAGTCTCACCCAGCTCAAATTCATCGCTGAGTGTATACTCGCCCTCATCGTTTTCAGAGAGCACAATGCCTACTAACATACCGACCCCGTCCTCAGAGCCTTTTGCTGAACATGGCTCTGCTTCACTGTTCGTTTTCCACTCTCCTTCTGCCGAGAATTGATATTTCTGCCCTTGTTCTACTAAAGTTCGGGAGGGCTGCCAGCCTTTTCTGGCTTCGATTTTTGAAAGCAAACCACCAACGGTACTGGTTTTTCGAAATTTGGTTTTCCAGTTCCATTGACACAAATCGCAGCGGTATCCTTGATCGAAATGTTCAAGAAAAAACAAATATTCAAATGAGATTTCACGCGCCATAGAACCATAGGTCTGGTTAAACGAAACCGGCTTTTTCATCAACAACCCTAATCCCAGGGGACGAAAACGAGCGGAGTAATTTGGATTGGTTGCCAGCAGGTGACACAAGGCCCATCGCCAGCAGTAATTCTGCCAGGAATCACCTGAAATCGATTTCGAGTTGACAATCTCATTCAAGCTTTGGGGTTCACTGTTTTTAATATAGTTCAATACATAAGTGGGGCAGTCGACCGCAATCGGTTGTCCTTTTTTAGGAAGGGCCTTCCAGTTATGACCCATTTCTGCCATACCTTCGCTGTACCAGACTGGTCCTGTACGGCCAAAATTTTGGGTGCAATAGGCGTGTACTGCTTCGTGTTGAGGTGTTCCTCGATCCGCAGTCGCATATACAATCGCTTTGGCGGAGACAATCTGATTACCACGATAGGATGTGCGGCCCATCGTCACTCCACCACCATTGGCTACAGACTGTGCCCCACTGGGATGGAGGCTACCACGTGGCCAGTTAGAAAGGTCTTTAACAACATAACACTCGATTACCTTGCGATTTGGACTACCCCAGTAGGTTGAAATAATCTTCAACATTTTTTCCAGTCGTTCGAGCAAATCTTTCGCATCTGCTGGCTCTAAGTCGGTATGAATCAGAAAATTCTTAGATCGGTAATCAGCGGGAAGTTGGGCCTCTTGTGAAGCAGCTTTTTTATTTCCGCGACGTTTGCCTTGCGCATTGAGACTGTTAACGGATTCAGCGATAAGACAAAGAATAATGATAAAAGCCGTGGCTAAGAATATTTTTTTGTGACCTGCTATCACATTCACAGGCGGTGGTCCTTTCGTTTATTTCAGCCCGGCTTCGTTGATTCCTGAAAAACTCTGTTTTCATTCGTAATTTAATTCTAACACACCCCTCAAAGGATGCACATTAACTTCTTTAAACATAAGAGAACACATCCCAAACACTTGATATGTCCGCTCGAGCTCTTTACCCTAAAATGATGTAGTTTTTTAAGAAGATTTAGTTTTACTGCCATTTGCTCAAAAGTGAGGGGCTTCTCCATGAAATATCTAACGTATTATCGGTCTGGTTTGCTACTCGGTCTGATGATGATTACCCAATTGTCATACTCGAGTTATACATTTGCTGAAGATGTGACCTGGAAAGCGGGATCAGCCAGTGTCGTGATCACTCCTGAAAAAGACCTCTGGATGGCCGGATACGGTGGTCGTACAGCGCCTGCCGAAGGTAAATTACACGACCTCTGGCTCAAAGTCTTAGTGATTGAAGCCAGTAATGGCCATCGTGGCGTGATTGTCTCAACAGACACATTGGGAATTCCGCAATCAATCTATAACAATGTCTGTGCGGCACTCAAAGAGAAATTCGATCTCGACCGCAATCAGATTATGCTCAATAGCTCTCACACTCACTGCGGTCCTGTTTTGCGAGGGGCACTGCATGATATCTATCCCCTGAATGCAAATCATCTCAAAGACATTAATGAGTATTCCGACAAACTGGAACAAAAACTGGTCACTGCGGTGGGAACCGCCATTAAGAAACTTGAACCTGCCTCACTTTATTCAGGCGAAGGATTTACGAGTTTTGCAGTCAACCGTCGCACAAATAAAGAAGCAGAAGTCCCCAAACTTAGATTGGCTAATGAATTAAAGGGTCCAATTGACCATTCCGTTCCCATTTTAGCTGTGAAAGACAAAGCTGGGAAACTGAAAACTATCGTCTTTGGCTATGCCTGCCACAATACCACATTGAGTTTTCAGAAATGGTGCGGCGACTATGCCGGATTCGCTCAATACGATCTGGAAGCCATGTTTCCGGGAGTGACCGCAATGTTCTATATGGGTTGTGGCGCAGACCAGAACCCGCTTCCTCGCAGAACTGTGGATCTGGCACAGTCTTATGGTTCACGATTGGCTCATGCAGTGGCAGATGTTGTTCGTCTTCCAATGGTTGAACTGGATCCCGAATTGAAAACCGAGATTGAGATTATCGACATCAAATTAGGAGCTCATCTTACCAAATCAGAGTTAGAAAAAATTGCCTCTGGTAGCCCGAGTTCCTACAGAACCCGCTGGGGTTCAAGGTTACTCAAACAACTTAACTCCGGAAAACCGTTTATCAAGTCGTATCCATTTCCTGTTGAAGTCTGGAGACTCGGCAAGAAACAGCTCTGGATTGCCATCGGTGGTGAAGTCGTAATTGACTACGCACTCGCCATGAAAAAAGAATATGGTCCCGACACCTGGGTAACGGGTTATGCGAATGATGTGATGGCATACACGCCCTCACTGAGGGTCCTGAAAGAAGGAGGTTACGAAGGCAACACCTCCATGGCCGTTTATGGAATGCCTTCACATCGCTGGTCTGAAGAAATCGAAGATAAAATCGTCGAAAGTGTGCAACGACAAGTGAAAAAGATCCGCGATGGAAAATAAACCTTGCCCTCGTTAGAATAGAGTTTTTGTTCCAAAACTTCAGCGTGATCCACCAGCTTCTACAGATGTTTTATGTTTTTGGCAGTCCTGCCGTTTGTCGATCGGGATACGACTTCCTAGAATGCAGCATGTCCAAGGCATACAACAGATTAATCTAAACATAGGTCCCCTAAAGTGACCTGAAACCGTTCATAAATCAATTTAAATGTAGTACTGAGGAGATGATTAATGGCTTCCGGAAATCCTTTTGGCGCGGAAAGTCAATTAAAAACAGCAGACGGAGAACTGAGTTACTTCCGCCTGCAGAAACTGATTGATGATGGCATTGGTGAAATTGAAACTCTTCCGTATTCGATTCGTGTCTTACTTGAATCGTGCCTGCGAAATGTGGATGGATTCGTTGTCAATGAAGCCGATGTCAATAATCTGGCCAACTGGAGTGCTGAATCGCCGAACCCAGTAGAAATTCCATTTAAGCCTGGTCGTGTCGTATTACAAGATTTCACAGGTGTTCCCGCTGTCGTCGATCTGGCCGCTCTTAGAAGCGCCATGGTACGGCTCGGCGGTGATCCTCAAAAAATCAATCCACTTGTGCCATGCGACCTGGTGATCGACCACTCGGTTCAAGTCGATGAGTTTGCGACCCGGTTCTCACTGCAACACAATGTGGAAAAAGAATTCGAACGCAATCAGGAACGCTATCAGTTTCTCCGTTGGGGGCAACAGGCATTGAACAACTTCAGTGTCGTGCCTCCTGCAACCGGAATTGTGCATCAAGTTAACCTGGAATATCTGGCCAAAGTAGTACTCACTAAAGACGGAGTTGCCTATCCCGACAGTCTGGTCGGTACCGACAGCCATACGACAATGATCAACGGCCTGGGAGTTGTTGGTTGGGGAGTTGGTGGCATTGAAGCTGAAGCAGTAATGCTTGGCCAACCCATTTATATGCTGACACCAGAAGTTGTCGGCTTCAAACTCACAGGTGGACTTCCAGAAGGAGCCACCGCCACTGACCTGGTACTCAGAATCGTACAGATGTTGCGCGAGCACGGTGTTGTAGGCAAGTTTGTTGAATTTTACGGTCCTGGATTATCAAACATGAGTCTGGCCGACCGCGCTACCATTGCCAACATGGCACCGGAATACGGTGCCACAATCGGCTTCTTTCCCGTAGATGATGAAACACTGAATTACATGCGTCGTACCGGTCGAACTGAGGCCGAAGTCGATCTGGTAGATCGCTATTACAAAGCACAAGGTCTGTTCCGAACTGACAGTTCGCCCGAACCACGTTTCACAAGTGGCTTACAATTGGATCTTTCCACCGTTGAAGTGTCTCTCGCCGGACCGAAACGTCCACAGGACCGCATCGCCTTGACCGAAATGAAATCACAGTGGCACAGAGATCTGGGCGAAACATTCGGCAAATCTGATCCTTCGGAAACGAGTGTGGCTGTCGAATATGATAACCAGAATTTCAATCTCGAAGATGGGTCGGTTGTGATCGCCGCTATTACCAGTTGTACGAATACCAGTAATCCTTCAGTGATGATTGGTGCTGGATTGTTGGCAAAGAAAGCTGCTGAAAAAGGCCTTACACGAAAACCCTGGGTCAAAACCAGTTTGGCTCCTGGAAGCCGCGTCGTTACAGATTACCTGGAAAAATCGGGACTCACCCCCTACCTCGATCAACTTGGGTTTAATCTAGTTGGCTATGGTTGTACAACCTGCATTGGAAACAGTGGGCCACTTCCTCAGCCAATTTCCAAGGCCATCAACGAGAATGATATCGTCGCATCTGCCGTGCTTTCTGGGAACCGTAACTTTGAAGGTCGCATTAGCCCCGATGTTCGTGCAAACTATCTCGCCAGTCCTCCGCTGGTCGTTGCCTATGCTCTGGCAGGAACTACGGATATCGATTTGAGCACGGATCCTCTGGGACAAGATCAAGCAGGTAACGATGTCTTCCTGAAAGATCTCTGGCCCTCCCAGGCTGAAGTCAATGCGGCTATGGAATCTTCGATCACCCCGGAAATGTTCCGAGAACAGTATGGGAAAGCAACAGAAGGTTCTCCTGAATGGCAAGCCATCAATGGCGGTGATGGGGACATTTTTGCATGGGATGAAAAAAGCACCTACGTGCAGGAACCACCTTTCTTTGTTGATATGCCAACCACTCCTGCTCCCATCAGTTCGATCACGGGAGCGCGTGTACTCGTTTCTGTGGGAGACTCTGTAACCACCGATCATATTTCTCCCGCTGGAGCGATCAAAGCCGACTCACCCGCTGGTAAGTATCTTCAGGAAAATGGTGTCACTCCCCAAAATTTCAACAGCTACGGTAGCCGACGTGGCAATGACCGGGTGATGACACGCGGAACGTTTGCGAACATTCGTCTCAGTAACTTACTCGCCCCCGGAACCACCGGTGGTGTGACCACTTACCTTCCTACCGGCGATCAGACTTCGATTTACGAAGCGTCACTCAAATACAAAGAAGCAGGTAAACCTCTAATTGTGCTGGCCGGTGGTGATTATGGAATGGGTTCTTCACGCGACTGGGCTGCCAAAGGAACATTCCTGCTGGGTATCAAAGCAGTCATCGCCACCTCATTCGAGCGAATTCACCGATCCAATCTGGTCGGAATGGGTGTGCTGCCTTTGCAATTCCGTGATGGCGAAAGCCGTGAAGAACTGGGACTGGATGGAACAGAATCATTCGACATTGAACTGGATGACGATCTGAAGCCAGGTCAAGCCATTCGCGTAACCGCTACCAAAGCAGATGGGACTCAGGTTCTGTTTACCGCTCAGTGTCGTGTGGATACACCGGTGGAAGTCGAATACTACCGGAATGGCGGCATCCTGCATAAAGTACTCCGAGATCTGGCACAATCCTGATTCGTGATTTGATGAAACCTGTCTATGAAGTCGATCTGATCGTCGAGAAATACCTGAATGGTGCTCGCATTGATCGGTTTCTGAGTCGTCATTTCAGAAATTATTCGACATATCGTTTACAACGTATGGTGCAGGCTGGCTTTGCCAGAGTCAATGAGATACCTGCCCATCCACTGCAGCGCGTGTTTTGTGGGCAGCAAGTCAGCATTGCGCTTGTAGAGCCTCCAGACAAAACATATGAACCGGAACCGTTGCCGCTGGAAGTCCTGTTTGAAGACGCCTGGTTAATCATTATTAACAAACCTCCCGGAATCATTGCGCATCCGGCTGGTAAGATTTTATCAGGAACCGTTGCCAACGCACTCCAATTTTATTTGGATCATCAAACAGGAATTCGTAGCCTGTTAAGACCGGGCATTGTGCACCGCCTTGATCAATTTACCAGTGGTATCTTAATCGTGGCGAAAGAGCATGTGGCACATCGGAATCTTTCGATTCAGTTTCAGAAAAATCAAATCAGAAAATCGTATATCGCAATTGTACGAGGCAGCCCTCAACAGGATCAATTTGAAAACCGTTCTGCCATCGGGGAACACCCCACACAAGCGGGAGTCTGCATGTCTACACATCCACAGGCACTGCGTGCAAAATCGGCTTTGACAAAATTTGAAGTGCTAGAGCGTTTTCCACATTATTCGTTGCTACGGGCATTCCCGCAAACAGGTCGATTGCATCAAATTCGCGTTCATCTGGCGGATCTAGGATTTCCCATCATCGCCGATGATTTCTATGGAAACGATGAATCTCTCTCTACCGAACGGCAACTCATTACGAGACAAGCACTGCATGCCGAACAAATTGAGTTCACTCATCCCATCACGAATCTATGTATGAAAATAACCGCTGGAGCACCCGATGACTTTCACCAGACGCTCCAGCGGTTACGGAGTGCCTAGACCTCAATGGTTTCCTGTTCGTCCAGTTCAGTTTGCGATTTGTCCTCGGCGGATTGTTCGGCATTCGCTTTCGTGAGTCTGGCTTCTTCGAATAAACGATCCAAACTCATTTTTTCCAGCCCATCAAAGGCGGCTACTTTATAGCATTCCGCCATAGTGGGGTAATTAAAGACTGCATTGCGGAAGTACTCAATCGTACCACCAAATGACATCACAGTCTGGCCAATATGTACAATTTCTGTCGCAGACTCTCCGATGGCATGAATGCCAAGAATCCTCAATGTTTCGCGGTGAAAGAGAATTTTCAACATCCCTTCTGTATCACCTGAGATTTGTCCTCGCGCAATTTCCCGATAGCGGGCTGCCCCCACTTCGTAAGGAACATGTTCTTCGGTCAACTGTTGCTCAGTTTTCCCAATCATCGAAATTTCGGGAATGGTAAACAAACCATAAGGCATAATATCAAAGGCCTCAAATGGTTCATTAAACGCATTACAAACCACTCGTCTTCCCTGCTCCATCGAAACACTGGCAAGAGCAGGAAAACCGACAATATCGCCGGCCCCGTAGATGTGAGGGACCCAAGTCTGATGCTCCTCATTGCACCACAGTCGACCACGTTCATCTGGTTCCAACCCGGCTGCCTGGAAATTCAATTCGTCGGCATCGCCCACACGCCCCACTGTATATAATACAGAATCAGCTACGAGACGCTTTCCACTTTCTGTCTGGACGGCTGCCATTTTATCGGAGAATCGTTCGATCCCTACAACCTCTTCTCCCATACGGAAAACCATTCCTAAAGATCGGGCATGGTGAATCAACGCGTCAATGATTTCTTGATCGCAAAATTCGAGCAAGCGTTCTCGGCCATCTAAGACAGTCACTTCAACACCCAATGTAGCGAACATAATCGCATATTCGATCCCAATCACGCCACCACCAACAACAATCATTGAGCGGGGAATCTGCTTCAGATCGAGTATTTCGTCGGAATCAAAGATAGTTTTTCCATCAAAAGGAATGTGTGAAGGACGAGAAGGTTTTGTACCCGTCGCCACCAGAATATACTCCCCATACAATTTCTTTCGCCCCGTTTCGCAATCTACTTCCACGTCATGCGGACTGGCAAATCTGGCCTCACCTATGAATACTTCAACGCCATTTCGCTCTAATTGATCGTGTATCACATCCAATTCATTTTCAGCAACGCTGGCCAGCTTCAAGCGGAGATCCTGCATTGTGATGCGGCGTTTTTTGCGATACTGCTTGCTATAAACATCACGATGACGATATCCAGTGAGATACAGAATGGCTTCACGCATCGTTTTTGAAGGGATCGTGCCTTTATGCAAACAGACTCCCCCCATCCCACGAAAATTGCGTTCAATAATGGCTACCCGCTTCCCCAGCTTCGATGCGGCAATCGCCGCTTTATGCCCAGCTGGGCCACTTCCAATAATGACAAGATCGTATTTCATAGAACTATTCTCAATGTACATTTCTAACTTGACGGACCTGTTTCTTAAAGACGAGAGATCCATCCTCAAATGTCAATATAAGAAAACTGATTAGATTTTTTGCGTAAACAACAACCTTTCTCTTCGACAATGTGGCGAAGTAGAAAAGATATAAAGATTGAATCAATTCCTGAAACAAGCTATTTTGCGTATATCTTGACGGTTATACTATTTATGTTGCGTCTATAAGGACTGGTGCGCCAGGGATATTCCTCCCAAAAAGGATAAACTAAGAGTCAGCCACTCTTTCAATATCCCGTGTTATGATGACAAATTAAAGGAATCACTGATGAACTATCAGATCCGCAAAATCTGGAACGTCTCCGAGAGTGAACATACACCTGAAACGGTATTTCAGAATCGTAAAGCACATCGGCGGGAGTTTCTGAAAATGATGGGCTATGGTGTAGGAATCGCTGGTTTTTCAGATCTTCTTTCAGGTTGTCAACAAGCGACTGAGGAGGAAATTGAGAAAGCGGGTGCCGTTGCTCCACTGCCTGAGGCATTTCAATCGATCTATCCAGCCCCTCACAACCCCACTTTTAAGTATGGTCGCCCGGAGACGGTCCCCAAAGAGGCAGAAGAATTCACCAACTTTTATGAATTCACAGGTCCGACTACCAAAGAAGCCTGGAAGTACGTTGAGAATTTCATAACTACTCCCTGGTCAGTCAGTGTAGAGGGAGAATGTGAAAAACCTCGCACATTTGATATGGATGATTTTTATAAGGAAATGAAATTTGAAGAGCGTGCCTATCGTCATCGCTGTGTTGAAACATGGGCCATGTGCGTTCCCTGGACTGGATTCGCTCTTTCCCACTTATTGAAACTTGTAGAACCCAAGCCAACCGCAAAATTTGTGGCGTTCGAGACCTTCAACAAACCGAACGAAGCGCCCTATATGAAAGCAAATGGTACTGCATACTGGCCTTGGCCTTATACTGAAGGCTTGAGTATGGCTGAGGCCATGAACGAGCTTACGTTTATTGCAACCGGCCTGTATGGTAAACCACTACTCAAGCAGAATGGTGCCCCCATTCGTCTGGTTGTTCCCTGGAAATATGGGTTCAAGTCCGGTAAATCCATTGTCAAAATCAAGCTCACCTCCGAACAACCAGTTACTTTTTGGAATAGCGTCAACCCCGACGAATACGGGTTCGTGGCTAACGTCAATCCTGATGTTCCTCATCCTCGGTGGAGCCAGCGTACTGAGTGGATGCTGGGAACTGAAAAACGCTACGATACAAAGCTATATAACGGATATGGTGAGTATGTAAGTGGACTCTACACTGGTTAATAAACCACTGCACCATGGACTAAAATACTGATTAGTCGACGATAAACGCCAAAAAGTCTCTGATCTGAACATGACTCGAAAGTATTCATAAATTCAGATCGAAACAGAAATATGAATTTATTTTACCACACCCACAGAGCCTAAACACAAGCCTGAATACGTATTTCTCTCATCAAAATGCTACACGGAGTCACTTGACGCTCTAGAACTCTAAATGTTACGATCCAAAATGAATTCATTTCAGCCTGTTACTACTGAGAATCTGGATTACTACCAAGTTCAATCATGTGAAACTACTTCAGAGTCACTTCAAGGGGATTAATTATGGTTTTTTCAAGAGTAATCAAACTTATGAAACCAACTGTGTTTCTTTTGATTCTAACAAATACTTTTGATGCGATTGCTGAGGAACCAATTGCAAAATTTTCCGTTAAAGTTGATCTAGGTAAAGATGTTGGTCAGAGCTTCGGGACGTTATTTGAAGTTCGCAATAAAAAAAACCAGGTGATTGCAGGGGCTGGATTCCTTGATGTCTATAACACACGGTTTCGCAGTGACAGGCATACTTTACAGTTCTTCGTTCGTCCGGAACACAATGCCAGAAACTTTTCTGTCAAGCGGTTATCACATCCTGATTTAGACTGTGGAATCTATTTACTTGACCTGGATCAAAAACTTCAGGCCTGGAGCAGCGTCCGAAATAACTTAGTTCGCTTGTGGAACCCAGAGACTCAAACATGGTCTGACGCACCAATTCCTCAAACAGGACGCGTTCTTTCTGGTGATGGAATCATGCGCTTGGGAAATGGAATCCTTACTTTTACTTCCGGAAAGGTCGCATTCAATGATCGCGTGATTCTGACCCCACCTGAAAAGGGGAGGTATTATAATTTTTATTATGCGCTGGGACGGTTATTTTTCTATCACACCGATCGAAACGAGAAGAAAGGTTTCACAAAAATTTATGCCTGCCCGTGGACCAGCGATTCAAAAGAGCCGATCGATTTAAAGCAAGCCACTATCATGGATGCAAAATATGTAGGTGCCACACCCTTCGCCTGGGGGCAATACCGGGATGAAGTCCTTACAGTTTCGAACTATGGTGGCGTCTATGTTTTTAGTGATTCACGATGGAAGACTTTGGCTGAGGCACAAAAAGGAGTGAGTTTTCAAGTTTATTCGATGCTGAATTATCATGACCGATTACTGATGGCGCAATATCCCACCGGTGAACTTTTTGAATATCGTGGTCAAGAACTAAAGCGCTTAAAAGGATGGCCACCAAAATTACCAGGAGTCTCTTCATCTGCACGAGAAGCTCAGACCATGGCCATCTATCGGGGTGATCTGATCGTGGGGGTCTGGCCGTGGGCCGAAATCTGGCGATATAATCTTGATGATGAAAAGTGGCACTCAATGGGCAGACTGTTTTCTCATCCGGAACTCACCGACAAAACAACGCATCCCTACGAAGCCGAAGCCAAAAAATTTGGGTTGGTAGCCAATCATTGGGGACAACGTGTCACCGGCATGGTTCCATTGGGCAACGCGTTAATGCTCTCGACATCAACGAAGGGTACTTACCAATGGTTTGACAAATATAAATTTCTGACTGATGCCCAACGGCGTGAATACGGATCTGTAGTTGAACTTCACATGTCTGGAAATTTAGCAACACAGATCAAATGGAAAAATCGCCCCATCAAAATTGAATTCGTCGTTGAAAAGAATCGACTCATCATTCGCCAGGATAGTAAAAAAATCGCACAAACGGAGTTTAAAGTCAACAACCCCAATATTTTTCATGGAACTTCAATCAACTGGGGCCAAGGTGTTTTTGGAGATCTCAATGGTAAACTGAAGTCAAAAAAATCTACTGAAACAGCGAATTAAAGGGCTACCGGGACTCCACCTCATTCGTAGCAAAGTAAATTATCGCTGCCGGAAAGTCGAACGAATATCAAGTTCCCAAGCTCAATTGAAATGATCCCACATCAAACAACATCTATAAAAAAAAGCACAGGTGAAGTCATCTTCACCTGTGCTTGTAATTGGTCATTCAAACTAAGTCTGCTTGAGGTAGAGACTCGCTTAGTCGTTTGATGAGAACATCATGACAATTCGCAAGACATACCAGAATAGTGTAGCAATCGCAGCAAACAGAGCTAACGAAGCAGATACGTACTGGTCGGTTGAGTAATGATGTAACACGTTCGAAGTATCATACAATATGAAGCCACTCATCAGGATAATCATCGCAGCGGCAAACCAGAGCCCCAGTGAGAATCCAAAAATAGAAGCACCAATGGCTATACCAATGGCTCCAAACATGGCGATGGTTAGAAAACCACCCATGAAAGAAAAATCTGCCCCTGTGACAAACACATAGGCAGTCAGCCCTCCAAAAATGCAAAGAGTGATAACCGCAGCAATAGGTATGACTGTCGGATCAGCTAATCGAGTTGCAATGTAAAGGATAGGCACAAAGATCAGGGCTTCGGCGACAATATAAATTCCCAAACCGGCATATTGTGTTGCGAGAGATTTCGCACTTGATGCCATAGAACTGGCAACCCAACTCGCGCCCATGAAGGCGATCAATACCAGCCACCAGTTACCACCGATGGCATTCATCATCCCATTTACTAAAGTATCGCTGCTAAACAGGATAAATTCCAACCCCATGAAGGCCATGATCGCACCAGCCAGGTGCATGTACGTTTTGCGAATAAAAGCGGCTCGCTCGGAGGCAATTGCGTCAATGGCAAAAACACCTCCGCCAGCCGTTGTATCCTGTTCGTAATAATCAGGACTATAGTTATTCATTGACAGTGTTCTCCAATTGAGTGAGTAAGGATATTCCAAGTGCATATGGATTGAGCAAAGGTATTATATTTCATTGAGCCTGCAGATCAATCTGAAGAGATCACTCACAGGCACGATAATTATAGATCACAGTGCACATAATTCAAGTAGCAACAATCTCCTTTTCGTTTTTCCCAGGTTAACTGAAACTGGTTCAGAGGCCGCAGATGCTGATTACTTGATTGTGCCTACGCAATGGTTGTGTTATTTCATACGTAAGTTTATGTCAAACCGGTCAATGAATTCTATCAAATTCATGTGAAAGCTTACGAAATATTTAATGAAATGAATGATTTAAAAGCCGAAAATAAACCTAAAAAATGGGAATTCTGGATCGATGTGGGAGGGACGTTTACCGACTGTATCGCGCGGTCTCCAGAAAATGATTTCATTCCCTTTAAGACACTTAGTTCGGGTATTACCAAAGGTCGAGTTCAGAAAATCTCTAATCCCACCACCATTGTTGATTCTTCCCGCTGCGATGCCCCGGCAGAGTTCTGGCAAGAGTATCAAATCGAATTTCTGAATGAAGAGGGACAATCCCTGCATTCGGCACAAGTGACGAACTTTGACTCCGTAAATGGTATTTTAAACTTCGAACCTACCCTACCCGCCACGGTCAAAGAATCTACCAGCTACGAGTTGAGTTCAGGAGAAGAAGCCCCCATATTGGCAATTCGATGGATTCTTGGTTTAAAAAAAACAGACACGATCCCTCACATCAGTGTTAAACTCGGAACAACCAGAGGTACGAATGCCCTGCTCACCCGCAATGGAGCCCGTACTGCTTTTATCACAACCAGAGGATTCGCCGATGTCCTGTTGATTGGTAATCAGGATCGTCCCCGTTTGTTCGATCTGGTCATACAAAAACCAGAACCCTTGTTCGAAACAACTGTTGAAATTGATGAGCGCATCACTGCGGAAGGGACTGTGCTCTGTGCACCTGATCCGAAAACAATTCTGCAACAGCTTCAAACTTTAAAATCAACAGGAGTCGAATCACTGGCAATTTGCCTGCTGCACTCGTTTGCGAACCCGAAACACGAAGAACTGGTGGCCCGAATTGCAGAAGAGGTCGGATTTGACGAAATCAGTGTTTCAAGTCGCCTCTCACCGCTTATCAAAATTGTTTCCCGTGGCGATACGACAGTGATGGACGCGTATCTGAACCCGATCCTGAAAGACTATATCAGTAAACTCCGTACGCCTCTAAAAAATTGTGATCTGAAGCTGATGACTTCAGCCGGTGGTCTGGTTGACGCGACTCACTTTGTCGGTAAAGACAGTATCTTGTCCGGTCCGGCTGGAGGGGTAATTGGTTATTCGTGCGTCGCAGAGCAAGCGGGTTTTCCAAAATCCATCGGTTTTGATATGGGTGGTACGAGTACCGATGTCTCTCGCTTCGATGGTGAGTACGAACGCGAATTTGAAACGCAAAAAGCGGGTGTACGAATAGTCGCGCCGATGCTTAGCATCGAAACGGTAGCAGCCGGTGGCGGCAGTATTTGTGGCTTTGATGGTATCAAGCTACATGTCGGACCTGCCAGTGCGGGAGCCAATCCCGGACCCGCCTGCTACGGACGAGGCGGCCCCTTGACCGTAACAGACCTGAATCTCTATCTCGGCAAAATTATTCCCGGCCAGTTCCCGTTCGCACTGGATCGGACTGCAGTTGAACAGAGATTGACTCAACTTTGCCAGGAAATTGCGTCTTCACCAATGGGGAAAACGTACACTCCTCATGAACTGGCAGAAGGATTTCTTCAGATTGCCAACGCGAATATGGTCCGTGCCATTCGCAATATCTCAGTCGCGCGCGGCTATGATCCGGCTGACTATGTGCTTGTCAGTTTCGGTGGCGCCGGCTCACAACACGCATGTGCGATTGCCCGCGCTCTGGGAATTCGAGAATTATTAATTCATCCCTATTCAGGAATTCTGAGTGCATTTGGCATCGGCCAGGCTGATGTGCGACGTTTCGGTCAACAATCTGTTCTTAAACCCTGGTCCGCAGAACTACAACAGGAATTAGGAATCCGATTTCAGGAACTTGACCAAAAAGTAAAAGAAGAAGTCCGTACAGAAGGAGTCCCAGACGAGCGAATTGAAGAGCCACAGCATTCGCTCGAAATGCGCTATCTGGGTACTGATGCGACAATCCAAATTCTCTGTGTAGCAGGCCAAGATGAACCCGCTTGTTTTGAGCAAGAACACCAGCGCCTTTATGGATATAAACATGAAGGGCGCGCTGTTGAAGTGACCGCGCTGCGGACAGAAGTTGTCGGTCGGATGGAGGAACCAAACCTGCCTGCCTCTCAAGTCATTTCACGAGTTCCCGATCCACTGAAAACAGTGGAAACTCATTTTCAGGGAAAGACACACAAAACAGGCGTTTATCTGCGGGATGAACTATGTCCTGGCGATCAGATCGCTGGTCCCGCGATTATCTGTGAAGCGATTTCGACAGTCATTATTGACCCCGGTTTCGAAGCCGAAATATTGTCACGTGGCGAAACGCTGATTCACGAAACGATCAAAAACTCAGCGGCTCATGAAACGATTAGTACCGAAGCCGACCCGGTGATGCTGGAAATTTTTAATAATCTATTTGCCTCTATCGCCGAGCAAATGGGAATTACACTACAGAAGACATCCATTTCGACGAACGTAAAAGAGCGGCTCGACTTTAGTTGTGCCGTCTTTTCAGCCAACGGCGACCTGGTCGTGAATGCCCCTCATATCCCCGTGCACCTGGGAGCAATGAGCGAAACAGTCAAACGAATCATTGCTGATAACCCCAATTTAGCCACTGGAGATGTGTATGTTACCAATGATCCGTATCGAGGTGGTTCGCATCTACCAGATGTCACTGTAATTACTCCCGTCCACGATCCGAATTCAAAGAAATTACTGTTCTTTACGGCCAGTCGCGCACATCATGCGGAAATCGGTGGGATCGTGCCGGGCAGTATGCCACCGTTTTCGAAAACACTCGCCGATGAAGGTATTCTGATTCGGAATTTTAAGCTGGTTGACCGAGGAATTTCACGTGAAGAGGATCTGAGATCCTTACTGCTGACAGGCGAATACCCGTCTCGTTCTGTCGATGACAATCTGGCTGATATCTCTGCACAAGTCGCAGCCAACAATTGTGGTGTGACCTTGCTGAATGATCTGGTTCTTCGCTATTCCATACCGGTTGTGCAAGCTTATATGCAGCACATCCAGCGCGCGGCGACGGAAAAGATGCAACTGGCCCTCGCACAAATAGAAGATGGCCTCTATTCGTTTACCGATCACCTGGATCACGGTGCTCCCTTATCCGTACAAATTACGATTAAAGGGACATCAGCAGTGGTCGATTTTACAGGAACAGGACCAGTACTCGAAACAAACCTGAACGCCAATCGTGCCATTGTGAATGCCGCAGTTTTATATGTCTTTCGCTGTTTGATCCAGGAAGACATTCCTCTCAACAGTGGTGTCTTAGCACCAATTAAGATCATATTGCCAGAATGTTTTTTGAATCCTCCCGAACGGGAAACGCCTGCAAAATGCGCAGCAATGGTGGGTGGCAATGTAGAAACCTCACAACGAACCGTCGATACACTACTTGGCGCCTTGAACAAAGCAGCCGCCAGCCAGGGTACGATGAACAATTTAACGTTCGGCGACGAGAAATTTGGCTATTATGAAACGATCTGCGGAGGCAGTGGTGCCACTGCCGAAGGAGTTGGCGCGGACGCCGTCCATACACATATGACGAATACACGACTCACTGACGCCGAAATCATTGAACGTCGCTATCCGGTGCGATTGCATGAATTTTCCATTCGCAAAAATTCGGGAGGAGCGGGACGGCATCCAGGAGGCAATGGGATTATCCGTCGTATTGAATTTCTGAAGCCTTTAAAAATATCATTGATCTCTGAACGCCGCGGAGATTACGCCCCCTTCGGTCTGGAAGGCGGTACACCAGGCCAGATCGGAGAAAACCTGCTGCAAAAAGCTAACGAAACAAACGAGCAATCGCTAGGCGGTAAGTTTTCTCTGTCAGTTGAAGCCGGTGACCTGTTAACTATTAAAACTCCTGGTGGTGGTGGATTTGGAACACAAGCATAAAAATGGAATTCTGCCGCTGAACTCAGAAGAGTTCGCAGTCCGTTTGTAATCTCATTCAATACGTTTTAGTTTCCAAATACTTGTTGCCTGAATTTAGAGATTGCCAGAAGTTTAGGCGTTAATTATTGCGTTCAATATATTATTACCATGATTAGCTTTGTGATTTTGATAGCGAGCCTGTAAGGTGTCGCATAGAGAGATTTTCATTCAAAAGAACATTACTGACCGTTTATAAATAATACAAAAAAGGAAAGTACCGTGTCCGAAAACCGTCGAGAAGAAGTTGATGCTGCCTTGGCCGATGTTGATTTTGATAAATTCAACTATCAGATCGTCTTTGAAACCAGCAAGGGAAAGATCCGCATGGATCTTTACCCCGACGTTGCACCAGGACATTGCCGTAATATTATCGGTCTCACCAAGATTGGGTTTTATGATGGAATTATATTCCATCGTGTGATTCCTGATTTTGTGGTTCAAGTCGGATGCCCTCAAGGAACTGGTACAGGCGGACCGGGATATACGATTGATGCGGAATTCAACAATCTTCCCCATGAAACGGGAGTGTTGTCGATGGCACGTACGAATGATCCTAATTCAGCCGGTTCTCAATTTTTCATTTGTCTGGGGCGTGTCCCTCACCTGGATAATCAATACACGGTGTTCGGTAAAACCTGTGATGCGGAAAGTGAAGCCGTCGTGTTGGAAATCGGGAGCGTCGAAACTGATCATAGTGATCGCCCTCATGAAGATGTGCAAATCACGGGATCTGAAGTCGTCGTTTCTGAAAAGTAGTCGCTATGAATGTAGATCGTTCCGCACTACAGACAGGTACACAAGTTCGACAGGTCTGTCGGAGTGGTGGATTCACCGCGCAGACTTCGGGACTGGCTCCTGGCTTTGCTCAGGCAAATTTAGTGATTCTTCGTGAGCAGGATGCCATTGACTTTCGAGAGTTCTGTGAACGAAATCCAAAGCCTTGTCCATTGCTGGAAGTGACCGAAGCCGGTGATCCTTGTCCCCACAAACTAGCTGAAAGTAGTGACCTGCGGACTGACCTCCCTCGCTACCGAGTCTGGAAGCACGGGGAACTGGTAGAAGAACCTACTGAAATTAGTCATCTCTGGCAGGAGGATCTGGTCTCATTTCTAATTGGTTGTTCTTTTACGTTTGAATCAGCGTTAGTCAAAGCAGGGCTATCCGTCAGACATTTAGATCTCGGTGTGAATGTGCCCATGTACCGCACCTCAATCAATTGTGAATCTGCCGGTATGTTTTCTGGGCCGCTCGTCGTTTCAATGCGCCCCTTTAAGCCCGCCGATGCCATTCGCGCGGTTCAAATCACCAGTCGTTTTCCTGCAGTACATGGAGCTCCCGTACATATGGGATTCCCGGTACAGATTGGAATTGCGAACCTCAATCAACCCGATTTTGGTGACTCTATACCAGTAGAATCAGATGAACTGCCCTTGTTCTGGGCCTGTGGAGTAACACCTCAAGCTGTGTTGATGCAGGCAAAGCCAGAATTTGCAATCACACACAGTCCCGGCTGTATGTTCGTTTCTGACGTGAAAGAGGCGACACTGGCAGTCTCTTAGATTTTCGAAGCCTGCTGACTTAAGAATGTGATTCCATTTGGGATGACTCTTCAGCAACCAAATCATTCTGTGGCAGATGCACAGAGCGAATGCGATAGTTTTCCCACATTAATGAATAAGCAAAACAAGGCTCTTGTTTCAAACTATAAGCCACAGGCTGACTTTCCCAGAAACTCATGACATTACCTTGCGGTGGGTTTGTATAGAATCGATGTTTACAATGAGGACAAACCATTCCCACTGGCGTCGCCTGATCTTCCACACATTGATGCTCTAAACAAATTGTTTTTTGTCGGTTGCTCATATATTAAATTATATCCGGCTGGTGACAGGCTCCTCCAGTATTTTCCCCAGTTCCCCATGGGAAATCCTTGAAAGACGAAATTTGCCACTCACTTTTATCGATTTTCCTCAACCTTTGAATCCTACTGAATTCATAGATTCTGCAAAATCGCTCCAAATGTCATGATTAGACCATGATTTACCTCAAACAAGCCAAGCCTGTCCGATTCCGATAGTTGGATCCCTCGGAACATCGCATCCTGTAAACCAGTTTGGTATAAAATAAGACTCAGTCTAAAGTTGCTCAATCGATTGAATGACCGTAGATTACCCCTTATCTGAACACAGATTCTGGTACTTTATAAATGGCAATTAACCTTTCAGAACAACTAAAAGGTGTTCTCCCTCCCGTAGTCACTCCGTTGACACCAGATCGCAGGCTTGATGCTGCTTCGGCAGAATCAGTTTACCGATTTATGTTGAAACAGGGTGTGCATGGGCTATTTCTATTTGGTACGTCGGGGGAAGGGCCATTGCTAGGAGAGACGGACCGGGAGCAAGCAACAGAAATCGCAGTCAAAGTCATTGACGGCAGCGTCCCTCTCTTAGCAGGTGTGATTGCACCAGGAACTGAGCAAATTATTGACCAAGCGAAAGTTGCCAAATCTCAGGGTGCAGATGCAATCGTCGTTTGCCCTCCCTTTTACTATCCAGCCAGTCAAGCTGACATGCTGGTGCATTATCGTACCATTAGAGAATCTGTTGACATTCCGATTTTTGCTTACGACATTCCCGTGATGACCAAAGTCAAAATAGAGCTGGAAACTCTGATGACCTTGGGAAAAGAAGGCACCATCATCGGAGTCAAAGACTCAAGCGGCGATGCCGTCAGCTTTCACCGTCTGGTCGCTAGTAAACCTCCGGGAATGAAACTATTTACGGGAGCCGAAATGCTGGTACACGCCGTTGTTCTGGCTGGTGCTGATGGAACAGTTCCGGGGCTGGCTAATGTAGGCCCGGAATTATTTGTACAACTTTATGAAGCAGCGGCAGCGGAAAATCATCAGGAAGCCGTTAGACAACAGGAAGCCATCGTCCGATTGTTTGAAGTGTTTGTCTGTCCGGATGGAACCATCAAAGTGGGATATGTGATTGGCGCCATGAAAACAGCCCTGAGGTTGCGCGGGGTAATTGAACACGACACACTGTTTCATCCGTTCCCAGTCTGCACTCCTGAACTGATTGAACGAACCAAAGGCATCATGGAAGAAGTTGGTTGTCTGTGACATTCCCCAAATATCTGTTCTCTTAATTTTACTTGCTGGATTGAAAAAAAACGTTATGAGTGGAGTTTTAAACGAACGCGCCTGCCGACTGACAGAATACCTGCTGGCAAAAGCCGGTGAGCTGAAAGTCATTCCACATACACTGGAGAATGGTGCCAGCGTCGTTGATTGTGGAATTGAAACTCCCGCTGGCATTCAAGCCGGTTTATTACTCGCCAGAATCTGCATGTCCGATCTCGGAGATGTACAACTCGTTCCGGGCACACTGGAAGGACAATCGCTACCCTATTTGCAGGTACAAACTGACCACGCCGTCGAATCCTGTCTGCTCAGTCAGTACGCGGGCTGGAAAATTGATGTCGATGATTTTTTTGCAATGGGGTCTGGTCCAATGAGGGCAGCTGCTGAAAAAGAAGACTTATATCGAATACTGGCGTTTGGTGAGTCACCTGCCAAAACGATAGGTATTCTAGAAGCAAATACGCTTCCCAGCGTGAACGTAGTCGAAATGATCTCAGAAGCAACAGGCATTAATCCTGAAAATATTACTCTGCTCGTGGCTCCCACATCGAGTATCGCAGGCAATATCCAGGTCATTTCCCGCTCGGTTGAAACCGCCCTGCATAAACTATTTGAATGCGAGTTCGACGTCCATCGTATTCAGGCAGCTTATGGTACAGCTCCTCTGGCCCCTGTTGCGAAAGATCATCTGTCGGGCATTGGACGTACAAACGACGCGATTCTCTATGGAAGTTCGGTGACACTCTGGGTTACAGGCGACGATGAGTCTCTCCAGGAAATTGGCCCTTCGATTCCCTCCAGTTCGGCTGCCTGTTTTGGAAAACCGTTTCTCGAAGTCTTCAAAGAAGCAAACCACGATTTCTACGAAATCGATCCCGGCCTTTTCAGCCCAGCAGTCATTACCTTTCAAAATCTCGATACTGGAAACGTTTTTCAGTTTGGCCAAACAAATACCGCATTGTTGAAAAACAGTTTTGGTTTCTGAGTCTCTTTTGGCATTTTTTTGGTGGATTTTTTTGTGCGGATCGCCCTTCTTGGAAATCAGGAAAGCTGGTACTGTAAGAAGCTGAGCGATGCTGCCAATGCATGCGGACATGCATCTTTCCGACTGGAATTCCGTGATTTAGCCTCTCATGTTTTGGAAACGCAACAGGAGCATTTTTTTAGTTATGAGGCGGAAAGTAGCCATATAAAGCTGAACGACTTTGATTGCCTCATTATTCGCACGATGCCCCCTGGCTCGTTAGAGCAAGTCGTTTTCCGCATGGATCTTTTAGGACGCCTGGAACATTCGGGAGTCACCGTCTTCAATTCACCTCGATCAATTGAGTGTGCGGTTGATAAATATCTGACCACATCACGTCTGGCAGCAGCGAAGCTACCAGTGCCCACGACGGCTGTTTGTGAATCATCTGAAGCAGCCATGCAGCAATTTCAACAAATGGGAGGTGATGTTGTTGTCAAACCCTTGTTTGGCTCCGAAGGTCGAGGCATCTTTCGTATTAGTGATCCCGATCTCGCCTACCGTTCCTTCCGCACTCTGGAACGTACACAAGCAGTAATATATCTGCAACAATACATTTCACATCCCGGCTTTGATATTCGTATTCTGATTCTCAATGGAAACGTAATCGGTGCAATCCGCCGTCACAGCAATAATGATTTTCGCACTAATCTTTCACGGCAAGCACATGCTGAACCCTACCTTCCTAACGACTACGAGGCAGAACTAGCGGTTCGCGCCGCGGAATTAACACATGCCGAATTTGCGGGCGTAGACCTACTTTATCGATCACATTCGCCAAATGAATGCTACGTATTGGAAGTCAATGCGGTTCCTGGTTGGCGCGGCTTTCAATCTGTAACAAAAGTGGATGTCGCGTCTCTAGTAATTGAATATCTGGAACAAAAACGAAACAATGTAGGTTCAGCACAAAGTTAATGCTTGAATACTCCTGAAAAGATCTATCATATGGAACTAAACACACTCTTAACTGCTTTACAAACTCATTTACCCGAGATTCTGCGGTGGTCAGGCGCTATTGCCAAACGTTTAAGGCACTTCAATATCGCCGTTGAAAATAAATCATCGGGTAGTGCACTGACAGATGCATTGACTCTGGCTGATTTGACTCTGCAAGAATTGATTGTAGCCGCACTCCGTGACCGCGATCCGATTTTCCTGGAATGCAGAATGGAGGCAGAAGAAAAAACAGGAGACCTTAGCCGTTTTTCAGAGGACTCTCCATACGTTCTCTCAATTGACCCAATAGATGGCACCAAGCAGTATCGCGATAAAACAGCTGACGGTTATTGTGTAATGATCCATCTACGAGATAGTGAAACCGTCCACTACTCACTGGTCTATGTCCCGGAAACTGGCGATCAGGGAACATGGGTTGAAGCCGTTCATCAACGGGTGGTGTGTGGCCCCGATGATTTGAACCGTCCGGCGCGTGAGGTTCTGGATGCCATGCCGACCATCGATTCGCAGTCAAGACCAGACTCAAATCGAATATACCTGATCGGCTTTCAAGACAAAGATACTTCGAATGCCCAACTCGTGACCGAAGCGGGGCTAAAAGGAGTTCCTCCAGAAGAAATGCCGGGCAGTATTTATGACCATCTAGCGACGGGAGAATTTGGAGGTTCCTTGATCCATACGCCCAACGTTTACGATTTTCCGGTCTCATTACACATTGCGCGGATTCTCGGTGGCGATGCCGTCTGGGTACACAATGGAGTTTCCGTGAATTTCCATGAACATTGGCTGGACGATCGAGCTGACATGTTGCGTTTGCCAGGGATTACGGCCTGCAGTGCCAATCCTCAAACCTTAGAGATTCTTTGCCAGTTGGCGAAAGACTGGAGTCAAATTCGTTATGAAGATTGAATGGAAGTCGTCGCTGGTTCTGTTGGCTTGGTAGCTTCAACAATGATCCCTCCCAGCTTCAAAAACTGATGAATTGGTGTGAACCAGAGTTGTTCTTTCCAAGGCAACCCCGAATCCTCAAACGCTTGTTCCAGTTCGACACGGTTATAAGTACGACATTTCCAGGTGCGGCTGTTTAACATCCCGGAGAATTTGTCCTCGGTTGCTAACAGAAACAGACTTCCCCCCGGCTGCAACACACGATAAATCTCTGATAACCCATGCCTTGGATCTGTTACGTACTCCAATACCCAGCCACAGGTAACACAATCAAACGATTCATCCAGAAAAGGTAGATTCGTGAGGTCAGCTGAAAGATAGTTGGGACGCTGGCTATCCATCCGATTTCTGGCACGTTTTAACATCTGATGTGATAAATCGCAGGCTACCAGCCTTGCTTCCGGATGTGTTTCACGAAGTAGATGCCCCAGAATCTGCCCTGCTCCAGAACCGATATCCAATATGCTGCGAAACTCTGTGACATCAAAACGGCGAGTTTTGATAATTCGACCAACAAGCGGGTCATGCAGTGATAGTTTACTCGCTAGATAAAGAACCGCTCCTGCAGGGCCATCATAGAGTTTTCGCGTCGTAGATTGAAACTGACCTTGATCAACTTGATTTCCACCGCGAAATTCTATCAGTGATTTCAATGATTTTTTTAAGCGTATCCGTTTTTTACCAGTTTTTTGAGGAGAACTTAATGGAGTCATATTTCACTGTACTTATAAAATTTAGTTAGGAATTTTGATGATGAAAATTGCTTCTGGAATCAAATGGTAAGCATCTTAACTGTCAAGTAATGAGAATTCGCTATGATTTCCAACATTCTTAAAAATCACGAAAGAACATTCTTCTTATAAGTGTCATAAACGTTCCAAGGATAATAACTTATGAATGTCAAATATTCCAGCAGCTTGATCAATGCAATTTGAACGGTTATGATCAATGAGATATCGGTACATTCAAATCAATAATATCTAAGCAGCTATATATATTGATCGTGATTCGTGATGGGCCTGAAAATCTTGACATTTTTAACCCTTGAGTTGCGTTAGAAAAAAATTTCTGTAAGGAAATTAAGGCTTAAATTGTCCATGACCGAACGGATCAATCTAAAACAATCTGACGACCCCCGTGATGTGATACATCTTGCTGTTCAACATCTGGCGAACGGGGAATTAGTCGCTTTTCCAACGGCGACAGCTTATGTCATCGCGGGCCAGTCCCTTAATTCCTCAGCGATGAAGAAACTTAGATTACTTTCAAATACAGATGAACCACTTGTGATCTGTGTGAAGGGATTTGACGAAGGACTCGATTATTTGCCAGATATGTCTCCCATAGGCCGAAAACTGGCTAAACGTTGCTGGCCTGGTCCTGTGATTCTGCAAATGAATCGTCCAGGAAGTAACAGCTTATTCTCGCATATCCCCGGAGAGATTCAGGCACAAATCAGTCCAGGCGCCCATGTACGTTTACGGGCTCCTGCCCATGAAATTATTTTCCAGACCATGCGGCTCTCTCCGGCACCGCTGGTCTTATTAAACGAACAATCAAAATATCAGACTGCCGATTCCATAATGGCTGATTTTAATGGACAAGTTGCTTTGATCATTGATGATGGCCCCTCTCGTTTTGGTGATCAATCTACCATTGTCTCTATATCCGATAACAACTGGCAGATCCAAGAACCAGGTGTTGTTACTGAAACCACCCTGAAAAGATTATCGAGTGAAATTTACATGTTTGTCTGCACAGGCAACACCTGCCGCAGTCCGATGGCGGAAGGACTATTCCGCAAATTACTCTCAGACAAACTTGGCTGCCTGGAAGACGAATTGGCCGACCAGGGCTTTATCATTGGCTCTGCCGGTCTGGCCGCTGCGCTCGGTGCCCCCCCCAGCCCGGAAGGCGTTGCGATTCTGGCGGAAGAAGGAATTGATATTCGAGGCCACGAGAGCCAGCCACTGACTGAACGACTGCTTGATCAATCGGATCATATCTATACCATGACTCAAGGACATCGTTTAGCAATTCTGGCAGAACGACCTGATCTAAACGAGACTGTCAAACTGCTTTCACCCGAAGGGAACGACATTTCTGACCCCATTGGTGGAGGCCTTCAATGCTACGTAGATTGCAAAAAAGAAATTGAGAGGCATTTGAAGTCAATAATCGCACAAATCAACGTCCCTTGAATTGACAATGCTTTTTACCCTATCTACCTGAATTAAATGATTTTTTCCATTGAAAAATTTGATAACTGGTACAAGGGCACTCTTGCTATAATAGGTTGTAAACCATTACCCTTTATAAGTATGAAGATCTTGTTAATGCCTTTTTCAACAGAGAATTATCATTTTAAAAAGGCATCAATTAAAAGTCAGACTTTATCTATGATAAAGTCCGGAAAAACAAAGTGGAACTCACTGGTGTCAGCCTAAAATAGAGCTATACACATCATTGATCTTCTGGATCTGTAGTGGTTTTGATTTTTTCCCATCTTAATGTATCTGTGAATTTAAAGAGTCTCAATGAAAATAGCAGTTGCCAGTGATCACCGAGGTTTTACTACTAAGGAGAAAATCCTCACACTATTAAATCAGTTAGGCCATGAAGCACTCGATTACGGACCTGATGATGGTGAAAGTGTAGACTACCCAGATTATGCTGTTAAAGTAGCAAAAGACATCGGAAAAAACGCTATTGATCGTGGTATTTTGATTTGTGGTACAGGAATGGGGATGTGCATCGTCGCAAACAAGTTTCCGGGAGTCAGAGCAACCCCATGTCATGACGATATTACTGCGCAAATGAGCCGTCTGCACAATGACTCAAATGTCCTTTGCCTTTCTGCTGATTTACTCGGAGATCGACTCGTCAATCGTATGATCGAAATCTGGCTCAAAGAGAAGTTTGAGGGAGGCCGACATGCCCGTCGTCTGGAAAAATTGAATAAAGTCGAAGAGCAAAACATGCCTCCTCAGTAGTTTTCGTCAGCTTATGAAATCTAAACAGATTTTCCCCACTTCCTTCTGATTATTAGACATACTGGGCCTTCTGAATCCAAAACGTTCAAACTCCTCTTAGCCTCCTTTTGTCGCGGCATCCCGATCTTATAGATATACTGTGGTAGTCGCGGAATTTCCCGCACAGATTCCTTTTCAAACCGACCAAATCTCTGTATCGTCAACGAAGAGTTATCAGGGAACTTTTGGCCTCTTTTCTCAAGTCAAACGCTACTTTGAATTCTTGAGCAAAGAATTAGAACAGAGGGTTTTACAAAAATGGATCAGGGCAATTTAAAATTTACTAAAACTCATGAGTGGGTCGGCGTTGAAGGTGAGATTGCAACGGTAGGAATCACCGATTTTGCTGTCAATCAGTTGACCGATCTCGTTTACATTGAGCTACCAGAAGTCGGTTCGAGCTGTGAAGCAGGTAAAGTATTTGGGGAAGTAGAAAGTGTTAAAGCTGTCAGTGACTTGTATGCCCCTATCAGTGGCGAAATCTCTGAAGTAAACAGTGCTCTCGTCGATGACCAGTCGCCACTTTCAGATGACCCCTTTGGAGCTGGATGGATCACAAAAGTCAAGATATCAAATCCAGCAGAACTGGATCAGTTTATGAATACCGGAGAGTATCGCAAGTTTTGTGAGTCGGAAGCACACTAAAGACATTACTCCGTTCCCGAATCAGGCAGATTTCAGGAAACATTGTTCAAAGCCGACACCAGGAAGGAAAGTGATTTCTGCCCATCTTATAAATTACAAATATACAGAGTTCCCATGGTTGCCCCGCGCCTATAATCATAACAGTTGAGTCGATCAACTCCATCATAATATATGCTTTAAAACGAGTGAACAGTGCCTTACCTCTTTAACACACCAGAACAACAGCAAGAAATGCTAAACGTCATCGGCGTTGATTCCCTGGAAGCCTTGTTTGCAACAATTCCTTCAGAGTTACGTCTAAAGCGTAAGCTTAATATCCCTCCAGCACTAACAGAAATGGAACTACAGTCACACATCTCGAATCTGGCAGAAAAAAATATCGGTCCGAGTTCGCGAGTCTGTATGTTGGGTGGCGGCGCTTATGATCATTTCATTCCTGCTGCCGTCGATGAGATTGCCCGACGTGGAGAATTTTATACCGCCTATACCCCCTATCAGGCGGAAGCCAGCCAGGGTAGCTTGCAGACCTTTTTCGAATTCCAGTCATTGATCTGCCGATTAACTGGCATGGACGTTTCGAATGCCAGCCTGTATGAGGGAGGTACCTGTGTCAGTGAAGCCACTTTCATGGCGATGCGTGTTACAAACCGCCATAACCGAATCGTCTTACTGGAGTCAATGCACCCTGAATATCGACAGGTAGTAGAATCATACTTAAATCACCTGAATTGTGAAGTAATTGTTGTTCCCTGTATTAATGGTTGTGTCGCCCCTGCTGATGTTGACAAAGCGATGGACGATCAAACGGCGTGCCTTGTTATACAGCACCCTAATTTTTTTGGAACACTGGAAGAAGCTGAGCAACTGACAGAAATTGCCCATAAGTACGGTGCTTTATCAGTTGTTTCTTATGATCCGATCAGTCTCGGTCTTTTGAATCGTCCCGGTGATTATGGTGCAGACATTGCCATCGCAGAAGGACAGTCGCTGGGAACTCCTTTACAATTCGGTGGTCCATATCTGGGTCTATTTTCCTGTAGCAAGAAGTTTGTTCGCAGAATGCCTGGTCGATTGATTGGCCAAACTGTTGACCGAAACGGCAAATCCTGTTTTGTACTAAATCTACAAGCACGAGAACAACACATCCGTCGTGATAAAGCAACGAGTAATATCTGTAGTAACCAGGGGCTGATCGCAATCCGCGCCACCGTTTATTTGTCCCTGCTCGGAAAACAGGGAATTCGTGAAGTGGCTGAGCTTTCATGCCAAAAAGCACATTATGCTGCCGAACAACTTTGCCAAATCGAGGGAATCAGTCTTTTATTCAAAGATCGCCCTTTCTTCAAAGAATTTGTTTTAAGCTGCTCTGAAGGTCCTGATTATCTTCTACGTAAAGCACGCCAGGCTGGCTTTGATCTCGGGCCAGAACTATCCCGCTTTGATTTTCAAAATAGTTCTGAGACGTACCGGACTGGAGTACTTGTCGCCATTACAGAACAAAGAACGCGCGAAGAAATTGACTGCCTGGTAAAAGCATTAAAAGCATAGCCCCCAAGCAAGAGGCTCCTTAACACGACCCACTATTTTAATTCAGATATTTCAAAGCAATACTCATGCGAAATCAATTGGCTACCGAATTACTGTTTGCTCTTTCCCAACCCGGCCGACGTGGTGCTCTGTTTCCTGATTCAGATGTACCTGAAAAACCACTGAATGAATTGATCCCCCAATCGGCTTTGGCCACTAACCCAACAGACCTGCCCGAAGTCACAGAACCAGATGTGATTCGACATTTTGTTAATTTATCAACCCTCAATATGTGTGTAGATACCCATTTTTACCCTTTGGGTAGCTGTACTATGAAATACAACCCCAAACGTCATGAACGACTGGCTGGACTACCTGGAATTGTTGATTTACACCCGTATCAAAACCCGTCAGATCTACAAGGTATGCTGGAATTACTGTATGGAATGCAGGAAATGTTGGCTGAAATTTCAGGATTACCTGCGGTTTCTCTGCAACCAGCTGCAGGAGCCCAAGGAGAATTCACTGCATTATTAACTGCGAAAGCATATTTTGAAGATCGTGGAGAAAATCGAACCAAAGTACTATTTCCTAACAGTGCGCATGGAACCAATCCGGCAAGTGCAGCTCTTGCTGGATTTGACTGTGTGCAACTGGAAAGTAGTGAAGAGGGACTGGTTGATTTAGACGACCTCAAAACACATCTAGACGATCAGACGGCTGTGTTCATGGTTACAAACCCCAATACACTGGGGCTATTTGAAAAAGACATCAAACAGATAGCGCAAATGGTGCATGATGCAGGTGGTCTCGTTTATATTGATGGTGCCAACATGAACGCCATCCTCGGTTACACACGCCCTGGTGACTTTGGAGGGGATATGATGCATTTTAATGTGCATAAAACTTTCACCGGTCCACACGGTGCTGGTGGACCAGGGGCAGGTCCCATTGCGGTTCGCGACTTCCTGGCTGACTATCTACCTGGCCCAGTCATCAAACAAACGAAAACCGATTCGGAAGAAAATCAATTTGTACTGGAAAACCCTTCCAAATCCATAGGACGCATTCGAACATTCTACGGAAATATCGGAATCTTAGTACGAGGCTATTGTTACTTGAGAACACTCGGAGCAGAAGGCTTAAAAGCCGTCTCTGAAAATGCGGTTCTGAATGCAAACTATCTCAAAGTCATTCTAAAGGATGTGCTCCCCGTACCCAATGGTGATTTGTGTATGCATGAGTTTGTGGCTTCTGCCTCAAAAATGAAGTCCAAAAATGGGATCACCGCGATGGACATCGCGAAACGACTGCTCGACTTTGGTTTTCATGCTCCAACAGTCTATTTCCCATTGGTTGTACCTGAAGCCATCATGGTCGAACCAACGGAAACTGAATCAAAAGAAACTCTAGATGCGTTCGCCGAGATAATCCGCCAGATTGTAAAGGAAGATCCAGAGTTTCTACACGAGGCGCCGCACAGCACCGACATCAGTAGGCCTGATGAAGTCATTGCTGCCCGTAACCCAATTCTGCAGTGCTGCGAACCATAACAGGTTTTTTGAATGCATAAAATTAAATATCACACTACAGTCTGATTCACAGTATGACTCATCCTTCACCTCCGGATTTCTGTCGTCTGATAATTGAGCCTGCTCCTTTAACCGGGAGTTGGAATATGGCCATTGATGAATCTCTACTAGAATCCGCTGCTTCACAAAATATTTGTTCGTTACGCTGGTACCGCTGGAAAAAACCTACAATTTCTCTCGGTTACTTTCAAAAAAATGATACCGAACAGAATAACGATGTTTGGCAAGATCTTTCCAGAGTGCGTCGACTCTCAGGAGGTGGTGCTATTTTACATCACCATGAGCTAACCTATTCTTTTACGATTCCAGCCAGCCATCGGCTTTCCAAGTCACTACCAGATCTCTACCTGACAATTCATCAACCACTGATTGATGTCTTGTCTGCTCATCAGCTCAAAGTGGAATTTCGTGGTGTTTCCGTTACCGCTAAATCAGAACCATTTCTCTGTTTTGGTCGTGGTGATGAACGGGATCTGATATATCTTGGGCACAAGATTCTCGGAAGTGCTCAAAGGCGAAGAAAGGGTGCAATAGTACAGCACGGAAGCCTTTTACTACTGACTTCGGAATACGCCCCTCAATTTCCAGGCCTCCTGAATCTAGTAGAACAAACCAGCTTGTACCAGCAAGAATTTCTAATGCAATTGTCTGAGGAATGCTCTCAGGCTATTGCCAAAGCGGTCAATCTGCCTCTTAAGTATCAAAACCTGACTGACGAGGAATTCTCGCTTGCTAACCATCTGGAAAAAGATAAGTATTCACAAGCTACCTGGAACTCACGAAAGAAATAGTCTTATCAGTTGTTAGATCAGGAGTTACCAAAATCAAGTGAACTTATCCGTATTATTAAGAAATTATTTACATGGCGCTTCTGTCTTTTATCTTCATTGACATAGCACTACAGGCGTGATAGCGTTACTTATATAGTAGATATATTAATCTATAAAAATTTAGTGTTACGGAAAACAGTAGTGGATCTTTACTTACGATGAAGTGAGTCAAACCACACAATGCGGGCCAGTTGAGCATTGTAATTTGCTCCTTTCATTTGAATATTAGAAATTATTTCACTCATTTCTGTTTCTTGTTCATTTCAAGCTTCTTTTGTTCCAACGACAAGTCATCGGAGATAGGACGACTGAACGATTTCAGTCAAACCATATTTCAGAACTATCATGTGTTCTGTATGAAACCTATGGAGTGGACGATTTATGTTGCAACCTGCGTTAAAAGTAATAGGCGGTCGTCATAACGGAAAACAAATTCCAATTACAGGCAAAAAATTTTTAATCGGCCGAGAAGAAGACTGCCACTTACGACCCAACAGTGACATGGTTAGTCGACATCATTGTGTATTCACAGTTGACGAATACAGCGTTCGCCTTCGTGACTTTGGTAGTACTAATGGTACTTCAGTCAATGGAAAACGAATTAAGGGTGAAATTCAACTCGCGCATGGCGATAAGATCCAAGTCGGTAAACTCGACTTCGAAATCATTATTGCCAAGTCAGCAGATGCTGAAAGTTCACAAAATGACCCGGGAGCTGTTGCCGAAGCACCTTCCAGTGGAGAAATTCTGACTGGGTCAGATACTGTGTTCGATATTCCGGTTCGTTCTAATGACGATTCTCAAACACCTGCTGCGGCTCCTGAAGAAACGACTCCCGCTCCTGAAACACCATCGACTCCTGAGGTCTATACTGGGGATACTCAAATTCTGTCTACAGAACAACAGCAACAAGCCCAACAAGCAGGCTACCCTCCGCAACAGTATCCTTATCCACCACAACAGATGCCACCCGGACAACAATACCCATACCCAATGCCACCTCAGTACTACCCACAACAAGGGTATCCTCAACAACCGATGCCAGCCTACCCTCAACAGTACCAGGTGCCACCACAAGGCTATCCCCAGCAACCACCTCCTCAACAACCACCAGAAAACGCAGAGAATGAGCCGGTCGTCCCAGACCTGCCACCAGTTACTCTACCACCGCCTGAAGAAACCGGTGTAAAGAATCAAGAGTAACAAAGATCAAATCATCGCTCATCTGCGTGCATTTTTTCAACAATGCGATCGCCATTCATTGAATGCAATACCAATGTTGAAAACAACATTGGTCAAAGTTCGTAATTCAAATTCCCGACATTAGCTTCTTCATTCTATTGAGTTCCCATTGCTTTTCTGAAAGACGTTTGCGAGAATTATTATAAGAGATCAGACAAGGAATAAAGTTCGATCGTTCAAAGATTGTAACTTATATCATTTCAGTGTCCCTGACAATGACTAAGATTTCGCGAACCATGACGTATGAAAAAGGGAGAATCCTTTAGTGAATGATTCAGCCAATGCCAGCAACGATATTCAGAGACGATATCGTGAGTTTCTTGACCTGCTACCTCTGACTCTGGCACTCGCCGGTCTTCCCGAAAGTGATCATGGGAAATATTACACTGAAGAACAGGTTGAGGCTCGAGCTTATACAATCAAACACGCATTCAAACAAGCTCGTATCCTGGCAAGAGAGTGTGTTCAAAAGCATTAAATTTTTGAATGCCAATCTCCGAGTCAAATAAAAGCTCAATGAACCATACTGAAACGCTATTCACTTTTCAGTTCAAATGAAAACTCATTCGATCCAGAATCACTGACGTTTGCATCCAAAGTAGTTTTTGTATTGTATTGTGCTGGTAAATACTGCTCTATCGCTGGTGTGGGAACATCGTCAGGTGCACCTCCAACAACTGTTTTACCCGGTATTTCTTTCGTTGCAGTAATGACCACCGCTTTTTTGCCTGCAGTTGATCTAAGAGAGTATTCTCCCTCTTCTATTTTCCCTGCAGCACTAGCTGCGCTTCCCTCAACGTCACGAAAAATAATATCGCCTTCTGCCAAAGGTTCACCATCGAGTGTTACTTTTCCAGACACGGGAAACTTTGCAGGTCCATCACTTGAACCACCACAACCGACTATCGCTCCTATCAAACATACCAAAATCAAAAAAACTGAGAGCGTTTTCATATTATATGTCCTGTTGAATAAAATTGTCCCTGATATAAACATCAGGGACAATAAAAAAACTTTAAATCTTGAGCTACTTAAAATTCACCGACAACTTCATCACCTGAAATGGTTGCCAACGCACGGAATGTACCTTGATCAATATTTTCAGAAATAAATCGAACAGCACCATCAGCCATTCCCACATGCACACCACCAACGTGCTTGCTACGTGCGTAATTCCATCGAATAGATGTATTGCTGACACAAGGCGCATTGACATCTGTTGTACTTTTACAAAGATAATTTTGATCTGGAGCCGATGTATTCGGTGTTTCAAATGCCGTAAAAGTGACTTCACCATGAGCCCCTCCAATCCAATAGCAACCAGGGCATCCCCAAGAGAAACCAGTGGGAACGGTCACACGTTGTACTCCTTCACTCAACATCATTGTGCTTGAAGTCCCATCAGTAATGTCCCGTATCTTGGTTTTGGTTTCATATCCAAACATCCCGTCATCAGATCCTGTAGAGAGGTTTCTTGACCAACCAATACATCCCATATAATTTCCTCCCCAACGTACCCCAGAAGATTCTGCAAATGCAGGCCCTACGTCTGAAGGACACATGAAAGCTGGTAATGCCGTACGAACAAATGTCTGACTGCTCGAAATATTATGCACGTGATTACTAGTGCTCGCAGAAACGTTTGCACAATCCGCTTCATAAGCGTTATACATCGGTGCCTGATCGACATAAGGAAGAATGCGGTGGAACCAAGTATCACGTTGATGGCATGCTTGTGGATACCATCCATTGGCCCCTCGATGTGCATATGGAAACACACGATGTGCGCTTTCATAGTTGTGCATTGCCAACCCAATTTGCTTTAAATTATTTTTGCAAGTACTGCGTCGTGCGGCTTCACGTGCCTGCTGGACGGCTGGCAGGAGTAAGGCAATCAAAATAGCAATGATGGCAATCACGACTAACAATTCGATAAGCGTAAAGCCTTCCCGTTTAGAGGGAGTATGGAATGGTCTCATATTCAATATCCTTTATATAAAAAATTGAAACAAAATTGTGAAGAGACACAAAATGAGTTAGCAAATAGTGGCAGGAAAATTACTCAATGGAAGGAGCTGAAAATACTTAACAGAGGCATGTAAAATATTTAAAGGAGGGATGTAAGATGCTTATAAAATACAATAAAGCACTTACTTTTATGAAGTTTCTTAATTATGATTGTTGCAATATGCATTGTCAATCTTCTATCAAAAAAAAATTCGTAAGACCTTCTATACAATAAGTTTAGTCATTAAATGGATACTATACTAAACCGATCTATCTACCACTTTTAAATTACAATGCTTCATAGAATTTGCCATCACAAATGAACACCATTGCATTTTAAGTCTTTATGAAATTTCTTCACATAACCTGAAACCTCTATTAGCGCGAACTGGTATATTTAATTAGATGGCCTGAGGTTTTGATTCAGATTCCTGTTGTAATGTGTGTCGTTTTGAAATTTGTGGGCATAGGAAAGCCTGGAATTAACGTCCACAAAGCATGACTTAAAACGGGATTTCTCTGTGAATGAAGAAGATGCGGCGCAAGTCCGAAGTTGCCTGGAAGGTAATAAGGAGGCGATGCGCGCATTTGTTGCGAGGTTTCAAAGTTCTATTTTTGGACTCTGTTACCGTATGCTGGGACATCGGCATGATGCCGAAGACGTTGCACAGGAAGTGTTTGTTCGTGCATTTCGCAGCCTTCACCAATGGGATTCCACACGAACTTTAAAACCCTGGTTATTGACTATCGCCGCCAATCGATGCAGAACATTTCTGAGTAAACGGTCAAAACGACCCATTCCTGCAGAATTCGCTCCCGAATTGGCAGTCAGTCAATCACCGGAACCATTACAGGATCTTGGTGAGGAACTCCAGAACGCCATCAATCTATTACGTGAAGATCATCGAACGTGTTTTATCTTATTTCATCAAGAACAAATGAGCTGTCAAGAAATCGGCGAAGTTCTGGATAGACCGGAAGGTACCATCAAAACATGGCTCCACCGCTCCAGACAAGAATTAGCGTCAATCTTAAGACAGCGTGGAATCGTACCAGAGGTCAGACATGAATCTCGTTGAATACCAAACAAAACTGGAAAGCATGATCGAAACGCATAATTTTGACCAACGCTCTCAGCTCGAAAATCTGGCTGTATTGTCGCCAGAACACCGCAAAATCTGGGAAGACTTTTTGATCATGGAACATACATTGCCTGCCTGGAAGCAAGCAGTTCCTGAAGTTGATCTTGTCGAAGCAGTTCTGACACAACTCAATGATTCTGAACAAACCACACACGAATTGGTACAAGCTCTTGATTCATCGTCAGCACCAATCAATAACCCCCGCCTTAACACTCGCTTGCTTTATGTCAGTATGATTTCTGTCACGATTTTGTTATTCGCCGTTTCTCTTAAATTTTGGGGGGATCAATCCAAAGTAGTGCCACCTAATACTATTACTAAAAGCACGAATATCGGCTCGATACCAAAAGCGAATTCACCAAAACAAGCCACACCAAATAACCGTTTGAATCAATTACTGTATAATGCAAGAGCAGCCTCATGGGGACTTGCTCAAAGTACAGCCGGCGCAATGACTGAAGCAGTGAATCTGGTCCCTATTGCTCCTCAAAAACCGGAATCAACGGACGCCAATCCAGATCGATCAAACTGGGTAGATGATATCAATAATGAAATGCAACCACTAAAAGAACAGATTAGCCACGCCTGGAATTTCATTATCCATTCCGTTCCTGAAGAAACGACAAACATTTGATGGTTTTTTTAGATTTACAAACGTCATTTTATTTCTCACTGTTTAATAATCGCTGGTAATGCACGGATAGAAAACATATGAAACAGCTGTATCCATTCCAACAAAATCTGGAGCGACACTTCCGATTACTAATTTCACTGGCATTTGTAATAGCGATATATGTATCCATAAGTGCTTCATCAGCAGTAGCATCAGCGCCATTAAGCCAGTTAGTAGACGACAATGCAGGAATCTATATCGAAGCCACTGATCTCAATTCTCATGTAAAACAATTTCTTGCTTCTCCTCTCGTCACACGTTTTCGACAATCTCATGTCTTTCAATCATGGTTAAAAAGCCAAGATGTGAAAAACCTCAAACAGGGATTGAAAGATATTGAATCCATAACACAACAACCTCTGCTACCTTTGCTCAACAAAATATTTGGCAAATCGTTCGGCCTGGCAATCTTTAATAATGGTCCTAAACAGAATCCTTCATTTCTTTTTTTAACGAGTGTCAAAGATCCCGCTAACGTTCAAAGTCTTTTTGAAAACTGGTCTGAAAAAATAGAAGTCAGTTTGACTCCAGCTTCATACCAGAACATACCCTATTACGTAGCCAGCCATAAAACGTCTTCTTCTGAAAAATCTTCACCTCAGGCCTACTATGGCTTTCTTGAAGGGACACTCATTGCCTCTGAAAATGAGAAAGTCTTGCAATCAGCCATCGATCTGTACGTTAACCAGAACCTCAAAAAGCAGCCTCTCAAAAATCAAGCCTGCATATTCAATTTAAAGATGTACCAACGTGCCCAATCGGTATTGTCCCAAAGTGTCGCAGGCTCTGTGTTTTTGAACCCACGTATCTGGGATGAGCATATCCAAACACCCAAAAACGATGTCGAGAGGGGTGTCTTTAACTGGTGGAAGAAAACGGGGGGATTCACTGTTGGACTTCATCTCCAAAACACAGTGGCTCTTGAAGCAGTTATTCTGTTTGACTCCGAAGCAATCAACTTACCCTTGCTTGATATCTTACGAATTCCTCCAGAAATACCCAACAACTTCTCTCAGATTCCGAAAAATGCATTGGCGGTGGTCTCAGGTCAGCTTAACGTACATTTACTGACACAAAAAATAATCGATTTTTATGCTGACAAGCACCCCGAAAAATGGCAAAAAATTCATGCAGTCAGTATCGGTCTATTAGCAGGCTTAGATCCTGTGACGGAGCTCTCCAAAACTCTAGGACCAAACTTCCTGTTTTATTCCATTCCTCGGGAGGAGCTTTCCTTTGACGCGATCGCCTTTGATGGACTCGTTGCGTTAGAGCTTTCATCTCCAGACCAAGAAACAAATAAGGCTAGCAAGCCCCAATATCAAATCGCTTTGGAAAATGTAGTTCACTATCTGATGAACAGCATGATTACAGATCATAACGCAAAACTAAAAAATGATACTCCACCTTCCATTCTCAGAATTGAAAATCATGATCTCTACGAAATGCGGTGGATTGAAGGACTTGGACTTTATCAACCGGCATACGGAATAAATGGACAACAGATTGTCTTTGCCAGTTCTCCTGAACTCATCAAAGAGTTCTTCACATTAAAATCGGAGGAAAGTCTGGCGGCACTTCCGCTCTTCCAAACATGGAAAGAAACGTTTTTTCAAGAAGAGAATCAGCTTTGTTTTCTTAATATTTCATCAATTAGAACATTTATCGATGAAAATTCTGACTTTCTCGCAAAACAGCTTGCCAAGGGACAGGGGGGAGACATCCAGAAAGGTCAGCAAAAACTTTCCGGGCTGAAAAGCATACTCGAATCGTTCGATGGCATCTTCTTCGCAGCCGGTCTCCAAAAATCGCAAGTTCGGGTTATCATCGGCTTAGGCTCACTTGATACCACAAATTAAGATTTCTCACTTCTGTACACAATTCTGAACATACCGACTAAAATTCCGCCCGATAATTGGAATAATCGGGATAACTACTCAATCGGCAATGTCGATTTTCTTTATCAGTGTTAATTATTTTAAACAAATCACCCAAACCCGATTCTGACGGGAATAATAGAGTAAGTTAGCTCCACATTCTTAACTTGGCCAGAAAAAATTTGGCTTCATGGACCGTTTTTCCACAAATGGACTGTGATATTAAAATCAGATATCCAGGGATGATGATTGCAAACGAATGCTTTGCTATCTGTTTTATCTTGTTTTTTCGTAGTTCATCCGAATACAAATTGATTCAGGTACAACCAGTCCCCTCGAATAAGGTTTCACGTAAATATGGTAAAACAACTTACTGCCCCCAAAGAATTGGTCGTTGATCGTCGTCTCGTCAGTAGAAGAGCTTCGAAATCTAAAGAGGAAATCCACGAGAAGCATGAAGATGTTGATGTGGTAGATCGACGTAAGACAGAGCGAAGACGCCAGATTGATCCCACAACCTGCGAACGCGACTATAGTGACCAGGAAATCGACTTTATGAAAGCAATGGACGACTACAAAAGACGCAGTGGTCGTCAATTCCCAACCTGGAGTGAAGTTCTGGAAGTACTACACAGTATGGGCTATCGTAGAGTCGCAGAACCTACTGATATTTCACTCTAAAATTAGCAAAATCCCGATTCTAAAATATTCAGTGAGGCACGGTTAAACCGTGCCTCACTTTTTTCATTATGCCGGATCGCGCCCAATAATGACTAATGAGAGATCGTCATATTGCTCGCTTTTACCAACAAATTTTTTGACGGCGTTTAAGATCTGGGTCCCCAACTCACTTGCCCCTGACTTTGATTCACAAATGGCTGACTTCAAACGCTCGATTCCAAATTGCTCACGTTCCTCATTCATGGCTTCGGTAATACCATCAGTAAACAAAATCAATCGTTCTCCGGGCTTTAACTGATGCTGAATAGTCTTATATTCATAATCTTCCATCACCCCCAAAGGAACGCTCGGACTCTCTGCTGTCAACTCTCTTAAAGAGCCATTCGCTTCAAACAGTAAAGGATCCAGGTGGCCAGCGTTGACAAAGGAAATTTCGTTCTGTGTAAGTTGAATCTGCCCTAGAATAAATGTGATAAATCGACCATCGTGTGCTGCTTCGTCGATATGATGATTAATACGATGAACCGCGTCAGTCACATCAGTCACAAACTCAACTGTGCTGCGCACAGCACTACATACACGAGACATCACAAGTGAAGCCGGAACTCCCTTACCGGCAACGTCTCCCAGAGCAAACCAGATCAGATTATCATCGGTCTGAATAAAATCGTAATAATCACCTCCCACTGCACGGGCTGCTTCATAGGATACAAAAAAATCATAACCTGCGACTTCAGGAATTTTGGCTGGCAACAAACCTTTCTGTACGCGAGCGGCGATCTCCATTTCATTATCATAACGTTGTTTTTCAACATGCGAGATCATTAAACGGGCACTCTCATACGAAAGTGCCGTCTGACCGGCAATGACCATTAAGAGTTCTAAATCATCGTCCGAAAACATCTGACCGGCAACTTGAGTATCCAGGTTAATAATACCAATCACAGTTCCATCAAGGCCTAACATCGGTGCACATAAAATTGAACGAATGGTTAAAGTAGAGAGCGACTCACTATGTTCAAATCGTTCATCATTGGCAGCGTCTGCGGAAAGTACACCCGTTTTATTATCGGTTACCGTCTTGAGTACTGTTCGACTCAACTGCAATGCTTCCTGGTCATCATCCCGCCGATGGCGAATTGCTTTGGGCATAAAACGCTGATTTTCGGGATCCCTTAATAGAATGCATCCACGGTCAGCAGCAGGAAAAATTCGAAATAGACCTTCCAAAACCTTCTCCGCCATGGAATCCAAATCAGAAGCAGAAGCGATTGTGCGACTGATTTCCAGAATCGCCTTTAATTTGATTTCGGGTTTAATCTGGTACTGATTGATGTCTCCATTTGTATCTGTTGCTCTTAGAATTGTGGATTTATCAATGTCAGGTGGCCTGAAAGAAACCGTTTTCAGCGAAGGAATCAAACCATAAGAGGTGAGCAGACCTTCATGCTGACCGTTTTCAAATTCAGCATCCCCTGAAAATTCCAATAGAAAGGGACCTATTGAAATTTGATCGCCTGATTGCAGAATAACCGGGCCTTTAACAAGCACATCATTTACAAAAGTCCCATTGCCACTGCCTAAATCTTCCAAGAGATACTGCTGGTTCAGATCAACTGTAATACGCGCATGATGACGTGAAACCGTGTTTGACTTAAGACAAACTTCACAATCAGGATGTCGGCCTAATGTAACCCGTCCTCCCTTGATTTCCAATCTGGAAGAGTTGCCATTATTTTGCAAAAACAGACTGGCAGACATGCGATCGCCATCAGGTTGTAAGTAACGAAAATGTCATTATTCAGGAAACACGCCCGAATGTCATTATGGTAATATCGTCATTCTGAGGACGCCCATTAGCGTGACGCCTGACATCTGCCAACAAAGCTTGTCCTAATTCAGCCGCATTTTTATCACGATTGGCTTTAATAAAGTCACGCATGCGGTCCAACGTATACAATTCGCCTTCCGGATTCATCGCTTCATCAACACCATCGGTAAACAGGACCACAATCTCACCCGGTGCCAAATCACGTTCTACAACTTCGTAAGGAAATCCTTCCATTACACCAATTGGCACACCAATGCTCTCTTCTGGAAATTCATCGATTATCCCATCAGGTTTTAAAATCATGGGAGACATATGCCCTGCATTAACAAGAGAAAGCCGATGATTTCTGGTATCCAGGATGACAAGTACATACGTCACAAAACGTCCTTCGACTGCACTATCACACATATGATCGTTAATCGCTTCGACCGCAGGACCGACTTCATGTACAAATCGCATCGTATTTTGTACGCAGCTTGAGATGCGCGCCATGATCATCGCCCCTGGAACCCCCTTACCTGCCACATCTCCGAACGAAAGCCCAATCTTGTCATCGGGCAGCTCAAAAATGTCATAGTAGTCTCCCCCGACAGCCTGTGCAGAATGATATGAAGCAAAAAACTCGTAACCTTCCACAGTAGGAACGGAACTTGGAAGAAGTCCCTGTTGAACGCCGCGCGCTATGTTCATCTCATTGTCTTGTTTTTGTTTTTCCATGAAAGAAGACATCAGTCGCGCACTTTCATACGAAAGCGCTGCCTGACCGGCAACCGACATCAAAAGATCCAAATCTTCTTCCTGGAATTGTTTCAGCGGATTTTGAGTATCGATATTAATAATGCCAATCGGCTCTTCTGCAAGCCCCATCATGGGGACACACATCATGGAACGGATCGATAAATTTGAAATGGATTCACTGGCATCGAACTGAGAGTCGCTTGCCGCATCGGCCGATAAAATACCGGACTTTTCCTCAAGAACCTTATTGATAATAGTTCGGCTTAATTTGACAGTCGCGTCTTCCCCCTCACGACGATGTTTAAATGCTCTAGGAACCATTTCACCATTCGATTCCTCTTTAAGTAGAATGCAACCACGGTCTGCAGCGGGAAAAATATTGAACAATGTCGTTAGAATTTGGGGTAACAGCTTCTCCAGATCAACTGTTCCCGCAAGGCTACGACTGATTTCAATCATCGCTTTTAATTTGGCTTCTGGACGTACATCGAGTCCACCAAAACCTCCAGCTCCGGAAATAGCCCCCATTATGGTTGCCGCACCACTGTCCTCGTCAGTAGAAAATCCGATATCAAAACCAGAGTCAAGCACAGATCCGATCGATGACTGCTTTGATTCATTTACTTGATCAGTCTCGAATCGAAATAGAATCGGACCGACCTTCAAACGATCTTCATGCTCTAATTGGGTTCGACCTTCAATTTTTTTGCCGTTGACAAAGGTCCCGTTTCCACTTCCCAGGTCTTCGACGAAAAACTGATCTCCCTCCCCTATGACTTGTGCATGACGGCGAGAAACCATATTCGAATCGAGTTGGATCTGGCATTCTGGGTGCCTGCCTAGTACTGTTTGCTCTCCGGAAAGCGAATAAGATACTGCTTGACCGGCTTGCAGCATGACCAGGGTAGCCATATAGAAAACCCTTATTAGAACTTGTTCAAAGATATGATTAAAACTGGATATGAATAATATTTTATAGTGCTCAAGTTCCAGATGCAATCGCTTCAGAAACTCGAGTCGCCTACTTTAACAGCTGAAAATTGTTTCAACATTTCCCCGCAAAACCAGTTTACCGAGTTCAATAGCGCGTTGTTCAGACCAATTTCGGTTAATTACAAAGTCTGTAGCTAAAACATTTGCTAATACACGACGATACATGCGAAATTTAGGTAAAGCAAATTCCAATTTGTACATATCACTGTAATAACCAATCAGTTTTGTTTTCGGCACTGCTTCCAAACGACTTTTACAATCAAACGTAATAAATGCAGGTGTATTCGAATACCACCAATGACCATTGATGACAACATTTGGAAAGATCCAGCTATAACTGACCAGTTCCTGATTGCTGGTACTTGTTAACACAGAAACAGGGAACGTAACTTTCGGAAACGCGTTGAACAGCTCCTTATATTGTATCAGCGATGTGCGTTTGTCATATAAATCCTGTCCCTGGTAAACTCCTGCTTCATAAACCCGTCGATTGACCCCAATCATCAAATCAAATGGTAATCTATATACTCCGCAATATTCTGCCAGTGTCCAGAATACAAATTGACTAACCAGTTTAGATTCTTCAGAATTTAAGTCATCACCTGCAAAAAGTGAGCGCACGGTAGAGTCAACTTGATCGGCAGTTACTGAAACAGGAGAAAAATCTGGTGGTAACGAAATCGCACAAGCCCGCGCACCGTTTGAGGTGAAATGTTCAAATAATTCGCCAATGGCTTCTCGCAGTGTGCTGGCACACCCAATATCTACCTGGGTCGCTTTCCCAAGACGTTCCCGCGTTTCATTTTTTGTAAGGTGAAAGACAAGATCATCCGTTCTCAGACAAGGGATGTAAAGCTTGGTATCGAAACCTTCCAGAGGGTCGTCGAAATCATTTGTTAAAAAGACCCGTTCGAGACCACTCTGTTTTAAAACTTGTTGCTCCCAGTCTGATTGTGCCATTTTCTCGGCAGCTGTGTCATAGAGATACTCCCAATTGGATTCTGTAATAGTCTCGTCTTGGAAATCAAAAAATTCGCTACAGATATCCATCAACCAGCTGAGCTGTATCGTATTATCCAGATCACCCAACTGAGTGACCAACCGCCCTACTTTTTCTTTGGGATCAATACCAGGCTCTTCGATTGATTCTTTGGCGAGTCCCGCAGAGTGTGCTAACTCCGTGTAGTAATGGTACCCCATTATATCTGCTAATGTTGTTGAAGCGGCAGAGTGGGGATTGATATGTGTATGAGGGTCAATCAGAACGAGACTCTCTAATTCATCAAAAATACGTTTATTTAACTGTTCAGTCATAATGAGATGGTTCCTGCTAATTTCAGACAATAATCAAGTATTCAGCGAATATAATCAGTCAGCCGTAACAGTGCAATCAGGTGGTGAATTCCCATAAATTTCAGTAACCAAAATGCATAAAAAAGCGACTCTGCGTCAAATGCCACAGAGTCGCTAAATATTGCTTGATTAACTAAATGTATGAAAGAATTATTTTCCCGCTTTGGCCTGTTGATTTTGTGAAGGAACTGGGGGTGGATTAAAGCTGTTAAGTAGCTTACCTGTTTTTGCATCCCAGACTCTTAAAACCCCATCTTCTCCTCCAGCAATCACGGTCGCTTCATCTCGACTGGCAGCAACACTATAAACATAATCTGTTGAACCACCCAAGTTACGATAATTGGAGCCGTTGGTAGTCAAATGCAGACGAACAGTTTTGTCGCCTCCCCCACTGACAACATTAGCGCCCAGCCCAATGAAGGAAATGGATGTTACCTGCTTAGAATAACCTTTAATAGTACGTTTTTGTTCGCCAGTTTCGATATTCCAGACTTTGATCACATTATCTGCACCTGAACTGACAATCGTCGATTCATCTGCTTTCCAGGCTACATCTAGAACATGGTGTGTATGGCCTTCAAATGACTTAACAAACTTACCTGTTGCGACATCGAAGATTTTAACAAATTTGTCAGCCGCACCACTCAATAATGATTTTCCTGTAGGAGAAAAACGTATTCCCAAAACGGTATCACTATGAGCGTTCTCAAATGTTCGTACAACTTTTCCAGTAGCCACATCCCACAAGATGATTTCTCCACTCCGAGAAGGGTCTCCCCCACCTACAGCAAGTAGCTTTCCATCCGGACTGAAACTTAAACAAAGTGCCCGATTGGAAATCGGTGAGTTCCCAACTTTGGTTGGAGCTTTAGGGTCGGCCCCTAATTGAGCCACCAGAGACCATACAGGTTGGACACTTTGTACTAATACAGTTTTATCAGTACTAACTGAAACGACAGTCGTTTTTGATGTGTACGCTACGGCAGTTACTACAGCGGTATGGCCAGACAGTGTGTCCAGTTCCTTACCAGTGGTGACATCCCAGATGCGTACTTTCTGGCTGTCATCACCAGTCACGATTTGCTTACCATCTTCTGAAAAGGCGACTGACTTTATTGGATATAAAACAGCCGCTTGTTTTTTGACTTCTGCTAATGCAGCATCCATTTGTTTGGCTGTTGCATCCAAAGCAGTTTTCTCTTTGGTACGTTCTGCAAACTGGCCTTTGATTTTTGTCAATGTTGTACCAGCAACCTTCACGGACCGCTCAGCAGACGTAATCTTTTTTGCGGCAGCTGCGGCAGCATCAGCCAGTTTTTTTGCTTCCGCTTCCGCATCCGTAACCTTCTTATCGACGGCTTTGGTATTTGGCTTACTGGCAGCAAGCTTAGTCGCAGCCGTCACAGCAGCGACCGCTTTTGTGACTGCTTGTTTTGCAGAATTAACAGCCTTTGCCGCCTGTTTTTCGTCATTTGTTTTTTTCAATTTGGCTGCTGCTAATTTTTTCTGAGTAGCATCAAATGTCGCCTTAGCTTTCGCGACAGTGTCTTTTTTCTTTTGTACTGCAGCTTTATCAGCAGCGTCAGGCTTGACCGCATTAGCAGCGTCTAATGCTTTTTTTGCAGAAGCGACTTCTTTTTCTACAGTGGTTATGGCAGTCTGATTCGCCTGGTTCACCTGCTTTAGTTTTGCATTAGCGTCTGCTACTGCTTTATCAGCCGTCACTTTTTGTGCATTTGCTGCTTTAACAGCATCTTCGCCTTTCTTCTTATGACCTGCTAACAGTTTAGCCTGCTCATCCTTAGCAGCTTTCACTTTAGGGGCATAATCAGTAACCTTCTTCTGTGCTTCTGGTAACGCCTTTTTCGCTGCCGCTAATTCTTCATTTCGTTTTTTCAATTCTGCTTCACGATCTTTCACATTCTTATCAGCGGCTTTCACTGCTGCATCACCCAAAGCGACCTTTTGCTTCGCGATCGTCTGAGCTTCTGTTGCTAGAATCATTTGACGCTCTTTACTCAAATCACCACGGAATTCTTTGAGCATCTTACCGTTACTTAACTGCCAGATTTTCCCGGTTCCATTTACAGATACCGATACCAGATTCTTAGCATCCGGGCTGACATCAATATCGCTCACAGGAGCACCATGATTGATCGATCTGATTTGCTTTTTGCCTTTCAAATCCCAAATACGAACGGTGTTATCTTCACTACCTGAAACCAATTGTACGCCGGCTGGCATGACTAGCTTTAATGAAGTGACTGGTTTAGCGTGCCCTTTGAGTTCAAATAAAGCAGCAGAAATTTCTGGTGCTTTTTCTCCTGCTTTGGGTACAGAAATAGTCAGAGGCCAGACATAAATAATATTGTTGGCTCCACCCGCAATAATTTGTGTTCCATCTTTACTGACTGTCAATGTGTTTATGACCGCAGGAGTTTTCATTGTAGAAATTTGCTTGCCATCTGCGGCATTCCAAACACGCAGACTTTGATCAGCAGATGATGTGACTACTTTCGTACGATCTGGTGTAAAAGCCAGACCTTTGATTTCACCGCCATGTCCTTTCAACTCAACGAGTTTCTGTCCTTCAGGCAATTTCCAGAGAGAGGCGCTGTTATCGGCGGTTGCCGCAACCAACACACTCCGGTCTGCGTTCAATGCCAAACCGGTAATCGCCGCAGGCAGGTCCATTTTTTTTACAACCGCTCCTAATGATTTTTTCCAAAGTTTCACAACTCGATAACCGCCAGAGGCCAACATGTTACCATCGGAATTAAACGCCAGCGAATGAACAAAATCACGATGTGCGGCTCCTTGTGGGTAAAATGGTTTGCTTCCCTTTTTTAATTTCACTAAAGCAGGATCATTTAAATTCGCTGCTTCTATTCCTGAAGCAAGGTCATAGATGGCAATCCTATTCGCGCGTCCGACCGCAGCATAACGTGCCCAGGGAGAAAGTGCTGTACTATAAATTGAATTCAAACCAGGTGGTAATGACTGCCAGACAATACCCGCATCAGTTGACTTTCCACTGGATTTGGCTCCTTCGAGAATCCACTGACGCAGGATTCCAACCTGCTGAGGAGTAAGAGCTTTTGCACCTACCTTATTTGGTAGAGGAGGCATGAAGCTTTCTTCTGTGCGGGAAGCCACTTGATAGAGATAACTTTCATCCGGCTTACCGGGTACAATAGAAGCCCCGCTGTCTCCTCCTTTGAGCAAATCTTTTACGTTTTCCAGAACAAGCGCGCCTTCCTTTTTGGCAACGTTATGACAGGCAATGCAGTTGGCATCCAGAATCGGAAATACATCCTTCTCGAAGCTGACAGGACGCCCCAACTCTACTTTCGCAGGTTGAATCGGTTTCTCTTCAGCCACTGAAAAACGCCCCACCACGAGGACGACAGCTAACATGACACATAAATTTGTAAACCGGTTCCACATAACTTGTCCCTCTTTTATCACTGTTTGGACAGTTGAAATAAACGATCAACTGTTTTTTTATTTGAAATAATTTAGTCTGATTGATTTAAAACTACTTTGTGACTTTTAACTTAATAGGTGCATCAACTAATGCTTTTCCCTGAAAGTCGGCTTTTGCCTGGACAACCAAGTTAGCAAGGTCACCTTCAGTGGCTTCAGCACTTGCTTTAATTGGAAACGTTACTTCTGTCTTGTCCGCAGGGATTTGAACGGTGCCCGCAGTGACTCCCTTTACCCCGGGAGGGAGTGGCAATATCAATTCGACTGGTCCTTTGAATCCGTTAATGCGTTTAACAGTCGCTTTTACATCGATGGTCGCACCTTTTTTCAATGCTCCACCACCGGGAACACTGAGAGCCAGAGTAACCGGGGCCGGATTGACACGAATAACTAAAGGAGTCGAAGGGGCATATACCTTGATTTTCTTAGGAGCGGCTGCCTTTTCCGCGGCGGCGACTCGTTTATCAGCTGCTTTTTTAGCAGCATCAGCTGCTTTCACACGATCTGTGGCTGCTTTCACTTCCTGCGCGGCTTTAGCCTGTTCTGCTTTCATTTGCTCAGGAGTTTTACCTTTCGCTTTGGTAAGTGCATCGCGTGTTTTTGTTGCAGCGGCAAGAGCTGCCTGGGCTTCAGTCAATCGCTTAGTTAATTCAGCCTGTTCTTTCTTCGCCTCATCTACTTGACCTGGATTGCGACGGTATGAGACATCAACAGTTGATTGTAAATAAGTGGTATACACACCAGGATTCGCATTGTTTTTGACGAAGATCTGAAACAATTCGTCCTGCTTCCCTTTAGCAATTGTTTTATTCTGGATCGTGATATTGCTATTTTTGGGAATACCATTCCAGGCCAAGGCAACAGCGTTATCGAAGCCAGTCCGCTTCACGACTTTGACGGGAACCAGAATTTGTCTGCCCTGATTCACATTTACCTCTTTCACATCGGCTACGACTTGATAGGGAGCCACCTCATCAATTACTGAAAGCCCCAGGGAACGTGCAATACGCGACTCTGCACGAACATTATTTGCAACAGGGCGCAATACAGTGGCAGCACGGGCAACTCGTTCCAGCTTCTTAGCATCTGCTCCTGCAGCATGACCTACAATTTCAATCTGACCTGACCATTTTTTTGCGGTTTCATCCGCCTGGATAATCATTTCTGTATTATTCTTACCAGCACCGATGCTGGCCGCTTTGCAAGATACACCTGGTGGTAAACCTTTCACTGATAGATCGATTGTTTCATTAAATCCATCTTGTCTAAGAGCCATAACAGAAATCTTAAAACAATCTCCCTTACGCAGAGCAATTGCAGCAGGTCCTCCTCCTGTATTCACAGCCTGAGGATACAAGGGTAATGCAACAAGTCGATAATCGGGCTTCGGTTGTCGAACAATAGCGCGGTAAACCATTTGTGGATTGCCTCGCGTTTCAAACTGCAGGTCACGAATAGTAACACGGTATTCACCATCAGCGGGAGCAGTCAAAATGTAATACGGGTCATCACTTCGTGTATCAAATAATTTGCCACCAAGGTCAGGAAAGACACTCGTTGCCCCCACAGAAGCTAATCGTTTGAACGTTTCTTTTCCTTCTTTGTCTTTAATAACCTGATCGACAACAATCACAGGGTCCATGACCATTCCGTTTCTCTGCCCATAGACTTCAATCGAGTATTTTTCTTTCGCTTTTCCTGTAAAGCGAAACATGTCAACGTCATTCTTTGCTTCAAATTGACCGACAAATTCTCCTGGTAAGGCCAATTTTTCTTCGATGTTCTGTTCATCTTGAACAATTTTGCCTTCCGCATAGAAAATGGTTACAGGATTCGAACTTCCTGCGGGTGTTTCCCAAACGTAAGGAAAGCCATCAGAACTGACTTCATAAGAAAAACCCTGTTCTCCCATTTGTAATGTTTTTGGTTTAGCAGGTAGTGCGATTTGAACCTGCACTTCCTGAAGTGGCTCTTTGCCAATGCTTAAATTCGAGACTTTACCTCCCGGCAGATTATAACCGTACAAAGTATAGTTCGAAGTGGTCCCCGGAGTTCCGGAGGGTGGAATGATGAATTCGATATGAGGTTTTTTGTGGACACTCAAGCGATAAATATGTTGCGCGCCGCCCGAGTAAGTCAGATCATAAACTTTAACGTGATATGTTCCGTCCAGAGGAAGCGTAAGATTAACATATGGGTCACTACGAAACGTGTCGCGTTCACTGGCAAGACGTCTTTGATCAGGGCCATAGACCTCGACAATCGCAACCATGGGTGAATCAATTCGAGCTGCACGACAGTCGATAGAAACCTTCTCGCCCTTCTTACCGGTAAAAGAAAAATAATCAATATCAGTTGCTCCCTGCAAAGCTGCATTCACAACCGAATTTAATTCCATTGGGGTCGCCTGTTTTATTTGGTTATTCGGCTCAACTTCTGCTTTTTCCTTCATATCACTGACAACAAACGAACGAGGATTGCTGAGTCCATATAAACCATGTGCTCTGATATCATAAACTCCGGCAGGGACATCTTTACCAATAGTAACCAGAAATGTATTCACCACTGGAGTCTTTTTGCCATTACTCTCTTGCATTTTAGGTACGGCGGTAATTCCGGCGTGACTGAACCACAGTGAATCCAGTTTTTCCAGATCTTTTCCATTGGTAACCTTCAATTCAAAAGTTTGTCCTTTTTGACCTCCCGATGGAGAGACTGCGTACACAATTGTCTGCGGTAACTGTGCCCAAAGCATCTGAGAATTCGACAGGAAGAGGGAACTCACTCCTGCAACGAAAAAGCAGACAACCTTCGCAAAAAAACGACGTCGATCAAAAAATTGCGTTTGCGTCATAGTAATGCTACCAATTTTCTGGATGGAAGTTTCTGGGAGGAATCATGGGAGGAGATCGCCAACAATCTCTCTTTCTCTTACAAAAGAAACGGAAATCACAGGCAATCTTTAGTTTATTGTAAAAAAGCCGACAGCCATTGTCTAAACCTAAAATAGCTGTCAGCTTGAATTTCAAAGAGTTTATCAAATATCGAAATTAGTGATTGAACAAAAATTCTTTGGTATTAATCAGAGCCCATATAATATCCTCGTAAGCAACTTGTGGTTTCGCTTTATGCTTTTCGATGTACGAAAGCGCGAACTTCATTTCCTGCTCTTGAGGAGCACGGGAATACACCCAACGATAAAGCTCCTGGATTTTCTCTTCATTTGACCGCTTGGTATCTTTAGCGAGAGTTGCAGCGCGGCTGGATCCATTCGTGATCTTGTCCTGTACTTCCTTACTGTTCAGCAAATGTAAACTTTGAGCAAGGTTGGCACTTTGTGAACGCTCGCACTCACAAGCCGTATCCGCCTGAGGTTGTCCAAAGACTTTCAAAAAATAAGGTGCTGAAGTTGCATCTGTAATTTGAATCGCTTTCGCTTCCGCAGGCAGTCCGGAAAAACGTTGTGTCGAGTTCGTGACTTGATGAAAAACATCATACAAAACTTCTGCAGTGAGTCGCTTGGGATAATAGCGTGAGAAGTTTTGTTTATCTTTCAAGTTATGCTCATTGGGCAATGAACTCAGTTGATAGGCATTGGAACGACAAATCGCACGCACGAGCTCCTTTAAGTCGAATCCACTTTCGACAAAATGTTTTGATAGACCATCCAAAAGTTCCGGATTAGCGGGAGGATTAGTAGCCCGCATATCGTCTTCGGGTTCAACAATTCCTCGACCAAAGAAATGTTTCCAGTAACGATTAACCAGCGCTTTGGCAAAGAACGGGTTGTCAGTTCGAGACAACCACTGCACGAGTGCCACACGCGGGTCACGTTCCGGGCTTAATTCAAAAGGCTCCATTCCCAGAGCCGTTGGTTTTAGGTTTTCTCCCGAACGAATATTCTTTGCGGTTGCAGTACCTTCTTTATGGAAAATTCGCTTATCACGAAAACCTCTTGTACCAATGGGTCCAGAGCTGGGATCTTTCGTCCCCACACGACTGAAGAAAGCAGCTAACCCGTAATAATCATTCTGGCTCCACTTCTCAAAGGGATGATGGTGACAACGAGCACATTGAATACGAAGCCCCAGGAATAGTTGGGCTGTGTCTTCCACTTGTTCTTCGACGGTATTGACTTCACGATACCAGACCACCGCAGGATTCTGTCGATATTCTCCCGATGCAGAAAGAATCTCGCCTACGAATTCGTTGTATGGTTTATTCTCATAGAGACTATTCCAAATCCATTTATAAAAAGCATTCGTACCTGCGATATCAATCGGTTGAAGTTTTTTGTTACGTAAAACCATGTTCCACTTATTGGCAAAATAGTCTGCGTAAGCGGGACTGTCGATCAAACGGTCAATCAGCTTGTCCCGTTTCGCGGGATCTTTATCTGCCAGGAATACTTTCACTTCGTCTTCAGTAGGTGTTGATCCCGTAATATCGATATAGACTCTCCGCATGAATGTAGCATCATCGGATACAGGTGAAGGAGGAATTCCTAAAACCTTCAACTTATTGAAAACGGCTTCATCAATCAGATTACGCGATTTAGGGAGATTCGCAATCGTGACCCCCAGAGGAATCGTCGCCCGGAAGGTAGACACCTGCCCTTGATAACGGGCCATGATGGCAACCTCACCAGATAAGTTTAAAGTTTTAACCAAACCGGTTTTATTGACTTCCGCCATCTCAGTGTCGTTGGCTTCGAATAGAGCCATCCGAGTGACGTCTTCCGTAGAACCATCTGAATAAGTGGCAATGACTGAGATCTGCTGTTCGGCTTCCTGCCCCATTGTTCTTGACTGAGGAAAACATTCAATTGAGGCAACTGTGCGATCCTGATCACTCCCATAAGGCATGCCCTGCTCTATCCAACGATAAAGTAAACGATACTCATAGGAATCGGATTTGATCAATTTTCCACCACCGTGTGGAGTAACGCCGGTCCCTTTCATCAAAAGGAGACTTTCTGCGGGGGACGTAGGAAACAACCGACGCCCCCGGCCTTCTTTGACAAGAAACTCATAATCATCTTCAGGATAAAAGCCAAGCAGTGACAATTTAAAACCGTTCTGTCCGCTGGCTTTTCCGTGACATCCACCACTATTACAAGTCAGCTTGGTAAATATAGGAACTACTTGATTCTTGAAATTGATCGCCTCGGGTGATGCGATTCCCTGGACTGAGATAGGAATCGATGTCTTCTTACCATTTTTTGCAGTGACAGTGAGTTGAGTCTGGCCATCATTATGTGGTGTGATATAACCATCGCTTGAAATAGTAGCAATATTCTGATGCGTAATTGCATAAGTCACATTACGAGTCAAGTCCTGCAATTTACCGCTCGCCAAAACTCCAGTCACAAAAACTTGCTGGCGTGAATCGGGGCCTCTCAACAAAAGCAATTCTTTCTCACCCGGATGAGGTCCAATCTGGATTTCCTTAAAGTCCACAGGCACATTGGCAGCCGGCGTCCCCAACACATTCGTTGCACCGAAACCAGAGATAAGAAACAGCACTCCACATAGCATAAGGATCTGTGGCATCCGAGAGCCCTTGAATCGGAAATCCATACTTAATCACTCCTGTGCAACTGGTTTTATTTTTAGCTTCAGGTCTGTCAACAAAAATGTCTTGTGCGACTATGAGCAGACCTCTTCAAACTGTGGGTTCAAATCTGAAAACGTTAGTAATCTGGTTGGTTTATAAGGAAAGTTTTTTTAGGTAAGCTTACCAACCAGTTCAGACCAGTTGGTTAAGTTTTGCGGACTAGGCCAAGCCCATTACTGAATGAACTTTTCCTATTTATTCAATGTATCAAAGTTTATTGAATTGTCAATCTTTTAACCAATCACTTGCGAAAGAAACTGTTATTTTGAACACATCCAATTGCCACACCCATGATTCGCCACACATTGCCATTTGATCCAATTGTGACTTAGTACAACTGTCAAAAGCCGATTCACTCGCAAAACTCGCACAATAATTAAAATGTACTAACCACCATAAAACAGTGTTCTTTGCCAATAAATCTCACTGGAATCAGTCAGTTCTTTCAAAAACAGGATTTCTTTGATTGCCAGTAAATATCTCTTCTATAGAATAAAAGTTAGCATAGATTATGCCTCAGGACTTTCTCGTTGAGTAAATTTTGAGAATTAACTTTCTTACTAACTTTCCAGGTGGCTCCAAAACAATCACATGTCTGACTCAGAAAATTCCAGTCCTCAAGTTCCCAATATTCAACTTGTCTTTGAACAACTACGAGCAGGCAAACCGGTTATTGTGACCGATTCCACTGAGCGAGAAAATGAAGGTGATTTTATCGTCGCCGCTGAATCGATCACACCACAGATTGTGAAGTTCCTCTTACGTTATGGTAGTGGAGAATTGTGTGTCTCTCTTCCCGAGGAAGTCGCCGAACGCCTGCAACTAAATCCCATCGTCGGACCTGATGAAAATACGGCTCCTAACCAGACACAGTTTCTCATCCCAGTAGATCATAAAGATAGTGGAAGCGGCGTGAGTGCTGAGTTTAGAGCTCTCACAATTCGCGCTTTGAGTGACGAACATTCCCAAGCATCCGATTTTGTCCGCCCCGGTCATATTCACCCTTTACTTGCCAAGCAGGGTGGCATCCTTCGTCGCGCCGGTCATACGGAAGCCACAGGTGACTTACTACAAATGGCCGGGCTAAAGCCTGTAGGTGTGCTCATCGAAATTCTCAGTCAGAAAGGATTCGGAATGGCTGACGCCGACGAACTCCGAGAAATTTCTGATCAGTTTGATATTCCCATCATTTCGACAGCCGAGGTTATTCGCCATCGATACATTAGTGAAAAACTGGTGCACCGTGAAGTAGAAGTCCCTATCAAAACAAAAAAGTATGGCACAGTTCAAGTAATTGGTTATTCGGTGGAACATGAGAGTCAACAACCTGTAGCATTAGTCTGGGGTAATCTTTCAGCAACTGAAGCTCCTCTGGTCCGGATGCATTCTTCATGTTTTACAGGTGACTTGCTCGATTCTTTGCGCTGTGATTGTGGAGATCAATTGCATATGGCAATGGAGGCGATCTGCCAAGAGAAAGCGGGAGCCGTCGTTTATCTCCCGCAGGAGGGACGCGGAATTGGATTGATTCCCAAACTCAAAGCATATGTACTGCAAGATGAGGGCCTTGATACTGTAGAAGCAAATCTTCAGTTAGGGTTCAAAGCGGATAGCCGAGACTTCACCGTGGGAGTCCAGATCTTAAAAGATTTGGGACTTACCAAAGTACGCTTGCTGACCAATAACCCCAAAAAAACAGACTCAGACGTTTATACAGGCTTCGATTTGGAAGTCGTAGAACAAGTACCGATCGTAGCGCCACCTCATAAAGACCGTGAGTTCTACCTGCAGACCAAACGCGATAAAATGGGACACATTCTGCCGACCACTCCCGCTGATTGAATTCATGCAGAAGAGAAACGGCTCGCGGAGAGAAAATTAATAGGGTGTCTGGTCGTACCTTGCGTTACTAAATCGGCCAGTATTTCTCCGATCACTGAAGCAAACTTGAATCCGTGTCCTGAAAAACCGGCTCCATACACAACCCGGTGATTAAGTGCGTGACGATCAATAATGAAGTGACCATCGGGAGTCCTCGTATACATACACGTTCCATGCCTAATTGGCATTGATTCTAACTCAGACATAACTTCGCTGATAAAACGCGAAATGGAATGCATGTCCGTCTCCAGTAAGTCTCGATTCAAGTTCCCTGGATCAACAACCGTTTCTCCTCCGGTGTGTTCAGCCAGCTTGAGAGTCTCCCCATCAAGGGAAGGAAAGCCATAGAACTCGCCATAGGGCATATCAAAAAAGAAACCTCCCCTTCCCGCATCTAAATCATATACTGGTTGTTTAACCGGATTCCAAAACAGAAGCTTTCGCACTACTTCGAGTGGCAAATTCAGATCCTGCAGATAGGTACTACTCCACGCTCCTGCTGTCACGATCACAGCAGAAGCAGAATATTGTTGAGCGTCAGTCGTCACCTCAATCGATTCATCATGAATTGAAACGGAGTGTATTTTCTCATCGAGACAAACTTGAGCGCCCTGCTCTATCGCACACTCAATATGAGTACGCACGCATTCTTCCACATACAGTAATCCAGCTTCGGATTCATAAGTGACTTCAAAATCATGGGGAATTTGAAATCCTGGAAAACGCTCGACAGCATCTTCTGAAGAAACTTTCTCAACGGCAACATCATACGATCGGGCAGCCTCATGCACACCTCGAATCACTTGGCCATCCGGTGGGCCCGCTACCATTAAGCCGCAGGGATTGAAAAGCGATTTTCCCGAGGCCTGCTCCAGTTCACGCCACAATTCGTACGCACGCTCAAGTAAAGGAATATAATTGGGATGCTCGAAATAAGCCTTGCGAATGATGCGCGTCTCACCATGAGAACTTCCACAATCATGGGCCACTCCAAACTGCTCAATTCCCAGCACATTCAAACCGCGTCGTGCGAGATGATATAACGCACTACTGCCCATACCACCTAAGCCAAGAACCAGATAGTCAACATGAATCGCCATGGAACAAGCTTACTCTTTCCTAATTGTATCAACACATACAAAGATGATTTGCCTCAAACAAATTCGGACCTTAATTTAACTTTTGAGATTGTTGATTTCGTTTTTTTGCATCTTCGATGATTTTTTTCTGGGCTGCTTTTAAACGTTCTGGCCATTTAAAATGCTTTGCTTTCACAGGATCATACCCTTCTAAATGATCCTTGAGTCTTAGCAGAGGTTTACTGTAAACCAGCTTCGTCTCGCCAAAAACCTCTTTGCATAAAGCAGCCAAATCTGGATCATAGGCAACTAATTCTTCTCGCGTATTGACATGATTATGGTCCAAATCATTTTCGCGATTATTATTGAACCAGGATTGTACGCCTTCCGCAAAATACTCCATCCGGTTTACCGAAGGATATTTTCCTTTCCATAATCCTGCTTTCATCGCTTGTTGATACACTTTTTCTAGGCGCTCATCAAACGTCGGATCAACCTGATTCAGACCTCTTAAATGAATGTTATGTGCAAACTCATGAATTAAGATGCATTCCGCTGCATACGGGTCACCGGGAAATGCGAGCAAATTTTCTTCTCCACATGAACAAACAGGATCTGTAGCAGAGCCTCCCAAGCCCCGCGCACGCACGTCCCAATAATCCTTGGGTTTAAGGTGTGCATACTCCGGAATGTCGGTTGTAAAAGCATTACAGGGGATCACAATAAATCGTGAGCCGCTTTCAATCATTGCTTTACGGATATCTGGCCGATGGGCGAGCATGATATCGATAAGCCAGGCTGCTTCTTTCAACGCATAATCGTTCACTTGGTCAAAAGCAACAACCGGATAACCACTCGCACTTACATATTTGGTATATGCCTTGGGTAGCTTCAATGCATCAGGTGGAATAGTAACACGATATTCTTTTGCATGTATGAAAGCCGGAATAAGTAACGACACGAGCAAAAAAAGAACACGCTTCACCTTGAATCTCCTCGAAATGATTGATCAACACGAATCTCTATCTTGACCAGATTACTCTGTATGATCAAGGTTTTATTCGAATTACTATCACAGCTGGATTTAATCCAAGAGTATATGATAAAAAATTACCGGGTGTTCGGAAAAAGACAGTCAACCTACCCCACATACACACTGACCATCAAATTTGAACACCCGGTAATTAATGACATGACAGAAAACCATCATAAAGATGATCATTTTCTGTTAAAAGATCTGAAACAGCATCGCACGGCTTGCCACTTCACGTTCACAACCCATACAAGCCAAGCTTGTTGCTACAGAATCTGTTTCCGTCAAACTCCTTTCTTTACTCACTGCCGGGCAGGCAAATTGCGCTTCCCAGCTTTAATCTGTCCATTTCCAAACCGAAATGATTTGAAAATCCCCCCTGGGCAGATAGATCGTCAGCAGCGGTTATCTACTCTTAGTGTATTTAACAAACCAACCGGGCTGCTTCTGCAACGGAAAGTACTCCGATCGACGTTGAGCCGGGAAGAGAATCGCCGTCCCGATTATCCTCCCGGCTCTTATGCACTGGTTTACTTTCTGCTTCCAGTTCTTCCTCGAATAATTCACCTCTAACAACGCGGAGGTGATCTGGAGCATCAACGCCAATTTTGATGGAGCCTTTTCCTGTACGAATCACTTTTACCAGAATCTCATCTCCAATTCGGATTTCCTCAGTCAACTTCCGTGTCAAAACCAGCATGATCACTACTCCTTTATCATTAGATCCAAGCCCAGATGCATAATTAGTTTACTTTTGTCCAAAATTGCCTGTCCACAAGCAATCTGTTGGTCATCTGCAAATACTTAATGCGATTAGTGTGCCAATACAGTTTCTATCCAGACATATTTCCCTTAAGATATTTACTAGAAAATACTTAAGACATTTTCATTAGTTTTGTATTTCGTTCAAACCACAGTCCTTTTTTCAATAATCTGTTCCCAATAGTACAATTTTCAATTGGGTAACATTTTCAGGTCACGATTTTCATCTTTTCCAAGGGTAGGAAGCGATAAGAGTACGGCTTCGGTTGCATTATGGGACTCGGCAAATATACTATTGGGTTCCTTTAAAGGATCGAGCCTTAAAACTGCGATCAACTTACGTCAAGTAGTCTCAGCAAATGCTGAGTTTTTTAGAACCCACTAGATAGTCAAAGAGTTTAAAAATGGGTCAAAAGTGTGATTCCTGTGGCAAGACTCCTGTAGTCGGTAATCGAGTTCGCCAACGTGGTAAGTACAAATACCTGGGCGGTAACGGTCGTCAGACAACGGGTATTTCCAAACGAGTTTTCAAGCCAAACTTGCAAAAAATCCGTGTTCAAGTCGGAGGTAGTGTTAAAACACTACGTGTTTGTGCCCAATGCATTCGATCTGGTAGAGTTACCAAAGCCGTTGCTAGAAAACCGTTTACGCTACCAACTAAATAGTATTAGTCTCGCTCTAAAGTAGAACAAACGATGAGCACTCAACTCTCCGAGGATGATGTACTTAAAGTTGCTTCACTTTCCCGACTAAAACTCTCCGAGACGGAAGTTCATACTCTGGGGAAACAGATGGAGTCCGTGTTGAAGTATATCGACATGCTAAACGAGTTGGATACCGAATCCATCGAGCCCATGGCTCACGCGATTGAGATTTCCAATGTCTTTCGCAATGATCAACTGCAAGAAAGCCTGCCACGAGACAAAGCGCTCTCTAATGCGCCTCAAACGGATGGAAATTACTTCCTCGTTCCCGCAATTCTCTAGTTGTCCGGCGTTTTAACAATTGCTTACCTGAAAGCAAAAAATTCCAAGGCCCGGCTTGATCACAAGTCGGGCCTTTAAAACTAAAAGGGAGACTCGACATTCCATGTCCAACATGTCAATGACCGCAAGTAAATTGCTTGCGAAAATGAGTTCAGGTGAAATCAGTAGTGAAGAAATCACTTCTGCCTGTTTGAATGAAATCGCCCACCGAGACGACAACATCAACGCCTTTCTCTCTGTCCAGCAGGAATCTGCATTAGAAAAAGCGCGAGAAGTCGATCAAAAACGAAAAGCGGGAAAGCCGCTGGGAAAGCTGGCAGGCATCCCTGTTGCACTCAAAGACAATATCTGTACCGAAGGCGTGAACACAACCTGCGCCAGTAAAATGCTTGAGAATTTCGTCCCGCCTTATGATGCCCATATTGTTGAACGGCTGAAAGCGGCTGACGCAGTCTTGATTGGCAAAACCAATCAGGATGAATTTGCCATGGGTTCGTCAACCGAAAATTCAGCGTTCAAGACCACAACCAACCCCTGGAATACTGCCCACGCCGCCGGTGGTTCAAGTGGAGGCTCAGCAGCAGCAGTAGCCGCTGGTTTTGCCCCGCTGGCATTAGGCAGTGATACAGGTGGATCTATTCGTCAACCAGCCAGCTTTTGTGGCGTTGTTGGTTTGAAGCCTACTTATGGCCGCGTTTCTCGTTATGGATTAATTGCATTTGCCAGTTCTCTCGATCAAATTGGCCCTTTTGCCATAGATGTCACTGATGCCGCACTAATGATGGAAATTATCGCAGGTAAAGACCACCGTGATACAACGAGCCTTGATGCAGCAGTTCCTGAATTTACATCAAAGTTAGAACAACCACTCGAAAATCTCAAAGTCGGATATGTCGAACACCTACAGGAAGAAGGGCTTCACGACGAAGTCAAAGAGGCGACTCTCCGCGCACTGGATGTTTATAAATCTTTGGGAGCAGAACTGGTCCCTATTGAGTTGCCGCACGCTAAATACTGTGTTGCCACTTATTACATTATCGCTCCTTCCGAAGCCTCCAGTAATCTTGCCCGTTACGATGGTGTGCATTACGGTTATCGTGCTGATCATTTTGAAAATATGATTGATATGTATGCGGCAAGCCGCGGGGAAGCATTTGGTGATGAAGTCAAACGCCGTATTATGCTGGGGACTTATTCACTCTCATCCGGTTACTACGATGCCTATTACCTCAAAGCATTGAAGGTCAGGCGATTGATTCGAAATGATTTTGAGCAGGCGTTTCAATCAGTTGATATCATCGCTTCGCCGGTAACACCCACTCCTGCTTTTGCTATCGGCGAACATGTAGATGACCCGTTGGCAATGTATCTGGCTGATATTTTTACAACCAGCGCTAATCTTTCTGGTATCCCAGGAATCTCAATTCCTGCCGGTTTTAGTGAAAATAAATTGCCGATCGGCTTACAATTATTGGCACCTCCACTGGAAGAAGAAAGACTCCTACGTGCCGCCCGTATGTTTGAGCGGGAAACAGAATGGCACTTGAAACATCCAGAATAAAATAAATCGACGATATTTCTCATTACGAAATTACTTTAAACTGAATCTAGAACATTGAAATAAAGGGTAGCGTGACATAATGGACTATACGGTCATCATCGGTCTTGAAGTCCACGTGCAGTTACAGACCAACACTAAACTCTTCTGTGGCTGTTCTACAAAATTCAACCCGGATCAACCAAATACACAGACCTGTCCCGTCTGTCTGGGTTTACCTGGTGCACTGCCTGTATTAAATCAAGAAGCATTTCAATTAGGCGTGAAGACAGGATTGGCCATTAATTGTGAGATTCCTTCTTTTACAAAATGGGACCGTAAACAATACTACTATCCTGATCTTCCCAAGGCATACCAAATCAGCCAATATGATCTCCCCATGAGTCAGAATGGTTGGCTGGAAATCGAAATTAATCCTGAAACTCGTGAGAAGAAAAAAATCGGGATCATCCGGGCTCATCTCGAAGAAGATGCCGGCAAAAACAGCCATGATGAATCAGGACGGGGACAAGATAGCAAGGTTGACCTGAACCGTTGTGGGACGCCTTTAGTAGAGATTGTTTCCGAACCAGATTTACGATCAGCTCAGGAAGCTCGTACCTATCTGGAAGAGTTAAAACTGTTACTAACTTATATCGACGTTTCTGACTGTAATATGCAGGAAGGGAGCCTTCGCTGTGACGCCAATGTAAATCTCCATGTCCATCAAGAGACTGGTGAATCCATACCAACTCCGATTGTGGAAATCAAAAATCTGAATAGCTTTCGAGGCGTAGAGCAGGCAATAGAATACGAAATACAAAGACAATGGAAAGCGTGGCAGGAAACGGGACTCAGTCTGAAAGAAGTCCCTAAAGAGACTCGCGGCTGGGATGCAGATCGCGGTATCACTTTGGAACAACGGGGAAAAGAAGATGCAGCAGACTACCGCTATTTTCCCGATCCGGACCTGGCACCTGTCAAAGTCACCGACGCAGATCGCGAACGTATCTTAGAAAAACTATGCGAACGCCCGGCCGAGCGCAGAGCCCGCCTTGAAGAACGCTATCAACTCTCTGCCTATGATGCAGCAGTCATTATTGACCAGGGAATTGATTTTGCTGACTATTTTGAAGCCGTTGCCGAAAGTTCTCAAAATGGCAAACAGGCCTCCAACTGGATCACACAGGATGTGCTACGTGAGTTAAAAGAACGGGAACTAGAAATCGCAGAGTTTCCAATTAAACCAGATGTTCTCTCCGCAATCCTGCAAAAAGTCAAAGCCAATGAAATTACGAATAATAGTGCCCGCATCGTATTCCAGGAGCTACTTAACAATTCAAAAGATGCTCCCCGAGCTGAACAAATACAGCAAATTGTTCAAGAAAAAGGGCTGGGACTTGTCTCTGATACGGGCGAACTTGATACCATCATTCAAGCGGTCGTTGATAAAAATGCAAAAGCAGTAGCTGATTTTCAGAGTGGAAAACAAGCTGCGGTGGGCGCACTGATTGGCCAGGTCATGCGTGAAATCAAAGGGGCAGATCCGAAAATGGTTCGTCAACTCTTAATCGAAAAAATGAGTTAAAACGAACTCCCATTTTCGGCATGGCCTACGATCAGCCAGGATCAGGGGATTTTAAAAAATCCCCAATTCATCGCGCGCATCATCTGTCATTAAATCCGGTGACCAAGGAGGTGTCATGGTTAGTTGAATGCTCACCTCGTCTACATCATCGAGACGCTCTAACGCCATTTTCGCCTGTTGAATAATTTGAGGACCGGCTGGACAGGCAGGGCTCGTTAATGTCATACAAACAGAGACTTTCGAACTGTTTTCTTCTGCTCTCTGAATTTCATAAACCAACCCCAAATCAACGATATTGATGTTGAGCTCGGGATCAATTACCTGCTTCAGGGCATCAACTAATGCATCTTCCCCTCCGACACCCTTCACCGCAGAAAATACTGGTAATTGTCCTTCTTCACTATTTCCCTCAGAGACATTGCTTATTTCATCTGACATAGTTTACCCCTTACAACACATAGACACAGTATAAATTAATAATAGCTAAATAATGAACTTCCACAAGAAGTGAATAAATTCGTATGAATATCTATAAAAATCTCAGATTTAACAATTAATCTCTAGGACGTGCAAAGATTTTTGAATCTCTTACTTCGATCTCAAAAGTCTGAATCGGCTTGGTGGCAGGCATACAGAGAGCTTTCCCTGTAAGTAAATCAAAGCGAGCACCGTGACGGGGACAAACAATTTCCCCATTCTCAATACAACCAGCAGTTAAAGGCTGACCGTCATGGGTACACACATCTTCTATTGCTAAGTACTGATCATTTAAGCGAATAAGCAGTACAGGTACATCATCTACAAATACCTCCAACCGATCAAGAGAACCGAATTCATCGGTGGATGCAATTTCTTCAAAATCAGGCATATCACTTACTATTATTGTCTAATGACGGCAAAATATTACCGTCCAAATCCTAATTTTTTAATAATTGCCTGATTTAGCGTCTCACGCACCACCTCAACCGGAATCCGATCAAATACAGTTTGGAAGAATCCCTCTACAATCATGTGCATGGCTTCATACTCTGACATGCCACGTGTCATACAATAGAAGATTTGTTCTTCATCAACACGGCCTGCAGTTGCACCATGAGTACAACGTACATCATCGGCTTCAATCTCTAAGCCCGGAATGGCATCGGTACGGCAGGTGGGAGATAGCATTAAGGAATCATTACGCTGATACCCGTTTGTCTGCTGACCTTCTGGTTCAACACGAATCATTCCCCGCCAAATCGCACGGGAATGGTCACGTAAAACCTGCTTGTACAATAAATCTGAACGCGTTTCTGGCGCATTGTGAGCTTGTTGCGTGTAGAATGAGTGAATTTGCTTATCTGTAGCAAAGGTCACACCATTCACCTCAGCTTCTGAGCCACGACCATCTAGTACTACATCCTGATGAATATGGGCCAATTTGGCACCAATCCCTCCGACTGTCCATTGAAGAAAACCATTATTCTCCACTCGGCCTGCCTGATGCGCAATATGCCAAACTTTATCATTCCAATTCTGTAATTGAACATACCGCAATCGTGCTTCTTTGGCCAGGATCAATTCGACGGCCCCAACATGGAGCCCCAGATTTTCTTCCGTGGCAGAAGCAGTCTCCTCTAGTAATGTAGCTGAAGCACCCTCCTCCAGAATAATGAGTGTATGACTAAAATCAGCGGTTTTCTCTGCCTGAAGAGAAATCAAACTGTGTAAGGGAGTCTCGATGACAACATTGCGCGGCACATACAAGACAGTACCACCAGTCCAGAATGCGGCATGCCAGGCTGAAAAACGATCTGTCTCACTACAAACAGCTTTCGTCATAAAGTGTTTTTGAATCAGCTCGCTATGCTCTTTGGCAACCATACTCAGATCACCAAAGATGACTCCTTTCTCTGCCAATTCCGGCACCAATTCAGTAGAAGCCAGTTGACCATCAATGTGAGTGACGTGTCCTGCAAATTCAGCTTGACCTTTTAGTAAAGTCTCTGCCGAGTCTTTTGTGATTTCTGATCCAGCACTTAGCTGAAAACGATCTGGACGCAGTGCTCGTAAATCGACTCGACGCCATTCTTCAGGATCCAATTCCGATTCCAAAAGCTCACAATATCGCTTGAAAGCCTGTCGCCGTAATTGAGTCACCCAGTCTGGTTCATCACGAGTCGTCAGAAAGGCTTCAAAGGCTGCTTCACCAAACCCGGCTGGGATCTCAGCAGATGTATTAATCGAAGAAGTACTCATAACTATTTCTATTATGCCTTCAATATCTTGCAGTTAGATTAACAATTTGAAAGTATTCTACTTTCACTTGTAATATCTGTTTAAAGTTAGCTTTTGTAGTAAGTCAGCAACTTAACTTGTCGCTATTAACCAATCGAGCCTTCCATTTGCAATTCGATCAGCCGATTCATCTCAACCGCGTATTCCATCGGCAGCTCTTTCACTAATGGCTCAATAAAGCCTGTGACGATCATTGAAGAAGCCTCTGCTTCTGTGAGACCACGGCTCATGAGATAAAACAACTGTTCCTCTCCAATTTTGGAAACACTGGCTTCGTGTTCGATCGCAACATCGTTATCTTCGATTTCAATATAGGGATAAGTATCGCTACGGCTTGCCGGATCCAATAAGAGTGCATCACAGACAACGTTCGATTTGCATCCATGAGCTTCAGGATCGACTTTAACCAACCCACGATAGCTGGATCTTCCACCATCTTTTGAAATACTCTTGGAAATAATACGGCTCGAGGTGTTAGGGGCACAGTGAACCATTTTAGCACCTGCATCCTGATGCTGCCCATCACCGGCAAAGGCAATCGACAGAGTCTCTCCTCGTGCCCCTTCTCCCATCAGGAAGATTCCAGGATACTTCATCGTTAACTGGGAACCCAGATTACCATCAACCCACTCCATGAGTGCATCTTCATAGGCAAAGGCCCGCTTCGTCACAAGATTATAGACATTATTCGACCAGTTCTGAATTGTGGTATAACGGAACCGCCCGCCTTTCTTCACCATGATCTCGACAACGGCTGAATGCAGACTATTAGAACTGTAAGTGGGTGCCGTACAGCCTTCAACATAATGGCAGGAAGCCCCTTCATCTACAATCACCAGGGTACGTTCAAACTGTCCCATATTTTCCGAATTGATTCGGAAATATGCCTGAAGAGGAAATTCAATATTCACTCCGGGAGGGACATACACAAATGAGCCACCCGACCAGACAGCCGAATTCAAGGCAGCATATTTATTATCATCCGGAGGAATGATTGTCCCAAAATATTCTTTAAAGAGATCTGGATGATCCTTTAAAGCAGAATCAGTGTCAGTAAAAATGACTCCCTGCTTCGCCAGATCTTCCTGTAAGCTACCATAGACAACCTCAGATTCATATTGAGCTTTGACTCCAGCAAGAAACTTCTTCTCTGCTTCAGGGATCCCCAAACGATCATAAGTTTTTCGAATGTCATCAGGCACATCGTCCCAACTTCGTTCCTGCCCTTCTGACGCTCGAACAAAGTAGTGGATATCCTGATAATTGATATCGTTCAGATTCCCACCCCATTGAGGAGTTGGTTTTTGCTCGAAGATTTCGTATGACCTCAAACGAAAATCCCGCATCCAAGTTGGTTCATTTTTCATCTCGGAGATTTGAGCGACAATGTTGGCATTTAAACCTTTTTCACCGGTAAACACATATTTGTCAGTAGGATCGTGAAATCCATATTGATACTCACCGATATCGGGGTTTTCATTTTCAGAATTCGTATCCAGCTTCGTTGCCATTTGAATTTCTCCAGAAATTTATTAAAACTACCCCTAATTGCGGGATTGTCTTTTTTTAAATTGAACAGGTTTATTCATTTAGTATCACTGATTCTGTTCAGAATCAGTATTTCAAAAAATATAAGTTATACCGCTTCTACAACTTCTTCTGCAGCCGCTTCGGGGTGACGTTCGCGAACGCTGGAATAACCATGCTCATGCAGCTCTGCCGCCAACTGAGCATCTCCCGTCTCGACGACTCTGCCTGCTAACATCACATGTGTGAATTGCGGCTGATTGAACTCTAGCAATCGCTCATGGTGGGTAATGATTAAGACTCCCATTTCAGGTCCGGATAACCGGCTAAGGCCTTCGCTGACCACTTTGACGGCATCACTATCCAATCCACTGTCAGTTTCATCAAGTACAGCAAATTTTGGTTTTAACATTGCAAGCTGTAGAATTTCCATACGTTTCTTTTCACCACCAGAAAAGCCATCATTCAAATAACGACGTGCCATTTCTGGATCCATACCCAATTCGCTCATCCTGTCTCGTAACTCTTTACGAAATTCACGCATAGGTATGAGCTTTTCCCCCTCTTTACGATCTGGATTCCGAACATTAGAAATAGCATGCCGCAGAAAATCAGCAACCTTGACACCAGGGATCACAACAGGATATTGGAATGCCAAAAATAGCCCCAATCGAGCACGCTCATTAGGATCAAGTTCTGAGATATCGGTTCCCTCAATCTCGATTTTCCCCTGTGTGATCTCGTAACGGGGATGCCCCGCCATGGCGTATGCTAGTGTGCTTTTTCCGGAACCATTGGGGCCCATTAAAGCATGGATTTCACCCTGATTAATTTCAAGGTCCACTCCTTTTAAAATAGGCGTGTCACCAACGGATACATGCAGATCGGAAATTTTCAACAAACTCATTTTTAATACTTGTCCTATTTATTCAGAATTTTAAATAAATCCAGAAACATAAATTTAGTTCAATTTATCTAACTTAGCTGATTTGTGCTTCAAATTCACAACAATGATGACCGTCCAAACAACATTCTGCGAGATTCATTTTCGTCCCTAGAACCCGCTCAAAAACCCGTTGCTCCAGTTCACAAATAGATGAGTCTCCACTAGCGATATCGTGATAGGGGCAATTATGCTCCCGTAAAATAGGGAGTGGGCCAGTTTGATCAATCTCAACTACAAAACCACGTTCCTGCAAAGCTTGTTTCAACTGCTCCATTCGTCCTTGCAATGAAGTGGCATCAACACTCCTACTATACTGTTGCACCAAAGCAGTCTGAATCCGATTAGCCAGTCGGCATCGCAGGTCTTCGTCATCAATGCCTTTAAGTTCTTCCCAAAGGATATTAGCCAACTCAGCGTAGTTGTCACCCAAAAGTCGCATTCCCAGACTCGTCACGGAATAAACATAATGAGGACGTCCACGCCCTTCCTTTACCTGATTGCGCGCGATTAAATCCAAGCCTTGTAAACGGACGAGACGTTGGCGAACAGCTGTAGCAGTTACACCTTCTTGCTCACAAATTTCTTGAATAGTCGCAGACTTTAGCTGATTCAGACCCAGCAAAAAACTACGATCATTTTCGTCAATGGAAACTCGCATGGTTTGTTTTCTACCGTTTAAAAACAGACACATTTGTGCATTTCGAAATATGGGATTTGGTACAATGCAAATCAAAGTCCAAGCCCAATCTTCGACTGAATACTCTCTACAGCAGTATCCTAGGCATATTTATTATTTTTGACAACCAATATTGTCAAAAATCAATGATTGAGATTCAGTTTCATAAGCCAAGTAGATTTGCGGGACTTTTTAAAGAATCACCTTGGAACGTAAACCTTTATTTGATAGTCTCATACAACAATTGTATCAATCTTTTCTCTGAGCTTAGATTCAGGGAAAGATGCTTATCTCAATTTCAAAATTAAAAACAAACTGGTTCAGATCACATTTTTTAAGAAATTCTGTAACACATGAGAGTTTCTTTCGCTTTGGTCTATATCTGAAGAATTAGATTTGATTTGATCTTTTATCACTGGAACTGTTACCTGCGAATAGGAATCCACTTTTATGAATTTCGACCGGCAACACAAACCCGTCACATTGCTACTTCGTTCGGGATTGGCAGTAATTCTCGTGTTTCTGGTCCTAAACCCAGTTCATTCTACATTGGAAGCCTCGCAGAATTCTCCAGAGGAGCATCAAACGGTTCAAAAAGCAGAAAACGAAATCGAAAAATCGGAACCGAAAGGATTTGCACGTATCGAGAAAAAGATTGATGATGTATTTGGACAGTTCAATGGAATTGTTGCAGGTGTTTTCTTTTATCCTGTTCCGTTTACATTAGAACAATTTCAAAAGAAGGAGGGATTCCCTCTGGCCGTATTATGGCTCATCATCGGTGCGACCTATTTCACATTTCGCATGAATTTTATTAATATTCGAGCTTTCAAACATGCCATTTTATTAGTTCTCGGAAAATATGATAATCCAGAAGACGAAGGGGAAGTTACTCATTTTCAAGCCTTAACTGCAGCCCTTTCCGCAACTGTTGGATTAGGTAATATTGCAGGTGTCGCCATCGCCATCGGTACTGGAGGTCCGGGTGCTATGTTCTGGATGATGCTGGCAGGCCTGTTAGGCATGACGTCCAAATTTGCGGAATGTACTTTGGCACAAATTTATCGCCGTATCAGTCCAGATGGGCGCGTAATGGGCGGACCAATGTGTTATCTCTCAGAGGGCTTAAAAGATCAGTTTCCTTCTAATCCTGTAGCCAACGGATTGGGAAAGTTCTTAGCGGTTTTCTTTGCCATACTGTGTATCGGAGGCTCGCTGGCAGGTGGAAACTCATTTCAAGTCAAACAATCACTGGGGGCCGTCACCGAAACAATCCCGATCCTTAAAGACTACAGTTGGGTCTATGGTCTGCTCATGGCATTTTTTGTGGGTATTGTCATCATCGGCGGCATCCGTAGTATTGCACGTACAACCGAAAAAGTCGTACCCATTATGTGTGGTATCTATGTCTTGGCCTGCCTGGCAATCCTGATAATTAATGTTGGAAAAATCCCCGATTCTTTTACAGCGATCATCGATGGCGCATTTGACAAGGATGCCCTCTACGGCGGCTTTTTAGGTGTATTAATACTTGGATTTAAACGTGCTGCCTTTTCAAATGAAGCCGGTGTTGGTTCTGCAGCAATCGCTCACTCGGCAGCAAAAACACATTATCCTGTAAGAGAAGGAATCGTTGCTTCGCTGGGACCATTTGTTGATACGATTGTAATCTGCACCATGACAGCTCTCGTGATGATCATCACAGGCGCCTATAATGATCCCCAGTATGCTGACCTGATTAAGAACAATAATGGCGCAGCATTGACTTCAGAAGCGATGAACTCGCAGATCCCCTATTTTCAGTATGTACTATCAGTATCTGTTATTTTATTCGCTTATTCGACAATGATTTCCTGGTCTTACTATGGGGAGCGCTGTTGGGCTTTTCTCTTTGGTGACAGTCGATCAGCTTCGCTATCCTATCGTATTCTCTTCCTCGTATTTGTTGTACTTGGTTCAATTGTTTCCGCAACCAATGTATTAGACTTTGGCGACTTGATGATTCTGGGAATGGCATTCCCGAATATCTTAGGTGTGCTTTTACTTTCTAACCAGGTAAAAAGAGAATTGGATGACTATTGGAAACGCTACAAATCTGGCGAATTCGATAATCAGAAAAGCTGATTGAAATACAAAAGAGATTACCATTGTTGACTGCCTTTGTAATTTCATACAATCGAGCCAACCAGCTACTTGTTGATATCTTCTCCGTTATGAAAGCACTATATCATGGGCTACTTTACTGGAAAAAAAATCCTTGTTCCTGTCGATTTTTCTGAAAGCTCTCTGGAAGCAGTCACAAAGGCCATTCAAATTTCAGAAGACCCTGCGAATGTAACTGCAGTGCATGTAATGGTTCCTTTAGATATGGTCTCTCCAGGCGTTCTCTTCGGCGGTCTGACAGATGAAAAGCGTACAGAACATGTCGAAAAACATGCAAAAGAAGAATTCGCAAAACATCAAATTACAGGAGTTGCGTTCAAAACACTGGTTGGTGATCCGGGCATCAAATTAGCAGACTTTGCCAAAGAAAACGAAATCGAACTGATTGTCATTCCCTCACATGGTTATACAGGTATCGCCCGATTGGCTTTAGGTTCTGTCGCTGAGCGCGTACTCAGACATGCCCCTTGCCCTACTTTAGTATTGCGTCATCCCAAAAAATAAGAAAACAGAATTCAATTTGATTTCGGTGTAGTCTCTGGCTTTGAGACTGTTGATTTTGGAGGGACAACTGGTTCTGGATTTAGCATTTCCACAATCAGATTCCGAAAATGAATTTCAGACCCTTCACTTTGGAGAGCAATTGCACCTTTACTCGGCTCACAACCAGTGACTTCTCCCAGTTTTACCCCATTGATCATGACGGAAATCGTGCCTTTCCGACACGTCAAGACGCACTTATGCCATTTTCCAACTGGTAAATCCAAGGGAGTTGCGGGTGAAAGTCCATTCGCAGATTTGGCTCCACTGCCTGGAGTAGGGAAAACATTACCAGCCTCTGGTCGATGCAACTGTACCTGAAATGCTTTAGGCCAGACTTTATCAGGTCCGGAGGTAAATAATAAAATTCCACTATTTGCATTAGGGTCGTTGGGATACATCCACTCCATGCTGAAACGAAAATTTTCATACGATTTTTGCGTACGGATATAACCGTAAGGCTTACCAGAACAGATCAAAATACTCGGTTGATCTTTGCCACCACTGACCACTTTCCAGGTAACATTTCGATTGGCTTTAGCCTCTTTGTCCTCCTCGCTGACATATTTCCAGTGGTCCCAGAAATTCCCACCATTTAATAACTTTTCAGGCCCAGGAATTTTTTTCGTTGTTGTTGTTTTCCCAGAATTTTGGGAAGGGCTCGGCTTTCCTGAAGGCGCAACTTCTTGTGAAATAGCAGGCGACACTCCCAAAACAAAACAGGCCACTCCGCCCATCAAGAGTAACAAAGAAAATCGATTCTTTATTTCAATTTGATTCACGTAGACAGATTTCTGTCGTATATGATCCCAAATTCGACGATGAAAATTCAGCACGCTTTTTTTTGCCCGACTAGACTGTTAAAAGAAATCGATTGTGGAAATGTAGATAAGAGAGCCAAGTATTCTAAACTTAAACTCATCAACATTCAATTATGTCCGTATCTGGTTCCATGAGAATTCATAAATGTCCAATCCACATAAAATATACAAAAGAACACATCACTCTCTATCAAAAACCCAGGTGGGTTACCAAGCATTAATCCACATTATTCCCGTGAATTATGCCTGATCCGATAGTCAAGGAACCTCATCTACCATGAGACTAAAGCCATATCGATCATAGTGATTTTATTTGACGACTAAGTCAGGTGGTTGATAAACTAAATCTATCTGCCAAACGGCACCTCCCATTAACACAGTACAAAAAAGATTGGTGTTCTCATGGAATTTAACTCTCTCTCTTCCCTGCAAACTCTCAGTTCTAATTCTCAGCAGATCTCACGACGTCATTTTGTGAGAACAATGGGTGCTGCCCTGGCTGGCACACACCTTCTCGGCACTGACAGACTATTGACAGCAGGACAGCCAGAGAACACTGCTCAGTCAACTCCTGAACCGCTAGTCAAAAAACTTTATGAAAGCTTGAAACCAGAACAAAAATCTAAAGTTTGTTTTGGTTGGGATCACAAAGACAAACATGGACTACTGCGAAAACACATTCAGGCAAACTGGAATATTACTGATCCGACTGTAAACAGTAATTTCTTCACCAAAGATCAGCAAGAAATGATTGAAGCAATTTTCTTCGGTCACTTTGATCCCAGTTGGCATAAGAAAATTCGCAAACAACTTCAGGATGACCAAGGAGGCTATGGTGAAGAGCAATCGATTGCTATTTTTGGAACTCCTGGCACTGATCAATTCCAGTTTGTAATGACCGGTCGTCATACTACAGTGCGCTGTGATGGAGACAGTGCAGAACATCTTGCCTTTGGTGGCCCCATTTTCTATGGTCATGCAGCAAGTGGTTTTAATGAAACAGCCAACCATCCCGGAAACGTTTTCTGGGAACAAGCATTAAAAGCCAATCACGTCTATAAAATTCTCGATGGCAAACAACGTAAGGTCGCCTTAATTCCCCAGGCACCACGTGAAACCAAAGTTCAATTCAAAAAATCAGCCGATAAGATCACCGGATTAAAGATTGCTGATATGACCCGCGATCAAAAACAGGAGATGCAAAAAGTTCTCAGTTCGTTAATCGAACCTTTCAGAACTTCTGATCAAAGTGAAGTTCGAAAATGTATCAAAAAACAGGGTGGCCTGGATCAATGTCGAATTTCTTTTTATCAATCCGGTGATATCGGTAATGATCAAGTTTGGGACAATTGGCGACTTGAAGGACCTGCCTTTGTTTGGCATTACCGAGGCGCTCCGCATGTGCATGTCTGGGTCAATGTCTCTGATGACCCAAAAACACAAATTATTTCCAGTTAGTTTGTGTTAAGAAGCAATTCATAAATCAAAAGAGGTGTTTCTCAAAGAGTCATTTCGATCTGCATGATGAAATCAACGTCAATGCTTTTGAATTGCTATCTTATTAAGGTGTTTCTCGCTTTTTAGCCATTCGCACCCGAATGAGCAGGAAAGAATTTTCCTGCTCATTTCAGTATCATACTGTTTAACAAAATAAAAGTTCCACTTTTATAGTTACGTTTGTGGTCCGGTTGATTTACCTGCTAGCCATCCATGATTCCTCCCAAACTTAATTTTCTCCTGTTTTAAGATTGCGCATGTATAACAATTCATCAAAATTGCTACTTTTTTGTTTTAGAAAATGCTTAACTATACAACACGCAAAATGAAAGTTTTTTTGAACTCATTAAAACGCTTATCAATGTCGGTTGACTTTCTCGATTGAAAAGCAATATTGGACTGTAGTAAATAACTCTGTTTGATTTTTTTACTATGGAAATTTTTTTAGAGTTTCTTATGATACCCTGACAAATACTTGCAGGAAATTAGATAGTAAAAACTCATAGATTATTTTCCAAACTATCAACTTATCGTTATTGACAATTAGATTTATAGAATCTGATTGAAAATATATACCTGATCTCCTCTCAAGACTACAGGTGACCGAGTGACTAAAGAGCTTCTCTCACAGCGTAAAGTCAATTCGTTCTCTTCTCCAACATCCTCTATTGAATGTCAAAATACCAATCATTCAATTTCCCTTTTTGATCGGATTTCAGTTCATCAAATTACAACCTATCACTGGTCGCTAAAAGAAAGTCTACTAGGTTTATGTTCTACTGGAATCCCGGCCATTGGTCTATGGAATCGGAAAATACTGGATGTGGAACCCGATCTAGCTGCCGAGCTAATCATTGATTCAAAATTGAAAGTCTCGACCATTTCTCTTGCCGGTGGATTTACTGGTGGTAATGAATATTCTTTTAAAGAAGCAATTTCAGATGCCATCGAAATAATCAAATTTGGTGGTCAGGTAAATGCAGCAGCTGTCCAAGTAGTGAGTGGTCCACGTGCAGGACACACTCGAAATCATGCGAAACAATTGACGATTGACGCGCTCAAACAATTAGGAGATGTCGCTGCTTTGCATGGTACCAAGCTAGCATTAAAATCAATGCCATTATCCCTTGGGAAAAATTGGACGTTCCTTAATTCCTTAGATTCAGTTCTAGAGACTATTGAAGCTTGCAATCATCCCGCTGTTGGAATTGCGATCGACTCCACTCAAATTTGTCATGAAAATAATGTGCAAGATCTGGTTTCTGAAATTATACCTATGATTACAGCAGTTCAAATTTCTGGTTTTACCCCTGGTAAGACACCTCAACAGTCTTTTTCCAATTTTGATCTCATCGAAGCCATTGACCACGCCGGCTATGATGGTTTTTTTGATCTGGAAATCTGGTCTGAACAGGTCTGGCATTCAGATTACCTGAGTCTCTTATCACAACTACAATTAGCATGCCAGACAGAACTATCCTCAGAATTCTGAGTCGGCCCACTAGACATTGCGAAACCTGAATTCAGGGATCTACTGTAATAACCAAGCCTGTAATATTGATTACTTAATCACTTTTGGGTTACCATTGTGCTCATAGTGTCCACTAACATGACATAGTGGTGAGATTCTTCCAACCCAATGCTTCATTCCCATGATTTTTGCTAATTACTGTTTCCAACGAAATTAAGTAGTGCGCATCGTACTCAATTCAATCAGAGACTGATTCTTGGTAAAGATTGTTGCTGGCTTTACATTCCTAAATTCTTCCAAAATATGGTAATCTGAAATGGCTCATGAATCTTTTAGCCTGAATGATTTATCAAAACAGCTAGGTAGAGATAGGCGCGAGCTAGAAAAACTAGCGAACAGAGGAAGAATTCCAGGCCGGAAAGTAAATGGTGAGTGGCAATTCCATCCAACAGAAATAACACATTGGCTGGAAAAAGAAATGCGTGGTTATACGTTTTCTGAACTTGAGCAAGTGGAACAAATCAACTCCCACCCACAACTTGACTCAAGCTACCTCATAAGTAATTTAATGCCTGAGGAATTAATTGAAGTTCCACTAAATGCTCGCACAAAAAGATCCGTACTGGAGACATTGATTGAAACTGCTGGTAAAACCTGGCAAATTTGGGAACCAGCAACTGTTTTGACTGCAGTACAGCAACGTGAGGAAGCGTATTCTACCGCTTTTGAAAATGGTGTCGCCATTCCCCATCCCAGGAACTCGATTCCTGATGCAGTGGGGGACCTCTTGATTGCGTATGGGCGCACACTTTCCGGAATTCCTTTTGGCGCTCCCAATGGTAAACTCACTGATATTTTTTTTCTTGTAATCTGTTCTGATACATCTACGCACCTTTCAGTACTTGCCAGATTGGGGAGAATGATGCAGCTTCCAGACTTTGTAGAGCAATTACGCGAAGCACCTACTCCACAACAAACACGACATGTCATTATCGAAGCCGAAAAAAAAATAGCTGAAATTTAGAATCAATCTAATCAAGCTTTGAGCCTCGGCATTTTTTCTGAGACTGCAGATCAATATGTAAAATTACTGAGTTTGATTATTACGATTCTTAATATATTCAAGTTTCTGTTGTTGACGAATGCTTATTAAAGACAAAGAATAGTTCCCAATGCTTTTCTTTAGATGTTATTTCTGAACTGAAAGGCATCAACATGTTGTCAAAACTAAAAACATCTTAATTTCGAAATTGCATGAGAACCAAGCTTATGAAGGTAGAGCTCCCGGAACCACTTGACGTAATCGCCGTTGGTGCACACCCTGATGACGTTGAGATCGCCTGCGGCGGCACATTGGCAAAGCTTGTCCTGCAAGGTTATCGTGTCGGAATTGTTGACCTTACTGATGGTGAACCAACGCCCTTAAGCACAGGGCCTGAAGCCAGACTGAAAGAAGCAGAAAAGGCTGCGGAAATTCTAGGAGTTCATATACGCGAAACATTGGAATTGACCAATCGACGGCTTTTCGACAACTTTGAAAACCGCGTAGCCTTAGCAACTCTTTTTCGAAAATATCGTCCACAAGTAGTCTTGGGATTAGCAGGAAAAACGCCGATGGCCTCTCCGGATCATTGGCAAGCCATGCAGATTACCGATGCAGCCGTTTTTTATTCTCGTTTGACAAAGTGGAACGAACATTTTAGCGAAACAGAACCCCACACAATTAAAAAACAAGTTTGGTACCCCTTAGGATTTGGTTCATTGAATTATCCAGAAGGAAGTGGTCACTTTGTCGTAGATATTTCAGAAACACTGCAACAAAAACTGGATTCGATTCGTGCCTATCAATCCCAATTTCCTCCAGAAAAAGAACGCATATTTCGTCTCGTTGAAAGCCAGAACACTCTGTTAGGAACCAGTGCCGGATTTGAAGCAGGAGAACTATTTATCTGCTCAACAACACTGGGCGTACGAGACCTTGTCCAGACTATTTGCCCCTAACATTTCCTAAGACATTAAAAAACCACTAGATACGGCCTTTTTAAAATTTCCATCTCCCATAAAAGATGTTATGATGCGACGGAGATATTAGGCATTTGGAAAATGAGATCTCAACCTCTACTTGATAGATCATCGCGAGTAAAACAGGCTTATAAATGGTTGGAATTCGTTACGGCACTGTCAGCATTACCGGAAATTTCCGCGAAAATAATGAAGACAATTATTACATTGATCCACTCAATAAGTACTTTCTGGTTGCAGATGGTATGGGAGGACAGAGTGCAGGCGAAAAGGCTAGCCAATTAGCGGTTGAATTGATTCCAGAAAAATTGAATGAATTTATTGATTTTGAGAATGATAATGCAGAAAACGTGATCCAATCTATTGATGATGCAGTCTCTCATGCGAACACAGAAATTATGGCACTTGGAGAAGTGGACCCCAATTGTCGGAGTATGGGAACAACAATCGTCTTTGTGATTCAGGTCAATGAAAAATTTTTTATTGGAGGCGTTGGCGATAGTCGTGTTTATCTATTAAGAAATAATACACTGCATCAGTTAACTACAGATCATTCTCTGACGCAAGCTTTAGTCGATGCGGGGACCATTACAGAAGAAGAAGCACAAACTCATCGATACAAAAATGTGCTCTATCGATATTTAGGCACAAAAGATGGAAGTGCTGGCACGCAAGCGCGACAGTTAGATCCTTTACCGCAGGATCGCATAATACTCTGCACAGACGGAGTTACCGATGGCCTTCCGGATAAAAGCCTGCAAGAGCTACTGAGAAAGTCAGATGAACCGCAGGCTACAGCGGAAGAAATTGTGAAAGCGGCACAAGAAGGAGGATCAAAAGATAATATAACCTGCATCGTTTTATTTACTGATTAACGATTTACGATACTCCGCAATTGAAGCCTCAACATCTCACGCTCATTTGCAAACTGTGTTGCTTCAATTTTCAATCTGGCCCAGTTCATGCAATTACGAACATTACTCCCTTTTCTGATCACAGTAGTTATTACAATCTGCCTTTTCTGGTTTTCGAAAATACCGTTGGGAATTACCAGTGAATGGACTTGGCAGCGACTGACAGATATGGGACCAGAAATGATCCTTGGGTGCATAGTTTCCGGAATCATTTTCGGAGCCTATGTATTGGTGACTCTACTTGCTCTATCTCGAATCAAATTTTGTTCACGCTGGGAATTATCAATCTGGCTAGTTGGCTTAGCGACTTCGGGAATGATTTGGTCGCTAATGTTACAAGACAGCCCACCAGCTGAGTACCGACTTTCAAAAGCACCATTTGTTCTCTATTACAAAGGTTCCTCAGGTTATTTTACTGCAGCGCGCGATGAGATTTCTGATGCCAGAGATTTTATGACGCATTATGAACAAAAAATGAAAAAGGGAGATGTGTTGCATGAAGGAACTCATCCTCCTGGGCTCCCTCTTTTTTATCTCGGCCTGATACAACTTTGTGAAAACGTTCCCAAGTTACAATCTTTGCTTCTCAATTCACAACCTGCCTCTTTTCAGGAAGCCACGGAAACGATTGCTCAAATTACCGCTGGATCTGAGAATCCATTCAAAAATCTCGATAGCGCAGTACTCTGGCTAGCAACCATTATCACCCTGATTATGTCTTCTCTCACAGTGATTCCTCTTTTTTGGTTGTCGCGGGAATTCACATCACGTGAAGTCAGCTGGCAAATAGCGACATTCTGGCCGTTGATACCAGCTACATTGATTTTTCAACCGAAATCAGATGCCCTCTATTCCATCATCGCGGTTCTGTTTTTATACTTTTGGGTTGTTGCCTGGAAGCACAATTCAAAGCTGCTGTTTATACTGGCTGGCTTTTTTCTCTGGATTGGCTTTTTCTTGACACTGGCCTTTCTACCCGTAGCGCTTTGTGGCGTATTCTATTACATATTTGAAGTTTGGTATCTTCACTTCGATAAAAGCCAACACAAATCTCTCTGGAAGCAGTGCTTTAGCGCTGGTTTTTACAGCCTTCTAGGTTTCTTGCTCCCCACGCTCTTAATGGCAATCTTGTTTGATCTTAACTTGTTGAATGTCTGGATTTTAAATTTACAAAACCATGCAGGCTTTTATCTGCAATATCCGCGTACCTACTGGAAATGGTTACTGGTGAACCCGATTGAAATCAGTCTGGCACTAGGCTTACCTCTGTCTTGGCTTGTTGTAAAATCTTTCTATTACCAAAAGCGTTTTCCTCGAAATAAAGATCATGAGTATTTTGACTCAAGTTTAAAAAATCTACTATTTTCTTGTGCCATCATATTGGGACTGTTGTGGCTCTCTGGAAAAAATATGGGGGAGGCTGCGCGCCTCTGGTTAGTGTTTCTTCCGTGGTTCCTACTTATGACAATCCCCTACTGGCAAGTGATTCAGGTCGAATCAACTTTAAATAACTCTGCGACATCCTCTTTTCTAAAACTCCAATCGGTTTGGATTGTTGCTTTGATCGCTCAAGCTGTTGTCTGTGTCGCAACTGTTAATAGAATCACAGGATTTCACTTTCCGCCTGGATAGACGTAAGCGCACAAGTCAAAATATTCCTATTATGTCATTGGTCGTGCTCCGTGCATATTCCATATAATCCTGATATTCATAATTCTTGTGAGAGGATCCGCATCACCACTAAAACGTGTCGATAATTGTAGAGAGGTGTCTTATCAAATATCGTGTCCCTGATACTCAATCAAATCATGATCGTCAATCTGTGTCTTAAGATTTTGGATTCTATCCATGGCTAATATGAACAGGATCTTCTCACATTTCAGAGATTCTATGATCTTATTTAGTCTGTGTTTAATAAGCTCTTGCTTGAACCTCGCTTGTTCTGATAGTTCTCTCGACTATACAGAACTCAAACAAATCAACGAAAAGGTGACTGAAAGTGAACTAAAAAAATACCTTAAAGTTATCGGACTGTTACCACAAAAAAAAGTCCCGCCTTTTCCCTCCGTTTACGCCCCTGCTCCCAGTTGGAGCCATATTCGCTCACTACCCATTGAAGACCTTGTTAACAGTGAACAAATCAATTTATCACAGTTGTGGGAAATAGAACGGATTAGTGATCACTTTGGAAATCGAAACCGAACGTTGAAAAAAGCGTTGCACCGCAGGGAAATGTCCAAAGACCAGTTCATCAGTATTACAATGGCCCTTGGTCTGGCAGCGAGTCGTCACCAACTACGCGAAGATCAAAATCTGGAAGCGATCATGCAGAAGGGTAATAAAGTTATTCATCAACTTCAGTTAGATAAGCGACCTTTCTCATCACTCTCACTAGAAGAGCGACACCGCACACTAAATGAAGCAATGTGGATCGCACGTGTGAATCGTGCAGAACATCTCATTCAAATCCCTCCAGAAAATGTCAATCTGGTCAAAACTCATTGGGATGAATTGAAAGAGGTCTTACCTGCTGAATTTCTAAAAAACCCTCTTGAAGACCTTTCAGATCCACTTGAAGAACACGGAATTCCCTTCACGATAGATGAAATAGATTCTAATGATCGCCTGCAATGGACTTCTACAGAAGCAATTATTGGAACTGATCCGCCTGATCCTAAGCTGGACGAAATAAAATAGGCGATATTATTTTGCCTCAATCAATTCGGCATTTCTCAAAGTCATTGTGCGGATGCAACATCAGGACGAAGTTTTTGTGCTTCGTTTAAATAGACGTGAACGACCTCTGATTGCTTTTGACTGGTATTCACGTGAAGCATGACACGGATACATCGAGGCATTGCCCCTTTTACAGCAATTTCAGAAGCACAAATCAAGGGAACTGATTTCATACCCAATTCGCGTGCTGCTTCAGCCGGAAATACTGAGGTTAAATCTGGCGTTGTCGTAAAAAAAACGGATACGATATCTTCATAGTTATCGATTTGATTTGCTGTAAGAAGTTGCTCAAGTAACACACGAGTTGCGGACAATACCTCCACAGAGTTATCCTGAGTTACCGTCGTTGCACCACGAATTCCACGTACCGACATTACAAATACCATGTATCTATCAAAAAAGTCCGTTGTCACCCCGATTAGTGCTCAAGAGTTGATAAAAACGACATGATCAATCGGGAACGACTAAAACAGCTAAAATCACATCCTAACTAATACATCGGCTGTTTGCTACTAGTTGCATCCTCAAATTATGGACAGTCCATGCCCATACGATGAACTTTAACTATAATGATCATTAATACTTAACAAAATAACAACAAGAAGTGGATCAGGTCGCATTTTTTAAAATGCTCTTGCGTTACTTTGACGTTATCAGGTAAAAACTAGCCCTCATTGCCAGAGCACAGGAGAACAGAACCGTAAATATCACCATGATGGTGTCACCTATTCTCCTGAATTAAGTCTGAATATTGAATTAGAGAACGTGCATCTTTTGGAAAGGACTCCTTGATGTCGACGACTGTTGAGTGGATTGCTCAAGCGCTAGGCTGCCCAGCGAGGGGAAATCAGAGGCTGGAAATACATGGCGCAGAATCTGTACTAAAAGCAGGGCCACATGACATAACCTTCGTCGGCGATGAACTGAACTTAAAGCGACTACAATCAAGTAACGCTGGAGCGGTAATCGTTGAGAAACGGTTGGACGAATCATTTCAAAAGATATACGATGAAGCAACATTTGCCTCTCTAACAGTAGTCGACGCACAGGCTGCATTTATTCAAATTATCCAGAAACTTCGTCCTCCACGTTCATTGCCTAAAATTGGTATTTCATCCGAAGCAGAAATTAGCGATGAAGCAAAAATTGGGGAGAACTGCGATATTTATCCTCAGGTCACAATTCGTCCTGGAGTTCAAATCGGTAAGAACTGTAGAATTTATCCCGGAGTTTACATAGGTGATGATTGTATCATTGGAGACGATGTCACGATTCATGCAAACGCCGTTTTATACCCCGATGTGAAAATAGCAAATCGTGTCCTCATACATGCGACTGCCGTTCTGGGGTGCGATGGTTTTGGCTATCGATTTGAAAATGGACGTTATCTCAAAATTCCTCACTTAGGAAGTGTGCAGATTGAAGAAGATGTTGAAATTGGAGCAGGAACGACGATTGACCGCGGTATGATCGGAGCCACTGTCATTGGAGAAGGATCAAAAGTCGATAATCAGGTCATGATTGCTCACAACTGTGAGATTGGCAAACACAACGCGTTTGCTTCACAGGTTGGATTCGCGGGTTCCATTACAACCGGAGACTACGTTCGCTGTGCCGGCCAAGTTGGAATCGCAGATCATGTTCACATTGGAGATCAAGCGACTTTAGGAGCACGCGCTGGTGTTCATCGTGATATTCCTTCTGGAGAAATTCATATTGGGACTCCAGCGGCTCCTGAAAAAGAACAGCGTAAGATCGTAATGTCCATTCGAAAAGTTCCGGAAATGAGAAAACAAATTCGTGATCTGGAAAAACACATTCAAACACTGAATCAACGCTTTGAAGAATTAAAAAATGAATCCTCTGCAGCATAATACTGCACTAATCTGAAATGATAGTTGTTTAAATAAATCAGAGTAAAACCCTGTTATATTGATGAATGAACTGCAATCTAAGAACACAACACCGCTGAAACAAATTGGGCTTTTGGCCGGAGCAGGCCGATTCCCAATCGTGTTTGCTGAGCAAGCACGTAAACAAGGATATTCCGTTTGTTGCCTTGGTATCTTTGGTATGGCCAGTGAAGAGTTAACAGATGTCTGCGACACGTTCCACTGGATTCCTTTGGCACGCATCGGCCGAGCAATCAAGCTATTTCATCATGAAAAAGTAAAGCGAATTGTGATGGCTGGGAAGATTGAAAAAACAGTATTATTCAGTCCGTTTCGAATTTTTAAATTACTACCGGATCTCCGTACATTGCATATGTGGTATCGATATGCCAAAAAAGACCGAAAAGACGATACCTTATTACTTGCTGTCATCAAAGAGTTTGAACGCGATAATTTGTATTTTGAATCTGCCTTGGATTATTGCCCGGAGTTACTCGTGAAGCATGGATTTCTTACAAAAAGACGGCCTAGTCCATCCCAATGGGAAGACATTAAAATGGGATGGGACATTGCCAAACAGATGGGCCAATTAGATATTGGTCAAAGCATTGTGATCAATGACAAAGCAGTGATAGCCGTAGAAGCAATCGAAGGTACAGACCGGGCCATCCAACGCGCGGGAGAGTTATGTAAACGAGGTGGTTTTTCTGTAGTTAAAGTAGCAAAACCACAACAGGATCGACGATTTGATGTTCCCACAGTTGGTATTAAAACTCTTCAAACCATGCACGAAGCTGGTGGACGCGTTCTGGCGATTGAAAGTAAACAAACAATTATGATTGATCAGCAGGAAGTTGCAGATCTGGCAGATAAATTAGGGATTTCAATCGTATCACTCAATGAAGAAGAGCTAACTCTGCAATTAGCCAGTTAAAGACAACCCTCAATGATGTTAATCGCTACAGATTTCACTCAGAAATCAATTTGATTTCGTTCCCGCTGTCTGAATCGAGGCGATCTTTTTCGATTTCCAGATTAAATGCCGTTAGCATTTCTGTTCTCTGATGAATCGCAGTGGGCGGATCGTCTTCTTTATGCTCCCCAGACAGGTCTACTTCGTATTTTGTAGAAGCAATCGATAATTCATCCCCCGGTAACAATGCCCCACGAATTATCTTTTGGCCATTTACGCGTGTTCCATTTGTGCTACAAAGATCTCGGACAAACAGAAGCCCATCTGTTTTGATAATCACGCAGTGAATCTTAGAGATACTATTTTTATCAATCTGAATGTCACACAAATCAGATTTTCGACCGACAACGGTCACATCATTTTTCAAAACGATGGGCTGGCCTCCATTTACAGGAATCAATCGTGCTATCATGGGTGTAGCCCGGAGTAAGACCTAAAATACGTAAGTAACTGTTTTTATATAATTTATTGTTATTGAGAGAGATGCAAAGTCAATAGAAATTGAAGGCCATTTCATGCATGTTATCAAAGCTTAAAGCAATTTCCACGCAAATTTACCTATATCAGTACAATGCGAAACTTGAGTATGTAATGAGATGTTTCTGTCTGAATCAGAAGAATTCGAATGCCATTTAACCCGAATAGGGCCAGTCGCTTGACGGTGAGACTAAGCAATGGTAGTGTCCCTAGTAAATATGCTGCAAAACAATGGCTTAGCGTACAGTGGTTCAATCACAATCAATGAGATGACCAGCCTGAAAATGATTCTGCAGTACTCGGATCAACGGGACATCAAGCGTCAAATACGAGTCTGTCTACCTAAAGACAATAGCTGCCGCGATTTCCGGAACTGGATATGAGAGGGTGTTGAATCTCAGCCCCTCATCTTAAAAGGAAGCACCAAACTTCTTAAACAATAGATATGTACTGGTTAGCAACCGGTTTCTTCGCGTGAAGGAACCGCAAGCCTAATCGATTAACATTAAGAGGATTTAAGTATGTCAGGTCAAAAGTATGTGTACTTCTTCGGCGATGGAAAAGCAGATGGCGACGCCACAATGCGGAATACCCTGGGGGGTAAAGGAGCGAACCTGGCAGAAATGATTAATATCGGCCTTCCTGTACCAGCCGGTTTCACTTTGAATACAGATGTGTGTATTCACTACAGCAAAACAAAAGGAGAATACCCGGAAGGCGTTGAAGAACAAGTCGAAAAAGCACTTGCACAAGTGGAAGAAGCCATGGGTGCAAAATTCGGTTGTGCCACCAACCCGCTTCTGGTCTCCTGCCGCTCTGGGGCACGCGAATCAATGCCAGGTATGATGGACACGGTCTTGAATATTGGACTCAATGATACGACTGTCGAAGCCTTAGCTAAGCAGTCTGGCAACGAAGCATTCGCATGGGACAGCTATCGCCGCTTCGTGCAAATGTATGGTGATGTTGTACTAGGCATGAAAGGTGCAGACGAAGACCCATTCGAACATGCTTTGGAAGCCAAACGAGAAGCAGCCGGGGTTCAGTATGATTCGGAACTGAATGCAGTACAGCTAAAAGAATTGGTCGCTGAATTCAAACAGTTGATCAAAGAAGGAACCGGTTTGGATTTTCCTACCGATCCCAAACAGCAGATCTGGGGTGCCATCGGAGCGGTATTCAGCAGTTGGGATAATGACCGTGCTGTCGTTTACAGACGTGACTATGGCATCCCTCACAATTGGGGTACTGCCTGTAACGTGCAAGCAATGGTCTACGGAAACTTGGGGGATGACTGTGCCACTGGCGTTGGTCTAACTCGAAATTGCTCGACCGGAGAACCTGGTTTCTGTGGTGACTACCTTATCAACGCTCAGGGTGAAGACGTGGTTGCCGGAATTCGCACTCCCAAACAGATTGAGTCGACTTTGAGCACGGATATGCCCGATGGCTACAAACAGCTCGACGACATCGGGCGAAAGCTGGAACAGCATTACAAAGATGTTCAGGATATCGAGTTTACGATTCAACGTGGCAGAGTCTGGATGCTGCAAACTCGAAATGCAAAACGTACCGGTTTTGCTGCTGTTCGTATCGCCGTCGATATGGTCAACGAAGGCTTGGTCAGCAAAGAGCAGGCAATTACAAAAAAACGGATTCCCGCTGATGACTTGAACCAATTACTACAACCAATTTTCGATCCTGCGGAAAAGGAAAAAGCGACGAAAGAAGGAAATCTTCTTACCAAAGGGATCAATGCCGGCCCCGGTGCTGCTTGTGGTCACATCTGCTTCAGTGCTGAAGATGCAGAGGCAATTTATAACAGCGATAACTCAGCAGAGCTTGTTTTAGTTCGAAGAGAAACCAGCCCAGAAGACTTGCGCGGCATGCGTGTCTCCAAGGGAATTTTGACAGCCTTGGGTGGTGCCAGTTCTCACGCAGCCCTTGTGAGCCGTCAAATGGGAAAAGCCTGTATTGTGGGAGCTTCAGAACTAAAAATAGATAATGAAGCGGGAACTATCACAGCAGGTGACCAAGTACTCAAAAAGGGTGACTGGATCAGCATCGATGGTTTCACAGGAGAGGTCTTTGCTGGAAAAGTGGAAACAAAACCAAGTGAAATTGTCGAAGTGTTGATTTCAAAAACAATGAAACCGGAAGATTCAGAAACATTCCAACGCTATCAACAATTGATGAGTTGGGTTGATGAAATTCGAAAATTAAAAGTACGCACTAACGCCGATCAGCCAGATCAATCTGCTGAAGCGATTGCATTTGGTGCTGAAGGAATTGGACTTTGCCGCACCGAGCATATGTTCTTCCACCATCTGGCTGAAATTCGCGAGATGATTGCAGCTGGCGATGTCGAGTCCCGAACTAAAGCAGTTAACAAACTGCTTCCGTTCCAACGTGAGGATTTTACTGGAATCTTCAAGGCAATGAATGGGTTACCTGTTACGATTCGGCTCTTAGACCCACCATTGCACGAATTCCTTTCTGATCGCCACCTCGAAGAAAACCCGACGTTGGCTGAGGAACTTGCAAATGAGTTGGGTGTCACAGTTGAATTCATCCGTCGTCGTGTAGAAGAACTCCATGAACTGAACCCGATGCTTGGTCACCGTGGTTGCCGTCTGGGAATTGTTTATCCAGAAATTACAGCGATGCAGGCACGAGCCATAATGGAAGCTGCCTGTGATGTCCAGAGTTCTGGAATTGACGTCTATCCTGAAATCATGGTTCCTCTGGCTGGCTTCAAAACAGAATTTGATAACCAGGCAGCCATCATTCGTAATGAAGCGGAAAAAGTACTGCAGGAGAAAGGCGTCAAAGTCAACTATCTGGTTGGTACAATGGTTGAACTTCCTCGTGCTGCGATTTGTGCTGACCAGATCGCGGAAACAGCTGAATTTTTCAGCTTTGGAACCAATGACTTAACACAAACGACTCTCGGAATGAGCCGTGATGATTATGGTACATTCATTGGTCATTACCGTGAAAACGACATCGTTCCCGCAGATCCGTTCCAAACCATCGATCAAGATGGTGTGGGACGTCTTATGAAAACAGGTGTCGAACGAGGTCGTGGAGCTCGCTCTGACCTGAAAATCGGTATTTGTGGTGAACATGGCGGTGACCCTGCCAGTGTCATCTTCTGCCATAAACTAGGTCTTGACTATGTGAGTTGCTCTCCCTTCCGAGTGCCTATTGCCCGGTTGGCAGCAGCCCAGGCCGTCCTGGAAGAAAATGCCTAAGACTATTTGAAGAAAGTACTTAACAACAGGGAGAGATTCATGTAAATCTCTCCCTGTTTCCCTTGCCTTGAATTTCAAAATGATCCGAATATGTGAATTAAGTAATAAATCAGTGAGTTTTCTGAATTTAACCAAAAATCCTCTTCCCCCAAAGACGATACAACGATAAGATTCTACGCTCACACCTTACGCTCAGATTGCCTACTTGCGAATGTCCCGATGATAGTGATCCCATGTTTACAAAACCTGCCGGATCAACCATCACACCAGTAGAGTGATGCGATTTTGCAGGGCCATCCCCTGTGAAAACTTGAGTGTTTCTTCTCACTAAACGTTCCTGTAAGAATTGAGCTCTTTAACTAGGTCGGTATGTTGCCGTCCGTTTTGTATCCATAACCTGTTACCTTAATTAAACGTTCATCAAAGCCATGAAAAATCTGGACAAGTATCGAAACATTGGAATTTCGGCTCACATTGACTCTGGTAAAACGACACTTACCGAACGAGTTCTGTACTATTCAGGACGAATTCATAAAGTACGTGAAGTACGTGGCGGCGATGGTGGCGCTACCATGGACAGCATGGACCTTGAACGTGAGCGAGGTATCACAATCGCTTCCGCAGCGACGCAGGTCCAGTGGAAAGATACAACAATTAACATCATTGATACCCCGGGTCACGTTGACTTCACTGTGGAAGTAGAACGTAGCTTGCGTGTGCTGGATGGTGCTGTGCTGGTACTTTGCTCTGTAGGTGGTGTGCAAAGCCAATCATTAACGGTTGACCGACAAATGAAACGTTATGGCGTGCCTCGCATTGCATTCATCAACAAGATGGACCGCACTGGTGCAGATTCTGCCAGCGTGATTCAGCAAATCGAAGAAAAGCTGCACGTTGTACCTCTCCCGCTACAGATCCCAATGGGTGAAGGCGCTCAATTCGAAGGTGTCATTGATCTGGTCACCATGCAAGCTGTCACCTATGAAGGTGAGCAAGGCGAAGATGAGATCTTTGGTGAGATTCCTGAACAGTTTAAAGAAGCTGCTGAAGAAGCGCGCTCTGCAATGCTTGAAACGCTCTCCATGTTCAGTGACGACTTGATGGTTGCATTGCTTGAGGAAGCAGAAGTACCTGTGGAAGATATCTATACGGTCATCCGTGACGCTACGCTTTCACACGAAATCACACCCGTTATGATGGGTACCGCATTCAAAAACAAAGGAGTTCAAACTCTGCTTGATGCAGTCGTACGCTTCTTGCCTAGCCCTCTTGACCGTGAAATCTCTGCAATTGATCTGGACGCACAACAGAAAGCAATCAAAGAAGGCCAGGAAAAGACAGATAGCGAATCTTTCCGAACCAAACTGTCACATTCTTCTGATAAACCCTTGGTAGCCATGGCATTCAAGATTGTCGATGAGACATTCGGCCAATTGACATACATGCGTATTTATCAAGGTAAAATTGAAAAAGGTCAAAGTTACATTAATACCCGAACAGGGAACTCTACCCGGTTTGGTCGCTTAGTACGTATGCATGCTGACAGCCGTGAAGATGTAGATTGCGGTGAAGCCGGTGATATTATTGCCGCTGTCGGTATGGAATGTGCCTCTGGGGATACCTTCTGTAGTGATGACGTTAACTTTGCACTCGAGAGTATCTTTGTTCCCGAGCCTGTCATTCGGCTTTCCATTGAACCACTCGACCGGGATGGAGCAGACCGTCTGGCCAAAGCCATTCAACGCTTTAACCGAGAAGATCCTACTTTCCACGTGATGACTGATGAAGAAACCAATCAGACCATCATCGCAGGAATGGGCCAGTTACACCTGGATGTTTATATCGAGCGTATCAAACGTGAATATAAAGTGGAATGTATTGTTGGTGAGCCACGTGTCGCTTATCGTGAGACTCCTACTATTCCTGTGGAATACAATCACAAGCACAAAAAGCAAACTGGTGGTTCTGGTCAATACGCTCACGTCGTTGGGCAAATAGAACCAATCGCTGTTGAGAACGATAGTGAAACTTATGAGTTCATCAATGATATTAGCCAGGGTCGTATTCCTCGAGAATACATTCCTGCTGTAGATAAAGGTTTTCAGCGAGCTTTGGTCAAAGGTCCGCTTTGCGAGTGTGAAGTGGTGGGAGTTAAAGCCACACTTTCTGATGGTAGCTATCATGACGTCGACTCATCAGAAATGGCTTTCAATGTTGCTGGTTTCAATTGTATGCGAGATGCATTGAAGAAAGCGAACATGGCTCTGCTTGAACCCATTATGAAACTGGAAGTGGAAGTTCCTGAAGAATATCAAGGGGCCGTTTCCGGTCATGTAGCACAGAAACGAGGCGTGATCAATACTTCTGAAACGAAAATGGGAACCAGTATTTTCATCGCGGAAGTACCACTGGCAAACATGTTCGACTATGCCAATGAATTACGTTCGATGACACAGGGTAAAGGTGGATTCAGCATGGAATTCTCTCGTTACTCTCAGGTGCCCAGAAATATTCAAGAAGAGGTCGTGGCACGACGTCTGAAAGAAAAAGAAGAACGCATGGCAACAGCCTAAGTTCTAAACCAGATAAAAGCCCCGTTTCATCAAACGGGGCTTTTTTGTTGCGCGAACTCTTTTTCCGCCTCGAGAATCGGTTCCATTAATTCCCGAATCTCCTTTTCTTGCTCAGCAGTGAGTGTTCGCTGCGGTGGGCGTGGTGGACCGAAATCTGCGCCTGTCAAAGTAATCGCATATTTCAGCATACTGATATTGAAACTATCCCCTGCTCTGGCCCGATAGTCTTCAATGGGCAGAATCAGTTGTTGAATTTGCATCCCTCGATCATATTCACCCGAAGCAAAGGCAGCGTGCATAGCCAATGATAAATGCGGACAGAGATTTCCTGCACCACTCGTAAACCCACCTGAACCGGCCAGCATATAATACGGAGCAAATCGCTCGGCTGAACCACAGATCCATTCTAAACTATTTTGATCTGCGTTAACCGTCGTGCGGAACTGATGCATTTGATTCACCGAGTACTTTACTCCAATCGATCGCTTATCGGCGGCTAATTTAAGCAGCAACGAGTCGCTGGGAATGTCTGACTTTTTGTAGTACAAAGTCGGACAATCCACGGCATCCATCACACTCAGATAATACTCTTCCGCACCACGATCACTCATATAAGGGTGGGCAAATGGCATGAACATGATTCCTGTAGCACCAGCATTCATGGCATCAATCGCAGTCTGACAAGCGACACCAACCTGATACCCAATCGGAGCAAAGATAAGGGCATCCGACCCGGCTACTTCGCGCGTAATTTTCACCAACTCAATAATTTCCTCTGGAAGCAAGCTATGAAATTCACTGGTACCCGCTCCGGGTAGAAAAACGCGCATCCCTGCTTCGTATAATTTTGCAGTATGAGCAGATTGTACTTCTGCATTAATCTGATCGTTTTGATCAAAGGCCGTCAGAGTGACGATGTGAACAGTTTGCAGCTGTTGGTTCTCTATTTGGAGGCTCATAAAACAATTCCTGTTACCTGGGGAGATCGATACGCCAGAGACTTCATTTCCGGGGTTTCATCCTGCAAAATTGAAACGATAAACTGAAATCCAGCAAGATAAATTAATTTTCTTTACATACTGTTGTACGCGGAATCCCTCTCGCCATCAATCTCACCGAGGCTTATGAGCAAAAATAATCTACAACTCGAAAACTGGCTTTATTTGGCTTGTTTAATGGAAGCAACCGCCAGAAAACCGGGAAATGTACATCCCGAAGCTTCTTTCCCTAATTTAACCTATCGTGATTTTTTGAAATCTGCCAATGTGATTGCCCCCATACTGGTTAATTCATGTTCACAAAATATAGGTTCTGTTATTAAGGAATGCATCAAAGAGACGCAGAAAGCCATCCCAAGTAACTCAAACCTCGGAATCGTATTATTACTGGCACCGTTGTCAGCTGTTTCGTTAGAAGAAACTGTGGCTGAAGGAATTCAAACTATTTTGAATCATCTTTCCATTGAGGATGCCAGAGAAGTTTACGAAGCAATTCGCATTGCCAAACCGGGAGGGCTTGGAAAAACAGAAGCAGAAGATGTGTCTACTGAACCGACGGGAACGCTTCGAGAAGTGATGGGGCTGGCCGCTGATCGAGATTCTGTAGCCAGTGAATACGCAAATAATTTTAAAATTACCCTGGGCACAGCAGCGCCAGTGCTGAAAGAACTATGGAATACATGCCTTAATTGGGAAGAAGCCATCATTCGACTACAGCTTCAACTAATGTCAGAGTTCCCAGACACTTTGATCGCACGAAAATGTGGTCGTGAAGAGGCACAACAAGCTGGACAGTATGCACGCGAGGTTCAGAACTCTAACCAATTCTCCAAAAGTTTAACTCAATTCGATGCGTGGCTACGCGATAATGGAAACCAACGCAATCCGGGAACTACAGCTGATTTGATTGTTGCCGGCCTTTTTGTAGCAATGCGGGATGGTTTTATTCCCACTCCTGATCTTAGTACAATCACAAAACAGATTCCCCAAAAATATGTAACCGGCTTGAGAATGATCCCAAATCATGAATAATTCAGCACAATACAAAGTACGCGTCACCAAAGATCATCTTGTATTTAGTGCCGCTCATTTCATTACTTTCAATGGAAATATTTGTGAAAGGCTCCACGGACATAATTGGCGAGTCGCCGCTGAATTATCTGGGCCATTGGATGAAAACGGTTATGTGTTCGACTTTATTGCGTTACGAGATCGATTACAAAAAACAGTTGACTCCCTCGATCACCGCGTCTTGCTCCCGATGAAGCATCACATGATTGAAGTATCAGAAATCGATGAAGAGGTCCAAGCAACTTTTGAAAAGCGGCGCTGGGTATTTCCAAAAGAAGATTGCATTTTGCTACCTATTGAAAATACAACTGCAGAATTAATTGCTCATTGGATTGGCCTGCAATTAATGCCTGTGATAGGATCTTATGAGTCGAGTCAGCTCGAACTATTACAAATTGAAGTGGAAGAAAACTTTGGGCAATGGGCTATCTGTCAACTTACCATACCTCAAAACTGATGTTCTACCAAATTTCAAGATAAGAATATGAACCAACCAAGGAATCAAAAATGTCAGCCAATACTGCATGGATTACTGATATCACTGAAGAAAACTTTGAATCAGGTGTCGTAAAACAATCTGAACAAACACCCGTTCTAATTGATTTCTGGGCTCCCTGGTGTGGTCCTTGCCAGCAGCTAACCCCGATCTTGGAAAAACTGGTTGAGGAGTATCAGGGAAAATTTCGTCTCGCTAAAATCAATATCGATGAACAACAGGGTTTGGCGTCTGCGTTTCAAGTACAATCCATACCCACTGTAGTCGCTTTTCTAAATGGGCAACCCGTCGATCACTTCCAGGGAATTTTACCTGAAGAAACATTAAAAGAATGGATCGGTCGACTGATCCCCTCACCTGCTCAAATTCTGTTTCAGGAAGGACAGGAAGTCGAGGAGGAGAATCCTGGACTGGCAGAATCCAAATATCGTGAAGCCTTCCATTTGGAACCTGATAATGATGTGCTAAAATTACGGATCGCAGCGGTGTTAGTAAAGCAGTCTCGATTCGAAGAATGCGCGACAATCATCAATGAACTGGAAGCGAGGGGGTTTCTGGAACCAGAAGCAGAGCAGATCAAATCACAACTCGAACTTCAGGCAGCAGCAGATGAAGCAGGCGGTGTCGAGGAAGCAAGAGCGACTTTGGCTGCCGATCCGGAAAATGCGACTCTAAAAATTGCATTAGCAGATGCCCTGGCGATTGCGAATAAACATGAAGAGGCTCTCGAAATCTGTCTTTCAATCATCGAACAAGATAAAACAGGAGTTGGAGTTGAAGCCAAAGAAACAGCGCTAAAAATCTTTGACGTACTTGGCCCGCAATCGACTCTAACAAGTACTTATCGCAAAAAACTGGCGACACTGCTTTATTAATGATGTGATCATTGTCCGGCAGATCTGGTTCCCTGCGGAGAACCTGCAATCGGTACTCCAAATGGTAAAGGACGACCAGCGACTTGATAGCCTAAAGAGTGCGCATGTTTCTGTAAGGCACGATAAAGCTCAAAGCTATCAGGATAGACCCAGAATGTGAGCGTAGAACCTGTCCCGATATCCGTTAATGCCTGATAAAATCGAGATTGAACCTGAAGTGCGACTTCTTCATTCTCTTCACGCACATCATCATCGCGATCAATTTCCCATTTTGTTACTCCAACGCGAAATCCTCTACTGCCTCCATTCCTTAATTGGTCTATAGCCGAGAGTACCTGTCGTTCAACCACATACTTCATGGTATACCCTCGGATGGGTCCCACCTTACCGTGGTGTTCCCGATATTTGGCAAGCCAATTTCCACGTTTCAGGACCTGATCTCTCAAATCATCAAGTAGTTCGTTGATCGGCACATAAGATACTTTGTTTTCAGAAAGTAAAAAGTGCCACTCTTTATCAGTCACCAACTGACTAACGGGAGTCAACCGATGCTTCAATTGCTTCACTTCATCGCGCGGTACGGAAACCTGTCGAGACTGGGCCACGACCCGTTCCAGCTCTCTTTGTGTTTCTTTATTCGACTTCACTAAACCTAGTAACTTTTCATAACGCTCTTCTAACGTATCGCTTTTTTGTTCAAGCTGAGAAACTAATGATTGTACTTTTCCGCTGACAGTCTGTTTTTGGAACAATAATTCCTGCGCACCGATTTTTCGACTTTGCATCACTTGATCCAACTCTGACAACTCTGCTTCCATTCTCCGTACTTCACTAAGCAATTCTGCAGAAGGTTCTTGGTAGATAATTCTTGGTTGTTGAGGAACAATTTGCTTCGGTTCAGGTGCCTGTTGAGTAAGAAGCAGCCCAGGCGCTTCTGTTGTCGGTGGATCTGGTTCTATTTTGGGAAGAAATGTCTCTAAATCAGTATCAATAATTTCTGGTTGTGGTGGACTAAGCGGTTGGTTCTCAGTCATCGTAACCGGAGCCTGACTCATCCTGACACCAGCAATCACAATCAAAATAATGAGAATCCCCACAATATTGGCAACGATATCCAAAAAGGAATCAGAACCAAAATTAGCTTCCCCCTGTGGTGTGCGGCGACTCATGTTATTGCTCCTTCTCAGATTGGGGAGAAGAAATGGCTGGCAAAGGATCTAATGTATGTTTCGCCGCTGTCTGTAAACCCATTTTCTGGGCTGACGATTTCAATCGTTCATAAAACTGATTCCCGCCCGGACTGACCGTAAACTGAATCGTGGGAACCCAGTAAAAACCTTTTGGTGCCGGCCCCCAGTCATTAACGTGCTGATCCATCACCATAATCATTGACTGTAATAACTCTTCTTGAGTCACTCCCTGATTAAGCTTCACACTTTGATTTTCACCAACGATAATTCTGTCGGCTCCCACCTGAACCAAAATCTCTCTTTCGAAACCGATCCCTGATCGAGATTGATGGGGGCGCCAGCGTTTTTTGTTTGCAGACTCTATTTCTGAATGAGGGTTACCTTTACTTCGATTAAAAGCGAATGAACTCATACTGTTTCCTGCGCCTGAAGCAGATTTCCCGGGAGGGGCTCCTGACGAACGAGCCTGCGATTGAAGGCTTCTTCTCTCTACTTTCGAAATTTTTGATCCAGCTTGGGTTTGGTTTTCGTCATTTTGCGTTCTTTGGCTTTGAGCTCCTTCCCTTCCAAATGCGTTTTCAATCAGGCGATCTGTAGCAGACATCGTTGCGGACCTGCTTCGCTGCTCCTCTTTTCGAATGTCTGAAACGCCACTCGTTTGTGTACTATCAAGAGTAACTAAATGTTGCTCTGCCTGCTGTTTGAGTTGGTCACGTCCCATTACTTTTGCCTGCTTCAATCCGACACCATTACTTTTGCCTTGGCCCTGACCACTTTGTGCTTTTAAATCTGCAAGATCATAAACTTCAGCTCTTTGTCGACTTCCGGGGATTCGCTTGAATGTGTCAGCTTCTTTTAATGTGTCAGCTTCTTTTAGTGTTGAGACAGAGTGTTTTCTGGAATTCAATCCTTGTTGTTCAGAATCGGAAGTTCCTTCACCTTCGTCAGCTACAATATGTCGTTGATTTGCGAGTCGTTGTAAGTACTTTGCACGTGCCAGTTGCTGTCGAGCAGTTAATACGTCACTAAAACGAGACTCACCATCAGTTGCTCCACGCTTACGGGTTGCCCGTTTTCGTGGCTGTTGATGTGATCCTGCCCCCGTTCCCAACTCATCTTCAGGTTCAATAACTCGTACCATGCCGGTACGAGCATCAAATTGTAGTCTGCGGCCTCCGGAACCTGATCCTTCCTGATGCTGTTGTAACTGTGAGACAAGTTGTTTACGTTCACTTAAAACTCGATCGATAGCATCCTGACAAACCTGTTCTGCCATTAAATCTTTTTCAGGTAGCTCAAAATCCCAATCTGCATCAATAAGCTCATAACCAGAATCTAGTTTCAAATTGTTTAGCAACTTTCTCGCAACATAATAGCCCACACTTCCACTTGGTCTGATCAAAATCAAAACATAGGGTTCCTGATTAGGTTGCTGACTTTTATTCTGCCAATGTTTTACTAATGCTTGCGTACCAGCTAGCAAAGGATTGTATCCAGGTGTAAAGTCTTTTAAATCATCCGGAGTCAAAGTGATTCCTTCTGGAAGAAACGTCAGCCCCTTATCAGTACATTCGATCAGAATAGGCCGTTTCGCAGTCCCGGTTTGGCCATCATATGGAATCACAGAATATTTACTTCGAGCAGTCTTTTGTGACTGTTTTTTCTCTTTAAGTGAATGTAATTCTTCTTGAAGCAGTTCAGCAACACGGAGTTTCTGCTTCGTAATTTGCACCATTTTATCATTGAGTTCTTGATCTTTTTGACTTAACACTTGAAGTTGTTGTTTGCTCTCAATCAATAGTTTCTCAGATTGATTCAGTTCATTTTTCAATCGGATCAAATTTTGATTCTGCGATTTCAGATGAGCTAGCTTTTTTGCTCTTTCTAGACTTAAGGCTCTTAACTTGGCTTCCTGCTCTAAAGCTAGATTAATCACTTGAGGTTCTGGCTCTGTGATAATAACAGGCTCTTCCGGTCTTATTATTTGCGGTGCAGGTATTTCCGGTTCAAGAACTTCTGCAGCAAATAACACAGGAGGATAAAAGTCTTCATCGACCACCTCTTCCACGGAGACGCTTTGTACCTGCTGCAATGCCTGGTGACGGATGCGGCGCGTGGTAACGACCAACAGAAAAATCAAAGCCCCCATCGCACAAATAAGAACCGCTAAAAACGGAAATAGCGATACCGAACGTGTTTCGCGACCATGCTTACTCATGAATTAAACCGGGGAAATAGACTTCGTTCAGTATGAAATAAATAAGAATCGCAACATCCGTTTTCAATATCAAGCAGCATTGTTTCGATTTGATCGAGCTGTGAGTAGATGTACTGCCGCACTTAAACTATGCAAAGTTTCTTCAAAAGTCTCTGCTGCACGAATTGCATCCAGATTTTCATTTAATCTATTTTGTAAACCAACAAGATGCTCTTCCTGGCCAACTATTTTCAAGAGGTTTTCACTCTGCGAATTGAGAGCTTCAATCTGTAAAGTCGAAACTTCAGATGTTTCTTTCAACTGATGATTCCACTGTCTGACTTCACCAGCTATTTCTTTAGTGGCTTCCTCGATTTGTAATGTCTGTCGTGTTTGTGCCGATATCACATCCTGATGGACTTCGTTCCAAATCTGGGCCAGATGCTTTGAAAACTGACTGTTCGATTCTTTCTGTGTTTCCTGCCAGCGAGTCATCATGAGCTCAATTTGTTCGGTAGTGGATTGATAGGCACTCAGGAACTCGTTACGCAATGATTCCAATTGTGAAGAGTGAGTATCTAGAGTATTTGACATTCCTTGCTGCATCGAATGATCAAAATTGACTTGTTGCCGCTCCATTACCTCGTTCCAGCGACTCCGCAATGACTCCAGGTTTTGCTGCCAAAGCTCTGTTTGGCGCTGTATCATTTCTTCTGTACTCTGAACCAATTGCTGGGCTGCCTCTGCTTCTGCTAGCTCTAACGGACTAACAGACTTTTCTGAAACACTCATACAAGTCGCAATATTTTGAATACCAAACAGCTCAATTTTCTCAAGTTGTTTTTGTTCCATTCGTTCAACAACAAAAGTCGAAAAGACCAAAACCAAAGACAAACCCAGTGCCAATGCCGTCGTATCAAAGGCAACCGCTAATCCACCAGTTACTTCTGATAGAGAGGTATCCAGTTGATCGGGTGTCACATTGGCAATTGCGATCGTGATACCAATTACCGTTCCCAGAAATCCGATAATGGGAACTGCCCAGGTAATTGTTCGAATGAGAGAATAGCTGGCATGCATCTGCTCAGATGCCAGTTCCGCGAGATACTTGAGATGCTCATCAAGATCCTGAACAGACCTTCGTGCTTTCACATAGGAAACTACATCCTGTAGTCTTTTGCCAAGATAAGTCTCTCCAATCCAACCGGGAAGAATTTCAACCTGATCCTCAAAAACATCAATTCGCTCGTTAATGTCTTCAACTTCACCTATCGTTTCCCAATCAATGTTTGTTTCTGTTAATGATTTATTCTGGCCATGCATACCGATGCCCTTCACACCGATAATTGCCATACCAATAAAGAAGAGAGCAGTCGTTGCGTATTCAAGCGGATGACTACAAAAATACCGTTCTACGAGCGCCTGATATAAAGGAAGATGTGGAATCAGCGCGTAAAATCCAAAGGTGGCAGCTGTCCCCCAAAAAAGGGGAGATTTCAGGACTGCTTTTGACCAATTCAACAAGTGATCTTCTTTTTCACTTTTCGTCAGCAATTCTGCATGTTCCATCTGTATGCTCACATCCTAAAAGGCACGGGTGCTCTATCGAACTTAGTGTTTGGATTTAACCCCATAGGGGTCGTACCGTTTGAGGTCCATCACCTTCTTGCGAAAGCCGATAAACTCGTGGTAATACCTAAAAAACTGGTGATAATGAACTCTTATCAGAGTTTTGTGATCAGAGTCGATTTTGATTCCATTTATGGAAAATCACTCAATTACCTGTCACTTGAGTAATACGCATATTCGTTATAATCGACATATTGTGACATCCAAGTTGAAGAAAAGTTCGGTCTCACGTTGAGAAGGAAAAAGTAATCAAATCCATCCACATGAACACTATCTAATATAGGCAAAACCGATGATGAGTTCTTTGATGAATATTTTTCGATAAACTGCTTTGACAATTGAAGTTAGAATTCACAAACTGGATGCCGTTTTGACTCCAAACTACTAAAAAGAAAAATTGCTTCAGGGATTCAGTCTTTTTGGACTGTTCACGAAGGAAACAGGCTGTTTTACTGCTGATTGGTAGTTGTCTTTGTTCATTTTATTATTTTCTGATTCAAACATTCACGTTTGCTAATATGACTACATCGCGAAATCATAGCTCGGGACAAAATTCATTACCTACCGTTGATAAACTGATCACACGGGAGATTTTGGGATATCTGAATTTTTCCAATGGAAAACCTGATCCCAAGTTTCGCTTTAACTGGAATCAACTCTTTTCCGAATTAGATAGGCTTCCTTCTGCAGAAATACTCTACTCGCTTTTGTCCTCTGAACTGAATGCACTCAAAGGCACAACTCCGGCTTTCCAGGAAATCAAGCAGGCGGAAAATGTGCTTCGAATCGCTTTCAAGGAATGCCTGCCTCAATACAAGCAGCATCATCGCGATTTGTTATTTCATGTCACAGAACAAGAGTTTTTACAGCCTTATTTTTTGGCAGTTCTGTTTGAAGCGATCCTCGAACAGGAAACTCCCTGGGAATCAGACGCACATGTCATTCAAGGGGCGATTGATAAACTAAATGATTTTGTCGGTTTTCGACCTGTAGCAATTCTTGAGAATAACCAAAAAATGCAGGTTTACCCGCATGAGAAATTTCGCCCTATTCCTCTCTACTTTCGTGAAAGCGGTGTTGCCTGTGGAAGATATCAGCGATTAATCGAATTCACCCTTAAGACGTTACAATCCACCCCGAACGATCTGTTGCACCAGGCGCATTTTGGACTGGATAAAATGGATGAAATCGCTATTGATTTACGTGCACACGATCACCTGCATCCCGTTAATAAACGAACCAACTATATGTTTGGGGAATGGGATCCCCACACCATAGACAACCAGGGTTACTATCGTCGGTTTATTATCCGTAAATTAATTCTTGACTCATTGTTAGCCTGGATCGACGAAAACAAAGAGCTGCCTCTGCAAGAACGCTTACAGGATGCTGCCGCTGTCTTGAGTGGTACTATGCTGATGGCGTCTTCGATTAGTGGATCAGGGCCAGATACTCATTCTAGTGAAACCAGCTTAACGTCACTACTTCCTAAAGTCGCCCGGCAGCGTGATGACTATTACAATCGACTATTGGCTTCTGCTTCAGGACAGCGTGCAGAAAGGCTACTGAAAGAAGCAAAACAGTCACAACAACCGTTTGGACACATACGTCATTATCTGAATTTACATTTAGCACGTTACGGAGCGCAACAGGTACAGCATCGCCAGCTTTCAAGGATTTATGCACGCATGGGTTTCGCAACAGCGGCTCGTTGTGAAGCCGCTGTTATTCCGTGCACTTCAGTTCGATTCGAGTGTGAAATCCAATGGAGAGTGACCTTGGTTCACCTTCATTTAGAACGATATGAACTAGAAGAAGCCTGGAATCTCATACCCGAAATAGAGGATTTTTTAACAAGGGGTATCGAATGCGGAGCATTAATTGACCCCTGGAATATCTTAGGGTTTCAAGGTTTATTTCCGCTTTTCATTTCTCGTGAAGACAGCATACCTGATCAACGTAGCGAAGTCCTCCTTGATCTGATGGAAGAAATTTTTTCTGCCTATTCAGCAACTCTCAGTGAAGCGGCTGCTCAAGGAAACAATAAGCTCAAACTTCAAATTTCTGATCGTTTTCAAAAATTGGCAGAGAAATGGGATCGCTATGCCACAACTACGGTTGAAGATTTACCTCAGGTCAATGGTCAGGACTCATTTGAATCAGCGGCACATGTTTCGCAAATTCTGACAGAGTGGAAGAACGGAGGAGAATCTGTAGGAGATATCTCATTCTGGAGACAGCACGTTGACCGGTTCGAATCTGCAAAAGCATATGCATTAACGGTCGATGCACTCTTGCAAAAACGAGACCATGTCGCTGCTATCGGGCTAATCATGCAATGGCTCAGTCAAGTTGATCAAACCGGACTTGAATCGGGACCTTATTCGATTCATGCCGTACTACTACAATGGATGCGTCAACTCACATCCAACCTTGATCCGAATACGATCGCAGGAAACTGTCATTCCATTCGCAAGATGTTCGATTATCTGGAAGCCAATGCTGCCGATTATTGGTCGGTGCCTCGTTTTGACGCAGTCTTACCTGCTCCTGAAAAAGAAATTGAAGATCCTTTCGAAGATAATCTTGAAGATCAGGACGAGGAAGATTCTCTGTTCGATGCCGCATATGAAAATGTCACATTTCGAGACAGTGCCGACGATGGTGTCCAAGGTGAGATGATGGACTCTGGATACTCATCCAGTAACTCTGAAATCGAATCTATCAATCGGCAACTGGAACCACGACTCAAGTTTTTGAATACACTTTCTCAACTTTGGCAAATCTCAGCAGCCTTTTTCTGTGAATCAGAGATCATCCTGCATAAAGAACAAGCCGATAACTCCCAACTTAAAGAACAGCCACAGTTGTTTGACCTTTCAACCAAACAGTCCATCGAAGGCTGGATCCAACATACCGAACACTTGCAACAGGAATTAGTGGTTTTACTCAACTCAATTTGGAATTATCAAATTCCTAAACCGAGTGGAGATCATGATTCAAATATTGAATATGATTTACAGCTCCAGACAAAATTTTATTTGATGCATGCCATTATCATAACAACGGTCAATTGTCGTTCTGCAAGGTTAATGCTGCTCTCTACACTTCCAAAGTCCGAGTCAGAACCAGAACTTACGGAAAATGAGAAAATACTGGTTCCCATCTATCGCGGAGTACTCACTCGAGACATCGACCTGGTGCAAAAAGAATTTCCAACATTTTTGAGTCACATTTCAGAGACGCCACTTCTATATACTCCCCTGGATCAAGGCGGAAAACCAAATGTTGTTCTGAAAGTTCGGTCATTGCAAATGATCTTACGGTTTCTACTATCACAGTTACCCAGTTTGGGAATGCTACGTGAAACCTGGCAATTATTAAAAACCGTATACCGAATGGAGCGTTCTTCACGTCCGGAAGGGATTGCAGTGAGTGAATTTGATCGCCTCTTTAGAACGGCGTTGAGAAGTTCCCTCTCAGCAATTATTCGATCGGCACATGCTTGGGATTCTGAGCAATTGGACGATGAAAAATTGATTGATATTGCAGGAAAACTCGTCGAAAAATATCGAGAACAATGGCTCAAACATAGTCGCACAATGCGACTTTCCAGTGCCGAAGCGTTGAATCAGGAATTTGTCTGGATGGAAGTGAAACAGTTCATCCAACAGTATGGATCGGAATTGTTCCACGCCCAATATCTCACGCTGGGAAATCTGCGGGCCATTCTACATAACGGAATCGAACAATACCTGAATTACTTGGCAGAGTACCATGAACCTGCCAAGCCTATGCTTCTGCTCACTGATCTTGAAGAGGGTGAAATTGACATGGATGAAGCAGTGTCTAATCTCAAGGTCATCTTCGATTCCGTTGTTGATAAATTCGATCGATTCGTAGAGTACAATAGCACAACCACTCAATCAGACTACGGCGAAATGTTCTACTGTTTGTTAGACTTTTTACGTATCGAAGCCGCTTATGAACGTGATGATTGGAAAATGGTCCCATTGTTGATCGCCCATAAAGTTCTCGCCCAAGAAGACCGCAACGAATCAGCATTAATTTGGGAAGCCGTCTTTGAAGCAAACTCTGAAGAGATTGCAAAAAAACATTTGAAAAAACTGAAACAAACCGAATCGGAATACAAAATTAATCTCCCACTGATTTCAGATCACCTGAATGAGAGATTTGTTAAACCATTGGCGGTAAACCGAATGATGGCACTTGTACCCCGTGCCATGAAAGATGCCCGTAATGGAAACGAAGACTCTGCTGCTTTTTCGATTCTCAGAGAGGAAATCGAACGTTACCTGGCATCTACAATCGGTTCAGGAATTGATGTGCCTGACTGGATGAGAAATCTGGAAGATGAAATTGATCGATTAGACGAAAAAGTCACCAGTGAGCAGTATGACATCGAAACAGAAATTAAACTGTCACCAGTTCCAATGTCTCTCGATGATATCAAAAAACAACTGAAATTATGGAATCAACCACTGGCTCGCAATCGAAAGAAAAAGAAAAAAGAGTAAACACAAGACTCTTGCAAGCAATGAGCTGTGATCCCCGCCACAGTGAAGCAATCACTGTGGCGAGGAGAAAACTGCGTTGGACTTAAGCCATCTTACTCCTTGGGTTTGTTGAGCAGTTCGACGATTTTTCCCTGTTCATTAGGTGGAATCATTTCGTAATGACTTAATTCAATATCATAAGTGCCTCGTCCTCCGGTCATACTGGAAAGAGTGCGGGCGTAAGTCATCACCTCAGCTAGCGGGACGCGCGCCTGAATAATTTCGTAACCACCTGGAGAAACCTGCATGCCTTCCATTCGTCCTCGTCGACTGGAAAGATCGCTGCTGATATCTCCCACATTTTCTTCAGGGATGAGTATTTCGATTCGAACAATTGGTTCCAGCAAAGCAGGCCGTGCTTTTTCAAATAACTCGGCAAAGCACTTACTCCCTGCAATTTTGAAAGCTGTTTCGTTACTGTCTACGGGATGGTCCTTGCCGAAGAAGACTTCACAAATTAAATCTTGTGCTTGACAACCTGCAATCACGCCTTGTTTCATCCGCTCCCGCACTCCTTTTTCAACAGCGGGAATGAACTGATTCGGAATGGAACCTCCTGAAATCCGGTCAACAAAAGCAAAATTGAGGTCAGGATCATAATGGTATGATCGGAGATGATCAAAATTCGCTTTTGTAAAATATTCTTCCGGATTAACATCGGGCGGCATCGGAGAAACTTTGAGGTGAACCTCGGCAAATTGCCCTGCCCCTCCGGATTGTTTTTTGTGTCGATAGCTACCCTCGACAGTTCCCATAATCGTCTCTCGATAGGGAACTTTAGGCTGATGCGTAACCACTTCTACCTTGTCGCGATGTAAGAGGCGTTCTTGTACGATTTTCAGGTGCAACTCACTCATTCCCTGCATAACCATTTCATGTGTTTCTTCATCATGGACGACATGAAACGTCTGGTCTTCTTCTTCAATTTTGTGCAGTGCCCCCGAGATTTTCTGCTGATCATTCTGACTCTTCGGCTCTACTGCTAAACCTACAACGGGATGAGGAAATTTGATCTCAGGCAATGATAACCCATCACCGTTCGCATCTGCGGTAATCGTATCCCCCAGTTTTAAATCATCGACTTTAGCCACAGCGAAGATATCTCCCACGGAAACTTCTTCAACGGGTTCCTGTTTTCCTCCCTGCACATCAAGAAATTGATTTAATCTGACTGGTTTCCCGGTACGAACATTAACGACAGAGGAATCTTTACTCAGCTTACCGGAAAAGACTCTTAAATAGTTCATTCTTGAAATGAAAGGATCAATGCGTGTTTTAACAACCTGCGCGACAAACGGTTGATCAGGAGAGGGATCGAGCACCACTGAACGACCATCTTTAGTCTCCTCCATTCGTTGAATATCTTGTGGACATAATGTGTAGTTCGACATTGCATCCATAAATTCAGTAACGCCAACACCGGTTTTGGCGCTCATGAATAATACGGGAATCAAAGTTCCTGCAGCCATTGCTTTCGGTATATTCTCGGACAATTCTTGAGCATTGAGCTCATCACCATCAAAAAATCGTTCCAGTAGCGTTTCATTCGATTCTACGATTGCTTCAATCAAAGCCTGACGCGTTTCCTCTGGATCTCCTAACACGCCGTCTCCTGGCGCATTAGAGTTTTTCACAAGATCATATACGGCACTAAAATCGGCTCCCAATCCAACCGGCAGGTTAATTGGTATGCAATGAGAGCCAAATGTTTCTCGAATAGAAGATAACAAAGAATCATAATCTATATTATCTGCATCACATTTATTGAGGACAATCATACGGGCAATGCCAGCTTCCTGTGACATTTTAGAAACTCGCAAAGCATTGATTTCGACTCCATGGCCAGCGTTCAGTAAAATGATAGCCGTCTCGACAGCACGCAGTGCACCAGAAACTTGCCCTATAAAATCAGGGTAACCTGGTGTATCTATGAGATTAATATGGTGACCGCCATAGTCGAAATGAATTAGCGTCGAAGCGATGGAAATCCGATGGTCGATCTCTTCCTCATCAGTGTCCAACTGACTGGTACCATCATCTACAGAACCTAATCGTGTAGAGGCGCCAGATTGATAAAGCAAAAGGTCGGCTACAGTTGTTTTGCCAACAGCCCCGTGGCCGACCAATGCCACATTCCTTACGTCATCAACCTTGTATTCATTCATCGCTCGTCCTGCCTTTTAAAAAAATGGCGGGGCGTATTGTCTCTGTTCCGTTAAAGGCAACACGCTTAGCCAGGAAATGATGCGAACGTGTGCCGGGGAAAAGAACTTTTCCCTGACATATCCTTAAACCAGTTTTCCTTGAGAAAACTGGACCAGTCTTGCGATAAATTCTCATTTGTGTGCTACACACACTTATATTTTATCCTATTGTTCCTCTAACAAAAGGATAACTTTTGGGTTTCTAAAAGGCGAAAGGATTTTCTGAAAAATAGACTTGCAATCAGAAATAACCCTACATGCCTTAAAATAGGTAGAAGAAAGAAGCCTGCAAATAGAAAGTGGATTTTCGCAAGACGAGCTGATAACGCGGCTTAAAGGCCAATTTAGAATGGAACTGGTAATAAAAATAAATGGTGCTCAAGAAGAACTCCACTTCCATGAACTCCAATAAACTGTGTAAAGAACACAATAAATACATAGACTGCCAAAAGCGGTAGTACGATGGTGCGACTCAACCAACGCCAGCCAAACCAGGCATTTTTTGTCCGGGAAGAAGCACGATAATACACCCAGCCTAAGAGAAGTTTTGTGGGATAGATGGTCGCCACAAAAATCAAAGTAATTCCCCAAACAGCATCTCGGGGTAATGCAGCCACTTTAAACAGATACAACGGTAAAGACAAAACAAAAACCACAATGATCGCCAACATCCATGCTATCGGCGTACGTTTAAATTTGCTTCTGATCGTTCGCAATTCAAACATTGCAGAGAACCGATTCTCTGCTGCAAAATGGGCCTGCAGCAAAGGCAACCAGCCAAGTACAATCACAAGACTCGCTCCTCCTAACAAGGTGATCAAGACGGAAATCCCTTTATTACTCTCAGGAGAACTGGTAGCCGCTAACATCAACGAAGGAATGACCAACCATATGAACGCTCCCAGGAAACCTCGTAAACCCAAAGAAAAATTCTGCCCCAGTTTGAGAGAGGCAACAAATGAACTGACATTAAGCGCTGCCCTGTCGAAGTAACCACCAGCACGAATCTGTTTAATTAACCAAATCGCATTTTTGAGAGGACGAATAAAACAGGAAAAAGTCCCCCCTCTTGCTAATGCAAGACAGAGATGAATCGCGATTAAAATGGATGCCAGTAATGTGAGAGCGTGTAATGTCTGGTCAGAAGGCCCACCCAGTTCAATCAATCTGGCATCTGCAGCGGCTCCTGCCAGTAATAACAATGGTATTAACCATAGTGTCACACCAATGACAATCGTTCCCATACGAGGGGCGATGTCTAATAGAGGAAACGCCAGGCGAATCTTGCCGGTTCGCGCAACGCGTCCTTCAACATCCAACAGATACCCCAAAGCGATAAAATTGACTAAGGGAACAGCCGCAATCAGCGCTAGAAAAATAACCAGACAAACAATGCCAAACGTCATTCGCATCATCCAGAAGGCAGCTTTAATCGGATGTCGAAATAGATGGGGAAAAGGGGGAATATTTCCTACAACTTCGTCAGGATAAAACTGGTCAACCTCAATCGACGCAGTCTCAACTTCAACGTCTTCTGAAATAAAATCCTCTACTTCAAACGCAGTTACCAACTTGCCCGTTTGTGAATCCTCATAATCGTTATCTTGCGCGGAATTTTCGTTCACAAGATGCTCCGTCTGTTTCTTAGAAATTCGGGACGCTGATTTTAAATTTAAGGTTTTCCCAGAATCGGCATGGTTTTTCAAAGTATCACCTGTATATAGGTAAGTCCAACATATAACAGATATTTATCACTGTATCGAGAATTAACGCGGCAATATTCTCCGCAGCTCTCTTAATGGTACTCAGAAAAAAGTCCTAAGTTTCAATAATTGGCTGAAACTTTCGAATTACCGATCTGGTATGATTACATGAAAGCGTGATTGAGTCTCTCAACCGCTGCCTTGTCATTCACATTTATTCAGAGATCATTTCATGAAGCAGAACATTCTCAAGTGGAAAGCTGTTTGCCTGCCGCTCTGTGTTGTAGCTCTGGTTATTACTCTGGTGACGTGGGCGTCCAGTAGCCCTATCAAGAACTCTCCCAAAGCTCCCGTGACCATAGAGGGAAACCCCTTCCAAAATACTGTGAAACAAGTTGACCAGTTTTTTGAAGAGCAATGGTCAGAAAGCAACATCACTGTATCAGAAACCACAGATGACCTTAACCAAATAAGAAGACTTTCTCTTGCCTTGCATGGAACTGTTCCCTCGTTGGAAGAAATCCGCGAGTTTGAACAAATGGAGGGAAACGATCGATTAGAACGCTGGACTCAAAAACTATTAGCAGACCGACGATTCGCCGATTACTTTTCTGAACGACTGGCCCGTGCTTTTGTAGGTGTAGACCAAGGTCAGTTTATCATATTCCGCCGTGATCGTTTCAAAGCCTGGTTGAGCGAACAGATTGAAGCGAATACACCGTATGATGAACTGGCAAAAACTCTGATTTCAGGAGAGGGTCTTTGGACCGGTGATCCCGAGACAAACTATATTACTGCCGCCTCTGCTGACGGAAATCTTGATCGTAACAAGTTAACGGGAAACACAGTACGCGCCTTTCTGGGACAGCGTATCGATTGTGCGCAATGCCATGACCATCCCTTTGACCACTGGAAACAATCCGACTTTGAAGGACTCACCGCCTTTTATGGGCAAGTCGAAGTTCAACTATTTGGAGTCAGACAGAACGAAGATTTAAAATATGAAGTAGAAGATCGAGAAACATTGGAAAAACGTGTTGTTTCTCCTCAAGTTCCATTTCTTAATGAATGTCTGCCTCAAGAGGGAACGCTTCGTGAAAAACTGGCGGCCTGGGTAACACACCCTCAAAACCGAAGGTTTGAACGCGCTTCAGCGAATCGTATTTGGGGACTCTTATTTGGAGTGCCATATATTAACCCCGTTGATGACCTTCCAGCTCCGACAGACCTTTCGGAATTTCCTCCTGATGTACTCGATATTCTGGGGAAGGATTTTCGTGAAAACGGTTATGATATCAAACGGATGATTCAAATCATTGTTGCTTCAAAACCATTTCGGCTGTCTTCGCAATCAGAAAGTCGTGTATCTGAAGAAGAGGTAGAACGATTGAATGATTCCTGGGCTCTGTTTCCACTAGTCCGATTACGTCCCGAACAAATTATCGGTTCAATGCTTCAGGCATCATCGTTAAAGACAATCGATCAGAACTCCAATTTATTTATGCGAGGTCGCCGGTTCTTCTCTGAAATCAACTTTATTAATGAATATGGTGACTTGGGCAGTGATGAATTAAATGATTTCCCTGGAACGATTCCTCAAGCATTACTTAGAATGAATGGTGAATTTGCCCAAGATAACGGCACTGCTTCCCCACTGAACTCCGTAGGACGCATAGCGGGATTAGATTTTTCAGACGAAAAACGAATCGAAACCTGTTTTTTAGTCTGCCTGACCCGTACCCCCACCCCTTCTGAAAAAGACTACTTTTTAAAACAGTATCAGGCCACTCAGAATCAAAACGACCGTATTAAAGTGACGGAAGACCTCTTTTGGTCTTTATATAATTCACCTGAATTTTCCTGGAACCATTGAGCCATGTTTGATCCCATCTCTCTATCAGGCAAAATGAATCGCCGCGACTTATGTAAAATTGCTGTTGGTAGCACGCTCTCATTTGCACTACCCGGCTTCGATTTCAAAGCAGCTGAAAAACGCGGCCCAGAACGGCGGAAATCGGTCATCATCCTCTGGATGGGAGGCGGCCCTAGCCAGTTGGAAACCTGGGATCCTCATCCCGGTACAAAAATTGGTGGTCCAGGAAAAGCAATTAAAACGACAATGCCTGGACTGCAAATTTCCGATATGTATCCGCTGCTCGCCGAACAGCTCGAATCCATGTCAGTCATTCGCTCCATGGTCTCAAAAGAAGGCGATCACGAGCGCGGAACGAAATACTTCAAAACGGGTTACCGCCCTGAACCAACAACAGTCTACCCTGCACTAGGTGCGATTATCACACATCAAGCCCCTAACCCAGATCTTGAAATACCTCAACATATTTCTTTAGGTAACACCGAATTCCCAGCACGCGGCGGCTATCTCGGAGGACATCTGGATGCATTCCGTGTTCGTGATCCTGGAAAAAACATTGGTAACATGCGCGCCCGTGTTGAACCGCCAAGACAAAATCGACGGCTGAAAAACTTAAATATTGTCTCACAGGCATTCCAAAAGGGAAGAACGATCCAAACGCAAAAAACATTGCACCAATCAACTATCGATCGTGCTTTGACAATGATGAGTTCTGAACAGCTTAATGCATTAGAAATTGACAAAGAGCCAGAGTCTGTTCGTAAAGCCTACGGAGATTCTCCCTTTGGACGAGGTTGTTTGGTGGCACGCAGGCTCGTTGAACAAGGAGTCCATTCTATTGAGGTCAACCTTCGTGGCTGGGACAGCCACGCGAATAATTACACGGGACACCAAACTCAGGCCGCGATGCTTGACCCTGGATTTTCAAGCTTGTTAAAAGATCTCAAATCCAGAGACCTTTTGGATTCTACTATTGTCTTGTGTATTGGCGAGTTCGGCAGAACTCCCAAAATCAATCCGCTGGACGGTCGAGACCATTGGCCCACCGGGTTTTCCTGTATCGTGGGAGGTGGAGGAATCAAAGGCAATGTGATCATTGGAGAAACGGACCCTACAGGCAAAGAAAAGAAACCAGCAGAACCAGTTCAAATTCAGGATTTGTACGCCACTATTCTCCAAAAATTGAATATCGACTACACCAAAGAGTTAATCTCACCCATTGGTCGTCCACTGGCACTCAGCGATGGAAATCCTATCAAAAAACTGATTTAAATTTGTTAAATTAATCTCCAAAAGCTCTGTTCACTAAACATAAATTCCACCAAAACTCGAAAAAGACTTGCCTGAGAGAGTAATTCCCTCTAATTTGATGAAATAACGAAACCAGCCTGCGAGATCGTTGTTTCATTACTTAGCATGAAATCTCCTTCCTTCGACTTTTCAATGGAATTTGAACATGAACCGCGTTTGCTCTTTAGTGATTCTGTTATTCATCTCTTCAATCGGAAGTATTTCTGAGTCTCAAGCCGCAGACTGGTCACAGTTTCGTGGGCCATCCGGAAATGGCATTTCTACTTCAACTGGCCTACCCACTGAGTGGAGTGCTGACAAAAATATCACTTGGAAAACAAAGCTTCCCGGCCATGGATCTTCCAGCCCCGTGTTATTTGGCAATCAAGTCTTCCTCACCGCTTACTCAGGGTATGGCTTGAAAGTTGACGATGAAAGTAACCCGAATGAATTGCGATTACACGTGATTGCTGTTAACCGTGAGAACGGCGAAATCATGTGGGATGAATCGGTTCCTCCCTTGAATCAGGTTCAGAAAATCACAAAACGAATTGTCGACCATGGCTACGCCAGTGGTACACCTGCCTGCGATGAAACCGGAGTCTATGCATTTTTTGGAACATCGGGCGTTGTTGCTTACGACTTAAAAGGCAAACTCAAATGGAGAGCCGATGTCGGTGATGGGACAGCTGGCTTTGGCTCTGCCTCTTCACCGATTCTCTACAAAGACTTTGTCATTGTGAATGCCAGCATAGAAAGTGACACAGTTTATGCTTTACATAAAAAAACGGGTGATGTTGTCTGGAAAGCAGAAAATATTGTGAAGGCCTGGACCACTCCCACGATTGTGGATTTGCCAAATGGAAAACAGGAATTGGTTGTCAATCAGAAATATCAGATTCTAGGATTTGATCCTGATACCGGTGAAAAGCTGTGGACTTGTGAAGGAATCCAAGACTATGTCGTACCAGTTGTGATTCAAAATGAGGGAATTCTCTACTGCCTGGGAGGCCGTAGTAATCGCAGCATTGCTGTTCGCCCCGGCGGGCGTGGTGATGTCACAAAAACACACAAGCTCTGGGAAGTAAATGTCGGTGCTAATGTAACTTCACCTGTTTATTACAGTGGCCATCTCTACTGGGCCAGTGACCGTGGTATTGCCTTTTGTTTGAATGCCGAAAATGGAGAAGTTGTTTACAAAAATCGCCTTCCCACTAAAGGACGACTCTACGCATCCATTGTCCTGGCTGATGAGAAACTTTACATCACTACCCGTGATAACGGAGTTGTTGTTTTGAAAGCAGCACCTGAATATCAGGAACTGGCTCGCAACGAAATCGAGACCGATGAAAACCTGTTCAATGCCTCACCTGCCATCAGTGAAGGTAGTATTTACCTGCGAACCAATGGCTATCTCTATCGGATTGCAAATAATAATTAATAAGCAACACAAGAGATTTCGATTAAACCACTTACAGCATAGTAAGACTTTTCGATCAGGCCATTGATACTGCTATCAAGCTGCTGGAAATCCCAATTCAGGGCTTCTACAATACGAGGCATGACTGAACCAATCACCCAAAATTCATCCCTCTTTAAAACGATCGGTATTGTCGGTGTTGGTCTACTCGGAGGTTCCATTGCCGCAGCTGCACGCAAGAGAAAATTAGCAGAGACTATCTTGGGAGCAGGGCGAAATCCCTCTCGGATGCGCGCTGCTCAACACTCTGGACTCTTAGATCGTGGCACGACCAACATAGCCGAAACCTCAGCACAATCAGATTTAGTGATTGTTTGTACGCCCGTAAATCATATTGCTCATTTTATTCGAACAGTCGCACGAAATAGCCGGCCCGGAACGATTATCACTGACGTCGGAAGCACGAAACAACATATCTGTGAGGAACTCTACGGAACTCTTCCCGAAGGAGTGACGTTTGTTGCTTCCCACCCTTTAGCAGGTTCTGAAAAGACGGGTTTTGAATTCTCAGATCCTGAACTGTTCCAGAACCGCTCCTGTGTCGTAACCCCCGTCGATTCACTACCCCAAGAGGCCGTTAACAAGGTTATACAATTCTGGGAAGCGCTTGGGATGAGTGTACTCAAGACTTCTCCACAAAAACATGATCAAATCCTGGCCGAAACCAGCCATTTGCCTCACGTGGTTTCTTCTGCACTGGCAAGCACACTTGCAGATGAAAATCGGAAATTTACTTCGACCGGTTTTCGTGACACGACCAGAATCGCCGCCGGCGATCCTTCACTCTGGGTTGACATACTCTTAAACAATAGAGAGTCCGTCGTGTCAAGCATCGACAAATACACTCAATCATTGCAATCATTAAGAAACGCCATCGATAACAATGATGAAAATGAGCTTCGCATACTTCTGGAAGTTGGTAAAAGGAACCATGATGCATTAAATTCATCTCAGTAATGGAAATATCTACTCAATTCTCTCAAATACAATTCAATTCAACGGATCAGAAAAAACGGGCCTAAAAAGAGCCGCCTGTTTTTCTGACTCGATCAAACCATAATTGGAATGAACATGCTTTGCGAAGTCGAAATCAAACCTGCCAAAAACCAGAAAGACCGTGAGGGAGCTCGAATCCTTAAAGAGTGCCAAGTCCTTGGTACAAATTCAATTCGTTCGATTCAGACGGCACACTCTTATCTTCTGGAAGGTGAATTAGACCAAAACGGGCTGGAAAAAATTGCCCAGTCTCTGCTGTCAGATCCAATTGTGGAAACATTTGAAATTCGAGTTCTATCGAGCAATTCCACTGACTTATCAGATCCCGATCAATTACTAAGTGTACTCTTCAAACCAGGAGTCACAGACAATGTCGCCAACAGTGCACGGCAAGCGATTCATGACCTGGGTCTCTCTGTTGAAAACGTGGCAACATGTCGCAAATACTGGATCAATTCGGATGCAGCATCTGAAGAAATTGATCGGATGGCTGCAAAGGTACTTTCGAATGATGCCATCGAATATGTCGTTCGTGGCCCTCTGAAAATGGATAGTATCAAACTGGGTAGCGAGTATACCTTCGAACTGGTCACGGTCCCGATACGTTCGATGAATGACAACCAACTGGAAACACTCAGTCGTGAAGGACAGCTTTACTTAAATTTGACTGAGATGCAAACCATTAAAAACTACTATGTCGATCAGGGAAAAGATCCCACTGACATTGAGTTGGAAAGTCTCGCTCAAACTTGGAGTGAACACTGTTCGCATAAAACGTTGGCTGGCCGCATCCATTTTCGCGATGGTGACCGAGACATTCATTTCGAAAATATGCTTAAAGAGACCATCTTTGATGCCACAACTCAAATCCGAAAATCCTTGGGTGATCAAGATTGGTGTGTGAGTGTCTTTGCCGACAATGCCGGTGTGATAACATTCGACGACAAACAAGATGTCTGCTTTAAAGTCGAGACGCATAATCACCCTTCAGCCCTGGAACCCTACGGTGGTGCCAATACCGGGTTAGGTGGAGTAATTCGCGATCCACTGGGAACAGGATTGGGAGGAAAACCAGTTTGTAACACCGATGTTTTCTGTTTCGCTCCACCTGAAATTTCTTATGAAGATCTTCCTGCTGGCGTCTTGCATCCCAAAGCGGTCGCTACAGGGGTGGTTTCAGGTGTACGTGATTATGGAAACCGGATGGGAATTCCCACAGTCAACGGTGCCGTTTACTTTGATGAACGCTATCTCGGGAATCCGCTCGTTTACTGTGGTAACGTTGCAATGTTACCGGTGGGAAAATCAGCTAAGCAGAAAGTACAACCAGGGCATTATATCGTTGCTGTAGGAGGACGCACTGGCCGAGATGGCATTCATGGAGCCACTTTTTCCTCCGCCGAATTGACTTCAGAGAGTGAAACACTCTCCGGAGGCGCCGTACAAATTGGGAATGCGATCACGGAAAAAATGACAATGGACGTCATCCTGGAAGCACGAGATAAATCATTATTTTCCGCGATTACTGACTGCGGCGCAGGCGGTTTTAGCAGTGCTGTCGGCGAAATGGGGGAAGATACGGGAGCGGAAGTCTGGTTGGATCAGTGCCCGTTGAAGTATGCCGGACTTTCTTATACGGAAATTTGGATCTCTGAGGCACAAGAACGAATGGTACTGGCTGTCCCTCCTGAAAACTGGGAAGAGTTTGAACAAGTCTGTTCGAGCGAAGGGGTTGAAGCATCAATCATCGGAAAATTCACAGATACACATCGACTGGTGCTGAAATACCAGGATCAAGTCGTTGGTGATCTGGAAATGTCCTTTTTACATGATGGACGTCCCCCTGTAATTCGTGATGCAGTCTATAAAACACCTGCATTTATTCCGTTAACTCCTTCCGAAAAAGAGAACTACACCAAAGATCTAAAATCGATTTTAGGTTCGCTGAATGTCTGCAGCAAAGAATGGATCATTCGCCAGTACGACCAGGAAGTCCAGGCTGGTAGTGTGATTAAACCATTGGTGGGGATCCAGAATGATGGCCCCTCAGATGCAGCCGTTGTCCGTCCCGATCTCTCTTCTGTGCGTGGTCTGGTAATTTCTTGTGGGATGAATCCACGTTATGGAGATTTAAACACACACTGGATGGCGGCATCAGCGATTGATGAAGCGATAAGAAATTGTGTGGCTGTCGGAGCAGATCCAGAAAAGATTGCGATTCTCGATAATTTCTGCTGGGGAAACACAGACCGTCCAGAAACTCTGGGAAGCCTGGTAGCTGCTGCCCTTGCCTGTCAGGAATTCTCTATCGCATATGGCTCCCCCTTTATCAGCGGAAAAGACAGCCTATATAACGAGTTTTCATATGAAAACGAACAAGGTGAGAAAGAAACGGTTGCGATTCCTCCTTCGCTCTTGATTAGTGCCATCGGACAAATTGACAATGTAAGCAAAGCAGTCACGATGGATCTCAAAGCCCCAGGCAATCGTATTTTCCTCGTTGGTTCAACTCAGGACGAACTGGGAGGGAGTCACTTTGCTCTCGTGAATCATTTGGAAGGGGGTGACGTTCCGCAGGTCGACAAAGAACAAGCCCCAGAAGTATTCAAGGCGCTACATGCAGCGATGCAAAAGCAACTAATAAGAAGTTGCCATGATTTAAGTGAAGGAGGCCTGGCAGTCGCAGCGGCTGAAATGTCGTTTGCAGGTGGGTATGGAATGAAGCTGGATGTCGCTCGACTTCCTGAAGCACTGGAGCTTTCGACTGCCAGCTTACTTTTCTCAGAAAGTAATACGCGGTTTCTGATTGAAGTTGAGTCAGACAAAATTGAAGCACTACAACCTTGCTTTAATGATTTACCTCTGGTTGAAATTGGTGAAGTTGTCAGTAGCAGTCAGTTCACTGTCAAAGGGAAATCAGGAAAAACGGTCATTGATGTAGGCTTAGAAGAGCTAAAAGCAGTTTGGAAAAACCCACTGGCCTGGGACTGATGAATTCAAAAAAACTTTGTGTACAACCTGTATTTTCGATTCAGATATCATTTGCTTTAAACGTTGAAAACACGATCTTCTCAATGATCTCTCCAAGATACGCTAAAATAAGGCTTTTCCACCTGCCACATGCGAGTAAAATGAGTGAAACACACTAAAATTTTAACGCTGGTAACTTGCATCGAGTTTTGAAGTAAATCCTTCCTTTTACAGCCCTTCTTCGATTGGAAGGAAACCCCTGTAATTTATTGATTTATGGTCGCAAAGTCCTATCTCAGGCATTACGATAGAGTTAACGGAACTATCTGCGCCCTGCAGTGTTTACCTTTGTAGAAAGGTGTTAAAACGGATGTCGGAAACGAATCATCATACAAATGACTCTCATGAATTCGAGATTACTCAGGAATCGATCGATAAGCTTAGTTCTGCCTATCAACAGATTCATGGGCAGATGTCGAAAGTTATCGTTGGACAGGATCAAGTCGTAGAACAACTCCTGATTGCCCTTTTTAGTCGAGGTCATTGTTTGCTTGAAGGTGTCCCCGGTCTGGCTAAAACACTGATGATCAGTACTTTGGCACAAAGTCTGTCGATGTCGTTTAGCCGCATCCAATTCACCCCGGACTTGATGCCCGCAGATATCACGGGAACAGACGTCTTACAGGAAAATCGAGAAACAGGCGAACGAGAGTTTCGATTCATCCCGGGCCCCTTATTTCATAATGTTATTCTGGCAGACGAAATTAACCGCACGCCTCCCAAGACACAGGCTGCCTTACTGGAGGCCATGCAGGAACACCAAGTCAGTGTCGGCCAGACGCGGCACGTACTCAGTGATCCGTTTTTTGTATTAGCTACGCAAAATCCCATCGAACAAGAAGGTACCTATTCGTTGCCGGAAGCTCAACAAGACCGCTTTATGTTTAAAGTCTATGTACGATATCCTACATTTGAAGAAGAACGCCAAATAGCCAGACAAACAACTTCTGCGACAAATGAAAAAATTGAGCATGTATTAAATGCAGTAGATGTTCTGGAGATCCAAAAAATCGTCCGTCAAGTTCCTGTTTCAGACCACGTGATTGATTACGCTTTGGCGCTAGTCAGGCAAACCAGAGTGAATGAGCCAGGTACTCCCGATTTCATCAACGAATGGCTCAGCTGGGGTGCCGGGCCCCGCGCTGTACAAAATCTGTTATTAGGCGGAAAAACAAGAGCATTACTGAATGGTCATACGCACGTCTCTACTGAAGATATCAGCGCTTTAGCGGCACCTGTATTACGACATCGAATCGTAACGAACTTCTCAGCCGAGTCGGAAGGAATTTCTTCAGATCGTGTAATTGAGAGACTGATTGATGAGACTCCGTCTAAGGAAGGCGAACTGACGAGTGACCCAAGATTACAGAAAATATTTGCTGCCTGAAGCAATTTCCCGAATTTCTCGATTGGAAATTCGGGCACGTTCAATTGTCGAAGGGTTCCTGTCTGGATTGCACCGTAGTCCTTTTTTTGGTCAATCGGTGGAATTTGCTCAGCACCGTGAGTACGCACCTGGAGATGATGCGCGAAATATTGACTGGAAGGTCTGGTCAAAAACAGACAAATACTACATTAAACAATACGAAGAAGACACAAATTTAAGAACGACATTATTGGTTGATGTCAGTGAGTCGATGCAGTTTGGTACAGGTCCACTCAATAAGTATGAATATGGCTGTACCGCGGCTGCCGCTCTGGCATATCTTCTGTTGAAGCAACAAGATGCAGTTGGTTTGATTACATTTGATGATGCCATTCGTTCCAAAGTTCAGGCATTAAGCAAGCGAAACCACCTAAATGCCTTGCTCACTGCACTGGCAACAGAAAAACCTGCTCAAAAAACTGACATTTTCGACGTATTAAAAGAAGTCGCCGAAACTCGGTCTAAAAAAGGAACCATCGTTCTCATTTCCGACCTGTTTGTGAATCGGGAAAGCCTGTTTAAAGGCTTAAGACTATTACAATATCGGGGACACGATGTGATGTTGTTGCATATTCTAGATGACGAGGAACTCGATTTCAGTTATGCAGGTACAACTCGCTTTGAAGGGATGGAAGAGACCGGAGAACTTGTATGTGATCCTCGTTCTTTAAGAGAGGGTTACCTCGACGCAATGCATGATTTTTTAAATGAAATCAGAAGGCGTTGTGCCAAAAATAAATTTGACTATCAAACAATACGAACCAGTGAATATTTAGACGCAGCTTTAGCACATTATCTCAACCATCGAATTGGTATGCAACAATCCATTAGACAATAAGCACTCCCTCAACTTCAGACCTTAACAAGCTTTAACTCAATTAACTGATAACGCATTTTATGGAAACATGGTTAACACAACATTTTGTGAATTCCACGCTGGTCTACGCCGGTGCGTTGATGGTTGCTGCGCCTATTATCATTCATTTAATAAATCGCTTTCAATACAAACGTGTTCAATTTGCAGCAATGGAATTTCTGTTGCAAAGCCAGCAGACGAATCAAAGGAGAGTATTGCTCGAACAATTACTACTCTTGTTGCTACGAATTCTGCTGATTATTTGCCTATTATTATTGATTGCGCGACTGATTCTCGATCCTAATCAATTATCAATGTTTCGTGGTGCTAAATCACATCATGTAATCGTATTGGATGATAGTGGTTCGATGCAAAGTATCTGGGGGGAGCAAACTGCTTTTAATGAAGGTCTACAGGTGATTCGTAAAATTGTGGCAGAAGGAACGAATCGCCCTAACACAGAAAAATTATCTCTGATCGTACTCTCTCGTGCTGATGCACCACTTTTTTTACAAAGAGACATTAATGAAGAACTCATCAATGAACTGGATGCAAAGCTGACTAACCTTACCTGTTCACACCAGAGCCTCGATCTGAATCAAGGCTTAGAGACGGCTGCGGACTTGCTCAATGAAGACCGTGCTGTGATTAAAACTCTCCATTTGATTTCTGATTTCAGAAAGTCAGACTGGCAGGATAAAAAAGGAATTGCCTCCACCATCGAAGAATTCAGTAATGATGACATTGCCATTAATTTAATTAAAACGGTCCCCGATTCTCAACCGAATCTGGCAATTACCGAACTTTCTGGCGCAACAGAAATGGCTGCCGTTGATATTCCTCTGCGTTTAAAAGTCAGGATCAAAAATTTAGGCGATCAGGTCGCAGAAAATGTGCGGGTTGCCGCATTTGTTGATAATAACAAGCTACCAATGAGTATTGTCTTTGACAAAATTGAAGCGGGAAGTGAAATCTCCCAAGACTTTGACGTTGTTTTTAATAAGCCCCATTTACATCAAGTCAAAGTCAGTCTGACAAATGATGTGCTTGCCGGCGATAATGAACGATTTCTGGCCATTAATGTCAAACCTTCAAATCCCGTATTGATCATTGATGGTAATCCCTCTGGTAACGAGTGGATATATATTCAAACGGCGATTGCCCCCGATATTGCGACAACTGGATTTGCACCTTCAGTTGAAAGTTTAGACTATCTTCGCAGACATCCCTTAAATCAATTTAAAAATATTTATCTACTGAATGTTGCCGAGCTTCCACTCGATGCGATCACTCCTTTAGAAGAGTTCGTCTCTGCAGGTGGAGGCTTAATCTGGTTTGTTGGCCCTTCAATCCAACCAGACTTTTATAACGATAAACTATATAAAAATGGGAATGGACTCTTTCCCGCCCCGCTAGAACCATCGCCTCGAGAGTTACCGGCGCGAGAAACCAATTCCACTGTGGATATGCAAGTCAGTGATCACCCTCTCTTTTCCGTATTTGCAGGTCAGGACAATCCACTCATTGAAGCAGTCACGATCTCAAAATATTTCCCTCTTTCACAGAGATGGCTGCAAACAAAATCACAAAATGCATCGGGCGTTAATGTGATTGCCACTCTTAGAAATCAAGAACCATTTATCATTGAACATCGGTTTGGTAAAGGGCGAATTATCACTTGTCTAACATCAGCAGGTCCCTTACTTTCGAATGAAGGCGAACCCTGGAACTCCTGGGCACTCAACCCGAGCTATATTGTGTTTCAATTGGAATTGCAAAAATACCTGGTCCAATCTCAATCCCACGAACAAGCAGAAATTGTTGGCGATCCGATTGCATTTTCTCTCGACGCCTCGTTGTACTCTGATGAGATTCAAATCCAGACACCCACTTCCGAGGGCGAAAGAACCATCAGGCTCAAAGCGTCACCTAAACAAATCACAGATGCGACACAGAGTGGTTTATTACAGTTAATAACGACTTACCGAGAAACAGATCAGCCCGGTGTCTATTCCGTACAATTGAAACGACAAGATCAAACAATTGAACAAAAAATGTACGCGTATAACTTCCCAGTGACAGAAAGTAATCTGGAGTTGACAGCTTCGGATGACTTAATCAAACAGCTTGGAAATAATCCACAAATCCAAATTCAGGAACCGGGAGAGTTCCAATGGATTCAAGGGCAGGAAGCAGGTCGGGAAATCACCAATACTATTTTAATACTCCTGTTTCTTTTACTAATCTGTGAACAGCTATTGGCATACAGGTTAAGCTATCATCCTAAAGTAGCGGGTGCTGTAGCATGAGTTTTTTTTCTCTCATTCCTGATTCATTGATCTTGGCTGTAGACGAAACAACTGCGTTTCGTTCGATCGAGTATGATACGCCCGAATCAGGCTGGGGGTGGATGCTATTACTTTCTGGCCTGATTTTTGTTCTGGTTCTCTCTTTCCGAACTTCCTGGAAAGACTCTTTCCAGCTCTCTCTTCCCTGGCGTTGCTGGTTAATTGGATTGAGACTCAGCGTATTAGTCGCTTTGATGATCATCGTGTTCAATCCACATGAACGAACTCAGAAAATGTCATTTCGTCCATCGCGGGTGGCGGTTTTGATTGATACCTCGCTCTCGATGCGGCATCCAAATCAACAAATTCCTGTGAATTCAAGCTCACCCGCCAATCGTACTGTTCCCAGTCGTATGCAGGCTGTGGAAAAACTACTGTCTGAATCACCATTAATTACAGATTTGCAAAAAAAACATCAGGTCAGCGTTTATACATTCGATCAAAACTTAACTGGGCCACATCATGTCTTTCAAAGAGAACAAGCTACGGATATAGCGATTAACCAAAATCTCGAGCCTAATACCCAAAGGAAAACGACATCCCAAATCGATTGGAACAGCCTCTTGCAACCTCAAGGACTGGAGACAAGATTAGGAGAATTACTGGGACAGTTAATTCGAGAGATCAATGGGCCTACGCTCTCAGGGATCATAATTGCCACGGATGGTGCTTCGAACGCAGGTACTGATTTACTTAGTGCTAATGAAACAGCAAAGGAGTCAAAGGTTCGCCTGATCACACTCGGCGTCGGGAGTCCCACGAAACCAGCGAATGTACAAGTCTCGAAAATTATTGCTCCCACAGACGTGCAATTTGGTGACAGTTTCGAAATCACTGCACTCCTGCAAGCAGTCGGAATGCCGGGCAAAAACATTACAGTTGAATTATTGAAAAAATTAGAAGGAGAAGCACAGCCTACAGTCGTTGAGTCGCGCGATATTCTCCTGCCCACAGAAGAAGGTTTGCCTCTTGATGTGAAATTTGAACGCATCCCCAGCGAAGAAGGTGAAATCAGTTATGTGATTCGAGTGCGGGGAAATCAACTGGTACAAGATGCCAATGCAATGGACAATGAGCTGGAACATTCAGTCAATGTTTTCAGTCGTCCAACAAAAGTGCTGATTATAGCCGGCGGGCCAATGCGTGACTACCGTTTTGCACGCACGATGCTCTTTCGACATCCTTCTATCAAGTCAGATGTCTGGTTGCAAACAGCGTCTCCTGGTGTCACTCAGGATGCCGACCAGATGTTATTTGAATTCCCAGAACGAACCGCATTGTTTGAGTATGACGTGATACTTGCCTTCGATGTGAATTGGGAACTGCTTTCACAGGAACAAATGCAAACTTTGAATGAATGGGTTGCAACCGGAGGCGGGGGAATTGCTCTGGTTGCCGGCGATGTATACACACCTAAACTTGCCCGGGATATTGAACGATTTGAACCAATTCTCGACCTATATCCCGTAGCCATCAACTCATTTGTGCGTGATTACCTTGATGAAGAAGCGACTCAAATCCGCAGAATTGAGTGGACTCAAGCAGGCTTGGATATCGGTTCTCTCATGTTGACCGATGATCCGGCGACGTCCAAACAGTTATGGGAAAATTTCCCTGGTATGTACCGGTGCTATCCTTCTAATGGTGCCAAAGCTGCCGCTACCGTCTATGCCTATTTCCCTGACCCCAAAACACAGACTGAATTCGGTTTCCCAATATTGATGGCATCCCAATATTATGGCGAAGGTCGTTGCTTTTATCTGGGTAGCCCGGAACTTTGGCGTCTACGATCGATTGAAGAAGATTACTATGATCGTTTCTGGACGAAGCTTATCAGGAATATCGGGCAAGGGCGTACCAAAAGAGGTACCAAACGAGGCACATTAGTTTTAGAACGAGATGAATACTTACTTGGTCAAACTGTTTCTGTGCGTGCGAGATTACTCAATCCTGAATTTAAGCCTTTGATTCAGGAGTCTGTACCTATGGAAGTAACCGATCCACGTGGAAGACCTTTAGTTCCTAATTTATTATTAATGCATGATCGAAACCGGCCAGGAGAGTATTTCACGAGTTTCCGCGCGAGTCTTGCAGGGAAATATCGCTTCAAAATCATCGTTCCCAATTCGAAAGGACAAACTGTAGAAGGAAACCTCTCAGTTTTACTTCCCCGACTGGAAGATGAATCTTTGAGCCAAAATGTGAAAGGACTCAAAGAATTGACCCTCGATACGGGCGGTACTTATCTTGCCATTGATGAAGCAGCACAGATTCCGGCACTCTTACCTGATCTGGGGGAAGAGTTTTTAGTAGACGAACGCCTGAAAACCCTCTGGGATCAACAATGGGTTTTCTTTCTGTTAGCCGGACTTTTGGCAACAGAGTGGCTTACTAGAAAGCTATTTAAATTGTCATAAATACCACTCGTTATAAAAGATAATTAGTTTAACTCAATCACGTCAGCGTTAAGTAAACGAATGAACGAACCGTCTAATTCATCAATACCTCATGAAATCACAAACCTGCTGAACAGGTTAAGTAAGAAAATACGTAGATACATTCTACTGGAAGGAACCGCCAGACTGCTGGCAGTCATTGGTCTCATCTTTTGGTTCAGCTTCATTGTCGATTGGGTTTACTTTCAACTCAGCCATCTTGAACTACCCATCTGGTTTCGTGCTTCCTATATTCTCATTTCACTGACTACGATCCTCGTTCTGTCTGGCAGCTTCATCTTCTTGCGGCTCATGAAAAGAATGAAACGAAAAGCATTGGCTCTGGTATTGGAAAAACGTTTTCCAGAACTAAATGATCGATTGGCTACAGCGATCGAATTGAATGAAGACAACAGACCACAAAACGCTTTAACGCAAGCGATGTTGGCAAGAACAGTGAAAGAAGTTGTGCAAGGCAGCCAGCAACTTCCATTGGAAGATGTATTTGATAAACGCCCCTTAAGGCGCGCTGTTTTCGGGGCCTTTGCGTTATTTATTTCGATTCTTAGCCTGGCAGTCATTAACCAACCTGCCATGGCCCGTTGGGCTAAGGGGTATCTCGAACTGCGAAGCGATTACTGGAATCGTGAGACTGGTCTCATTGTGAAAGTGATTGCTCAACCCGGTGATCGAATCAAAGAGTTTCAGGATCTTTCGTATAAACATGGTCTTGGTAATGACCTGACACTGTTGGTAGAGACCGTTGACAGCACCAAAGCCCCCGAACGTGTGCAGTTGACGTATCGCATGCAGAACGGTCGTGGGGGTGGACGAACTGTAATGTCGCGCATGGGTGAAGGTCGATTTAAACATACCATTACTGATTTATTGGATGGGATTCAGGTCTGGGTCACCGGAAACGACTTTACAAACCCTGAGCCCTACGTTGTTGAAGTTGTTGAAACTCCTGTTCTCGACCAGATTCAATTAGATTGTTATTACCCCAAATACACAGGATTAAACCAGGTTGATTCTGATACTGGTAAGCTGCTCTCAGATATGCAAAATGTTCAGGGAACACAAATCGCTCTGCCGATTAATACAAATTTTAATATGATTTCGACCGCTAATAAACCAATCATTCGGTACTCATTTGAAACCGACCAATTGAAGCTCCAGTTAGAACGAAAAACAAGCGATCCAACTAATGCCCTCAGTAATTTCCTGGCATGGAAAAACTCAGACGGAACCGTGATAAATCAGATCGCACTCAATCGATCACAGGTTACGCAGATGATAGACTCCGATGGACGCCATTTTCGAATTCCGTTTGCTTTAATCACTGAAGAGAAACACGAAACCTCTTCTTTGAAAACAGACTCGATTCCGAAATATATTCCCCTGCTAGCAGACCAACCCATTCGTATTTATTTAGAAGACGAGGATGGCTTACTGGTAACAGAACCAATTCGACTAAGCATCAATGGCATCGTCGATCAAGCCCCCAAAGTAGATACACAACTAAAGGGAATTGGTAAGTCTGTTACCCGTAAAGCGATGATTCCGTTAGAGGGGATCATTACGGATGATTATGGAATTCAATCTGCTCATTTTGATTTTCTCGTCGATCAGGAAAAAGACTTCAGGCCGCGTCCTTTCCGTAAGAAGCCAACAGGAAAACCAAAAGAATTTACCCTGCAAAGAAGCGAAAAAAATCGCTGGGAGCGGTTTGAAGTATTACCACTTGATTTAAAAGTCGGACAAAAATTGAGCCTTACTGTTAAAGCCAAAGACGCCGATAACCTAAGTGGGCCACATCAAACTCATGGAGAAATTTATCACTTTGAAATTGTCACTGATGAAGCGCTGCTTTCCCTCCTTTATTCTAAAGAACTAAACCTACGAAAGCGATTTGAGCAAATTTATAAAGAAGTGAGACAAACGCGCGATGATCTAAGTCAACGCATCGAACAATTACAACACTCTCAAACGATCAAAGAAAAACAAAAGCAAGGGCAATCAGCGCCCGGATGGCAAGCAACACTTGTAGAAATCAGCAATGCGGTTGCTACTTCTGCTGATCGCTCTTTGTATGGGACTCGAAAAAATGCGACTGAGACTGCTTCGATTGTCGAATCATTTCATGATATTCGAGCAGAACTAGTCAACAATGGTGTTGCAACTACACAAATTCTGAGTCGCATCGATGACAAAATTCTTCAGCCTCTTACCATCATCCACCTACAAGATTTCCCTGACATTGATCAGCAGTTAGGACTGTTTCGCCTCGCAATCGAAAAAGAAGATAGTCCGTTGCAAGAAATTCAGACAAGTATTGAGCTTTTGGACGCCATGTTGGTCCGTATGCAGAATGTTCTGAATGAAATGCAGGACTTGTTGGAGTTCCATGAAGCCATTGAGATGCTGAAGAATCTGATCGAAAAGGAAAAAGAACTGACAGAAGACACAAAAAAGTTTCGCAAAAACAAACTTTTAGATCGTCTCAAAGGGCTAGGATTGGACTAAAACTCTAGAGATTAAGCAAAATAATAGATTGAAGGACTGAGCGATTACCCAAGCTAAAAAAATGTACAAAAAAACACGCTTCGGCCACAGACAATCACTTGATATAATAATAACAGGGAATTTACGTATGAGTTCTTTAAAAGGGCCAGCAATTTTACATTTATCCTCCCTTATCAGCTCTGAAATTATTATGAGAATTTTGACGGGAGAACCCGCATGTTGAATCGTCCTCAGATCGCCGTTGTACTAATGGCTCTCGTCATAAGTATCGTCACTCCGAGTTTGTGCAGTGCTCAGGATAAGAATCCGCAAGCCAATGCCAGTAAATCAAGCGGCCAAGATCAGAAACTCTCGGACAAACAAGAGGCGATCTCTCAACAGTTTAAACGATTTGAAACGACCCTGCACGATCTAGGCGAATATATGAAAAAGACAGACCCTGCCCGGGCCGATCTTCTTTTTCGTGCGTTTGGTCAAAGTAAACAAAAACAAATGACAGTGGAAATGCAGCAAGTTCTACAGATGTTGCAAAATGGCCAATTAGGTGATGCTGTAGAACGGCAGGAAAATCTTGTCAAAAACATGCAAGCATTACTGGCGCTCCTTCAAAGTGAAGACAGAATGAGCGAAGTGGAAAAAGAGAAGAAGCGTATTCAGGACCTTTTAAAAGATGTCAATCGCCTGTTAGGACAGGAAAAAGATGTCAGAGCTGCAACGGAACGTGGTGGTAAACAAGCTGATTTAAAAAAGAAACAGAAACAAACTGCAAACAACGCTCAGAAGTTGATTGAAAAAATCGATAAGCAAGACACAGAAAAAAACCGTTCGCAAAATTCTGAAAATGACCAACGTAATAAGCAGTCTCAAAAGAGTGAAGGACAGCAAAAATCCCAGAAGGGTAAATCAGGTTCCGAGTCTAAAAATTCTCAAAAGTCAAAATCGAAAGAAAAATCTCCTCAACAAGGAAAGTCGACACCTAAAAAGCAGAGTTCAACACAACAGCAACAATCTCAACAGGGGAAGCAATCACAGTCTCAACAACAGCAGGGGCAACAAAGTCAATCGCAGCAAGGAAAGAACCAAAAGTCTCAAAGTCAACAAGAGAAGCAAACCCCTGGACGAGAGCAAATAGAACAAGCTCGACAAGAGATGGAAAAAGCGATTCAGGAACTGGAAAAAAAACAAAAAGAAGCAGCATCACAACATCAGGATGATGCGATTCGTAAATTAGCAGAAGCAAAAGAAAAACTGGAGGAAATGCTACGTCAGCTCCGTGAAGAGGAGCGAGAGCTTTTGTTGGCCGCAATGGAAGCCAGACTGCAAAAGATTCTGGCACAACAGAAACGCATTTATTCTGGTACACTCTCTATCGGGCAGGTCCCTGAAAATGAACGGAACAGTCGCCATACAGCTAGAGCCGTCCAACTGGCACGCGAAGAGAATGTAATCAGTTTAGAAGTGGAAAAGGCAATGTTATTGTTAAGAGATGAAGGATCATCCGTTGCATTCAGCGAAGCATTATCAGAAGTATGGGAAGACGTTCAAACTGTTGCATACCGTTTAAATCGAACACAGGTCGGAGAACTGACTCAGGAAATCGAAAAAGATATTATCAGTTCTTTGGAAGAAATGATTGAAGCACTTCAGAAAGAAATGGAAAAGTCTGAAGAGCAAAAACAACAGCAGCAGCAACAGCAGCAAGGTTCTCCCAAAGACAAATCTCTGGTGGAACTGTTGGCAGAAATTAAAATGCTGCGTTCTTTACAGCTTCGCGTCAACAAGCGTACTCGCAGGATTGAAAAAATGGCTTTGGAAAAAGACGCAAATCAGGCAGAAATTCTTGAGCAACTGCAGCAGTTATCCGATCGCCAAACCCGAATACAAAATGCTACTTATATTCTGGCAACTGGCAAGAATAAATAATCTGAAGGCTAAAGATTAATATGAGACAATTGAACCATTTTTTGCCGAAACAACAAACATTCGATCATAAACTACGGTTGATAGTACTGGTCGCTCTCGTTTTTGCATTGGCCACCCCTCTTTCTCTACGAGGGCAAGAAAAACAGAAAAAATCGCCTGAAGCCAAAACGGAATTATTTGCGGTCCCCGGAGCTTCTGAACTCAAAATGCATTTACAGAATTGGACTGCGGAGCAAAAAATAAAAAAACCAGACCAGTTAAAGAATGTTGCGAGCTTATTAATAAAGCTGGAGTCTCCACTTTCGAGTGAAGAAAAGCTGGAACTGGCAATACAGGTATTTTCTGAAATGAATCTGGAATCAAAACAACTAATCCAGGCATACCAGATTTCAGACCGACTCCCTCAATTTTCCAGCCATCCATTGTTAGTCGAAGGTCAGGCAGAAACGTTTTACTTGTCAAATATGCGTTATTATGTCGCAAGGAATCTGACACAATTTCGAATGATCGATCAAGCTCTGGATATGTTCAATTCCATTAATCCGAAGTTCTTAATAGATCCCGCGGGTTATCTGTTTTTCAAAGCTGTTTGTGAACACCATTTGTTACAAAAAGAAGAATGTGAAAAGACATTGAAATTACTTCTAAACCATACAGAAAGTGTTCCTCAAAGGTATACACAGGTCGCCACACTCATGCAGGCAGATCTGGCCGATCTTAAAGAAGAAAGTTTGGATGAAATCTCGCGAAAAATGAGTGATGTTGAACGCAGACTCGAATTAGGAAACTCAGGAGAAAAAGTTCAAAAAGTTGAAGACGATATTATTGCCTCTCTGGATAAACTCATAAAACAAATGGAAGATCAGGCAAAAAGCGCATCCTCTTCATCATCAGGCGCAGGTCAGTCCGGATCATCTAGTTCAGGCTCAAACGAAAGCCGTGTAAAAGGTCAGACCGCCCCTGGAGAGATCGACAAAAAAAAGTTATCTGACAACGGTGGCTGGGGACAGCTTCCTCCTAAGAAACAAGCTTCCGCCAAGAACATTATTAACCGCAATTTCCCCTCACACTACCGCAAGGCAATTGAAAAATATTTCAAGAAGTTAGCAACTCAAAAAGCAAGTTCAAGCAATTAAAGATTTTACCGCTAACAGATTTCAACTTGTATAATAGTGAGTTATAAAAAGAGGTTTTCATGCATTCTCTGCTTGTAGTTTCAATGTCAACACTGCTTGCCGTTTCACCTGAAGTCGAATTGACTTCTTTAAATGGAGATTCTGCATCAGGGAATCTACAGTCATTGAGCAAATCTACCATCAATCTGAAACAGGGAGGAACAGTAAAAGAGATTTCACTTTCAGGTGTACTCAATATTCGATTTCCCAAAAACCGTTTTCAACGCAGCCTGCAATCACCAATTACAGTCAGGTTAACTGATGGATCAAAATTTCCTGTCCAGTCTTTACAAAGCAATGAACGACAGATCAAAGTAAGTGGAGAGCCGACTGGAACATTAATCTTGCCAGCAAAGAATGTCTCCTCAATTCGCTTTGAGCCACTGAACTCAAATATTCGAGAAGCTTGGGAAAAGTTACTGAGAGGTAAAAATAGTAAAGATCTGCTCATCGTTCAGAAGGAAAACGTACTTGATTTTATTGATGGTGTGATCGGTTCTGTGACAGATGAAAAAATACAATTTTTTACAGGAGATGATGAGGTCGCCGTCAATCGCAAGCGAGTTTTTGGAATCATTTATGCGAGAGAACCACTTCCAGAAACATCGTCATTTTGTACGATCCGATTAACCAACAATGGATTGATCCAGTCGTCATCAATTACATTTGCTGATAACGAATTTAAGGCAACATTACAAAACGGCATTCAAACTAAATTTGCCGCACAATCGATTGCAAATCTGGACTTCAGTCAAGGAAAAGTACGCTATCTATCAGATCTGGAGCCACGAAATATAGAATACACCCCCTTCTTCGACACTGTTTGGAAATATCGTAAGGACAAACATCGTGATGGGGGCCCACTTCGTCTAGACGGTAAAGAATATGCACGCGGACTTTACATTCATTCAAAGACACTCTTGCAATATCGCATTAGAAATCAATATCGGAATTTTCGGGCTGTTATGGGTATTGATGATTCTGTTCCCGGAATTGGATTTGTCTATGTCGAAATCAAAGGCGACGGCCGCATACTCTATTCTGGAAATGTACGCAGTGCAGACCCTCCAGTAGAATTAAACCTCGATATTCGCGGGGTACGTGATTTTGATATTTTAGTTGATTTTGGTGATAACCTGGAAATTTGTGATCATCTCGATTTATGCGATGCGCGCTTCATTAAATGATCTTTGCCAGGCGAGTTAGCGATATAATGCTGCTTACCTTACTTTTTGAAGTATTAAGGAAATTAGATGCAGAGAAAATTCTTCTGTGCTCAGATAGTAACTAGCATTGTGATAATTTTGTTGCTGCCTGCTTCTTCAAAGTCAGCAGTTGTCGATCCAGCAGTCTTAGCAGCGCAAAAACAGCGTATTGATGTCATTAAAGCAGTCTCTCCTTCAGTCGTTGCCATCTTTGGTGGATCTGGACAAGGAGGAGGTTCGGGCGTGCTCGTTACTCCAGATGGATATGCTCTGACAAACTTTCACGTCGTTTCTGGAGCTGGTAGCTTCATGAAGTGTGGGCTCAACGATGGCAAACTCTATGATGCTGTTATTGTGAGTATTGATCCCACTGGTGATGTCGCAATGATCAGGTTACTCGGGCGTAATGACTTTCCCGTAGCAAAATTGGGAAATAGTGATACGGTCAAAGTTGGGGACTGGGCTTATGCCATGGGAAACCCATTTTTATTAGCAACTGATTTTCAACCGACGATTACCTATGGAATTGTCAGTGGAGTACATCGGTATCAATATCCCGCTGGAACATTTTTAGAATATACAGATTGTATTCAAGTTGATTCATCAATCAATCCAGGAAACTCAGGAGGACCTCTGTTTAATGCGCGTGGCGAATTAATCGGAATTAATGGACGCGGCTCATTTGAAAAACGAGGACGAGTTAATTCAGGTGCGGGATACGCCATTTCTATTAATCAGATCAAACATTTCTGGGATCATCTCAAGAGTGGTCGCATCGTAGACCATGCCGCTTTGGGAGCAACTGTTTCCACGGGTGCTGACTCTACGATTGATGTTTCTGAGATCCTGGAAGAATCAGACGCTTATCGAAAAGGTCTGCAGTTGGGTGATGAGATTGTATCTTTTGCAGGCCGTCCTATGCGTAGTGTAAACCAATTTAAAAATATCTTAGGAATCTATCCAGCAGGCTGGACTTTGCCGCTTGTTTATCGACGGGATGAGAAAAAGACGAAAATCTATGTTCGCCTTCAAAATTTGCATAGCGCTTCGGAACTACAGGAACAAGCGGGACAAAAAAAAATGATTCCTGATAAGTCTCCCATGCCTGAAGACAAAAAAACTCCTCGGATTCCTAATCCACATGCAAAACCAACTGTGACACCACCTCCAGAGAAATATAAACATCTCTACGTTCCTAAAACCGGGTTTGCAAATTATTACTTTAACCAACAACACCAAGACCGATTATTACAGACCTTAACGGATCGTAGTGATTTTTCTGACCGTAAAGGAACTTGGACTCTGACCGGCAAGCAGATTGATGGCGATGAATTTATACTCACGTTAGCTGATAAAGGCGTGGGCTTTGAAATTGGCAATGAGGTGTTCCTGCAATCACTGGAGTCCGGAATCCTGGTGGATGAACCACCTGGAACTGGTGGCCTGTTGGCAGCTTTACATCACTTCCGGTTATTACTATCCGGTCAGACGAAACACTTCACCGACTTTTATTACTTGGGCAGTGAACCCCTTGACGGAAAAAATGAAATGGTTGATGTGTTGGTCGGCACACAAACAGGTGCTATTTCCCGCTGGTACTTCAGTAAATCAGATCTTTCTCTGCGAGGCTTTGACTTTTATCTCACAGAAAATTCAGAAGTTTGTACAATTCGTTTTGAGCAATTTCAAACTCTCAATGGACAAGATTTCCCTAGCGAATTAGATGTCTTTATTGGAAATCGCCCCGTCATGAAATTAAAAATTGAACGGTTGAAACTAGAAACTTTAGAAGACATGAAAAAATAGATTCCGTTAGAGATGAAAGTTAATTTTCAGTGAAAAAAGAGAACATAGTAAAAGTCATTTTCGTTTGTTTATGCCTGATAGGTTCTTGCTTGATAGTCCCGCTTACAGCCAAGGCCTCCTCACAATCAACGATCAATCATGCTTTACCGCGATTGGTAAAAATATTTGGTGCCGGCGGTGTAAAGAATCTGTATGCATATAGCACTGGTTTTCTGGTATCTCCTCAAGGACATATCGCTACAATTTGGAGTCCTGTTCTTGATACTGATCGACTTTCAGTTGTCCTTAACGATGGACGACGATTTGAAGCAGAAGTGCTTGGCGCTGAACCACATCTTGATCTGGCAATAATCAAATTAAAAACAGAACGTGAACTGAATCTGCCCTATTTCGATTTTCGCGAAAAAGTAATCGCTGGTCCAGGTACACGAATATTGGGATTTAGTAACATGTTTCGTGTTGCTACAGGGGATGAACCAGTATCTGTATTGCATGGAGTGATTGAAGCTCGAACGGAATTACCTCGAAGAAGAGGTGCTTTCGAACTCGCTTACTCAGGTGATGTCTATGTTGTCGATGCCATTACCAACAACCCGGGCGCTGCTGGAGGGGCCATTTTGACTTATGATGGCAAACTATTAGGAATGATCGGAAAACAGGTTCGAAATGCCAAAACCAACACTTGGGTCAATTACTCTCTCCCGATTGATGTATTAAGTAAAAGTATCGAGCAAATTATTACCGGCAAATTTGAATCTAGCGAAAATCAAAAAAAACCAGAAACACAAGCACCAGAACGCTATCGTTCTGTCGACTTTGGAATGGTAATGGTACCCGATGTCCTGTATCGCACTCCGGCTTATATTGATAGTGTCCTTCCTGGTTCGTTAGTCGCTAAAGCGGGTCTGAAACCTGATGACTTGGTTGTTTTTGTAAATGATGAGCTCATTAAATCGTGTAAAACACTCAATGCTGAACTAGGAAAGCTTGAGGCTGGCGATTTACTACGTCTAGTTGTTCGTCGTGATAATCAATTGGTCTCTATTGAATTCCAGGTCCCACCTGAAAAAAATAACTAATTTACAATCGAATAATTATGACTCAAACAAACACAAAATTATTTCTCACTTTGACAATGATTGTCAGCGTGCATCTTCAAGCTGTCCATGCTCAGTCTTCTCGCCCTAACCTGGAATTGCTGGAAGAACGAGCCTTCAAACAAGCTGCGGCGTTTGTGAATCCCTCTATCGTCAGAATTGAAACCGTCGGTGGGCAAGATCGCGTAGGAAAAATCGTGACCGGTACCGGCCCCACTTCCGGTGTCATTGTTAGTAAAGATGGTTTGATTATATCCAGTGCCTTCAATTTTATTGGAAAACCAACCTCAATATTGGTGACTCTGCCAGATGAACGCCGCTTTCCAGCACAGATTGTCGCGAGTGACCATTTGAAGATGCTGACTTTATTGAAAATCGAAGCACAAAACCTTCCGGTCCCTTTGGCTGTCCCTGAAAATGAAATCCAAGTTGGCATGTGGTCGATTGCCCTAGGACGAACGTTTAATTTGGAACAACCAAGTGTATCTGTCGGAATTGTGAGTGCCTTGGAGCGAATCTGGGGAAAAGCCATTCAGACCGATGCAAAAATTTCCCCGGTCAATTACGGAGGGCCACTGGTAGACATTAATGGTCGCCTGATGGGCATTCTGGTCCCGCTCTCTCCTGGAGCAACCGGAGAAACAGCGGGCGTTGAATGGTACGACTCAGGAATCGGATTTGCGATTCCCATCCAAGATGTACTAAAAATTATTCCGCGACTGAATACCGGAAAAGATCTCTATCCTGGATTATTAGGCATCACATTGAGTGGAAAAGGGAATCTGTCTACTGATATGAAACTGGATCGCGTTCGCTATGGAAGCCCTGCTCAAGAAGCTGGAATTAAATCTGGCGATGTTTTGACAAAGCTGGATGGCCACACCGTCAGTATGCATTCCCAAGTAAAACATGTCTTGATGAATAAGTATGCTGGCGAATCAGTTAGCCTCACAGTTACTCGAACCGGTTCAAAAGAACCTCTAACTCTTAAAGCAACCCTGGTAAAAAAACTAGTTCCATTTGAATCAGGTTTTTTAGGAATACTTCCCCAACGAGAATTTAACGAACCATCAGAAAGAGGAGTACGTGTCCGGTATGTGTTTTCAAAATCTCCCGCTGCACTAGCAGGCCTGAAATTAAATGACCAGATTTTAGAATTTAATCGGCAGAAGGTTACCAATTCCAAATCACTGGCATCAATGGTCAACCATTTACGTCCTGGTGATTCCGCAGAATTATTGCTGTTACGTGAAGAACAACCGTTAATAGTTAAAGTCACTTTACAATCGATTCCGCATACTGTCGAAAATACGTTGCCAAGCCAGATCGTTTCATCTAAGACTGCCCCCAAAAACAAACCAGCTTTCAAAAAAGGGCACTTTAAAGACACGCTCCCCGGCGATGAACAAAAATTTTGGGCTTATGTCCCTGAGGACTATAATCCCGACAACCAATATGGTCTGATGGTATGGATTCACCCTCACGGAAATACGATGGAATCCAATATTTTAAATAGCTGGAAGAGTATTTGTGAGCAACGTGGAATCATCATTGTTGGTCCGACATCACAAGATGTGATTCGTTGGAATCGAGATGAATCCGAGTTTGTCAAAGAAGTCGTTGAATCAATACTGGCTCAATATTCTATTGATCCAAAACGCATCTTTCTGCTTAGCCATACTGATGGTAGTGATTTCGCCTTCCATCTGGTATTTAAGTATCGAGAACTCTTTCGAGGAATTGCCGTCTCAGAATCATCCATAAAAAATAAGCCTCCTGAAACCGACCCTGACTTCCCACTTAGCATCTACTTTGCCTTAAATGCCCAAAACCCCTTTAATCAGCTTCTACAATCGCAAATAGAAATCTTACGCAAAATGAATTACCCCACGGTATTCCAAATGATTAAGAGTAAAAATCAAGCTGGGCAATATCTTGACAAACCATCTTTAGAAGAAATTGGTCGCTGGGCAGACAGCCTGGACCGAATTTAGCGTCTGTTGTTATCAACTACCACAAAATCAGGTTTTACTTGACACAACCGTCTCAAGAATTGGCTTTTATTCTTTTAAGCTTTGCGTTCCAGAGAAGTTTGTAATCGGCTGGCTTGACCTGGGCGGAATTGTTCGATTTGTTTTGAGTGCCAGGAAGACAGAAATTGAGATAATCACTATCCCAATGACTTGAGGCGATAAAAAGAGAATCCAGAGCAAACCAAGCACCAGTAATCCAACTGTGGGATGAGCATTTAACCATGCAGCAGACCGTGGCTGAATGCATTTACTGGTAATGGGAAGCAAAATTAGTAGACTCAAGCACGCTATAATCATATCCAGAAAAAGATTGGGGATATTCCATACAACTAAAGCTTCCTGGTTTGGGACTGAGTCTCCCGAACTGGCATAGTAACGTACTCTGTCTACAGGAACGGTTGCTAATTTATGCTGAAATTGCTTCACGAATGAGTGTTCTTGAGGAGTCGTTTCTTTTGCTGGTTCTACATATTGTTTTATTACAAACACCCGCTCCTTCAAAGTATCAAAACGATTCAGTTTTTCTCGAATCCCTTGGAATTTGTTCGAAGTATTAGACAGAATTAATTCCAGCTGGTTGAACTCTGTCTGAATTGCACCCCAAGTGGAAGGCGATACGCTTGCCTCTTCCCCCAATTCCAACTCAATTTCAGCAATTTCAAGATGCTTTTCTAACTTGTCTGCCACGTACGAAAAGGGAACGACATGGTTTGATAAAAATATACTGTTCTGGGCTGAAGTGATGATTTTAATAAGATTCTTATCAAGACGAATATTCGATGGTTTCGGAACTTCTAAGTTGATTTTTTCCAAAAAATATTGATGATCAATATGCTGAGACTTCCAGAACAAAGTAACCTCATAAAAAAGTGGCCCACCATTTAAGGGAACTGTCAGCAACCCATTTTTTTGTTCGATTGATGTATCAAGTTCATCGTTCATTAAAATTGCCGTCAACTTAGTATTCCGAGGCCACTCTAACTTCAGCTCTCGGTTCGTTTGATTAAATAACTTAATGTAAGTAGAACCAATAGCCGCGCCATCATTCCCTAAAAGAATTTCTGACTCCATAAATGGAATGAATTCTTGATTAGATTCACCTGTATTAGGCAATCTAGCGTTTAGTTTCCAAGGCGTCTGTGAAGAAATAAATAATCGCTCACAATCTAAATCAGGAGACGCATTACACCTGGCTTGGATCCAATCCGGAATATTTTCTGGTGCAACGATATTCCTCTTTTCTTGATTCGTTAATTCATACTCCAGAGAAGAAGATAACAAAAGAAAGTGATTTTCTGTTTTAGAGTTCTCCATAATTATGGGAATCACATTAAATTCATTGACAGGCTTTAAGATGGTAGACCTGACCGTTACTGTCTTGTCACCCGTTTCAGAGTTACCGGGTTGTAACTCAACTCTTTGTCTACCATCGGACATTTTATCCAGAATTTCGTATGGCATTCCATCTATAGCAAATGCACTACTATAATCTGCAGGGATTATCAGAGATAGTTTTTTGTTCTCACCAGGAGGCATTGAAAAATGCAAAGATTGAGACACTTCAATTTTTGAAGCTTCTAATAATTGTACAATGGTCAGAGAATCAGCAGATACTATGAAATTCCGCGGTTTGATGAGAAGTGATAGCGGCTGATGATGAGACTCAATGGCCTGAAAGCGTCCGACAAATGAATCGAGATCTGTACTTGAAACGGCTTTAGCTGAATCATCTTCAATTCGTTGATAATGCGAAGAGATGAACTTGACGTCAACTTGATTTTTTTTAAATAGTGTCAGTTGTGAGTCTTCAATTTCAGCTCCTTCAATTTGAATATTTGGAACATTCAGTTTTCCAAATTTTCGGACTGGTAGCCATCCATTTAGTGTGAGATCCTGTAACCCAGAGGTTTTATTTTTCAAAAACAATATAATTTTGTTTCCAATTCGATGCCAATGAGCCAACCTTTCTACGTCTTCTTCTTTTATAGAAAGTGATTCAATTCTGAGGCCTTCTGGAACAATGATGGAATGCCGAAAGGCAGGTGCCTGACTAACCCGTAGTTCTGCGGAAAAGTTCCAATCGATATTTTTCCTGTTCACTACAACAGACTGATTGATACGTGCTTTTCGTTCTGGTTTTTTGGATTTGAGGATCAGCGAAATAGGTACAGATTGACTAACCTGAAAGAGCAAAGCAGGAGATTTTAAAATACTACTTTCGATTTGCTTTCCAAGAGACTTAGACGAAATAGACACTACTCCATCGGGCAGTGTTCCTGCCTGCTCTATCTCAAATTCAGGGCCAGATCGCACACCTATTTGATGTGACAGCACCTTAGTCGCTGAGGTTTTAGATTTAACCTTTTCGAAACTAAAATCAATAATTGGAATACTGACTTTTTGCTCTTGAGAACTAACAGCGAAATCGAATACGGCGTCAACTACAAATTCACCTGTTTTGGATTCGGATAATTCTAAGAGCAGCTCTTGGGACCTACTATCTTGTACTGTATTCAATGATGACTTAATACTAATTTCAGGAGATTTCACACTACGTAATATCATTCCAGGAGGAAGTTTCCACGTTAGATAATCCACTTTTCCATTAATTACATTGTATTTAGCTTTTACTTCCAGATGAATTAGAGAAGGAGAAACTTCAGTATTTGTGAAAACGACTGCTTCCAGTTGTAATGGATTATCATCAGAATCTTGATTTGTCATCCATTTTATATTGAGTCGTGAACTCTCTTTAAGAAAAGTAGAAAATTGTTTTTTGCCTGATAACTCATAAATGGACATCCCATTCTCGTCAGTGATTTCGATAAGACGGATAGCATCTTTGAACTGAAAATCGAACTGATTTTTAGAGATACGAGGAATTCCTATTTCAAACTGTCCACTGGTTGGACTCAATCTCACAGCTGGATGTAAAACCAACTCGATCTGGTGATCCTGATATGTTAAAGGAAGTACTGGTTTTTGAGCTTCAACGAATTCTCCCTTTTTTTGTTGTATCTTTGGTAACTGAGTTTTTTTATTTTTTACTTTAATCAATATGCTACGCCCATCTGTGCTTAGTAAAACAGGGCTCACTTTACCATCAACCATACATGAGTTAGGTCCTCCCAAATTACCCCCACTAATAGGTAGTTGGATCATTACAAATGATTTCTCTGCGGGAACTTGAACCTGAAATACTGCCTTAATGGTCAGAAGTTGATTGTCACGCATTGAGCCTGCATAATGAGCAGAGTTCAGCAGGTATTCCGGTTGAGTAGACTCCGTTACATAGTTTTCTAATTCACGAATTAATTCAGACCTGAGATAAACAATTGATTCTGAAGTGGAGTCTGGTGTTTTCGGTATGAGAACTAGCTCTGTTCGTTGTTCCGTTGATTGATCCTTGACTGGTGAATTAGGTGCCAAGGGTAAACTTTGCGCATACACAGTCGCCGTGAGGCTAAGGATTATAAAGAAAAATAATCGGGCTGTAGTATAAATTGAAGAAACTGGTTGCTGATATGCTTTAGTACTTTGATCTTCTACTTGGATTTTACTTTCCTGCCAGAGAAATCGTCGTGGAATCAGCATTACAATTAAGATACCGGTAAAACAACTTCCAGCAATCTGCGCTAATGTAAAAGGCAATATCCAGGAAAATATTAAAGAGATTAGTGCTAAAATTATACAAAGTTTGTTACGAATACCTATACGATAAATTCGTAACAAAAGCCCAATCAAAATTGTTGCTAATAAGACAATCCAAGAGATAATTTTTGCTTGTCTTGTATTCGAAGTTTCAAGAGTTCCATACTTTACTGGAAAGAAGACAGCAGCATGCCATTTTGTCTCAGAGTTTTCAGTTTCCCCTTGTTTTTGCCCTAGGACTCCAAAGAATCTGCGGATTAATGATTCTTCAGGTAAAGCCTCCTGTAAGGCCATGTTTTCAGGGCCGCTGACAAGTTTGATTCCAGAAGGCAGAATGAAGTTCCATTCTGTTGCCAATACATGTTGGTTCACTTGAGGAAAAGGGATCTGACGGGTTACGGTCAATTGGTTTGGTGATGACAAAGTTTGATACTGAATGGTAATCTTGTAAGAATCTAACTGATCAAATAACGGAACCAAATATTGGTCCGTTAATTCTATCGGCGTGATTCTTCTCTCTCCAACTGAAGTTGAAATCAGTTTCACGTTTGCAGGAAAATGGAACGTGAATTTATCATCAAATGATTTTGACAAATCAAGCATTACTGTTGCTTGATGCACATCTGGTTCTCCATCACCGTGTCCAAATTGTGTGTTAACAGTAATTGTTGCAGTACCTTGCTCAGAACTATTATCTGGCATTTCTGAAAATCGCCCGATCGTCAATGCCCCCAATGGTTGCTCATATTCCCATTCATAATTTCTCTGTTTGCGTTGAAAAGTCTTCTTTGTCATTGGATCGGAATTCATGACAAGACCTTCTGATTTGATGCGTAAATTTAATTCATTCGAATTCAAAACACGAATCATGCCACGAAATGGTTTAGCTTGAGGAGCGTAAACCAAGGATGCTCGCACACTATTCAAAAAGGGGCGACTGCGTTCCCCTCGAATTTCAACTTCATTAAAAATCGGAGTTGAAAATGTCAGTTCCCAAAGTTCACCTAAATTGGGAACATGCCACCTTTGATGATTGGAAATGGCTAGCTTTTGACTACTTAATTTTGACTGTAGACCGCTTTCCGAAGATAGCGACCACTTTACGGGCTCACCCTCTTCGTCTTCCGATAAATAAATCAACACGCGCTTCATACCACGAGTTGAAGGCACACAATTGAGGATAAAATTTTCCTGAACCACATCGTTATTAAGTGTGATATAAGTATTAGCAACAACTTGTAACGATTGGTCCAACTCAGAACGATTTACTTGCCCCCATCTTGAACCAGAATAAGGAGAGAGATGAAAATACTGAGACTTACCCAAGCTAGCGACTGGATATTTCCAGTTTTGGGGAAGCTCGCTGGACTCTCTCTCTTCAACCTCTTTAACTGACTCAAAAAATAATTGATTTTCTGAGGTTTTAGTGAGTTCTAAAAATCGATCAATGTTGTTACATCCCAGAGGCTTAACACAGGAAAGGCCAATGGTTCGATTTGATCCAAGAATGATTCGCTTCGCTTGGATCTCAATTGAATAAGGAGAATCAGGCGATACGGAAGTGGGAAGCCGGATTCTCAAATTTTGCTGCTTCCCACTTTGTTCGACATCCCAAACTAAATCTCCAGAAGTATTCTTGGCCAGACTTTTCACTTGAGTAATTTCCCATCCAGCGGGGATGATGGACTCAAGACGATATGTAGAACCAGCTGCTGAAGACCAATGTATACGTGATTTCAATTTCCATTCTTTATCTTCTACTTGAATCTGACTGTGAACTTTTGCAGAAAGATTAAGGTCAGGTAAAGCTAATCGATATGACAAACGCGCATCAGAGGAATACTGCTTGAAATCATAGGCCTCTCCCTGTTCTTCTTGAATCAATACACCTGTTTGGCGTAAATCAGCTGATTTGATCTCATGGGTTTCTAAAGGAGCAGAAATATCAACATGAACAGTTCCCCCTAAAAAATGGGCCTGGGTTAATTTTAATCGAGGAATTATAATTTCTCCCTCTAAAGAGGGTGATGCTAGTGCACGAACCGATAAGGGACGGCTGATGCCCATAAGTGGGTCGATCAAATCAACAATGATCAGACTTTTGTCTTTCTGTTTCTTAATCTCAAATGGTAATGCCAAATCATTACCCAAAGTTACCGAATAAACTTCAAATTCTGACGCAGCTTCAAATTCCAATTTCCTGACAGGTTCATTCAAGACTTCTATTTGAAAATCTTCGCGTAATCTTAAGCCATCTTCTCTAATACCTATTTGAGCAAATTGATGATAAAGAATCTGTGCTGGCGTATTTTGCAGATTCTCTTTTTGATAAATCACAACATGAAACTGGGACTGACCACCTAATTCGATCTTCCATAAATCATAATTGGGAATATCTGATTTTGTTGGCTCAGAGACATAACCTACAGAAGTAGTTAGAATCATTCCTTGTGGAATCTTGAGATGAATCCGAGACACAACTGTTTCTGGTAATTGGAAAAAAAACTCTGTACGGCGAGGAAGCTTTCGACCTTTCAGGCTCCATTGGCCGGCTAATGGCTCATTAAAATGATCGACTAGTAGCAATTTTTTTTGATTAGGTGCCAACCCCCAAACAGCATCCTGATTGCCCCATTTGAATTCATGAATCGCAAGATTTAAATTTGAGAGTTCGACAAAACGCGGTTCGCGTTTGGAACTGTGCAGAGCATAGGTTAAACGGCCATTAATCAGGTGATCATCATCTAGTGTGGCTTCGTAAGTCGCTTCTTGAATCCAAGAACTCTTGGGAGTATTTTTTTTTAACAACGCTCTACTTATAAGCGAATTGTATTTTTTTGCAGAAAAAGGGTACCAATTCCCCTCAGGCCATTGAGAAGGATCTTTACCGGATACCTTAACTTCTTGTATCTCTAATGAAGGTGAAATCTTGAATATTTTATTCTCGGCAGCCTTTAACAAATCCGGTTGAAATAGAAATATCATTCCGAGAAAAAAGAGGTAGGCCATTTTAAGAGTAAAGCTCTGATTCATCTGTATTCTTGACTTCGCTGTCATCGATTCGCCCCGGCTTCTGATGAAGATACGGGTTTGTCAACAAGTTCAGAACCAGGTCTGACAGCTGTGATGTCTTCAGGATCAACTTCCGAAGGTTGAATACGTTCAGAATACGAAGGTGGTGGTATAAAATCGCTGTGTGCTGACATTGACAAAAGCTTGGATTCTCTTCGTTTTCTTGAAGTACCATTTATCAAGGCTGCAACAACGGCTAATAATAATCCAAAAATAGCAGGCTGCAGAAGTACTTCCACAGGAGCGGTATACCACAACGCAACAGCAGAAACCGCAGTCATCATGATCAGTAAAACTAAAACACTTCTGAGGGGAGAGATACTCATTAAAATGAACCCCAGTAGGAGCGAAGTTCCGGCACCAATGAATACAATCATCGAACGGGATAGTGCATGAAATTCCAGAGAAGTCGCTGGGCCGAGCCGGTAAAACTGATAGCTATTCATTCCAATAGAATCATTTGATTCCAGAGGTGCATTCTTCAAAGCGACAGGAATTTCATCCTGTCCTGCAAACTCACGTGACCAAAAAACCCCTTGATTCTCCCAGCGAAACTGAGGGGTATATCCACGTGGAATTGTGAAGAGATGTTGGCTGTTGGGCAGACTTACTTTCCACATTGTCTTTTCCACCCACAAATTATTAGAAAATTCAGCGGCACTAACCGAAAGGAGACTAAATTGTGATTCTCGCATGCGCCTTGTGGAATGGTATTTAATAGTAAGAACGTTTAAAGAATTTTCGTTTCTTTGAATCTGTGGCAAACTGAGTTGGTATTCAGTGGAATTTCCCGGGACTTGAATGAAGGTAACTGGCTCCTCGTTCCACCAAACCTCATCTATTTTAACGTTCGCATTTTCAGGCATTCTGAAAGAAAGAGTTTTTGGGTTAGCAGGGAACTCATATTGAGCATGAGCTTTATACAGGCCTGCTAAATCGAAACTAGAATGAATCCAAGCCTGACGGATCGCGTATGAAAATAATGATCGGGAATCACTTTTTTTCAGTTTCAGGTTGATGTCTGCCTCCGGATCAACGGCTCTCCAAAACGCATCTTTATCCATGGCTAACTGTTGTTGCCAAGCTGTATCTGTACTTTCGACTTCGATGAACTGTGCCCCCTCTTCATTCTGTATTGAAAGTTCAAATCGACTTTCTGAATAAGGAACATCGTCAGAGCGAATGAGTGGCACAGAGACTTCTGTTTCAGATTTCTGAGGTAATAAGTAAATGGCAGTGATTTTCACAGGCCCCAATTTTTTGCTTCGTAATGAAAGTCGTGCTTTTTGAATGGGATCTGTTTCATCCGAGATCCAAGTCGGCACGAGAGGGTTTTGCTCATCATCCAAATAAAAATCAACATGATTTTTCAACGACAGAGGTACAAGCAATCGGATTTCCGAAAGTGGTTCATACTCAACCAGATATTTAATTTCCTGCTCGACACGCACCTTGGAATCATCCATTTCCAGTTTTGCTGCACTTGTCGCAATAATTTCTTGACTATGAATTGAAACGACAGCAGAAAATTCATTCACACCAGGTTGAATTTGGAATTCATCCTTCCTCAATGCTTGAACTTTAGCAGGCAAAGAAAATTTTTCGATTTGCACTAACGGTGAGGAAAGGACTTGCGTTTTAGGAGATGGGGTTAGATCAGTTACGACGTTGAAATCATTGGCAATCACCAGGGAAGTCGCAGAAAGACTGGGCGCCTTGATTTCAGGAAGAGTAAAGCTAAAAGGCTCCTCATCTGCAATCACAGGACGTCGGGCACGGAAGGTAACTTCGAATTCCCCCTTAGATCGTTTTAATAAATTGATGTTAATCCTTCCTGCTTGGCCCTGATCAATCTCAATCGCTGCAGTCAATGAAGGTTCCTGCATCAATTCCAATTCCCAGCCTTCTTCAATGCGATGAGGCCAGTTAATTGCGACTTTATCCAATGCACCTTGAAAGACATTAATTTGTACTCGTGCTTCGAGTTCAGCCCGGTTACCAAACATCTGCACTAGATAAAAGGGCTTGGCAGAAAAGTATGGTTTGACTCGCTCTATTTTCAGAGGCAGTCGAAATGGCTGTTTCAAAAAGCGATACGAACTATCCAAATCTTTCTGATTTGATTTGATTTGGTAGACAAATCGATTTTGCCCCTCTTCGCGAAAAATGCGATATCCATCAAGTGTCTGAATATCAATAATACCAGTTTGTCTCTTCGCGCGGTCTATCTCGAAACCATCAATTAAAAAATGACCTTCCACTTCGGGAAAATCTGTTTCCAGTGTCCACTGTAATTCAATCGGGCCAACAGTAGGCTCAGTCAGAGATACCTCTACTAGATTCCCTTTTGTAACTTTATGGCTTTTATAACTCTCACATTTCACGTCTAGTAATCGAAATGCCTCAGGTAATTTAACTTTGACTGATTGAAAGCTCCCCGTTAAGGCTTTAATTGATTGTGATGCATTCAGTAAAACAGAGTCTGAAGTGAAATCAGTCGTAAGCAATGTTTCAGCTTGTAAAACAGTTTCAACTTTCTTCTCGTCAGGAATTGGCTGCCAGGAAAGATCCAGTTGATCACCTAATCCGAACATTTCGATCAAGCTCTGGTTAGTTGAAATTGCCTTCTTTGATACAGCAACTCCTGTCGGAACCTCAAGACTTATTTGTGGTAAGGGAATTTTTAACTGTAAATTACTCACGGCAGTCTGTGGTAATAATAACTGAAGACGTCTTGAAGGTAATTGCTGTTTAAGTGAGATGCTCAACGTGATATTGATTTTATGGGTGCCTTTACCTCGAAACCACCAGAGATATCCATCATTACGATTAAATCCACCAGGGCTTGACTCTCCATCACCGGAGTAACTTGTTTTCAGGAAGATTGATTCATTGAGCTTCAAAGGAATGCGGACCCATGTATTTGCTTCATTGATCAAAACAACAATTTGCGCCTCAAGAATCGCGCGATCGTCTTCAACCTTGCCAGAAAGAGACACAGAGGAAACCGCATACTTAGGTGAGTGTTCTGGCTGTACCGCCTGCTTCTGTTTCAGATAATCAAGTACTTGATCTAAGCTCAAGTTAGGTACGGGAAAATACTGACCGTCGTCTCCTTTGAAAAACACTTCTTGTTTGGGGTTTGTCTTTTCCTGCGGCTTCTCAATATTTGTTTCTTTGGAACTAGAAACTGATTTTGAAGATTTTGAACTGTTTTTTCCTAAGTCCACAGATTTTTTAAGATCTGTTTCTCTGTCGAATTTACTCTCACTTTTCTTAGCACTATCTGTGGGAGTGGACTTTTTTTGCGCATAAAGATTGTGAGACGCACGTTCCACGCCGAATGACAACAGCACAGACAACCCCAAAGAGGCTATAAGTAAACGAGCAAAAAATGACATAATCGAAGATCGATCCCATATTGCGGGAGCAAGAAAAGTCTGACTGGAAATGATACCTTTTCTTGAGGGAACGAATACACAACGAATCCCCCACACCCGTCCTCTAAAAGCTGAAAGAATGAGAGTCTTCCGGCCTTAAAAGCAGACAGTCACATATGTCCACATTTCATCAAAGTCAAATTCCCATCACGTCCCCTTTGACACTGTATATCATACGTCGTATTTTGGGCACATTAAAGAACGAATCTCAAAGCTGACTAAAAAAGAGGCTCAGCTAACAATGTTTGTAACTCGTTATGAATATTTGTTCCATTTGTTGCTAAAATACTAGGAATTTCAATGGAATAGGAACCGTCTTCGATGGATGTCACTGTACCTCCAGATTCACGGCAGATGAGTACACCGGCTGCCATATCCCAGGGTTTCAGATTGCCGGACCAGTATCCATCGACTCGACCGGCGGAAACATAGCATAAATTCAAAGCAGCAGACCCCGTACGTTGCACTGTCTGTGCTTCGGGTAACACTCTTAAAAATCGTTTAACGGCAATGTCTTGTGCTGAAGTCCCAACTGGTAAGCTGGCCACTACCATCGCTTGATCAAGAGACGGAAACTGAGAAGGGGTGATAGGCTCCCCATTTAACGTCGCTCCCTGCTCACGAAAGGCAGAAAACATCTCATCAGCATTAGGATCATAGACAACTCCCAAGATCAGTTCACCCTTAAATTCGAGGCCGATAGACACGCAATAGTAGGGGAAGCCGTGGACGTAATTTGATGTACCATCAAGCGGATCAATCACCCAACGATAGTCAGATTCTCCCTCCTGGTGAGCCAGTCCCTCTTCGCCTAACATATGATGAGATGGAAACTGCTGGCTGATATGTTCTACAATTGCCGTTTGTGATGCAAAATCAGCATCCGTTACCAGGTCGGCTCTTCCTTTTTCAGAGACTTGGAACTTGTCAACCCAATCCAGCAGGCATTTTGCTCCCAGTCGGGCAGCAGTCTCAGCAGTTTTTATCAATTCAGTGGAATTCAATGTGATACCTTCCTTGAAACGTGTTTTGAGCCGTTGTCCACATAGATCTCAAATCAGATTCCGAATGCCAATTCATGATGTCGCATTAGAATCAGATAAAGTCCTCAGAAAAACGTACCATTTTTTGGGTTATTACAATTATTCAATCTAATGCTATTCTAAGAATCTCATAACTGATCGTGAACCATCAGCATTTTGAATCTGTAATTCTTTTCCACCTTCATCGAATACTCAAAACTCCCTGCCTATCTGAAACACACATTCTCTGACTTCAATGATAGCAACCGCTTACGTTATTTTGCCGGGTCTATTTCACTAGTCCTAAGATTTATCTGCTGATTGGCTTGTCACCACGCAAACTATGACAGACAGATTGTAACGATTTTCACGATTGAACTAAGTAATACGATTGTAACTGATCTATCAATTCCATTAATCGGTGTTGCGTATTGCAAACAGTAAAGGAAGTCAACATGCGGAAATTTTTCAGATAAAATGCATCGGGTAAGAAACATGATGTATATTTTCAACACCTAGTAATAGGTACCAAATTGATGCACTCATATTGCTACCCATCAGTCACGGTAGAAATTTCATAACAAACAAATCTGATTGAAAAGACACCAAATGGATTTTCCGTTAACACAGCTCTCACTATATGTCATGGCAATAAGTGTGGGGATTTTCACAGTCATTGCAGCCATCACGGACCTCAAAGCGAGAAAAATCTATAACGTATTAACCGTCCCTTTCTTTGTTCTTGGTATTGTTTATCAAGCGGTTTTCAATGGCTGGGAAGGTTTGATGTATGGTGGATTAGGTTTTCTGGCAGGGTTTGGATCATTTTTCCTGATCTGGATCGTGGGTAGTGGTGCTGCCGGAGACGTGAAAATGATGGGCGCCTTATCTGTTTGGTTAGGTTTTAAAGCGACACTTGCTGTCATGATTGTTGGTACGGTCTTTGTGCTGTTTGGCTCATTTGCAATATTGTTCTGGAGTGTGATTACAAAGGGTACACGTAAAACGAAAGAAACCTATCTGGCAACTGGTAAGACCTTAAAGAGTAAAAAGAAACAGAAACCTGAAACAAGGGAACAAAAGCAAAAGAGAGGCCTGATGCCTTTTGCACTTCCTGTTGTATTGGCAACCTGGAGTGTGACGACCTGGATGGTGGTTAAATCTGTAGTACTCCAGTAGAGATCGTCTGCAGGAAAAAAAGAGATAAGAAAAACCGATGAAAGAATTCGACTATGAAATTCAAACGAATTCATAAAAGAACTAAGAAGCAAACAAAGCGAAGCGGGTTTCTGAGTATGGAACTCGTGTTGGTACTACCAATCTTCGGAATTGTTTTGTTTGCACTTTTGGAGTTTACACTCCTTTTTTACGCTCGCGCGGATGTAGTTGAAGCCAGCCGCATTGGTGCTCGCCTGGCAACGTTACCAGGTGTAACACAGGAAAATGTAGAACAAGAAGTACTCAAAATACTTCCACCACAATTAGGTCAAGGGGCTGTAATCCAAACTGAGCTGGGAGAACATGCAGGAGACGTTGTAACAGTTGCTGTTAGCATACCCATGTCACTGGCATCACCTAATTTACTTTGGCCCATTGGTTACGATTTAACAGAACAAAATTTGTATTCAGAGACCAGAATGATTAAAGAGTAAACCAAGAACAAACTTACTCAACATCATTTTTTATATATTGAAATAACCGTGTAGCCCTCCGACGAATTAACGGGAGGGAATGTTGGAAGCATTTGAATATACTGCTTCATTCAGTAATGGGAGATTGATCCGGTGAAAAGCCTGACCCCTGCAAAAGTGACTCTGTTGATGTTTGGCATCTTTGGTATCCTGATTGCAGCTTATATCGGAAAGAGACTACTGGCGGGAAAAGAAGAAGCACCGCCTGTGGCAACACGAAACATTCCTATGGCAATCAGTGAATTAGAGCCAGGTACGTTGGTTACTGAAGAGCACTTGGGATTAGGTCCGATCGCTATCAAAGATTTGAAGCCGGAAATGATGACTTCAAATCGTGTCATTGTCGGACGAATTGTGAAAGAGCCAATTCCAGCTGCTACTCCAATCTCAACCAGCCAGCTCTACCCTGCCGGAGAAACTCCACCTCTTAAAATCGATCCAGGAATGCGTGCCATCTCTGTGCCTCTTGAATCATCGGTTGATCTTGTAGATGGATTGATAAAACCAGGAGAATACGTTGATGTCCACATGACTCCCACTGGTATGACTGATGACAGACGCTTAAATGGCGGACTGACTCTCACCTTATTTAAAGGCGTACGTGTCATTGCCATCAATCGAAGCTATACACAAAGCGCTAATTCAAGACGAGGTACAAATGTGACACTTGAGTTAACTCCAGAACAGGCCAATATCATGATTCTCGCTCGTGACAAGGGTGATATCACGATGAGCTATAACCCAGAAGGCAAGGGAGATGGAGGCGTGGCTGTCAGTAGTGCAGATCGAGCAACACTGTATGAAATTCTGGGATTAAAAGCCCCCGAAAAAATAGCGGAGCCTCCCAAACCATTTGTAATCGAAGGCTATTATGGTTCCAGTCGCAGCGTAAATCAATTCGATCGTAACGGTTTGCGTATTGGTGATTATAACAATTTCAATCGTGGCAGTGGCCGTGCATTCAACTCCGGAGGATATCTCAATCCAGATTGGGGACGCGGTCAAGGATACGATTCCTATAACAGAGATTCTATCAGTGCTCCTGCAAACCGAGCATCAGGTCCCCAAGGTAATGGTCAAAGAGAAGTAGGGCCTTCCGCACAAAGAGGACCTCAAGGTACTACCAGTGGTAGACAGGCCTCGGGCACTCGTTCTTTTGCGCAAAACCGAAGAGTGGGGCGTTAAAGAACCACAGAAATTCTCGTTTTTATTATTCCAGTTGTCGTTGAGTATTGAATTTGACACTCATGAAACGTTATCCGAAAACCACCACCAGAGTATCACAGACCATCGCTGGTCGACGAGGGATCATAACCCCTCTGGCTGCGATGGTGATGCTAATTGTAATGGCAGGGATTGCACTAATTGTGAATCGCCTCTGGTTAGATGCGGCTTCTTTGGAAGTGACGACTTGTGTCGAAACAGCAGTGTTAGCGGCTGGCCATGAATTGGCATCTGATGAGTTGTTGAAGGAAAAACCTGATTTCCAGACTCTGATGAATCGAGCCGAAAAGACTGCCAACAAAGCAATTATTCTGAATACTGTCGCAGGGCAAAGAATTGGAATTCAATTGACCAAAGGTGACAATTTACTCTTTGGGAAATCGATTCCCGTGGCTGGTACCGGAGTGAGACAATTTGTTCAAACCGATAATCAACCAACGAGCGTTCAAATTAAAACGCATCATGCAAATCGACTTAATAACCCTGTGGCAGATTTCATGTCTGATTTAATGCAGACAAATCTGGGAACAGCCGGGGCGCAGATTGAAGCTTCCATTGACAACAATATTATTGGGGTCCGTCCTTTTGAAAATGTTTCTATTCCTGCATTTCCGCTGGCAATTCTGAAGAATGATCCTTCTGGAAAACACATGGAGACCTGGGAGCTTCAGATTGATCAGAAACAAGGAAAAGACGAATATCAATTCGATCCTGAAACTCAAACTGTCAAAAAAGGCTCTGACGGAATCCCGGAAATTCGACTGACAAGTAAACCACGTCGAGGAAATATTTCAGACGCGAATATGCAAATTCTGGACTTCGGCTCAAAGTTTAATTCTGAAATTGTTGATCAACAAATTTTATCAGGGTTGTCCGAACAGAATTTAAAAGACTTTCACGGTCAATTACTGTTTGATTCAGGATCAATCCAAATTGCCTGTAGCCCCAATATTGAAGATAGTGAGCAGGATGCGTTTCAGCGAATGATTGCTCAGTGCCGTATTTGTTTCTTGTATGACAAAGTCGATGCGACACCTCGATCTTTTAATGGAATTGCCGATTGCACAAATATGGTTGCCGGAAGAATTATGGCGATTAAGAGACTTGATAATCAGTCCTGCGAAATCATTCTTCAACCCGGAGTGATCACATCGCGTGCTGTGATTCTAGCAGAAATAAATCCATCTGAAACAGACTCAAATTCTGCTCAGAAAGCATCAAAAGAAAAAGACAACAAAGAAGAACGTCAAAATAAATACATTTACAAGCTTTATCTGACCCAGTAAGGGCGGAGATTAAAATGGTATTACAAAGCGAAACTACCGTTGAGACTTCAACAGTAGAAGCCAAAAAAGCCTTTCAAAGGTTGAAAACGCAACTGCATCATCAGATGGTCGACGCCATTGATTTTTCGAAAGCAGGAGAACTGCCTGAGGAAGATTTGCGTGTGAAGTTGCGAGGATTAGCAGAGCATCTCTGCATGCAACAAGATATTGAATTGAACCAAAATAATCGCGATGTGATGGTGCGCGAAATCCTGGACGAAATCTACGGTTTTGGTCCACTGGAACCATTAATGAGTGATCCTGACATCAGCGATGTGCTGGTAAATGGTGCCGACAAGGTTTTCATTGAACGTAACGGGGTTTTGGAACAAACCGATATCAACTTTGCTGACGACGAACACGTAATCCAATTGATTCACCGCCTTGTGGGTCGCGCCGGTCGCCGAATTGACGAAGTATCGCCGATGGTCGATGCCAAACTTCCCGATGGCTCCCGTTTAAACGCTGTCATTCCACCGTTGGCTTTAAAAGGTCCAACACTTTCTATTCGACGTTTCCGAACACAGGCTTTACTCTTTGATGATATGGTGCGAATGGAATCGCTAGCACCTGATATGGCAAAGTTCCTGGAAATCGCGGTTAATGGTCGCCTTAATATCCTGATTAGTGGTGGTACTGGTGCTGGAAAAACGACACTCTTGAATAATCTGAGCCGTTATATTTCTGGTAAAGAACGAATTGTCACCATCGAACAGACAGCGGAATTACAACTTCAGCAACCAGATGTGGTTTCTCTCGAAGCCCGACCTTCCAACATTGAAGGTCAAGGAGAAATTAACCAGAGAGACTTATTGAAAAACAGTCTTCGAATGCGGCCTGATCGCATCATTGTTGGTGAGTCGCGTGGCGGTGAAGTATTGGAAATGCTGCAGGCGATGAATACTGGTCACGATGGTTCGATGAGTACCGTTCACGCCAATGATACACGTGACGCCTTAGACCGGCTTGAGTTGATGATTGCACTATCAGGGGCAGAGCTTCCTAACACTATTGCCCGTCGTTATATCGCTTCAGCCGTTCACTTGCTGGTACACATTACTCGACTCCCCAATGGTAAACGAAAAGTTATGCGTATTTCGGAACTGATCGGGTTCCAGAATGGCGAATATATGGTGGAAGACCTGTTTGTCTATCGCATTACCAACGTTGATTCAGAAGGTGAAGTGCATGGATCATTTTATGCCACCGGTCATAAACCTGTTGCAATGAACTGGTTAACTCAGACTAACTTTAACGACTCCGAAGACCTCTTTCATGCACGTGAATTAGAATTAACTCAAAGACCATCAGACAAGCAGGATGAATAGGAGATTTACCGATGGCAACCGATGCCGCAATTAATACCCGTAATTCTGCAGATGATTTTTCCGAAATCCTCCGCGATCGAAATAAATATGCCACCACCGATTCTAAAGAAATTGGGAATCGTGTGAATGGTGGTTTTGATGAATTGATCGTCCAATCTGGAATCGACGCCCATCCAAGTGTTGTCTTGTTTTTCTGCTTGATGATGTCGATCCTGCTAGGCGGACTAGTCTTTATTTTACAGGAAAATTTCCTTTCCACATCGATGGCTGTAATGTTCGGGGCCATGCTACCTATCGGCTATTTAATTTTCCGACGCAGTCGACGCCAGAAACAAATCAATGAACAACTTTCGGATATGATTGACGAACTGGCTCGTTCTGCAAAAACGGGACGTAGCTTAACCCACTGTTTTATCGATGTCGCAGAAAAAACCGCAGCACCTTTAGGTGATGAACTCAAAAAGTCAGCCCGAAGGTTACAAATGGGCGTTTCGATGAAGGCGGCTTTGGATGGACTTTACGAACAAACCGGTGTAGCGAGTTTGAACATTCTTTCGATGGCATTAATCGTTCATCAGGAAACCGGGGGCGACCTGGTCAAAGTTCTTGAACGACTGGCAAGAACCATTCGTGACCGTATGTTATTTTTGGGTCGATTGCGAACAGCAACTGCCGGTAGCCGTGCGACGGCAGTTTTGATGATTGCCCTGCCCCCTTTGATTTTAGGGTTCTTCATCTTACGTGATTCAACTTATTTGACCACATTGATGGCGTCTTCCTGGGGGCGTGGAGCGACATTTACTGCTATCGCATTACAAGTAATTGGATCCATCTGGGTTCTAAGAGTCCTTAAAACAAGTCAACGTACCTGATCAAACTATAAATTAATGAGACCTGCCACAAGATGGCGAGGGCAATCCTATGTTTACACCAACAACAATTACAGTCTTTTATGCGGTTTGTGGTCTTATCATTCTGTGGATGTTGTATCGCATTATCCGAAAAAAGACTCCTCAGCCAACAGAGCAGGAAACTCATGAAGCTGTAATTGAAACTGAAGAAACGTCATTAACACCTTCAACGACTTCTTCAGCATCTGCCCCTGTAACGTGGAAAAACCGTCAGTTGTTTTCCTCTGATACTACAAGCGGACAAGATTCTGTGACCGCTCTACCACAAGTCGAAGCAGCCGATGTCCCCGTGATGGGTACTGATGACTATGTATTTGGCTCAGCGACCCCTGCCCTGGCTGAAATGATGCCGGAATCTGAAGGCAGACAAGTTCAAACGAAAAAAGAGTTACAGGCAGCGGGCTACTATCAACCACACGCTCTGCAAAACTTTTCTGCGATTCGTTATCTTTCGATTCTCGGCACACTCATGCTTTTTGGAATCGCATTGATCCTGGCACCAGAACGATTTGAAATCCCGATCCTGATTGGCATGATTCTGGTACCCATCCTTGTTTGGGCGACTCCATTCCTCTATATCACCAGCAAGGCTTCTGACCGAAGAAGTGAAATTGAACAGGGAATTCCCGATATGCTAGACATGCTCAACATGTGTGTGTCGCAAGGGATGATGGTTCCTCGTGCCTTGCAAAGAGTGAGTGGTGAATTAGGTAAAGTTTATCCAGCTTTGGCACAAGAGCTAAGAATTGTGATTGAACAGACAAATATTGGAACCTTTTCGCAAGCACTTTCGAATTTCAGTAAGCGAATTGACGTTCCCGAAGTTCATTCGTTCGCCTCTTTGTTGATTCAAACGGACCAAATGGGAACTGATGTGACATCTGCGCTTCAAGAATACAGTGATAATATGCGAGAAAGTCTGCAGCAACGTGCAGATGAAAAAGCCAACAAAGCAACGTTCAAACTACTATTTCCCACTGTTCTTTGTCTGATGCCTGCGATTTATATCTTCCTGTTGGGACCAGCGATTGTAGAACTTTCTAACTTCTTCAATTCTGGTGGAAGCGATAGTCTGAATAGTACGACTGATTTGTTCCGTGATCTTGGAAACCGTTAACCAGATCTTTGAATTCAATAAAAACTTCCTGGCGAGGTACCTCACCAGGAAGTTTTATATTTTGGTATGAATCAGTTGAGATTAGATCTGTGGCAGTTCCCAATTTTGTCGGTATTCTCGTCCCAGGAATCCATTTGCCTGTTCGTCATTGACAAAACGTGCTTGTTTTTTGTCAAAGTGAATTTCTCTACCGACTCGATAAGCAATGTTACCCAGGTGACATAAAGCACTTGAAGTATGGCCAATCTCAATATCAGAAGTTGGTCTGTTTCTTGTCTTGATGCAATCCACAAAATTGCGATGATGTGTTACAGCCTGATCACTGGTTCCGGAAGTAGCAGCCTCTTTCTGATCGTAAACTTTCCACCCCCCCCGATCGACCACAAGTGTTCCTCGATCCCCATAAAAAGCAGCGGCAGCATTACGACCTTCCATGCCATGCACGCTCCAAAGTCGATGCTCCCATAGAAGTGTTTTATCTGCATAACTAAACTGTACAGTTTGGGTATCTGGTGTTTCCTGATCGTCGTCAAAGAAATATTTTCCTCCTGAAGCGGATATTTTCTCTGGTAGTTCTACACCAAGGCCCCAGCGTGCAATATCCAGCATATGCACTCCCCAGTTGCCCATCTCACCAGTTCCATAATCCCAGAACCAGTGCCAGTTATAATGAAATCGATTTGGATTAAAAGGACGTTTCGCAGCCGGTCCCAACCAGAGGTCATAATTCACTCCGGTCGGAATTGATGCATTTTTCTTTTTACCGATTGGTTTCCGACGATGAATCATCCAGGCTTTAGCCAATTTAACGTTGCCTAATTTTCCACTACGTACAAAATCAACTGCAGATTGAAAATGCGCACCACTACGTTGATGAATTCCGGATTGAATCACACGCTGGTGCTTTCTCCCTGCCTCGATAATCTTCATTCCTTCATTGAAATTATGTGAAACGGGTTTTTCAACATAGACATCTTTTCCTGCCTGACAAGCCATGATTGCCATCAATGCATGCCAATGGTCAGGCGTCGCGATAACAACTCCGTCAATTTCCGGGTCATCCAGAACTTTACGAAAATCCGTTACGAAGTCTGGCCCTACTCCCTGTGCCTTTTCAATCGACTTCATTGCTGCAGGTATTACTGATTCATCTACATCGCAGATAGTTTTGAATCGGACATCGGAAAAACCAGCCATACTGGATGTTAAAAATTTCCCCTGCCCACGAACGCCAATCCCGGCCAAGACGACTCGTTCATTTGGCGAAGATTCTGCCAGTGATACATTACTGGCCAAGCCAACAACGCCCGCAGCCATTCCGGCAGCATTTCGCGCACTTCGATCTAGAAATTGACGACGATTCACGTCTCTTTTCAGAAATTCTTCTACGTCCACAAAAAACCTCTCGCTTAACTTACGGACTCATAAGAACTTTTGTATTTCATTCAGTTCATGGATTTATTATGCACAATTGAATGTCTATTATTATATCAGGTATAAGTACGTTTGTCAGACCTTCATTCTATGAAGGAGACCCATTTCTGTTACATTAAAATACGTGTCATCCCTAAGAACTGAACAAAAAATTCTTTGATTCTTTTTACTTGCTTTTCAACATGAATTCATTGTAGTAAAAATAGTTCTACAGACGTTATCAGTATGATGCACTAAACCAGTCCTCCAATCTTGAAAGCGATCAAAAAGAAACTTTCGAATGCCTATCAAATTTCGGTGTCAACATTGTGATCAACTCATGGGAATTTCACGTTCCAAAGCAGGCGAAATTGTAGACTGCCCGACCTGCGGTTTATCGGTGCGAGTCCCTGGTCTGGATGGTCAAATTGCCCCCATCCCTCAGCCTAAGCTGAATCTAAAAGATTCAGAGTTGTCTAATGCGCTGGATGAATTAGCGTCAATCGGTACTAACGTCACGCTTGACAAGCAAGTAAATTCCGATCTCGACCACGATCTTCAGATTCCTAATTCAACAGCCCCTGAACCTCAAGTCAAAGAGCCAGATTCAGCAGAGGCATTCAAAGCTATCCCAGTCAGAGAAATTAATCATAGTGCCCTGGTTCAACAAGTTGAAGAAATCAACCCGACTCCGATGCCGGCAACACCAGTAGCTCCCGTCAACCAGTCAGCAGCAATAGATCAAATCAACCCGACTGATTTAGACCATGAACACGAATTGACCAACCTGGCCAGCCTCGCACAAAAACGTGCCGCCGATATGCTGGTAGAAAAAAAGAAAGCGCGGTTGAAACGTTCTGCAAAGTATGAACTACCCACGGGAACCTGGGTGATTATTCTAATCACATTTGCTGCATTGACTTTTTCAATCGGTTTACTTGTAGGCAGAAATATGTCCAATGTGCTACCTGCCTCTCCAAACGCAACTCAGAATTAATACTTTATAAGAGTTCGTTGACATTCTCTGGAGGCCGTCCCAGTACAGCTTTTCGTCCCTTGACCACGATGGGTCGTTCAATCAATGTGGGATGCTCTACCATAACGGCAATCGCTTCTTCGCGAGACATCTCCTGTTCAGCAAGATTCAGTTCGCGATAAATTTTTTCTCCTTTACGCATTAATTCTTGCGGCTCTCGATTTAACTTTTTCAATATGGAATCCAACTCTTCAGCAGTCGGAGGTGATTTTAAATATTCGATGACTTGTAGTTGATTACCCGACTCTTCAATCAGAGCCAGTGCTTGACGACTCTTACTACAACGTGGGTTATGATAAATTTTGATCATGTTTTTTGCTCTGCTCAAGTCGAGAGGAAAACTGTGCTACGACTTCAGGTAGTTGTGCATGCAACTCGTAGACATCCCATCGGTCCATCGGCTTTTGATAAAGTTGCGTTGTCAGGTTATCACTCAACATTTCAGTCTCTCCAGAATCGAAAGACTCCCGATTAATTGCTAGTCGCAGATAATAAAAATCTGTCGAACGTAATGCAATAGCCTGATCACTGGCGGCATAAATTAAGGGCTCAGAAAAAGCCTTTCGATCAAGAATCACATCGAATAAATTATTTCCAAGGTTGGAATCTATCTCGAGTGGTTTTCCGAACCAGGATGATATTGAGACTGGAAGATCTGCTGGCTGCGAGAGAAATTGCCGTCTGTTACCTTGCTGTTCATTCTTAGAATCGTAAATAAACAAAGGTACGTGGCTTATTTCTTCAAACAGCCCCCAGTCCTCTGCTTGCCGAACTGGTCCTAGAAGTGCGTTTCCGCCCTTCGCTGCTGTCACTATCAATAGAAATGAATGTGTTTCTGCATAATCTAACATTTGATCGAGGAAACGTCCAAACCATTGATCGAGCAATGTTACATAACCTGCATAGATGGCCCGTGCCATCTGTCGTTCATGGTCATCGAGTTCAGACCACTCTTCAGGATTGGTAAATAACTCAGCGACAACCGTGATCAATTCCAGCCAGTCCTCTGGATCAAGATCTGGTTCTGAATAATCCGACGGTTCATCTTCCTCTGATAAGCTTTGCTCAGCATGATCTCCTACAAGATTAACTTCATCAAAATTCTCTTCTTCCGTATCTCCCTGATCGAGTACTTCATCAAGATACAACGTAGAGAAAAACTCCGGAGCTAACGGAGATAAGGGAACCCCTGTGGACCGAATCCAAATTAATCGCTCTTGAGAATCTTCCATCCACTCTGGCAGTCGTTCGATTGCAGCTTGCATCAACTGCGCTATGGGAGTTTTGTCTTCGCTGACTTTGAATCCATTTTTCCCAACTATTGTCTCGACTTGATCGAATTCTACAAAATAATTCTCTTGAGATCGATCAGTTGCATTGCGCCCCGTTTGACTATCTGATTCCACTAGCAAGCTTGACTTCACACCTTTTGTCTTAAGATGTGAAACGAAAGAAGCTCTGTTTTGTTCGCCTGCTTCAAACACATCTGGAATGGTTTTCCCGGTCCACCAGGGAAACGAGTTTTGGGTGGTGCGCAAATCATTGGCAAAATGTTGATCAAAAAGAATGGAAAGTGAAGCCAACCGGTCAAAGTTTGGTGTTTCGATCCACTGATGGCCGTAGCAGCCCAGCATACAAGCTGGCAATTGTTCAAAGCTGACGATAAACGCTTTTTTCATATCACTATATGTACCTGTCATCAACTCAGGGAGTCAAACCAAGCCTTACACCGCACAGCATATGCACGTGCGTCGGCGGCGGTCACAATGCCCTCTGCCTGATGAACTGTAAAAAAGCGATGATAGTCGACTGCTTTTAATCCGGACATCATGTACTTGAAGTCAATTCCTCGCCCGCTTTCATCCCAATAAGGTAATAATTGAAAAGGGCGATCCCCCAGACACCAGGTTTCAAGATGATCAGGACCATCCGTTGTGATCACTAAGTTCTGAACATAAACATTCATGAGCCAGGGCAGAATTTTTTTGAGTGTTGTCTCCCCGTACTCTTGACCACACATCAGTAAACTTGCCGGTTCATAAATCAGACCAAAATTGGGACGATCAATTTGATTCAGAATGACAACAGACTTTTCTACTTCCTCAAAGAGACAAGCTGGGTGGAACTGATGTACCAGTTGCATACCTCGTTCCGCAGCAAGATCGGCAGCTCGTTGTGCATGGAGAATGTCTGCTTCAGATTTCAAACAGACTCGAATCATTTTACATCCCAGCGTCTCGGCCACATTCAAACTGGGTTCGATATCTTTTAGTGCTTCAGGTGCCTGATCGTTATTTTGTGGAATATTAAAATCAGCTGTAACCATTGAAACGACTAGACCTACCCGATCCACTATGGACCGAATCTGATCCAGCTCTGACTGCGAACTCTGAGTACCTACCACACTGGCACGCATACAGAGTGCAGAATAACCAGACTCAACAGCGATATCCGCTAATTCTGTAAATGAAATATTTAACTTTGTCTTGCAAGCAGCTTCAGCAATTCTCACTGAAAGTGAAAGCTTCATCTTTTACCTTTCAACCAACCATAGAGTGCAATCTCAAACATTAATTTGAGGGAGTTATCGTTCTGCGATAAAAAACAGGAACCGGTAAGTTACCCTCGGCCCATTCTTTTGCAGTTTTACTGTTCGTATAAGCAGATTCCACCTCAACATGGTATGTTTTCCAATTGCCTCCTAAACCGCCCTGCATCAATTGCTTAGCATTCTGTGGCTTCAGCTTAATTTTCTTACGAATTCCGACATTAGGCAAGTACCACTCAGCATAAGTACCAGCATTTGTCTGCACTGTGACATGAAAGGTCATGGGACGAAAGGGAGAAATGTTCTGCAGCCAACCTTCTATTCGCGGAGGAGCAAGCCGAGAGTATGATGTCGCCTTCATTTTCACGATGGCCATCTCCTGCTTATGTTTTTCCAGATGAACGGTTCTGTCGTCTAAGGGAGGGAGCTTCAGCTTCTGCTTTAGAATCGATTGCACTAATTCGACTTTAAATTTAAGTTGCAAAGACTCCGGGCGGACTTTCATAATTTCAACAAACTCTTCGTATTGTTGCTTTGGCGATGACACTTCGAAAGGTTCTTTCGCTGAAAGATTCTGCACGTAAGTGAGATACTCCTTCGGATACTGGTTGACCAACATCCAATGCAGACCCCAGGCATGCACATAAGCATCGCCTGATAAAATGCTACCGCGAAATACTCCATTGAGGGCAACCACTTCTCCCCAATTCAACAATTTTGCGACGCCTGACATCAGAGCATAATGTGAATTAATTCGCTCGGGACTTACATTGATTCGATCCCCTTTACCTTCAAATCCGGTTGCAATCCCCTCCATAAACCAGGTTGGAATCGGCGCAAATCGCTTCACAACACCTCGATTGGATGTCTGTAAATGAATGGCTTCATGTAAAGGAGTTTCAAAAGAACTACATTCACTCATTCGAAGAATCAAATTGTTAGAAACGCTTGAATAATAGGCTAATACATTCTTGACACCAGCCCCAAGTGAAGTTGTTTCTTTAGCATAAGCTTCAAAATCATCATCTGATTCGAAGATGAGCATTGCCATTGGAAATTCATAATCAGTTAATTCGATGCCCATTTTTTTACTATAAGTTTCGAAGATGACTTCCACATTTTTTAAGAATCGCCCTGCTTTCTCCAGAAACGTTTTTACGCGGAGTTCTGTCCTGTCAGACCCATCCAATGGTGCAGCCAGTACAACCCCCACAAGGAATGGGCTCTGCAAATGAAATCGAAATTTTTCAGTACCAAATTTCTTTGATAACTCCTCAGACATCTCTTTCACTGTCAGAGGCCTGGGGGCTTCTTTCAGCATGCGTTTTTTGATTTTTCCCTGTGGAACAAGACGGATAGACCCATCGGGTAGTATTAAAGCATGCAGCATCTCTCCCCGTCTCTTTCCAGATCCATAGAGCATTGCCTCAACGGTGACTGACTGGCCAGATTCATCTACATAGGTAAAGAGATCTGCCTGAAGATTCTGACTATAGAGATTGTACGAAGACACAAAAATGAAGAGGCTCAGGATATGTTTGAAAACACGATTCAACATGTATTTACCTTATCGCGTCAGGAACGCTTTGACCGTTTTTATATGATTGAATATTTAAGCTGGGGATTTAGATCGAAGATTTAACGTTCAATCTGAGCTGTTCAGCACTTAAACATTTCCTACTTACTATGTTGAAAGAGACGATAAACAGAATCATTACTAACAAAGACCGGCTCAATTTCGTATTAGCTATGACTATGGATTTAAGTTCATCAAATCATTTCGTGTTTTTTAGTAGAAAATAAAAAAACACTTCACATGCTTACATGAACTCGTTCAGTCCATCATAATCAATCATTCGTCAATTCCAAACCTTCCGCCGCAAATCTGTTTTTATCTCCGACTTAGAGTGTTAATTATGTAAGCAATACCATTTACGACGATTTCAACATATAATTATATACGAACCAGATTTTAAACGATTCCCATGCAAACTCTTCATCTCGCACATAGTTTCAGCGATAATGACATTTGATTTCCTCAATCCGATGATGCTGCTAGGCCTGTTGGGCATTGCGTTACCCATCTTAGTACATTTACTAAGCCGTAAACGCTATGACGTTGTTCAGTGGGGCGCTATGCAATTTCTGCAATTGGGACGGCGCACCAGACGTAAAATCCGGCTGGAAGGTTGGCTGCTACTAGCAATTCGCATGCTGCTCATTGCACTCATCGCATTGGCATTGGCCCGTCCCTGGGTTTCTGGCGGCTTTTTATCAAAATATATTTCGACACAATCTCGCGATGTCGTCTTCATCATTGACGGCTCTTACAGCATGGGGTGGGAGGGTGAGGCAACAACTCCTCATTCTGCTGCAATACAGTGGGTTCACCGCTTTATGGAAGAATTGAATCCTGGCGATACGGTTTCCATCATCGATGCCCGCAATCAACCACGGCTGGTAACGGAGTCACCTACACATCAGTTTGCAGCAGTACGAGAAAAATTAAATCATCTCCCCCCGCCTTCCGGCGCATCGAATCTGGCAAATTCGATTTCCAAAGCCATTCAAACTCTAAGTACAACAACTAACCTGGAACGGGAAATCATCATTCTGACGGATGATCAAGCACTATGCTGGACTCCAGAAGATCCGATCCTCTGGGAACAGGTGCAGGATCTACTGCAGCAATCAGCAATTCCGATTGACCTGTGGGCCACAAATGTTTCCGGGGAAAGAAATCAGGGATTACAATCAAATTTACGAGTAGGACAACTGGCTGTCTCACGCGAAGTCTGTGTCAAAAACCTCCCTGTAAAAATTTCGACGACCATTCGTTATGATGGGCCGGAGCCTACTCTGATCTGTCCGGTGTATTTCGAGGTAAATGGACAGCGTATCAAAGAAAAAACCCAATCTGTGAAAATCGAAAATCACGGAGAAGCAGCTATTGAATTCCAACATCGATTCGAGAATGAAGGTACTCATGTGGTAAGCGTCGTACTCGATTCGGATCAGCTACCGGGTGATGATCGATCTGATGCCGCATTACACGTCACTAGCGCGCTACCTGTTCTGCTGGTTGATGGGACCCCCAACTTTGATGCAACAAGAAGCGAAGTTTTTTTCGCCAATTTAGCATTAATGGCTCCCACTAATCGTACCCCCTGGATCCAGACAACCATTATCGAAAAAGAACAGCTAACAAGCGAGATCCTAAAAAACCAGGCTGTTGTCATTCTGGCAAATGTTGATGCACTCACGGAAGTCCAAGCAGGAGCGTTGATTGATTTTGTCAATCACCAAGGTGGGGGAGTGATGATCACGTTGGGCGATCAAATTGATGTTGAACAATATCAGAAGTTATTGTTCCATCCTGAGGGCTTAATCCCTCTCAAATTAAAGACCCGTGAAACGAGTAGCGGTGTCGAATTCGGAAATCTGACCCAAATTAAGTCAAATAGTTTACAGACACCCTGGTTGACACGATTTCGTGGAGAATATGCAAACGGACTCACCTCAGCCCGCTATAATCAGTGGTGGGATGTTTCGATTGCAAATAAAAAACCTCTGCCAGATGATAAGACAGAATCAGAGACGAAACTTCAAACGGCTCCCATTGAAATTGCCCAGCTCTCTAATGACAAACCACTGATGCTCTTGATGAATCATCAACGCGGCCGCGTGCTCTTAATGACATCATCGCTCGATGCAGATTGGAATAATTTACCTGCCAAACCTGATTACGTCCCCTTCTTACATGAAGCAGTTTTTGAACTTTCATCCGGCCGTGTGTTTCGCAATATCAATACTGACGAACCGATTGTCGTAGGAGTGCCAGCCAAAACAACCATTGATGAATTAGAATTCCTGGATCCCAATAGTGAACCTGCGACAGGAACGATCGACGAATCTACTAATGGCTCAACCTTTCATTGTTCACAAACATCGTTGCCCGGCATTTATGCTTTGAATCCGAAACCTGGTTTTAAGACAGAACTCAAGCCAGACCGCTTTGTCGTCAATTTTGACCGCAGTGAATCAAATTTGACTCCGCTCTCTGAAGAACAACAGAAAACCCTGACTGATGAATACAAACTAACATTTTTTAAAACACTGGATGAACTGAAACAGGCTATGTTTTCCGACGTCTCGGAAACGGAGTTCTGGAGAGTTCTCTTATTGTTCTTTCTGCTTTTAATGATCGGAGAGTTATTTCTCACCCGGCGACTTGTACAAGGTGGCCATAGTGCGCTCCCTGATGGTTTAGAACAATCAAACAATACACTGTAGTAAGACCTCTACTAATATGAGTGAACGGCACTTTCAGTTTAATGGATTTGAATTAAGCGGGTGGACTATCGTCGGAGTCTGCGCTGTAATTCTGGCGATCTTCACCATCGTTCTGCTGTTTCGTTATGAGCGTCGTTTAGTCTCCCACTCAGTTGGAAATACGCTTATCGCTCTCAGAGTGGTCGCACTTGTATTAATCTTGTTCACGTTTCTGGAGCCCGTTCTTACCTGGTCTTTCAATACCGAAAAGACGGGACGGCTCATCGTAGCCCTTGATGTCTCTGACAGTATGAATACCCAGGATCGACACGCTACTGATCTGGAAAAACTGCGATTGGCGCGTGCTCTGAAAATGATCGGCAACAAAAAAGTTGATAGTCGGCTTGATCGCTGGGAAGCCGCTTACGCTGCGAATAAGGAACCAGAATGGGTTGACGAAAATGAAACCGCCAATCCCGAAAAGAAGGCGCAATTAGCCAGTAGTCGCAAAAGCAACCTTCAATCCATTTTTGAAGAACTTGATCAACTCTCCCGTAAGGAAGTTGCGCAAAAATTGCTCTTGAATCCCGCGAATCCCATTCTGGAGAAATTGCAAGAGCGAGGACAAGTTGATCTGGTCCTCTTTGCAGGTGATGCCATTTCTACAGAAAAGGAAATCTTGAATACCACACTGACTGATGTGCCTGACCAGGTCCACATGGAACTATCGAATCTCTCGCAAGCGCTCAAATCTGCCCCGAGTAATTCAGATACAGGTGCTGCCCCCATCTCCAGTTATATTCTGCTGACCGATGGACGAGATAACAGCCAGCTTGATCCTGTTTCTACGGCAGAACAACTGGGGCAGATGCAGATCCCCGTTTATCCGGTTGTACTCGGGTCAGCATATCAACCAAAAGATATTTCTGTTTCCGCACTCGATTTTCCTCAGACTGCGTTTAAAGATGATCGACCATTATTAAAAGCTCGTATTGGCACAAATGGGTACGAAGGCAAAGACGTCCGTGTCATCTTGAAACAAAATGATCGTGAGCTTGACGTAAGAAATTTCACCGCTCGGGGCAAGAGCAAAACTCTTGAATTTGAATTGAAGGCAGACAAACTTGGAAGACAGGAATTTACGCTGCAAACAGATATCTTGCCGGGAGAAACTCGTGACGATAATAATGAAAAAAACTTTGCCATTAATATCGTTGATGATAAGTCCCATGTCTTGCTGGTTGATGAGACGGCTCGCTGGGAATTTCGTTTCTTGCATAATGCTTTGCAGCGTGATAAGCGAATCGATCTGGAACAGGTTCTATTCGAGCAACCTTATCTAGGACTCTTACCAAAACCGTTCTTTCCAAATCAATTATCAACAAAAAAACCTCCTGAAAACGAACCACCAAACCAGGATAAAAGTTCAAATCCGTTTGGTGAAAAGGATTTGATTATCATTGGAGATGTTTCACCCAATCATCTCAAAGAGGAGAATTGGAATCATATCAAAAAATTTGTCGCAGAACAGGGAGGCACTCTGGTGCTACTGGCAGGGAAAAAATATCTTCCCTTAGCACATCGCTCTGAAATTCTGGAAGAATTACTACCACTCGATAAAATGAAAATGGTGAACTGGAATCAGGCGAATTTCAAAGTACCTCCTGCGGAACGAGGTATGCGTCTCAGACTCACTCCAGAAGGAGAAAAAGAGTCACTGTTCCAGTTTGATGTGACTCCGGAATTCAACCGTGAGATCTGGGATCAACTACCAGGACACCTCTGGTTCATCCAGGGAGATCAAAAACCAGGAACAACAGTCTTAGCCTACGGCGTCTCTCCATTCAACGCTCCCCTGGACGAAAGCAAAGATGGCGTCATCATTCATCGTCATTATGGAGCCGGTCAAGTGATCTGGATTGGCATCGATAGTACTTGGCGCTGGCGGTTTCGTGTAGGCGACCGCTATCACCATCGCTTCTGGGGACAATTAGCACGCTGGGCTGCGCGTAACAAAGCAGCCGCAGGTAATGAATTTGTCAAATTCAGTTTGAGTAAAACAGATATCTATGCCGGCGAAATCTCGACCGCCACCGCGCGTTGGACGCAGGCGTATCTTGATCAATTCCCGGATGTGAAATCTACCGTTGCGATTTACAAAACCACAAACCCGGAAAAAGTCATTAATTCATTCGAATTAATCAGACAAAAGAACCAGCCACTCATTCATGAAGCCAACATTCCACCGCTTCCGGCGGGTGAATATGAACTCAAACTAATGACCTCCACTGAAGTAACCCAAGGAAAGGAAATCACAACTCCTTTGTTTGTTCATGAAATTAAAACGATTGAGTTGGGTAATTTGACTTCGAACCCGCAATTACTTACAGAAATCGCTGAGTCCAGTGGAGGGCAATTACTGACTCCCCAGACCATGGACCAACTCTTGGAATTATTGCCCTCATTAAGCCAGGAAACGACGAATCAGGACGAAATATCGCTTTGGGATCACTGGTTTATTCTCGTTTTGATCATGGGTATTCTCACCGTGGAATGGGCCATTCGCAAATTGAATGGTTTGCCTTGAAAAGATTTTGGGCTGTAAACCATTTTTTCATCACTATTTACCACCAAATTTTGTTACAATATCGGGGTATCTGGTCTGCGAAGTCATTCTGATGATACAATAGCTAGAGGTACAGGCTCAATAATTTGCAGCTTTCAATTTGAATAACCACTTCCCGCAGAGATCAACTATGGATGGGCAGTTAACTCTTTTTGTGAACGAACTGAAACGACAGTTAAATCAGCTTGACCGCAGAATCCGTTCGTTGGCTCTGTTACGCGGACTCGGTTTGGTAATTCTCGTTCTGATTTGTTTGATCACGTTACAAATCAGTCTGGATTTTCTGTTCTCATTAGACACAACCGCACGCGTTGTCTTGAGTTCTCTCTCTCTAACGGTTTTGGTCGGCTGTATTTGGTTTGCGATGCTACGCAGGGTATTTCATAAAAGGACGCCTGTCGAATTGGCTGCGATTGTGGAAGAATCGCAATCGACGCTCAACGAGCGACTGACATCTGTACTGGAATTGTCATCGGTTCAAAATGAATCCAGCTCGATTTTAATGCGGGAGCATTTAGCAAAAGAAACGATTGCTTCGCTTACAACATTCAATATCACAGATTCTGTCCCCTCTGATCGTGCCATGCGGTTTATCATGAGTGCGGGAATCGCCATCCTCCTGTTTTTAACTCCCTTACTCGTCTGGCCTGATGCGTACAAACTGTTACTTTCGCGAAGTGTGATTCCCTGGGGTAATTTTGCAACCGTCAGTTCGCTTTACTTTGAAGTTCAACCGGGAGACGAAACAGTTGCGCGCGGCAAAGATTTGCAAATATTAGCAACTCCTCGCTGGCACACAAAACAGCCTGAAACAATCAAAGAAGTGTGGATTGAATGGGAAGACTCACAAGGCGAACCCTTTTCCAGACGTATGGATCTAAACGAGACAACAGGGCAATACACTACTCAGTTTCCGCGCCTGCTGAGTGGATTCCAATATATTATCACTACTGAACGCAGCCGGAGTAAGCGATATACAATTCAGATTTCTGAGCCTCCTTCGATCACTGATACTCTTTTGACGATCACGCCACCTGGATATACGCACGAAAAACTACAAGAGTTCACAGTGCTACCCAGCGAAATCAGCGTTCCTGAACAGAGTCAATTTAAAATCAATCTCACCTTTGACCGCGCTGTTAAAGATGCGACGCTTCAATACCAGCATTATTTAGCTGGCTCCGATAACCAACAGCGCCCCCCAGTTGAACACCAAAAATTTGTATTGAGTGAAGACCGGTTATCAGCACAACTCGAACTTCCTGTCCATAAAAAAAGTTTTGTGTTCCATATTGAATTCATAAGTGAAAAGGGAAATTTGACGACGAAAACATCGGAACATCTTGTAAAAGTGATTCCAGACCGCGCCCCTGAAATTGAAATTTCTCTTTATAACCAGTCAGAATTCTTTAAGCCTGACCAAACACTCTCTGTTCCCGTCAAAGTCATCGATGATTATTCTGTCAAAGAACTGGAAGTCCATGTTCAAAAATTGGATGAGAAACCGATCCTGATCAAAGTTCCTGCGGAACAGTTGGAAACAAAATCGGTCAGTCATGAGTTTAAAATTGACCTCAAGGAAATCAAAGCGAAACAAGCTGATATCTTTACTTATCGAGTCCGTGCTGCTGATAATCGAGAAGTCCCCTCACCAAATGTTGTCTGGTCAACTCCACGTGTTTTCGGAATTGATAAAAATGCCGAAGAGCAACTTTCAGCAGGAGTGATCTCTCGCCAACAGAAACTGCGAGATGAACTTAGAAAAATTCAAGAGGATTTTAAGAAACATCAGAAAGCCGTTGATCAAAAAATTGCAAATTTAAAGCAGCCAACGGAAAAAGGAAAACTAAAAGGAGAGGATCAACAAGAATTACAAGAGTTGAGCAAAGAAGAACGCAAAATCGCGCAACGCCTGGAAACCTTAGCCAATGATTTTCTACAGCTGCCCCTCTATCAGAAACTGGCAGAACAAACGCAAGAGGTTGCACGTCATGATTTCGTCAAACATCATGACACACTGAAATCAGCGGCTGATAAAGAAACTGTTGAACAGGCTCGAAAAGAATTGAGTTCAACTCCTAAGGCGATGTCTGCAACAGACAAGAAACTCGATGATCTTGCTCAGCAGTACGAGAAACTGGTTGAGTTAGAGAATGATTTACTCAATCTGAATCGGCTAGCCGAAGAGACAGACCATCTTGCGAATGATTTGCTTGCCTTTAACAACAAAGTAGAGTCTGCGACTCAACAGCCAGATACAAAAGCAAATGAAAATCAAAATAATCCGAATTCACAAAAAAAACAGCATGCGGAAAAGCAAAAGTTGTCGCCCGAAATCGAACAGGATCTGGCTAATTTTCAAAACGAACTGAAACACCGCCAGTCGCGACTTTCCGAGGATTTAAACAACTTACTGAAACGCAGGCCGGAGTTGGTAGATGCGGCTCGTAATTTCCAATTAAAGCAGCTCGATTCGCTGGTAAATCAAACTTCTCAGCTTGTCGAGCCACAAAGACAGCTTGCTCAGGCAATGCAACAGCAGGCACCTTTAGCGGCCAGTAAACCTGCTACGAATGAACCTCAAACTGTTTCTACCCCTGGAAATGAAACCGCTAAAGGTCCTGAGATCCAAACGGCAGCAGCCGGTCCTGGGGATTCTGAACCGGTGAAAACAGCACAAGCAACCGAACCCCAAATGAGTCCCAATAATCCCCCTGCAGCTCAGAATCAGTCAGAATCTGTTCTGGATTTACAAAAACAACAACAAGATCTAGCCGCAGCTGCAACAAATTTTGTGTTGGAAGCAGCACAAGAATTTGGCCCCCAATCTGAACCGACTCGCAAAGCGACTCAATTAGCCGAAGAGTCAATCAAGGCGCAAAAAGAAGCCAATGCCGGTCGCTTACATGAAGCTAGCCAGGCTGCCAATCGTGCCGCCAAAATCGCCGAAGAAATCATGAGTGCACACGAGGCGCAAAATAAAGATCAGACAGAACGAGACGCCTTTAAAGAACAAACTGAGAAGCTTGCGAATATGCAGCAAGAGCTCGCAGGAAAACTGGAAGAAGCTTCCACATCAGAAGCTTTGCGTCAGGAGGCACTTAAAAATTCACAGCAAGCCTTGGCACAACAAACGAAGGCATTGTCGGAACAACTGGCAGAAACTTCACAAAAGCTAAACACGAATCCGATTGGATTGAAAAAAGAGGGAAAACAAGCGGAACGCACCCAACAGAAAACTGCAAAAGCCGAACAGCAAATGCAGAAAGCAGTAGAAGATCTCTCGAAAGAAGACCTCAAACGCGCGTCGCAACAAGCCCAACAAGCAGCCAGGACCCTGCAAGAAGCGGCACAACAGGCTCAAAAATCGAGGCCACAGCAACCGACAGAGACTCCCGTTCCTGAAAAGGTCGGTAATCAGGTTACCGATGCCGCGATGCAACTACGTAACGCACAAAAACAACTTGAACAAACCCCTGAGTTTAAAGCTGGTGACCAAACACTGGCTCAAAAGAGCCAGGCGAAATCCGGAGAATCGAACTCAAAATCAAATCAAACTCAGTCATCACAACAAGAAGACTCTCAAGCCAGAGATCAAAACAAATTGGAGGACACAAAGCGCGGGAATGACGCACAATCCTCGAAAGAACAGGTCGCCCAGAATTCAAAAAGTCAGAGTCAACAATCGAAATCCGGAAAACCTTCTCAGTCCTCGTCATCTAAAAAAGCGGCAGAAGCGCTGAAACGTGCAGCAGAGTCGCTTTCACAGGCAGCGACAGAACTGAAATCAAAAGCTCAACAAGGCTCGAATCCCGGAAAAGGACAGGAATCACAGACCGCATCCAAAAATATGGCTTCTGGAAAGGGGCAAGGCCGAAGTGAAGGCGGTGGCGCCAGAAATAGTGTCGATTTTTCGCAACTCAAAACGAAGTTAAAAGCAATGTCCAGTCGAAACTGGGGAGAACTCCCGGGCAACCTGGATACGGAAATTTTGCAAGGCTCGCGAAGCAAAACGGATCCGGAATACGCGCGTTTGATCAAACACTATTTTGAAGCAATTGCCAAATCGAAACCTGATAACAACTAAGCCTTAGATTCAAAGCTCAATAACAGGAAATTTTCTATGATGCGCTGGTTGATAGTATGCATTGTTCTTGTTTTTTCTGTATCTACGCAAACTCGTTGCTGGGCTCAAGAACTCGATCAACAAAAAAAACAACTTGATGAAGGTATTCAACGGGCAATTCAGTTTTTATCAATCTCACAACAGCCTTCAGGAGCTTGGTCCTTCAATTCCTATGGTGAATCAACGGCTGCGACTTCGTTGGCAATCATGGCGTTTATGGCCGCAGGCTATGTTCCAGAAGAAGGCCCCTACGGCGAGCAGATGAATAAAGGAATCGACTGGGTCCTGTCTCATCAGGCAGCGAACGGCCTGGTCGTACATCATAAAAGTCACGGCCCGATGTACAGCCACGGCATCAGCACACTGATGCTGGCAGAAGTAGCGGGAATGCTAAAAGGAGAACGAGAGAAAAAATGCCGTCAGGTATTGGAACGCGCCGTGAAAGTGATCATCTCTGCGCAGGATGTTGCCAAAGATAAAAGGAACGCGGGTGGCTGGCGTTATTCTCAAACGAGTAAAGATAGCGACCTGAGTGTCACAGGGTGGCAACTATTAGCACTACGCGCCGCAAAAAATATTGGATGTGATATTTCTGCTGACCATATCGACCGGGCAGTCGCCTATGTGCGTCATTGTCGGGGACGAAATAATGTTGGCTTTGCATACCAACCCGGCGGAGCTCCTAGCGCAACAAGAACGGGTACAGGAATTCTGGCTCTGGAAATCTGTGGAAAACATCACACAAGAGACGCACTGGAAGCAGGCGATTACCTGGTCCAGCATCCTTTGAGACCGGACGAATTTTATTACTACTACGGTGCCTATTACTGCAGTGTGGGCATGTTTAAAATGGGGGGAGAGTACTGGAAAAAGACACGAGCAGCAATCATTCCGCAATTACTGGAAATGCAGAAACATGATGGAAGCTGGCTCGCCACGAAAGGCAGCGAAAAGGGAGCGGGCAAGGTTTATTCCACATCTCTCGCGGTCCTGGCTCTCGCCGTCGAATATCAGTACCTGCCGATCTACCAACGTTAAATTGAGCCTGATTCCCATGCTCGAGACCCTTAACGTGTTTTGGTTCAAACGTAGATCAAGTGATTTCACTCAGCCTAAAAGCAATGAAAACTGCCCTCTTTCTTTAACTACTATCTCCTGCTCTCTAGCATCTGTTTGATATCATTAGAGTTAGCGTATTCTACCAAATCCGACTGGCTTCGAATTGACCTTGGAGAACCAGCGGATTACTCTTAGAATTCGTTTTCGAAATTTTCCAGATCCCCCAAATATTAACACGCTTGGATACTGACTGTGCGGATTGCCTATTTAGATTGTTCTACTGGAATCAGTGGTGATATGACGTTGGCGGCACTGGTTGACGCTGGTGTGAATGCAGATCAGATTTGTGCCGGTATTGATTCGCTTGGACTGCCTGATGTGAAGCTGACTTTTTCTTCCACTATGAAAGGTGGCTTTCATGCAACGTCAGTTCAAATTGATCATCCGGAGCAACACGCTCATCGCCACTTAAGCGATATCGTTAAAATCCTGAAACAATCCAATCAGCTCACTCCGAAGCAATTTGAAATTTCACTCTCGCTGTTCACAGCAATTGCATCAGCGGAGGCCAAGGTTCACGGTTCTACAATCGATCAAGTTCATTTCCATGAAGTCGGTGCTATCGATTCGATAGTTGACATTGTAGGAGTGGCAATTGGTTTCGACCTGTTGAGTGTCGAGCAAGTGATTTCAAGTCCTGTTCCCACAGGTTTCGGACAGATAAAAATCGATCACGGAATTTGTACCGTTCCTGCGCCAGGCACAGCTGAACTCTTGAAAGGGATTCCTCTTGCAGACATTTCTATTGAAGCAGAGCTAACAACCCCCACAGGTGCAGCCATTATTTCGACACTTGTTGATCGCTTTTCAATGATCCCCCCCATGACGATAGAAGAAATCGGATACGGAGCAGGTACGAAAACATTTCCCGAAAGAGCGAATCTCTTGAGAATCTTTGTCGGAGAACTCGCTACAAAAAGTAATACTGACAACGTTACGCTACTGGAAACCAATCTCGATGACGTTTCGGGAGAAATTATAGGCTATACAAAACAAAAACTATTGGAATCGGGGGCGCTAGATGTCTACTCCACTTCGATTCAGATGAAAAAAGACCGACCTGCCACCCTGCTCAGTGTCATTTGCAAACCGGAATCATCGGATAAACTCGAATCGATTCTTTTTCAGGAAACAGAAACACTGGGGATTCGTCGGCATCAATTGCAACGTTCGATTCGGCCTCGCCAACGACACACTGTGAAAACAGCTTGGGGAAACGTCGAAGGCAAAATCTCTCTGACACAACATCAGCAATCACAATTTACTCCAGAATATGAATCGTGTGCACTGATTGCAGTAGAGCAAGGAGTTTCATTGCGAACCATTTATCGTGCGGCTGAAGCAGCTTTTATGATTGAAAGCAAATCAAGTAACAGCCCCAATCTTAACGATGCAAATGTGCCCCACGACCACGACCACGACCACGACCACGACCACGACCACGACCACGACCACGACCACGACCACGACCACGACCACGACCACTAAAAGTCTCTTTAAAGATGATCAGGAAGATCATCAAGAGATCACTTTTGGATCAGCACGTCTGATCTTGTTTGGAAGTAAAGGATGACTTACCAATCATGTTTAATTTAAGTGACCCCAATGTCATACTGACAGGTATATTATTGATTGCAATTGCATGGTCATTAAAGAAGAATTTTCGCATGCAAAAGCGCGTACGCGATCGTGATCCGTTACAAGAAGCAAAACACGAAATTGCCCAAACCGAGCAAAAGCAAGTCAACCGGCTCAACCAACTCGAAGTCAAGCTCTTTGATTACGGTCGAGAAGTAGAAGCGCGTTCCGATGACCGCCTGCGAGTCCTTGATGAATTATTGCAGGATGCAGACCGAGAGATTAATCGACTACGTCAGCAACTGACTCTCACCCAACAGAATTCCAGCGAACCTACCAATCAACCGGGACCTGATATTTCAATGTATGAGAGCTCTCGAAAAATCAGTGCATCACTTGAACAGAGATCAATGATCGTTTTCCTCAGCCAGGCAGGATTTTCAGTACAGGAAATCAGTAACTGTTTTCAACACAGTGTGTCTGAAATAGAAACCATCCTGACTGAAGAAAATGAACAACACAATACAGATGTTGCATGAGTCGCTATTGACTCAAATTTTGAATTCTGGTCACGCGGTTACTAATTCCTGAACCGGTGCTGCTTCTATCAGTTTGATTTCCTGATCATCCGTGTGGGCAAGCAGGCTCTCAGGATTTAAACCCAAATGATGATAAATCGTTGCCGTCAATTCAGACGCATGAACGGGACGATCCACGGGAGCACTGCCCCGCGCATCACTTGCCCCCACAACCTGTCCTCCAGGTGTGCTGCCGCCAGCAATCAATGCCGACCATACATGAGGCCAATGATCCCGACCGCCATAAGCATTGAGTTGTGGGGTGCGGCCAAACTCTCCTGTCGCAACCACAAGCGTATCATCAAGCAACCCTTTTGAAGAAAGATCATCAAGTAATGTTGATAATGCTTTATCAAAGGCGGGCCCCAGTGAATCCCGATAATCATAAACTTTTCCGGATGTTCCCGCTCCCGTGCCATGACAGTCCCAGGACAATTGCTGATGCAGATTATCAAACAAATTGACAATCACACACCGCGTCCCCCGTTCGACTAGCTGCCGAGCCTGAAGCAGTAACCTGCCGAATCGCTGTTTTCCGTATTGTTGCTGGATCGCCATCGATTCTCCGGCGACTTCAATTTCATGTTCGCTCGTAGCCGATAAGTCTCCCATTGATGTTGCAGGCTCGAATTCTTCGCCTAAAAATGTTGCCTGCTGTCCACGATAGGTATTCACTCCTAATGAACCAACCAAACGTGGTAAAACAACAAAGGGAGGCGCATCACCACGTGGCCCCCATTGCCTGGATACGACTGAACCAAAACAAGGATAATTGATTGCCCCTCGCGACAATCTTCCTGTCTGAATGAGTTGATGCCCCGTCTCGTGAATGGGAGCAGCATCGTGATACATTGATCTTATTATCGAGAACTGTCCAGCTCGCTGGGCCAATTGAGGAAAGCACTCGCTAAGAAAAACACCAGGAACAGACGTCGAAATTGCTTTTAGTGGACCACGAATTTCAGAAGGCGCTTCAGGCTTAGGATCAAATGTTTCCAGTTGGCTGACGCCACCTGTCATCATGATCAAGATACAGTTTTTCTGTGAACGATCTCTCTTCGAAGCTGATAAGGCAGCTCGCTCAGACATTGACAATCCGGCGAAGCTCAGGCTTCCGACACGCAGGAAATCTCGCCGCGATACCTCGGAGTGATTTTGCTTGGAACGCATAAAAGACAGTTCTCACTACTTTATGGATTACTTTGTTTTATTTCGGGATGGTAGCATTATAACAAGGTTCGACTATTGGCGAAGATTTCCTCTATTAGATTTCAAAATGTTTCAAGATCTTAGAAATCTAAATCTAATGTTCATGCAATGTTTCTCAACTGAGTATAAGCACCACGGTTTAAAGGCTTTACAATTTTAATCGAACAAAATTCTCCGTAACCATTTTCAAATATTATACTTGAAACATATTCAGCGTGTGTTGAATCCCGGCAAACGACCGATAAAGTCGGCCCCCAGGAGGTCTGGGTAATTCCCAGAATTCCTTTTAAACTCAGTAAATTTTCTAGCTCGGCCATCTGGGGATGAGCAAAGATTCCCCCTTGAGCAGGCTGAAAAAACTCACCTACAGCGTGTCCATACTCTGTCAAACCCGCACTAAAACCTTCAAAATCCTGTACCCTTATTGACGGAATAAGCTGCATCAGAACAAGGCGACAAAGCTTGTCGGTAAGAGAAACAGGCATAGAGCCTAACTTCTGAATGGCTTTCGCTTCTAGGTTACCGGAAATGCCTGCCCGATCGGTGGGCGTGATCAACAAAACTTTCCAGTCTACGGGAAAATCAACGCTCAGAACCAAGGGGCTGATTTCACTTGAATCGATTTTGCCTCCTTCTACAATAAATCCACCCGATTCAAAACCATGTATCCCGAGGGCAGAGCGTGCCCCACGTTGAACGCGCTGTGCCAACTCCATAGAAGAAAACTGGTCTTCATCATTTAACATCAAAATGGCGCGCGCGACTGCCAAACTCAATTGAGTTCCCGAGCCAAAACCACAATGCTGGGGAATTTCAGATTGTACTTCTACAGAATAATAACACTCACGTGATGGACCAGTCAGATTTCGGCGAGTCATGTTGATCACATTTTCAATTTTTGAAATGTAATTCTCACTACACACAACATTATCTTTTTCTTCAGATAATACCTTGACTGAGAGTGTCAATCGCGGTTCATCTACCATTAAACCAATGCCACCAAATTCCCGCCCTGCTAACGGGGCAATCGACAGCAATCCCCAATGTAATCGGCTTCCCGTTGTTACGATGACTTCGCGTGACATGACAGATAAGTGCTTCTGAGAGTTGTTGAGTTTTTGGTTCACGATCATCTAAGCATACGCTTTGGAAATATACTCTTCCAGTAAGTGGAAAGCCGTGTGTTCTTCCGGACCGGCAGTTTTTTTCACAATCTCTGCCAAAGCACGATACTGTGTCTGCAAATCATGTTTCTCTATTATATGAATGCGTGTTGCCAGAATCGCTGCTTCCAGCACAGCATGCTTAGCCCGGTTAAGGCCAAAATAATCCCGAATTCTACCATGATGGACTACTGAAGCCTGCATCACAGTGCGATCGGCAGATTCATCAATCGTATCGATTTGAAATTCATACCAGCGACAAGCTGAGGATATCACATCACCTTCAATTTGCTCCGCAGGAAATGTGTTTGGGGTCTCATCCAACTGACTGATAGCCGCTTTTGCCAGCAATAACACATCATCAACAACGTGGAATACTCCGCAACGGGTCTCCTTCAGATTATGGAAGGTTCGAGACGTCTGAAATGGTCGTAACACAAACTGGCTCATCTCAGGATTGACCAGTGGTCCCATCGGGGCAATATTCAATTCTCCCTGTCGATTTCTACTGCTGACAATGCCTTCCAAAATCATCTAAGCTGCTCTCTGAACGAACAATCTGCCACATAACAAACCACTATCATAGCCCAGAAGAAAGCCCGATGAAACTGGTGGCGACGTAGAAATTCCGTCCTGTCAGCAGTTATATTCACACAAAAGCATTATCGGGAAACATTGATCAATTAACGGGTGAACCCAACGTAGAAGCTGAAGACCTGTGTTTCGTCGAATGTCTCTTTTGCCAATGGAACAGCAAAATCCAAAGCTACTGGAACAGGTCCCATTGCAGGAACTGTTAAACGAAGACCGGCACCCACAGAAACACGGAACTGATCGAGAGAAACACTTTCTTCAACGGTACCAAAATCACTGAAGAACACCATTTGGATCATCTCATCGGCAGTAATCGGAACCATATACTGTGCACTACCGAGGAAGCTCCATCGACCACCTACAGCAATTCCATTTTCCCGTGGTGTGACTCCACGGAATTCAAAACCACGGAAGGTCTGGAAACCACCGGCATAGTATCGTTCAAATACGGGAGTATCTGAATCGGTCCAACCCAGCGAGGCACTGATAGAGAGGATATGACGTCCGCCACCATCGGGGCGACTGAAAAGAGTAAAATATTGACTGGCATTGGTTTCCAGGCGACTATAATCAAAATCTCCAACAGCTTGCTCGACTGCAGCTTCGAAAATATGTCCTTCTGCCGGTAGAAACGCTGCATCACGTGTATCATGTGTGGCAGCAATTCGGAATGTATTCAGCAAATTATTACCCACAGACTGTTGAACGATGGGAGGAGTAGGTGTGCGCGGGTTTCGCAGGTCGACATTTTCCAGTCGGAACTGTCCGTTAATTGACCACTCTTGAGTCAATTGACGCCCCAGAGTCAAACGTGTACCTACGCGTTCTTCATCCCAATCTTCATAGAATCGTGTGAAGTAAAAACCACTGACTCCCAAACTGAAATTGGTATCCAGGAAATAAGGATCGGTCCAGTTGAGTAAATACCGGCTGACCTGATCACCGGGAACTGCTTCCGCACGGAAACGTTGTCCGCCACCACGCCAAGCAGTACCGTCCAGCAGATCTTCTATGCTACGGGGAGGTCTTAGAATATCAAAGTTTTCTTCCTGCAGAACGATTGAACCAACAACCCCAGCATCACTGTTGACGCCGACTCCAAACATCAAACGGCCAGTACGGCTTTCGGAAGCATAAACATCCAAATCCACCCAACCCGGTTGTTGCTGGGGAAATTCGGTTCCCATTGGGTCGCCGAGTGGGCTGTTGCCAAATAAAGGATTCAGAGGTTCTGGAATGCCATTATCGTAATTTTGTCCGCGAAATATTTTGTTTTGTCCACGAAATATTTTCTGGGTTCGATTTTGTTCGTTTAAAATACCGTCATCGTAAATTTGCCCACGTTCATAATCTTGGTCAAGTTCGTTGTATCGAGTACGTTTTATATTTTGGTCACGTTCATTATTTTGACCTCGCAAAACATCGTTTTTGCGACTGCTAATCACTTCGCGTTGCGGGTCGACTTTTGTTACGTTAATCCGTGGCCCATTTTGACCTTTTTCAAAAACATGTCCCCCTTCGATACGACGTTTACTCTTTTGAATCAAACGTTGATTCGCCAGATCACCGGGTGCGACAAGCAGAGGATTTGTCAAAACAGAACTCTTAGTACGCGGATTATCACCAGCGATATGTGGTGTAATACGTCGAATTCGATACGGTTTATCTTCATTGATCTGATAGACCAAATCGACTTGGCCTGGTGCTTCCAAAAATCGGGGAACCGGATTCACTTTTGCAAATAAATGCCCTATTTCTCCATATCTTGTGGTTAGTTTATCAACATCCTTTGAAAGAGTACGACTGTTGAAAAACTCTCCCGAGACTAATTTAAAATCGTCGCGAATTTCTTCTTCCGAGAAAATCCGATTTCCCTGAATCAGAATTTCACGAATTTTGTAGCGTTTACCCTCGTTAACCGTATATTCAATTTGAACGCGAGAACGATCTTTGTTATAGCCTACCTTTTCCTTAATTTTCACATCGAAAAAACCCAGACCGTTGTAGTATTGCTTCAGAGAAATTAGATCATCTTCGACTGTGGAAGGATCATATTTTCCTCCCAGAATACTCAGACCAAGAGGCGCTTTTTTGGTTTGCAGTTTTGTTTTAAGCACACCTGAGCTGACAAATTTGTTACCTCGGAATTTGATTCCCGAAACAACAACCTTGGGGCCTTCTTTGATCTCGAAAATCACTTCACGATCATCGGCAAGACCTCCTTTGACGAGTGTAATCTCGGCAAAACGATATCCGCGTTCTACATAAAGCTGCTTAATCCGATGTACTGATTCCTGATTTGCAGAAACATCAAACGGGGAACCGACTTTTAAACCGGTTGTCGCTTCCAGGCGTTTGGTTTTGACTTTCTTATTACCACGAAATTCGACCTTCTCAACAATGGGACGTTCTTTGACCTTGAAGATCAACACCAAACCTTGTTCCGTTTTTCGATAAACGGGCTCCACGCTGGAAAACCAACGGGTCGCAAAGAGGAGTCGCATATCTTCAAGAACTTGTGTGCGTGAGGCAGGTCGGCCGCGTTGGCTTTTGGTCTTTTGTAAAATCGAGAGTGCTGGAATGGACTCATTTCCTTCCACGCGGATGTCGAAAAGAGGTTCATCCAAGGATATGGTGCTCTTTTTTCCTTCCTGCGCAGAGGCTGACTTCATCACAGGAATATTCCCGTTGATGCAGACTCCGAACAAAATAATCTGTACCAGGATCAGGCTTGATGCCCATCGCAATGCGTTACCGCATCTGGTGTCAGATAAGACACCTCTTATCATGTCGAATCCAATTGTAATTTTTGCGAGAAAAGATACGAGGTTCACTTCTGTGTGACAGGTTGAAAATCTCTTTTTCAATGGCCCTGTGATCTCAGGGAGGAAATGAGAAAAGGGAGTGTTAGACAGGAAATGTTCCCTCCGGTTAACAGTGGGTTGCGTACAAATAACGAAAATTGAAAACAGCCGCAAGATGAGTTTCTCAATGACGATCAGAATTGATGACATCAATTGAAAAAAGTACCTTTTGAGGCGCAATTACTTGTAAGACTTACAAATTTTGTTGCGCTTAGAGCACGAGAAATGGAGACCGAAAAGGCGAAGTGAAGTGAATTGACTGAATTGATTGACGATAATCAGATCCACTTGCTAGTCAGTGTTTGAACTTAAGTGACAGGCAACACAGGACAAAACCACATTGCTGGCTGATATTTTATCCATTTCTGTCCGGAAAGTTCGATTCGCTTTCTCTTCACGCTGGGTGATCCAGAGGCAAGACTGTTGTTTCTGTAAATTATTTGCTCCTATGGGGATGTGATTTTCGGGAGCAAATGTAGAAACTCCCCACCCCATTAGAATTCCAGCAAATAGAATCAATGCTGCGTTCATAAGCCGTCTTTGATAAAGCTTTGATTTTGCAGACCGTTTTGTAAGTTGAGGCGATTCTGCTTCTGCCCTTAAACGTGTTGCCGCTTGATCCGCCATCCGTACAGATTCTGCAGACAAAAATGGATGCCCAGCTTGTGGGAAAAGATCGGACGAATTCTGATCCTGAGTCTGATGAAGATCAGTACCGTACTCGTTAAAATCATCGACTGCCATATCAGCATCTAGAATCTGATGAAATGTATCCAATGCTGGCGCAAGAGTTTCTTTCATCTGCCGACAGCGAGAGCACAATTGAAGATGCCATTGCAACTCTTCGCAATTGTGATCAGTGGGATGAGTAATTAGATCAAACGCTTCGTCACAGTTCATGATGCATCTCCTTCCGAAGTCGAAGCTTCAGAAAAACGATGAGCCAGTTGAAGCAATCCGTTTTTCACACGTATTTTTGCTGCAGACAAACTACAATCCATGGTTAAAGCAATCTCAGTAAATTTCATTCCGCCGAAAAAACGCAATCGCAACGCATCGGCTTGCACTTCCGGCAATTCATGCAGGTATCGCGCCAATAGCGCAAATTGTTCCGTTTTCAAGGCAATTTGTAAGGGAGTCTCTGACGAACTGGGTTCTGGTATCACAACATCATCAGTCATTGACGAATGACTAATTTCACGCGGCGAACGCTGTTCTCGCTTATAATGACGACGACACAAGTTTAAAAAAATAGTCCAGAGCCACGTCGAAAATGCAAATGAAGGGTTATAGGTCTCACGGGCAGCGAATGCAGACAAAAATGCTTCCTGCACCAAATCTTCAGCCGCTGAAAATTTTCCGAATTTACTCCAGGCAAATCGTAACAGACGCTTACGATAACGTATCACCAACTCATCGAACAGAAGATACTCTCCTGCACAGACGCGTTTCATAATGGTGGCATCGTCATACATGAAAATGATCCGGAAGTTAAACTGCTATAGCTCCAAGAGCTTACAAAACGCATTTCCCTTATTTGGAAGTGTATTCTCAACTCACCAATTCTATCGAGACTCAGAGAGTCGATGCAACCTGAATCGTTCATTCTCCAGTTCTTAAGTAGCATTTATTCTTTGAGATCAACGCCAATCTGGTAAATTTCTTCGGTGTCAAGCAGGAGATCATTCGATTCAAATAGCTTTTGGATGGCCGCTTTATGAATCTTCATCTTTGTACCTCCTGCTCCAATCGCTCCGTAACAGAGAACCCCTTCCCGATCTGTAGCCTTATCCATCACGTCAACTTCCTCTATCCCCGCTGGTGGAACCGCATTCAAATCAATGATAACTTTAAGCTGCTTCATCGGCTTCCAACAGGCTGCCGGGAGCAGTTTCACCCCCGCTGCACCAGCGGAAATAATGAGGTTTGTATCCTGATTGACTGCTTCAATCTGCTTGTGGTCTTTTAAAGAGAGGGCTTTTAATTGTGCTCCTTCCACAACAGTCGTAATTGCATCACAGGTAGCCTGAGCGCGCTCTTCAGAACGGGAAGCCACAATCACATTTGCCCCGCGTTTTGCCAGCAATTGTGCTGCACGCTGACCAACTGGACCGGTTCCTCCCAAAATCAATGCAGTCGTTTCAGAAAAGTTGAGATGCTTCCCCGCCGCCAAGACTGCAGCGGCCGCTGTCGTATTGGAGCCATTGGAATCAATCATTACGGAGACACGAACCGGGCTGAAAAACAACTCTTGAACTCTTTGAAAGAGTGTCTCCCCTTCCTGAATCTGGCTCCCCCCCACAAACAACGCCGTGTGATGCAGGTCTTTAGCCCCGCGAGTAAACATCGCTCCATGTACCAACGGTGTCACATTTTCAGGCGTGATATTACCGTAACTCATCAACTCATCAACACCAGCGTCGATGGCGACAACACGATCAAATGTGCTGGGCTGCGCATCAGTATCCAGTTGAATCAAAATCTTTTTCATGTTAGTTCTGAAACTCATCAAAGCCAGGAAATTGTAATAGACAGAACGAAAAACCCCTGCTCTAAATGAACAGGGGTCTGAATTCGATCTTTCCACCTCATCAGAAATTTATCCAGCGTAGAAGGGATGCGAGGCTTCACTCTTCTTGGCTAGCATTTCGTCAGCAGAAGGCTCGCTTTTCATGGCGCGAGCAATTGCTTCCTTGGTGGCTTCATAATTGTAATCAAAGATCTTCTTGTCATCATCTGCTTCCCAGTGAATGAATACACCACAGACAATCACGAGATCTTCACACTGGTCTTTGGGAATGACACCTGCTTCAACACTGTCTGCAACAGCTTTTGCAACAGCGTACTGAGCGGGTCCAAACATTTGAACTGCTTGCTTAGCCCCTTTAATAGTTACCTTTGTCACCATAACTGTAGCAGGTTTCACAGCCAAGTTAGGTGAGAGTACCGCAAGCAGATTGCTATGTCCCATTTTCTGGCTGGAGAGAGCATTTGCAAAAGCCACTCCGACAGGACCATTTTTGTCACCAATCAATAAATCGATATGAGAAACTTCATTACCTTCACCAACAAGTGACTCACCGACAAACATTGACATTCTTCGTTCTCCATTTCGTATTAGGTTCTTACAATTATGTGCAGTGCACAAATTAAAACGGATCACGAATACCGCAGTCCTGGAGGGACGACGAAGCAAACTCTCGTTTTGATTCGCCTTGGATCATTCGTAGCCTGTCCTATTTAATAACAATTTAAGAACAGAATTGCCAGTAATCCGCTAGAATTCACACTAAATCCTCATAAAATTATTATCTCCTACTCCCCCAAATCACAATTTGATGAATAAACAAGAACAAATAGAAATTCCAAAGAACCCTGAGCTACTCATTGTTGGAGCGAGCACACGAGCTGCCGCATGTTCTGCCCTGCGTGCCCAATTCCAACCGCTCTGTGTAGATCAATATGCCGACCAGGACCTTCGTGAAATTGCGCAAGTACTCCCCAAAACAAGCGATGACTCAAATTGGTTGCAGGCCCTTGACGAACATACTTCAATGGAGTGGATCTATACTGGGGGAATGGAAAATCATCCGAACTTCATCGAGCAAATCAGTCGAAAACATCATCTGCGAGGCTGTGATCCAGAAAGTCTATCTTATGCCCGAGATCCTTTTTTTCTGGAAGAAATCCTGGCGCGAGCAAAAGTCCAAACCCCCACCTGCTTTAAGGCTGATTCCAAGCCAGATGGTAATTTGAAATGGTTGAGTAAACCAATACATGGTTCAGGAGGCCACGGAATCCATTTTGTGGACGCTAACTCTTCAAAGTCTCTTAGAAACAAAGCTTGCTATGTACAGCGCTACCAACCTGGAATTCCACTTTCGGCCCTGTTTATAGCATTTCACCACATCTCTGTTTTAGTGGGTATTTCCATGCAATTTATTGGAAATGCCGCTCTCAATGCGAAACCATTTCAATTTTGTGGCGGAATGACTCTCAAAACGGTTCCTGCCTCATGGAATCAAGCAATTGTGGAACTGGGGCAAACGATTGCACAGAAGTGTCACATACAGGGCATTTTTGGCTGCGATCTGATCCTGGATCCAATGCAAGAAAATCGGATCTGGTTGAATGAAGTTAACCCGCGCTATACAGCGATAACTGAATTATTTGAACTACAATCTCAGCTTCCAATCCTATATTGGCACATGGCCGCCTGTCGCACCTTTGAAGAGCAAAAGATAAATCTTGAGACACCGTTACAACTACGGAAACTGCTCCTAAAAGCCCAAAACCAACCGCAACCACAAATTGCCAAAGGGATTCTCTACGCGGCTCAGGATATGACTTGCCCTTACATTGATTGGAACCACAATTTGTCAAAAGACCTTTACCAAATCCCGGAACTCGCTGATATCCCCCATCCAGGAACAGACATTCAAAACGGTTCTCCTATCTGTTCAGTTTATGGAGTCGGAGAGAACCACCAATCCTGTCTACAGTCACTGGCTGAGAGAATCGTCCAGTATTCGCGGCTTTTTCAAGCGGATTCCCGGAGAGAAAACAACGCGAAAGCTGTCTTTAACAAGCTATGGCCTGAAATGAAAACAGAAAACTCCCTTTTTTCCCGTTTTTTCACAAGCGAGAATGAATCGCATTCGTTTCTTGAAGATTGAACGAAATGGTTATAAAATCAACTTAGGAATTGACATTTTAGCAGATGATCTACAAAACAAAAAATAAACCATTGCAATGGTTTATCACGCAGCATGAAGGATTAATTACAGAGCGATGTCCAAGTCAACTGATATCAAAATTGTTGAGGCGAAATTTTCAACTGAAGAAGTTCCATTTCGTACCCCTCTGAAATTCGGTGGACGAGTAATGGACAGCAGTGTCCTGTTAAATGTGGAAGTCGTCGTTGAAACACGCAATGGAAAACAGGGTATCGGAATTGGCAGCATGCCTGCTGGAAACATCTGGGCCTGGCCATCAACTGTTGTCAGCCCCGATGACGGCCTGAAGGCCATGATAGCTTTCCTGGAAGAAGCTGTCGAAATTGCAAATATCTGTCCGGAAATTGCGCACCCGATTGATCTGATGTATCACATTTCGGCTGAATACCATTTCATGGGAAAAAAACTTTCGAAAAAACTAGGCCTTGAGGAGGAAATTCCTGAGCTGGCCCAGCTTGTCGCATCCAGTCCACTAGATGCAGCTATTCATGATGGTTTTGGACGCGCGAATCATATCAACAGCTATAATGGCCTCTCCTCGGAATATATGAATTATGATCTGACGGAATACCTGGACGATCAATTCCAGGGAGAATACCTGGATCAGTACACACTCCGAGATCCCAAACCAACGCTGCCGCTCTACCATCTTGTGGGAGCGCTAGATCCAATTACTGAAGCCGATGTTTCTGAACGCATTGATGATGGTTTACCCGAGACACTGGGAGAGTGGATCAAAGCAGACGGGCTGACCCATCTCAAAATCAAGCTCTCTGGCGATAATCTCGACTGGGATATCAGCCGTGTGATTGCTATTGAAAATGAAGCAGTCAAAGCACAAGGAGAACGAGGGCAAGATACCTGGTTTTACTCGCTGGATTTTAATGAGAAATGTGAAAATGTAGATTATGTTCTCGACTTTTTAAACAAGATACGCGAGCAGACACCGGCTGCCTTTGATCGAGTTCAATATATCGAACAACCCACAAATCGGGACCTCAAAGCCAATCCGGAAAATAAAATGCATGAAGCAGCCAAGATCAAACCAGTGGTTATTGATGAATCTCTGGTCGACTATGATTCGCTGTTACTAAGTCGCGACCTGGGTTATTCAGGTGTCGCTTTAAAAGCCTGCAAAGGTCAAACGGAATCTCTGTTTTTGGGAGCTGCCGCGCAGAAGTTTGATATGTTTCTCTGTGTGCAGGATTTAACTTGCTGCGGTTATTCTTTCCTGCATTCTGCCAGTTTAGCGGCTCGGATTCCAACCATTGCTGCAATAGAAGGTAATGGACGCCAATATTGCCCTGGCCCAAACAAAAAGTGGGCACGCTCTTATCCTGGTATGTTTAACATTACTGATGGCACAGTCAAAACAGCCGAACTCAACGGTGATGGTCTCGGATTCTAAGCACAAGAAACACTTCTACCAGGGATTGTTCCGCTGTTGGTATGCCTGAAAGTTAAAAAAAGCAAATAAGGCAAACATAATGCCTGCAAAGCGGTATTGCTCTTTAAAAAAATAAAAGGCCAGTGCACCTGCAGCAACCATTGAAATCTGTATGGCCAACACATCACCTCGGTAACGTTTGACGGCTTTGCAGATATCCTCACAAATGTGCCCCCCATCCAGTGGGAGAACGGGAGCGAGATTAATCAATCCCCAATATAAATTGATGAAATACAAGTAATGAAATGTAGTACCAACATAGACTGCCCCTTGTTGACCCAAGTTATTCCAAAAACCAAATCTGATGGAAATGTATTTAAAGAACATGACTGCTCCGAGCAGTCCGAAACCGGCCAATGGCCCTGCTGCTGATACAATGATTGATCGCTGGGTTGTCATTCCCGAATAAGGCTGAAACGTAGCCAGACCACCAAAATGATACAACATAATTTCAGGGGGCCAACCAAAGTGTTTTGCCATGACGGCATGACCCAACTCATGAATCAAAATTGATACAAAAACACAGGCAATCCAGATCAGCGTCATTTTCGGATCATTGGCGTTCCACCCCATGAACGCTGACACCGCCCAGAATAATGGATGTACGCGGACTGGAATCCCAAACAGAGAGAAACGTAAATCAAATTCGGTGGGATTAACGTTTCCCAGCATCGTCTTATCTTTCTATTTTTACTTTTGCAAAGCGAACTCGCAGCCAGCAGAGATCAAAGAATTATCAGTCAGCGTACTACCGTTCTACTGAAAATGCACATCGCTGGAACCTCTTAATTCTGTTTTAAATGTATCCTAGCCATAAAATCAGGGCAATTGCAGTTCACGTTGCACTCATAAAGACAATTTTTGTATCAGTTTTATAAAACCAGTTTATAGTACTGAATCGTGTTGGAATATAGGGGCTTTATCCAGATTCACAAGACTTAACATTGACGCAGTTCACGAAAAGGATACGATTTGCAGTCTTGATGGGCAGTGGGTCGCACAAGTTCTGACTCTAACTGAATCCTGACGGATCACTTAGAGTACTGCGGGGATACCCCGTGGGAGAAGTATTGACCATTCTACGAAATGTGAAGGGTCGCTACGATAGACTCTTATCGTAGCAACCCTTCGCCACAGGATCGGTTGTGCGGCCCGCTGGCCATCTTTTTATTATTTTTATAAAGCCATATTCCTGCTGATAATCGCAGTAAACAGAATGACCACGGGATTTTTGAATGGGCTTATTTCAATTCATACGCCGGCTCCTGTTTGGTTCATCATCAGGCCGACCTGTCACTCCCACTGATTCCTATTCGAAACAGAACAAGACTCAACGTGCGTACCGAAAACCTCGATTGAAACCTTTTCGATATCGTCAAAACAGACGAACAGATACAACCGAACTCGAAGAAGTTTCATCTCCTCCTTACGAACTCGCTCGCTATGCATCTCGCACTGGTCATTATTTTGATATGGCTCAGGATACTGATTTTGAAAAACTCGATCAGTACAACTTACCTCGGTTTTGCACACCACTGGAACTTTCCCAATGGTTGGAGTTCCCTCTCGGAAAGCTTGCATGGCTGACACACCGGTTTAATCAATTCGATCGCCCTGATGATGTCAAAGAGTCGCACTACGTTTATCACTGGTTACCCAAACGAAATGGTTTTCGGTTGATTGAAGCACCAAGACCATTCATAAAAATAGCTCAGGAACAAATTCTAAAGGACTTACTAAATAGAATCCCCGTTCATCCGGCTGCACACGGATTTGTTGCCGGCCATTCTTCCGTGACCAATGCATTACCTCATACCGGTAAACGCGTGGTTGTCAAATTTGATCTGGAAAATTTTTATACAAGCGTCAAATTTTCAAGGGTTGTTTCTATTTACCGTAGTATTGGCTATTGCCGCGAAGTCTCACTTTGGCTCGCACGTTTAACAACTTCTGCCATTCCCATGAGCATGCCTTTTCCTGATGGGAGTCTGAGACCACTTTATCCTTATCTCTCTCGCCATCTTCCACAAGGAGCACCAACATCCCCTGCACTGGCGAATCTGTCTGCATTTTCCCTGGACGTCAGGCTCTCAGGTTTAGCGCGATCGTTTGATGCAGAATACACACGCTATGCCGACGATTTAACCTTTTCCGGTTCCGATCAATTTTTGCGTGCTCTGCGTGTCTTTATCCCACTGGTGGAGCAAATCATTCGGTCGGAACGATTTCAGGTCAATCAATCGAAACGACGCGTATTACGAAATAACCAACAACAAAAAGTGACTGGCGTTGTTGTGAATGAACACACGAATGTGCCGCGCAAAGAATTCGATCTGTTGAAAGCGATCCTCACAAATTGCATTCGAAAGGGGCCTGCAAGCCAAAACCGGAAAGGTCACCCCGATTTCGCCAGTCATCTTCGCGGTCGCGTGGCCTATGTTCAACAACTGAACCCAAATCGTGGCCAACGTTTACTCCAGCTTTATCAGCAAATCCGCTGGTAGACTAAACCACTGAGAAGTACCTTGTCTTACTGATAGTTTTTGATACATAATAGATCATCAAATACCCCATAGACTTGGAAAAGTGAAGTCTTTTTTGATCCCTGATTGAGGTGTTTTCGTTTCATCAGTCAGGGAGTAAAACTCGTGCTATTACCATTCGATCAGTTAGGAACTATTGTGGGTGGATTTTTTCGTATCCTGTTTGCAAATCCCTACTTTAGAAACCTGTTAAAACCATTAACACGTTTCTTTATCGGGTTGATTGCGATCCCCATTTTCCATCTGATTCTCAGTAAAGTCATCCGCGTTCAAGAAATTGACGAAGAACTGGAAAAAGACCTCGAACAGTGGTTTCGTGGTTCCTTGCTCCTGCTGGCTGCGACAGCCAACATGGAAGCCGCCTTGTTTGGGTGGGTTCCTATGAGTCTCCAGGGAACTGAAGGCTGGATCTTAATGGGTTTCCGCATCATGTTGGCCATTGGTGTGATTGAAGCCATGCCCGATCAGGAACTGTTTTCGATCATTCATCCTGGTCCACCCACTTTAAAATTATCAAAAGAATACGGAATCTTTCGGGAGCTGAAAGAACAATGGCGCGCTATCCTGAAAGGGCTTGTGTGCCAACATATTAACCGTTCCTCTCCCGTATTTGCGATCCTCTCTGCCATTGCCATTGATGCGGTAGGTTGGGTCTGTTATGGAATTGCGATTACACAGTATTTGATAATCGGCCTGGTGACTTCGCGTGATCGTGCGCTGGATGTACTCTCAGAGTTTGACCGTCAGGTGACAATTCGGCGTCGCGAACTGATTGAGGAATTTGATCTGAGCGATAAAGAAGTCAATGCAGCAAACCGAGAGAAGTGCAAAGAAGAAGACCAGCAAGAGATAAACAACCCAACCACAGACGACCTGGATCAGTCTAAGGCGTCTGCCTGAATTTGATCTATTCCGTTATTATTCAGCAGTTTTTTTCTTGGCGGATTTCTTCTTAGCTGCTTTTTTCGTTGTCTTCTTTTTGGCTGCCGCTTTTTTTGTGGTTTTCTTCGCAGCTGCTTTCGCTTTCTTGGCAGGTGTTTTCTTTGCGGCTGTTTTTTTCGCCTTGGTCCCCGCTGATTTCTTAGTTGTCTTTTTCTTGGCGGCCTTCTTCTTTGTACCTTTTTTAGCTGCTTTCGCTTCCAACCATTCGAGCGCCTGTTCTAGCACCACATTTTCAACTTCGTACCCCTTGGGAATGGTCGCATTGATTTTGCCATGTTTCACATAAGGCCCATAGCGACCATCAAAAATGGCAACCGTTTCTTCGTCTTCCGGATGTTTTCCTAATTCACGAATGGGTGTCGGTGCACTTCGTTGACGCGCCTGCTTTAAGAGTTCCACAGCGCGAGGTAACTCAATCGTCAGAATGTCATCATCCTTCGTCAGAGATTTGTAGACCTTGTCGTGCAAGACATAGGGACCGAAGCGACCAATGCCCGCGTTGACTTTCTTTCCTGTTTCGGGATGCTCACCTAAAAAACGCGGCAGGCTCAAGTATTTGAGCGCCTCTTCCAGACCGATCGTGTCCGGGTCGACCGTCTTAGGGATACTGACGCGTTTTGGTTTTGGTCCATCCTCAATCACATCTCCCAATTGCAGGTAGGGACCAAAAGGACCAAATAACTTGTAAATGGGCGTGTTTTCTTCAGGATGCATCCCGAGTGACTTCGGCCCTTCGCTTTTCTGACGAATCAATTTTTCTGCAAGTTCATTGGTGAGATCTGCTGGTGCGATATTGTCGGGAATCGAAGCGGAAACAGGTTCTTCTTCTGCGCCATCGGTGACATACGGTCCATAACGACCGACACGCACTGCCGACTCAATCCCTTCCAAATTAAGCGTACAGATTTCCCGCGCATCGATTGTTTCTTCCTTGGATTTGACCTGTTCATCGAGGCCTTCTTTTCCGCGGTAGAATTGGTTCAAATACGGTAAACGATCCCCTTCGCCGACGGCGATATCGTCTAATTCCTGTTCCATGGCGGCCGTAAATTGTAGATCCACCAGATTGGGGAAAAACTGTTCCAGTAAGCGAGTGACTGCCAGTGCGGTAAACGTAGGCACAAGTTGGCTACCTGACTTTTTCACATAGCCGCGATCCTGAATGGTTCCGATGATGGAAGCGTACGTACTCGGTCGACCCACTCCTTCACTCTCCAATTTCCGCACGATGGTCGCTTCTGTATAACGCGCGGGGGGTTTTGTTTCGTGCTTGAGGGGATCAACCTGGTTGGCTTCGAGGGCCTGATTTTCCTCCAGCGGTGGCAGCATCGATTCACTGTCGTCTAAAGCGGCTTCCGGATCGTCAACCCCTTCAACGTAGGCACGGAAGAAGCCAGGAAATTCCACATGGCGTCCTGTGGCACGAAACTCAGCATTATCGGCTGTGATGGTCACTGTTTGAAAACGCAGCTTGGCTTCTTCCATTTGTGTGGCCATCGTCCGTTTCCAGATCATCGCATACAGTTTGGCTTGTTGTCCCTTTAGTCCGATTTCTTCGGCCGTTTTCATCGATTTACCGGCGGGGCGAATCGCTTCGTGTGCTTCCTGGGCGCCTTTGGACTTCGTATCAAAACGCCTTATCTCCGGGTTGAGATAATCTTTACCATATAAATCTTCAATCCGATCTCGCGATGCAGAAATCGCTTCATTCGAGAGATTCACGCTGTCAGTACGCATATAAGTAATGTGGCCATCTTCGTATAAACGTTGCGCAACCTGCATCGTTTCACGGGCCGACATGTTCAACTTGCGGTTCCCCTCCTGTTGCAACGTGCTGGTAGTAAACGGCGCAGGGGGCTTGCGTGATTGCAGTCGTTGTTCGACTGAAGTGACAGTCCAATCAGACTTTTTGACACGTTCGAGCAATTCGTCTGCCTGCTGCTCATTCAACAACAACACATCCGCATCGGCCTTCAGCTTGCCTGTGGACTCGTCGAAATCTTTACCGCTGGCAACTTTTTTGCCTCCGACCGCTGAGAGCATCGATTCAAATTCGGCTCCATCGGAAGTCTTTAATAATGCCTTCAAGTCCCAATAGGTACCACTTCGAAACGCAAGTCGTTCCAGCTCTCGCTGGACCAGAATTCGGACCGCGACAGACTGCACACGCCCGGCAGAGAGTCCACGGGCAACCTTTTTCCAAAGTAGGGGGCTTAATGTAAATCCATACAAACGGTCCAGTACACGTCTCGTCTCCTGGGCAGAGACCAGATTCAAATCAAGTTCACGCGGATTAGCAATCGCTTCCTGAATGGCATCTTCTGTGATTTCAGAGAAAACCATGCGTTTTACGGGTACTTTTGGTTTCAATAGCTCAGTCAGATGCCAACCGATACTTTCACCTTCACGGTCTTCGTCAGTCGCAAGAATGAGTTCTTCGGCATCCTTTAGAGCGTCTTTGAGTTCCTTTACCGTCTTTTTCTTCTCTTTGGGTACCAGATAATAAGGCTCAAATTCTGACTCGGTATTGACCCCCAAGGTGGCCCATTTGTGCTTTTTCTTGAATTCGGAAGGAACATCAGAAGCCTTTGCAGGCAAATCACGTACGTGCCCCATACTGGCCAGGACCCGATATTTACTGCCTAAATAGCCACCGATTTTCTTGGCTTTGGCCGGTGATTCAACGATCACCAATGCTTTCAGCTTTTTCTTTGCCACCAGACCTGCCCTTCCTGAGAAACCGACGTAAACCTTGTCACCAATGTAATCTTGGATACAATACGCGGCTTAATTTCTGCCATTATTTTCGTACTTTGAGAACTTTAGCCGGATCAGTTTGAAACTTTATCTCGGCAATCCATAACCGCCACAAAACTCTCTGTCAAGCCTGTATTTATTTTTTCATTCCTAATGTGCGCTCAGAATGAGGTACTTTTTGCCTTAAGATCAGCCAGGAAACAACAGGATTCTTTGAGAGAAGACTTTCACGAATGGCCCGAATAAATTACAACACATAAAATAAACAGAAAACTCTTTTCCAATTTGAAGATACGAAAAGTAGTGATCTCGTCAATCAGACATGGTTGCAGTCAAATTTTCACTACCAAAATTCGATTTCATTCGACTTGCAGACTGAAGAAGGAAACAGAATGGCCTCGCCACTGGAATTGTTTCGTAAAAAACAAAAAGTGTTAATGGTTCCGCTCACCATCCTGGCAATGTTCGCATTTATCGTCATGGACCAGTTGAAACCTGAGCAATTTCCACCGATTTTAGGAATGCTGGTCTTTGGCGCCCTATTCTGGTACCTGGGAAAAGATCGCGGCAAGGGAACGTTATTCGCTGTCATCGGTATCATTATCGGCTTCTTTTTGGGCTATGCATATATGCCCCGACCTGGTGCTGCGATGGTTGTGACCACTACGGCAGGTGACATCGACCAACGGGAATTTCAGGAACTCATCAGGAATCGGCAAATTGCGAATCAGTTCATTGTCAGGACTTACTTTGAGTCATTGACCGAAGAAGAACGACAGCGTGCTCAACCGCCACGTGGATATATGTTTGGTTTTGGTCGGGATACAGAAGATGACATCATTCTGGAATTCCTGTTCCGCAAAGAAGCTGACAAAATGAATCTCATCGTTTCTGACGATGCAGTGACTCAATATATTTCACGCTATACCAATAATAAACTCAGCAGTGAATCCTTTCAAAAAACCTGCCTAAGCATGGGGATAACGGAAGGGCAGATCTATACGATTTTCAAAGATCAACTCAAAGCACGTCTCGTATTTCGATTACTCATGCCTGAAGTTTCACTGACTCCCGATCAATACTGGAACTTCTACAAAAAGTTCAACGTGCGCGAAGAATTAGAAGTGGTCGCGTTACCAGTCAAAGACTTTGAAGATCAGGTCCCTGCCCCTACGGAAGCAGAAAAACAAGCATTCTTTGAGAAATACAAGGCGGTCTTCCCTAATGAAACAGGCCCCGGATCTCCAGGATTACGTCAACCACAAAAAGTGGAAGTAGAATATTTAATGGCCGACTATGAAGAGACTGAAAAGTTGGTCCCCCCTGTGACTGAAGAGGAAATCACCGCATTTTATGAAGTGAATAAAGAGCGGCTGTATAAGAACAATCCGATTCCGGATATGCCTGACATGGAGGCGCCCTCTGCACCAGACCAACCGATCGAAGCAGTGAAACCAGTCAACGATGATCAGAAATCAACGAAAGAAACGACTCCCTCATCTAAAGCAGATAAAGAACCCTCAAAAGAAACCAAACCCAAAGACCCCACGCCCCAAAATGCGACAGAAAAGAAAGCGGAATCGAGCGCTCTTGATTCCGATCTCACCACATTTGTTTCTCTATTAGATGAAAAGCCCTTAGAAAAACCTACGGTCGCAACGAAACCTAATACACCGCCTGTTGAGGATAAGAAAGAAAATCCTACGACAGCACCAGCACCACTCGAACCTTATCGTCCACTAGACGACGATTTAAAAAGTGAAATTCGTGATCAATTATTAAGAGAACGTACTCTCGCTCTGATGAAGGAAAAAATTGCGGCTGCTGTGATCTTCATGAACGATCTTAGCTACCTCATTAATAGCCCTGCGGAAGGTACAACACCGCCCACACCAAAAGAAATCACAGAAAAATTGAAGGCCTATGCGGCCAAACACCAGTTGATCTACAACATTACTCCTCTGATGTCGGCTCAGCAAATTGAAGAGTCTGAAAAATATCCACTGGGAACAGCAAAAGAACCCAGCCTCAATCAATTTACTGCGCAACCCAGAACCGTCATTGAACAATTGTTTGAGACACCCCTTGAGTTGCTTTACACGACCTATGAAGCAGAAGACTCATTTTCAAGTGCGTTAATTGCTTACTGGAAAGTGAAACATGTTGATGCCACGATTCCAAAATTTTCCGACCCGGAAACTCAGGAATCGATTACTCAGCTATTAAAAATGGAAGGTGCCCGCCCTATTGCCACAAAACGGGCAGAAGAACTGAAAAAGTTAATTACCGATGCCGGTGATAAAGAAATGGCCGAAGCGCTCAAAGGTCAAACGATAACTGGTCAAAAGGAAGGAGAAGAACTCTTAACTCAAACGACTGAGTCATTCAGCTGGATGCGAACTTCCACTGCTGGAGCCAGTAATCCGTTTTCAATGCCTCGTCCCGAGTTATCCAGTATTAGCGCCATTGATGGTGCCGGGAATGAATTTATGGAACAGGTATTCGATAACATGGACAACGGTGATGTAGCGGTTGTCATGAATGCAGATAAATCAATCTGCTACGTGGTAAAAGTAATGAATCGTATCCCTTCGACTTCGGGCGGGCTCACTGCCATGTACCAGGAATTTCTAAAAACAGACTTATTCTTCTTTTTCTCTCCTTATCTCCCGCTAGCTCAGATGGAACAACAGCAGACGAACTACGAATGGAGCCGTGGCATTGAAGAAAAATATCAGGTTCAGAAATTCTTTGAGCAGGTGGAAGGACCTGAAGAAAACGTCGAATAAATTCTAATTTTTTGCTAACAGAAAAAGGTTTGCCTCCGTATTAATAGGCATATGCCCTTAATTTCTGATGTTTTGATTTTTAGATTTATGAGAAACTATTTTTCAAAAATCACCAGCGAAAAGACTGGACATCATGAAATTTGTATATTAATCATATAGGAAACCGCTGGTCGTATTTCATTGAAAATAGACCATAGGTAGTCAAAGAGACTTATCAGTTTTTTTGATTTATGATTTTTTACACAAAAGAAATTCAGTTAAGTCAAAACGTAGACTCCCTCTTACGTTGTGTTTTTAACGCTATCAAGTTAAAAATGGACAAGTTCGGTAAATTTGCCATGCCATCCTCACTGGCTACGAATCGAAGACTTTTGAGTTTCAACGAAACCCTAAACATAGACTTATTCTGTTGAATCAACCCACAAGACAATCATCGGGAGTATTATTGCAATGTCGGAACAGGTTCAGCAATCTCCTGCAGAACAGTCAAACAGTTCAGCTCAGGAGATGATGATCGAATCCATTGGATTGAGCAAATTCTATGGTCAGTTCACTGCAACAAAAGATGTCACATTTTCTGTCCCCCGCGGTCAGGTGGCCGCCTTCCTCGGTCCCAATGGCGCGGGCAAATCAACCACAATGAAACTGCTCTCGGGCTTTCTTTCTCCCAGTGAAGGTCACGCGCGCGTGGGTGGTTTTGACGTGAGTACGCATCGGATTGAGGCTAGTCAGAAACTGGGCTACCTTCCAGAAAATGGACCACTTTATGAAGAAATGACACCTCGAGGCTTTTTGAAGTATGCCGGAGGTGTACGAGGAATGTCAAAAGCGGAACTCAGTAACAGGCTAGAGTTCGTGATGGATAAATGCGACTTGAGCAGTGTCTGGAAGAAACCCATTCGGAAATTGTCACGTGGTTTTCGACAACGTGTAGGCATGGCACAAGCATTACTGCATGACCCGGATATCTTAATATTGGATGAACCAACGAGTGGACTCGATCCGAACCAGAATCAGTCAGTGCGCGATTTGATTCGCAGCCTGGGAAAAACAAAAACGATTCTGCTTTCCACGCATATTCTCCAGGAAGTGAAAGCTGTCTGTAGTCGTGTGATTCTGATTAATCAGGGCTCCATTGTTTTTGATGGATCTGTATCAGACCTCGGTGGCAGTCAGGATGATATGGAAACCAGCTTCCACAAATTGACACACGCGTAAACTCTAAACCGATTCATTCTAATTCATGATAAAGCTGACGTAAGGACCCTTCTATTATGTTGCGGAACAACGTTGTACTGGCCATCTTCAAGCGAAACGTACAAAGTTACTTTTCTGGAGTGCTGGGTTATCTGTTTATTGTCGTCTTCGTAGTTGCTGGTGCTTTTGCCGCCTTCAATCAACAATTTTTCGCGAACAACCAGGCAAATCTGGACCAACTGACTCTCTGGTACCCCTTATTGCTGCTATTCATTATCCCGGCAATTACGATGAGCGTCTGGGCTGATGAAAAGAAAATGGGCACCGATGAGTTGCTGTTTACACTCCCTGCTTCCGATGTCGAAGTCTTACTTGGCAAGTTCTTTGCAGTGCTGGCAGTCTATACGATCGCGCTCCTGTTTTCCGTCACACACATCATGGTATTATTGAGAATTGGTAATCCGGATATCGGTTTAATGTTTACCACGTACTTTGGATACTGGCTCGCCGGCGCGTCTTTACTGGCGGCAGGGATGTTTGCTTCAGCATTAACCAGTAGCACCACCGTTGCCTTTGTTCTGGGAACCGCCATCTGTGCGATCCCCATTTTTATCGGTCAGGTCGCCCCCAGTAATAATCTGATTCAGGGTTTGAGCCTTGTCACACAATTTCAAGATTTTGGTACAGGGGTCCTGCCATTAGGCTCGATCCTGTATTTCATCTCGCTGGCTGTGATGATGCTTTATTTGAACCGAGTGCTGATTACCCGCAGACACTGGAGTTCTCAAGAACAAAATTCCATGGGATTGCAATTTTTGGCTCGCACGGTTTCTCTGGCAGTCATCTTGATCAGTGTGAACGTCATCGTCTCTTATGGCAGCAGCCGTATCGACATGACCAATGAAAAAGTATTCAGTCTGTCACAAACAACCAAGGATCTGATCTCGAAAATCGATGATAAGAATCCCGTCACAATTGAAGCATTTATCAGCCCCGATGTTGCACGAGAGTATGTCCCCATTCGCAAACGCTTAATTGGCCTGTTGCGTGAATACAATCAGATCGGTGGGAAAAAATTACAGGTCCGGTTTGTTGATGTCGTACCTTTCAGTAAAGAAGAGGAAGAAGCCAGACTGCTCAATATTACTCCACAACAAGTACAAACAGAACGCGGCGGTCGTGCTTATGTCGATACGATCTTCATGGGAGCTGTCGTTAAAAGTGGTACCGATGAAGTTGTCATTCCATTCTTTAACGTGGGAACTCCCATTGAATATGAATTAACGCGTTCGATTCGTACCGTCTCCAAAGATGATCGGCTGACAGTAGGAATCCTGAATACCGATGCCAACATCTTTGGTGGATTTAATATGGCAGCAGGCGGTAACCAGCCCCCCTGGCTCATTGTCAGTGAGCTCAAGAAACAGTACCGCGTACAACAGGTTTCTCCCGACTCGCCCATTAGTGATACGGAATATGATGTATTGATTGCTGTTCTGCCTTCCTCGTTGACACAACCACAATTAAAGAATCTGGTCGACTACGTGAAAAAAGGAAAACCAACGCTGATTTGTGATGACCCACTGCCTGTCTTTGGCGGTGGTCGAGGTATTCAAGCCGCTCCACGTATGCCCAAACCCAGCCCGGGCGGAGGTATGATGGGAATGCGGCAACCTCCTCCAACCCCTAAAGCAGATGAAGGCAGATTGACCTCGCTGCTCAACGTATTACAGATTGCGTGGAATAATGGTGAAGTTGTATTCGATTATTTCAATCCTCATCCTGAATTTTCTGAAGTCGTTCGTCCTGAGTTGATTTTCATTACCCCGAAAAGTGGTACAAGGGGTGCCTTTAATTTAGACAGTAACATTACCAGTGGGTTACAGGAAATCTTGACGTTCTTCCCCGGTAGCATTCGTCCTCGTAAAGGCAGAGACCTCAATTTTGAACCGCTACTGAGAACGGGGCCGAACTCGGGACTTTTAGATTGGGGAGAAATCACCAGCCCCTTCTTCAACTCGATTAGGATTGCTCAAGATCCACCGCGGCAGATTGATTCTGACGCCCATGTGCTGGCAGCCCATATCACTTCAACACCGAAGTCAAAAGAGAAGAACATTAATGTCATCTTTGTCGCTGATGCCGACTTGATTTCTAATGAGTTATTCAATATTCGTGAACGACAGGCATTCGGCTTAAAGATTGATAATGTGACATTTTTACTTAATTGCGTCGATCAATTAGCGGGCGATGATTCCTATATTGCACTACGAAAACGTCGTTCGAAGCATCGCACACTGACGCTTGTGGAACGGGAAACCTCGGTCTTTGTTAAAGAACGTAACGAGGAACGCGAAAAAGCGACGAAAGATGCAGAAGCAAAACTGCAAGATGCCCGTGATCGTTTGAAAGCCGAGCGTGACAAAATTGAGCAGGATAAATCTCTAGACAATCGTACAAAGCAGATCATGTTACGTATGGCTGAAGAAAATGAAAATCGACGCCTGGAAGTTGATGAAGCAAAGATTGAACGGGAAAAACAGCAACAAGTTGAGAAAATCAAAGCCAGGACAGAGCGTCAGATACGTGAAATTGAGGATCGTATCCGCTGGTATGCGATTCTTGTGCCTCCCTTCCCGGCAATTCTGTTAGGAATCTGCTTTCTGTTTTTCAGAATGAGCAATGAAAACCAGAACATTTCTCCTGATCGAAGATTAAAGAAATAATCACAGGTAAATTGAAGAAATAAGCCTGTAATTGGAAATAGAAGTTAAACTGTGTCCTATTGAATTCAATTGAAACCACCGTTTTTAAGTAAAATCGTTTACCATGAATGAAACGACCAAAACACTGACCTTTGTAGGGATTGCTGCCGTTGCTTTAGTAGCGGCTTTCATAACTGATCGCGCATCTCAACCGGCTCAATTAACTGGCTATGAAAATGTGGGAGAGGAATTCTATCCTGATTTTTCTGATCCAACACAGGCAAAATCGTTGCGTGTTGTGAGCTACAATGAAGATTCTGCTACCCTGAAAGTCTTCAATGTCGAATTCAAAGACGGCGTTTGGAAAATCCCCTCGCATCACGATTATCCAGCTGACGCGGAAGACGAATTGGCTGAAACCGCAGCGTCACTGGTAGGCGTTGTGCGGGGTGCTTTGGAAAGCAGACGAAAAAGTGACCACGAACGCTTTGGTGTGATTGACCCGCTGGACGAATCGAATACGAATCTCAAAGGTCGCGGGCAAAGGCTGACGCTCGCAAAAGAAGGCGGAGCACCACTGGTCGATTTTATTATTGGTAAGGAAGTTCCTGAACAGCCAAACGAGTATTACGTCCGCAAAGTGGACGAAGACTCCGTGTATCGGACCAAACTCAATGTGGATCTCTCCTCAGAATTTTCTGACTGGATTGAACCTGATTTGCTGAAAGTGGAACGAGACCGGCTGGTTGAAATCATTGTCAATAAATATTCAATTGACGAACGACAACGGCGGATTGTGAACCGGGAACTGGCCACACTGAAACGTAAAAAATCGACTGATCCCTGGGAGTTGGAAGGTTTGAATAAAGAAACCGAAAAGCTCAATACCAGTGATGTCAACCAGATGATCAATACGTTAAGCGATTTAAAAATCCAGGGTATTCGTCCCAAACCTCCTGGCATTGCCAAGGAATTGAAAACGTCTGGAAACCTGAGACTTGATCCTCTCGATTTTGTAGATCTGCAAAGTAAGGGTTTTATCCTGGCCAGTGACCCCCAGGGAAATCAACAGCTGGTCTCTAATGAAGGCGAAGTGATTGTCGCCACAAATCAAGGCGTCTTGTATTCACTCTACTTCGGAGAAATATTTACTGGTAGTACTCTGGATATTGAAGCAGGAAACAGCGCTAAAAAGAAAGAAGAAAAACCAAAAGAAAAAGCAGACGCTTCTGATTCAGAGGAAAAAAAAGACTCGGAGGAAAAAGAAGACGAAAAGACGGATGATGGTGCCTTAAAAACCAGTCGCTATTTATTCGTGACTGTTTCGTTTGATCCTTCCTTTGTTGGTGATCCTCCACAAAAACCAGAAGAGCCCCAAAAATCTGCGGGGCTCAAAGAAAAAAAGGCGGAAGATAAAAAGAAAGTCGATACCAAACCTGCTGACAAAAAAGAAGACACCCCTAAAGAGAACACAAAGAAAGAAGAAGAAAAACCGACACCTGAAGAAGAATACGAAATCGCGATGAAAAAGTATCAGTCAGAACTCAAGACTTATGAAAAGAAGTTGAAAGAGTATGACGAGAAAGTGGTGAAGGGTAATGAAATCGTACAAAAACTGAATGAACGTTTTGCAGACTGGTATTATGTGATTTCTGCTAAGAGCTTTGAAACTCTGAGAATGTCACGCAAAGCACTAATTGAACCCATTGAGAAACCCAAGGAGGAAAGCAGCAAAACAACTCCTCCAGCGGGTGCTGGCAAACCAGCAGCCAAGAATGGTAAACCAGCCCCAAAACCAAATGCTGGTTCTAGGAAACCCAAACCATCACCCAACAAGAAACCAGGTCCTTCGAAGAAGGAATCTGACCCCCAACCGAAAAAGAAGCCAGCCAAACAGCCCACGGAGACAAAAGAGTCTGGCACAGCAAAAGATCCCAAAGCAAAACCAAAAGGACCGTCTCAACCCAAAACGCCTCAAAAAAACTGATCTTATATTCAGTATTTTTGTAAAGCCGAATCGATGGTGCACTTCCGTCTGCAAGTGTTTCCCTCAGATACGGCTTTTTTTATAGGCGTTTGAGCCCGCGCTCTACCGGTTAGATAAACTTTACTGGCCACGTCCATATTATGCGGAAATTTCGGATCGAATCGTTCATGAAAGATCCTCATCTCCTACCGATAAAGCTTAATGGATGAGTTATAACGATTTTGTAAGTTCAGCTCTCTTAACCGGGTCATCAAATTATCACTCATATGAGTCAGTTGCAAAGGAATTGCAGCTTGTACTTGTGAAGGAGTCACAGAAATGCAAAGACTTCAAACTAAAAATCAATGGATCCTGACTTGCTTATTGACTGTCCTGTTAGTGGGATTGTTTTTCGATCTCTCTCAGGCAGAAACGAAAACGCGTTCAGCAAGTCAGACGGAAGATCCTATTAACTGGCATACGGATCTGGAAACAGCACATCAAGCTTCATTAAAAAGCAATAAGCCAATTTTTATTGTCTTTGATGCCAGTTGGTGTACTTACTGCCGAAAGCTGGAAAAAGATACACTTTCTGACCCCAGAATGGCTAAATACCTCAATCAAGCCTTCGAGCCAGTTCATCTGGATTTTGATAAAGATCGAGAAATTGCCAACGTTCTGAAGGTAAAATCGATACCCTGTACTGTCATTCTCAGCTCAGAGGCAGATCTCTTGGCACGGCAGATCGGTTATTCGAAAGTCCCTCGATATCACGCGATGCTGGAAAAAGCCCGTAAATTACAGGCCGTTATTCGACACATCGAATACTCAAAAGGACGCTAATTTCGCTGAGAAGCTTGATTCACCCCGGGGCAAATCTTGAAAAATCCTCGGGGAACGTGTACTTTGCGCATATGAATAAAAGCAAAGAGCCTTTTGGCATCAATCCGTCAGGCGAAGGTGACTCTTGGGAGTCTCTCGCCGGTGATCTGTTTGGAATCGATTTCAACCAAGAAGTTGAGCCTGTACCTACGAATATCGAAGAGGAACTGACGGATGAGGGCGAAGAAGCATCCTCTGAAGAACAGACTCCAGCAGAAGAACCTCCGGTTGAGCAACCGGTATCAGAGACTTCATCAGAAGCATATATAGATGACAATCATTTCGGTTCATCCATATTTGAAGAAGATGAGGAATTCAGTCCCTCAGTTCCTGAAACAGCCGACAGCACAGAACAAGATCTTGATTCCGAGGCTGACTTCGAAATTGAAGAGGAAGAGCTGGAAGAAGAGTTCATCGAGGTTTTTGAAGCCGAAGAGGAATTAGAAGAAAGCGAGGTTGAGTTCTCCCCTGTTTCAAATATGACTGAAATAGAAGAGGAAGATGACGCCGAAGAAGAAGAAAAAGATACGTACTGGGACGCGCTTGATGGCTGGAATTGGGATGAAGATGATTCTGCTATTGTAAGTACTGACGTAAAAGCAACCGAAGAAGATGATGAGGCCATAGACGAAACTGTTGAATCTAAGCAACCTGCTCAGAAGAAACCTGCGAAGCCTCGAGCGAAAAAGTCTCGTCCTAAACCAGCAAAAAATAATCAAACACGAGCAGATGAGCGCCTAGACGATGACGATTCCTTCGGTTTTGGGCTCATTTCTCAAGAAGTCGAATTTGAGGAAGTTGCCTTTGATTCTGATGAAGACGAACTCGAATCAGAAGAAGAAGCTGTCGCTGAGGAACGTGAAGAAGAAGCAGAATCAACGGAAACAAAACGTCCTCGCAGGCGTCGACGACGCAGGCGTTCCCGTTCTCGTAAAAATCAGGAGACCATCGAGGGTGCTGAAGACGAACAAGGTGAAGAAGACGAAGATGTCGAACTCCAGACTGATAGTGAAGATGAAGAGTTAGAGGAATCTGAAGAACACAAATCGAAGAGACCTTCACGAAGACGCTCCCGTAGACGTAAAAAAGTGTCCCGTTCGGATTCAACTGACTTGGAAGAACTTTCTGAAGACGAGTCCACTTCACACCCAAATAAAAGTGAAGCAAAAAATAAATATCCCAACGTTCCAAGTTGGGAAGAAGCAATTTCCTATCTTCTGAATCCTAAACTTGTTGATAGTAAATCAGGTAAAGAGGACGAGGGGGAAAAACAATCTTCATCGAAGTCCGATAGTCCCAATCGAAGACACCCTAAACGATCACGACGCTCGTCTAATAAGCGTGGTGGAAATCGTTCACGGTCTTCTAAAAAGTCTTCGACATAACGGTTCTTTTAAGATGGCTGAGTTGTCTCAGTCACTTGAAATAGGCTAATGACTTGACACTCCGGTTTAATCAGGACATCTAGCACATCCTGAAAGTTTTGATCTCATGTCGGAACCATTCACCTCACCTATCAAAACTGTCCAGGAAATTCCCGAACTACGAACGTTAATCCAGTCACAACGTAAACAGGACGCTTCGATTGGTTTTGTTCCTACAATGGGAGCACTTCATGCCGGTCATGTCAGCTTGATTGAAGCAGCACGTCAAGATTGTGATTTTGTCGTTGTTTCCATTTTTGTGAACCCGACTCAATTCGGACCAAATGAAGACTTTGACAGCTATCCTCGATTGTTAGCACAAGATCTGGAGAAATGCCAGACAGCAGGAGCAGATCTGGTCTGGGTACCAACGACCGATATTATGTATCCGCCTCATTTCTCGACATATGTTGAAGTGAAAACACTTTCTGAAATTCTCGAAGGGGCAACACGCACAAATCATTTTCAGGGTGTCACGACGATCGTTACCAAACTCCTCCTGAGTTGTCTGCCTGACAAAGCGTTTTTCGGAGCGAAAGACTATCAACAGCAGGCAATCATTCGACAGATGTGTCTCGACTTGAATATCCCTGTCGAAATTAAAACCTGTCCCACTGTTCGAGATGCGAATGGCTTAGCTCTGAGCAGTCGAAACGCATACCTCTCTGAGGCAGAACGTGAGTCAGCCTTATCGCTCTCACATGCTCTGAATCTGGCGAAAGAAAGAATACAAGCTGGTGAAACTAACCTGAACCACATTAAAACCGAAATGCAACGACTTTTAAAAACAACCCCGTTGGTAAAACTAGACTACGCCACCATCGTGGATGCACAGACTCTGGAAGAGCTTGAAACTCCTCAACCCCAAATGGTCGCTTTGGTGGCTGCTTTTGTAGGAACCACCCGTTTGATCGACAACTGCACCTTAAATTGAGCCTCAATAGACTAAAATCGGCTTTCCTGGTCTGTATTTATCATCTGGTATTGACGTAACGTGTTAAAAAATAAGAAGATACTTACAAATCTCCTAAAATCCCCGTTTTCTTTTGAGAGCGGGAACTTATTTTGTCCCTCATTCGTCAATTAGATACTGTGACCAACAATGATCAACACCTGATTCAAGAATGTTTGGCAGGTCGTACAGAGGCGTTCGATCAACTGGTTCTGAAATATCAGGATCGCCTGTTTCGAACGTTAGTGCGGATTCTGGGTTCGAATGATGATGCGCGCGATGCGGCACAGGAAGGTTTTACACAGGCTTTTTTTAAATTGAACACATTCAGAGGAACAGCCGCATTTTATTCCTGGTTATTTCGCATCGCCTTCAATGCCGCGATTACTCAGAAAAGAAAAATTAAACGAACTTCCACCACACTGGATACACAAGACAACCCGGCTGGCAATTGGCTGGTTGATACACACCCTGAAAACCGCCCCTCCGATGTTGCCGAACTCTCCGAACGAAAAAAAATGGTCCATCAGGCCTTAAATGAATTACAAGAGGAATATCGTACCCCTCTGATACTGCGAGAACTGGAGGGGATGTCATACGGGGAAATTGCAGAGATCACGGAAATTCCATTAGGAACTGTAAGGAGCCGCATATTTAGAGGAAGGAACGAATTAAAACAGAAATTGAACACGCTTTTCCAGACCGAACCAGTCTCGCGTGCTTTCAAATCTGACCACGAGTCATCGGTAAGTGAATCAAAATGAGTAGTCAACAACCATCAAACGAAGATCTTTCTGCTTACTTCGATCATGAAGTCTCACCTGAGGAGCGCAGACAATTAGAGTCGCTTTTAGAGAATTCAGCTGAAGCACGGCAGGAACTACACGAAATCGGAGAACTTTCCCGACTTCTTCAGGAAACTGCTACGGAATCTGCGCCACCTGAACTGGCACCTTCCATTCGTAAACGAATTGAGCAGGAAACTCTGCTGACTCAAACAACTCACGCTGCAGTAAAACATACTCCCTCTGTATTTCGTTATCGTCTTGCTGTTGCAGTTAGTACCTGTTCTTCACTGGCGGCACTCGTTTTATTCGTATTGTTGATGAACTCTTACGTAACTCCTACCCAACCAGAATTCAGCCAAGGTTTTGCTATATCACAACCGTCTACTCCGCGCTCCAGCATGGAAACTGCAGTTAAAACAACAGAACTCGTTCGAGAAGAAAACGCCAGTGCCGATGTGAGTGCAGACGGCGTTAGTGCAGACTTAGAAGCCCACCAAAATGAGAAGGTCACAGCATTACTTGATGTTCTGATGGCCGACAATCAGACTAATCGTCTTGGTCTTAGAGGAAATGTCTCGTCTGGTAAAAAGGAAATGGTCGTCGAAAGTTTGAATGCACCAACGGCAGCTAAATCATTGGGTAAATTCTCGGTCATGAATAAACTTCCTGAGGGTGTTAATTTTAGTGACCATTCTAGCAATAGACTCAGGACTTCTATGGTCCCTCCTTCACAAGGGATTCCCGCTCATATTCCTCTCGACACCATTCGTATTGGAGACGTTTTACCTTACATTGGTGATATTGATGGAAAAGTGGCAGTGATTGAAGTTCGTGTTGTCGATGTTCAACAGGCTCTGGGAACGATGGAATTGCTTCTGGCGCGCAACAATATTCCCATTAATCAAAAGAAACAGTCTGAGGTGGAACGCCAGCTTCAGAATCCTCAATCCAGTTCTAAAAGTGAACTCAAAGCCAAAGGGCAATCACTGGCTCAGAGAAGTGACGAATCTGAAAATGAATTGTTTGCTGTCTACGTGGAAGCCACTGACAATCAATTATCTACGGCACTCCAGGAGTTCCAAAACGATCTCAAACGAGATCAGCTTGTGAGCCTCTCATTACAGCCTGCGATTAGCGAACGGTCTCTCACTGAGAAGATTGAAGAACTGCCAAAACTTCTGGCATACAAATCCAACACGCCACGATCTAATCATGATGCTTATTTTGAAGCCAAAAATGGAGCAAAAAAACCTACTTATACTCCAAAATCCAATGGAGCGGCACAAGAAAATCGTTCATCCGCAAAGTTCAAAAAGACGATTGCCGATTCAAAAGTCGATAAGGATTTAAAACGGGATCTTTCGCGTTCATTTCAGACTCGTTATCGCATGCAACTCCCTGAAGAAACCTTAGTGCGATCTAAAGCCACCAAAGGCAGAAAATCCAAGCTACTGGGGTCATCAGCGGGGGCACTGCCATCACCGGAATCTCCTCTCGCTGCCTCAAAACCGACTGGAGATGAACAGACTGATAAACTGACTCACCTTGCTCAAAACCGTTCTCTGCCGTTCTCTAAATCGCGGAATCTCAATCAAACGAAAACACCAATCAAAGTGCTCTTTGTGTTTAAAAACTCAGCGGGCACTCCTACTCCGGCAGCTCCTCGCTAAAGGAACTACCTGAGGACAGGAAATATGATACTTTTGTGAAATCAACTATTGAGCAGCGCCAATACGGCCTTTGGTTTTGGTTGGTATGCGTACCAGATAAGTGTCAGCAGTCAGATAGAGTGTTGAACCATCACCACCCCAGGCGCAGTTGGCTGTACGCTCACCGGTACTAATTCTGCCCAATAAATCTCCTGACGGGGTGAATACATAACAGCCACCTGGCCCTGTTGCAAATATGTTGCCTTTAAGATCCGTTTTCATACCATCGGGTAAACCCGGCAGTTTACCAACGGCTGAAGTGGCATCATAAAGCACTTTCCCTTTTTCCAACGTTCCATCTTCGTTCACAGGGAATGCTTTCCAGATTGCCGCCTTGGGATCTGATTGTGCTACATATAATGTTTTTTCATCGGGGGAAAAGGTAATCCCATTTGGACGCGTCATTTCCTTCGTTAATAAAGTCAACGTGCCATCCTTTGCCAGTCGATAGACACCACAGAAATCAAGTTCTCTGCGAGGATCGTCATAGCGATTCGGCAGACCATAAGGCGGGTCTGTAAAATAGAGATCGCCATTTGACTTATAAACCCCATCGTTGGGACTGTTGAGACGCTTACCCATATAGTTATCGACGAGCGTCCGCTTTCCTCCGTCTTTAGTAAGAACAGATACACGACGATCGCCATGTTCGCAGGAAACAAGACGCCCTTTCTGGTCTAGTAAAAGACCATTCGATCCGGGTTCTCCCCCATATTTGACTACTCCGGTGTATCCAGAGGGCTTCAGAAACAAAGAGGCACCAACTCCCTCTTTCCATTTCATCACGGAGTTCTTAGGAATATCCGAAAATAGCAAATATCCATCTTTAGCACCTCCGATCCAAACAGGACCTTCGCTCCAATCAAATCCAGAGGAGAGAACTTGGATCTGTGCATCTTTGTCAATGAGTTCATCCAGCCGCGGGTCAAGTCTGACCACTTCTCCAATGGTTGGAAAATTCACGGAATCCTGAGCCTGAGTTCTAGATTGAAAGAGGCTCAATACGAAAGTGATTAGAATCATGCAGGTGAGTCTAAGTGTTTTCATGTTTTTTTCCCTGTTTTCATTGTGTTAGTTCTGGGATGATTTCATAGGGAAATCTTGATGCATCAATTCTACAGATTCTTGACAGGAGATGCACGTATAGAGGGAATTTTACTGAATCGAGGCCATAGATTCGTTGCATCTCTAAATCCGCTTTGATAACGTAAAAATTGAACCTTTTGTCTCAACGGGAGTCTTTTCAGACGTACAATATTTGGTTAGAATCAGATCAATTCTGACAGAAACTGGTAAAATCATCAGCCAGTAGACTTCATGTGGTGGGTATAGCTCAGTTGGTTAGAGCGCCGGATTGTGATTCCGGAGGTCGCGGGTTCGACCCCCGTTACTCACCCCTTTTCCTTCAATCAGAACCATATTTCCTCTTCTCTGACCCCTGTCCTCTTTCTTTCCTGCTTTAAAAACTCAGGCTTTATCAGGATAGATCTTATCAATTGACCACCAAGTAGATGGATGGCATTGGATGAATCAGGCCATTTTGATTGTAAGCACATCAAATTTTTGCTTATTCTCATGAAATATTGAATAGCCAATCTTTCTATGACGGGCTTTTGAATCAATGTTGCCAATTTTTTTCTGATTCAACTATACTCCTAGCTCAGATAATCATTTTATGCAACCTATTCAAAGTTTGTAGCAATCATAGGAAAATCTCGTCTGGCTCATTTTGCCGATGATCATTTTTCGAGTCTTATCAACTTCGAGAAGTGAGACATAGAGATTTCGGAGCGAATCATATGAAAAAGGCAATCAAAATCATCTGCCGCAATTTGGAAAGATCGATTGAAGCCAAAAAGCTGCTTCTGGAAAATCCAGATATCCAGAATGAGTTTTCCAAGTCCGTTGATTTAGTTCTCAACAGTTACCAACAGGGAGGCCGAATCTATATTGCAGGAAACGGTGGTTCTGCCGCGGATGCACAACATCTGGCCGCTGAATTTGTGAGCCGACTGGCAAAAGACCGAGCTCCACTGGCCGCTGAAGCATTAACGACAGATTCTTCTATTTTAACGGCGATCGGGAATGATTATGGTTACGATTCTGTGTTCTCTCGCCAGATAACCGGTAAGCTCACACCACAGGATGTTTTTTTGGGAATTACCACATCAGGTAATTCTCCCAATATTGTAAAAGCTCTACAGGCATGCAAGGAAAAGGGAATTCCCAGCATTGTTTTTACGGGGCACGAGGGCGGCGATGTTCGTAATTGGAGCGACGTCTGTGTCATTGCTCCAGGAGAACTTACAAGCCAAATCCAGGAAGTACACTTAGTTCTTGAGCACACCCTTTGTGAATGCGTGGAAGCTGAACTGTTTGGCTTTGATATTTAAACCTTGAAAGAAAGATTTTTCATTTTGCAAAAAGCGTTTTTTCTTGATCGTGATGGTGTAATCAATATTGAAAAACACTATCTGCATCAGATCGAAGACTTCGATTTTATCGAAGGAATCTTTGAGTTGTGCCATGTGGCAACATCAGCCGGATATTGTTTAATCATTGTCACAAATCAATCTGGAATTGCGCGTGGGTACTACACAGAACAACAACTCATTGACTTGATGTCCTGGGTTGTGGATGAGTTTGCCAAACGGAATCTTACGATTTTAGACTTTTTTTATTGCCCACATCATCCAGTGCATGGAATGGGAAACTATCAAATTGACTGCAATTGCCGAAAGCCTAAGCCAGGAATGTTGCTGGAAGCGGCAAGAAAGCACAATCTGAATCTCTCAGAGTCAATCTTAGTGGGAGATAAATTGTCTGATATCAAAGCAGGAAAGGCCGCTCGGCTGAAGACAACGGCGCTCGTAGGAACCGGGCATCGTGTTAGCGAGCAGGATATCAATACGGCAGATGTCTTTGCACAATCTTTAAAAGAACTTAAAAACCAACTGTTTCCTTTCACAGTCAAAGCCAATCATGGAATTTGACAAGCTCGGATTCAGATCAGTTCGAAGTTTGTGCCTGTTCTCGCATAGTGTATTTACAAATCAGACTCAGTAACTGTTTACGATTGATCGGTTTGCTTGTATAGGCATCACAGCCCGCTGCAATACATTCCTGCAATTGGGTATTCATTGCATGGGCCGTGATAGCAATAATTGGTTTCGAATAACCGGAAGCTCTTAGCGTTTTCGTAGCAGTATAACCATCCATCACCGGCATCTGGATATCCATTAAGATAATATCAAAAGGAGTTCCCTTCTCCTCCGCAGACTGTGCTGCTTCTACAGCCACTTTTCCATTTTCAGCAAGTTCATATTCGCATTGCCATTTTTTGAGTATGTAAGAAAGTAAATGTTGATTATCAGCCCCATCATCTGCTACGAGTACTCGTGGAGAAAAACCAAAGTATTCTTTCAGACTGTCTGGTATAGTGTGTGAGGCGACTTCTTCGGTCACCAGATCCTGCCCTTCAGAATCATACTGAACCAGATTCACATCTGCTGAGACTCCTGTTGGAAGTTTAATGACAAAAGTAGAACCTACTGCAGAAACACTAGTCACTGAAATTGATCCATTCAACATTTCGACCAGTTTTTTGCAAATCGTCAATCCCAGTCCCGTTCCACCAAAACGTCGGGTCATTGAGACATCTGCCTGGATGAAGGGTTGAAATAGTTGTTGCATCTGGTTGTCTGTAATACCAACTCCGGTATCAACGACTTCAACTTGTAAGAATGGTACCTGATCTTCAATCAGGTAGCGTGCAATGACACTGACCGCCCCCTGGTCTGTAAACTTGATGGCGTTCCCGACCAGATTGACCAGTATTTGTTTGAGTCTGGTAGGATCTGTCTGAATATACTCTGGTATGGCGCCATCAAATTCTGTCGTGTACCCAATTTTCTTCTTGTCAGCGCGCACTTTAAGCAATGACTCTACATTGAATAAAATTTGTGTGGGAGAACATTGCATCAATTCCACTGTCATTTTTTGTGAATTGATTTTTGAGAGATCGAGCAAGTCATTGATCAAACAAAGTAAATAATCGCCATTTTGTTTAATGGTCTCGATCATTTTCACTTGAGACCTGGACTCCAATTGCTCCGTTAATATTTCTGAATACCCTAAAATAGCAGTCATAGGAGTTCGGATTTCATGGCTGATATTGGCCAGGAATAAATCCTTGGAGATGTTTGCTTCCACTGCTTGCTGCTGAGCCGCTTTCAGATCTTCAGTCAATCGATCATTAATAATGGCCATACCAATCAAATCACCAATGGATTGCAGGAACCGTATCTGGTCAGGATCATCATCCGGAAATGTTTCACTGGATAAAACCATTGCGCCGAGAGACTCTCCCAGATGCGAAATGGGAACCAGGTAATGGCCATGCGATCCGTCTGATTGACGTTCTTCTTTAGTTTTGGAGTCACAGTGACATTGATTAATGATATGTGTCTGAATCACCGAATGAGGATATTCTGCATACTCTTCTTTAAACCAATACTCATGATAGGTGAAGGGAGGAGAGACAACAAAATCTCCAAAACGAGAGAGCAGTTCACATTGTTTAGTCTTTGTATTATTCAGATATAGACACCCCTGCTTCAGATGCTGGAATTCAGGAATGTCAATCAGTGCACTCAATACCTGATCCATTTTTTCTTTCAAAGACGTCTGTTGTTGTAAGCTTTTTGCAACTCTGGCTCGAATGACAGCTTGAAGATGTTTCTGAGACTGCTTTTTCTCGCTCAAAACCTTATTCGTAATATCTCTCTGCACCGCCACGTAGGAGATACATTCTCCCTGTTTATCATAGATCGGGGAAACCGTCATGTGTACCCAACGATATTGTTCCAGCCAGTTTTTCTCCTGCCGTGAACTCTGACCTAATAAGGGTAAACTTGAAACCGTTTGACCTACCTTGCGGCGATTAATTAACGTTCCCTTCCAGGTCTTTCCTGAAAGTAGTTGATTCCATATTTCCTGATATGTTTCTTCCGGATTGAGATGACTCTTGAGACAACGCGGAGTCTGCCCGAGAGCGTCTGCAGCCGACCACTCATAAAGTTCAGAGAAAGCCGGATTGACATATGTAATCATGCCTGTTGTGTCTGTAATAAAGACTGCATCAGCACTTGATTCAATAGCGCGTGCCAACCGCTCGACCTGCTCTCGTTCCTGTACCAATTTGGTGATATCCATCACCAGAGCCACAATCGCCGGTTTAGAAAAAACGGTAGTTCTCTGAAGATAAACTTCAGCAGGATAACAAGTCCCTCCCTTTCTCTTAAATTCTGAATTGAGAAATGTTTGGGAATCTTGGCTCTCTAATAATGAATGAAATACCTCTTCAAGTTGCGCTCTGAAATCTTCCTTCACTAATTGAAAAGGAGTCATCGAATTGAGTTCCTGCGAAGTATAACCCAGATTTTTTGTGGCACCCCGACTCGCATAAAAAAGCTGCAGAGATTCGGCGTCAAAAATATAAATCTCGTTTAATGATTCTTCGAGCACATTGCTCAGTGCCATCTGAATTCGGTCAGACTTCTGATTGGCAATGATCTGGAGTATATTTCGAATGCGTTTGTGAACAAGTGCCGGGCAATAAGGTCGCAGCAAAAAATCATCGACGCCATTCGCAAGCGCGATGGTTATTTTCTCCGATTCCTGGAACTGAGATGTAGCCATAATCGCAGTATTGGCGAGTACTGCGTGTGATTTGTAAAACCCGATCACCTCAATCAAATCCATCTCCTGGATTTCGAGGCTTAAGATAATAATGTCTGGCTTAAGTTCTAATGCCTTCAACAATGAATTTTTTACATCGAGACAATGATGTATTTCATATCCCTCTTCAGTATTAATTCTCTCAAATTCAACAAAATGGTTTGCCTGGTCATCCACATACAGAATGCACGGAGACCATTGCCTCTGCTCATCGAGCAAGTTCAAAAGCTGCATACTGAACCTAAACCTATCTATTCTTCAGTGCCAAAATCATAGATGGACGTATTCACATTTTCAGATATTTTCACACGTTATTGCTTGTTTTTAGCGCGTCTTATAGTAGTTCTACCTACTCATACTTTTGTTGATCGGACGCTTTTTCGCTATAAATCCAATATTTTGCCATGAAATTGGAACACGAAAGAATCGAAGTAAGAGGTCTCTCAAGCAAACTATTCCAAACAGAACAAACGGTTTTATCGGTCCTTTTGGATTCATCGCTTTGAGAAGGAGAGAGGCAGGAGGGATAGTGTTGAAACGATACAGGATTCAGCTTGATCTTCACCGGTTAAAGGAGCTTGTCTCAGCGAGTCGATCTCAGCCAGGAATTTGTTTTCAGTGTGTGGAGTAGACTTGATATGATCTTCAGATCAGATTTTATTTTGCTGCGGTTTTCTCGAAAACCAGAATATGCTGCCGAGGCAGGATCCCGATAGTCTCTTTCCATTTCAAATTCAGCTCTGGTCGGGAAACTTCTTTCTTCGCTTGTGCCTCAGACATTTTATGTACGAGTTTGATCGGCACAGCGGGGTCTTCTTTGCGATATTCCACCAGCACCACACGCCCTTTCGGCTTTAATGCTTTTGAAATTTCCTGCATCATTTCAAAGGGAAATTCAAATTCATGATATACATCTACCATAATCGCTAAATCAATTGATTCTGGCTTGAGTCCAGGTGATTTCTGAGTTCCCAACACGGGATGAATATTCTTGACACCTTGTTTTTCAAGTTTTTTGTTAAGCAGTTCCAGCATCTCTTTTTGAACATCCACTGCGTAAACTTTACCGTCAGGGCTCACATGATCGGCTAGAATCACGGAAATGACGCCGCTGCCCGCACCGATATCTGCAATCGCCATGCCGGGCTTCAGCTTCAATGCTTTCGGGAGCAAAGACAGTCGTTCTTCCTGCTCGCGTGCTTTGCGTTCCAGCCAGGGAGCTCCCTGATAACCCATTACACGGGCGATTTCGCGTCCCCGATAGAATTTACCGATACCATTCGGGTCATGATCCCGCTGATAAGTATAGAGCGTTTTTTTTGAATCCTGCTGGCTCTGCTTCTGAGTTGCTGTCGCAGGTTCATCTGCGATCAGAGGAAGCGTTAACCAACAACTTACCAGAACATAAAATGAGAATCTGATGAAACAATTCCAAGCTAGAAATTTCTGCCATGCATCCATCAGTTTCTCTCCTCTGTTAGGAATTTAGTTCAGGAAACTAACTCTCCTGAAACAGGATTTCGGTCATTGCGTTTCATGATTTCAGCCCACTCTTCCTGAGGAACTTGGGTCGCTTCCTCCACCAGCATCACCGGAATCCCATCTTTGATAGGATACCTCAATCGCGATGCTGGATCGATAGAAACTAGAAAATCACCATCACACACCAGTTTTGCTTTTGTTTTCGGACAGGCGATAATGTCCTGCAAATGCTGAGGATCAAAAGACATTGTTTTTACTCTTGAACGACTTTAGTGTAATTGTAACAAATACAGCAGGCAACCACGGTTTTCTCTTGAACCAGGAATACCTACCATTCGATACTCATTGAAAGGGGATTTAGAAACCGCGTAAAATCTGGATATCTTTGAAGGTTCGTAGATCATAATCAATGCCGACATAATCGAGAACCGAACAAAGGGCTCTTACCGCCACTCCAATGCCGTCGGGTCCACTAAACCCGCCAAATTGTCCTCCACCCTTCAAATGTGGTTCTACTTCCAGGAAGACGCCGGGCGCCCCCAGCTTCTTCATTTTTTTCTCCATTTTTGGAAGAATCGTACGCAGTTCACGTAACACAAATTCGTGCCCGGCATCACCAACGTTTGCAGGTACAAAGTTTTTCAAGCGTTCTTCATCGACAACACCGGTCCATTCCAAATCAGAATCGACGGCATAGTCTTTGATATGCAGCCAACCCATCGATTTGCTCATATCATGAAACTCGCTCAAACACTGCATTGCGTCTTTATTCTGCGCCGCGATATTCCCGCCGTCATAAATGGTTACCATGTTAGCGCGTTTGACTTTGCGCGCCAGCTCAGCCAGCAATGGTCCGGTTTCTCCTATTAAGTTCGGCTCGATTTCGAGACCGTAAATCAAACCCTTTTTCGCACAAAGATCGGCAATCTGACCAATCTGGTCGACGGCCTGATTCATGTAGGGCTTGGGATCTTCTCCTTTGGGAGGATAAAAAGAAAAACCTCGAATCAACTTCGTTCCCAACGTGGTGGCGGCATTAATGGTATTTGCAACTTCTGTTTTCAAGTACTTTTTGAAAGGTACAAACACATTATGAGAGCCATCATCTTTATCAACCAGTTTGATCTTTCCAACACGGGCTCCAATGCTGGTGACGCTCATGCCATACTCATCATGCAGCTTGAGTAGCTGTTTATATTCCGCTTTATTCAAATCCACGACATGTTTGACGTTTCCATCACCTTTCACATCGATAAACCGAGGACTGTAATATTTCAGCCCTAAAGCAGAGAGTGCCACCATTTGTTCAATTGCTGTTTTATGATTTGCTGCTTCATCTGCAAATGCACTTAAAATCACACGTGGGTTGTCTGACATGACGAATTTTTGCCTTTTGTTTCAAAATCTAAAGCGGATAATAGAGTAAACCAACGAAACTGTCTTCGTCGGAGCCATTTTTGACAGGTTTGGGATAACTTTCAAGAGCCAGGAGAAGATCGCACTCGCTTTTCAACTGCATTTCATCATTTTGATCATCGAACTACCAGTTGCACCTGTCAAACAATCAAGCGATCGGGTCGCATTCGAGAAGCATTTCGTAAATGCATCTCCATGGCAACAGAAGCGGTTTCAGAGTCGCGATTCTTTAAGGAATCCAGGAGAACAGTATGATCATATAAGCCCCGCGTCATAATTTCTGGAGTTTCTTCAGCTGCGGAATAGGAAACCCGCTTATAACTCCAGCATTTATGAATGGCTTCAGAAATTGGTAAATTCCCACAATATTCGGCAATGGCCAGATGTAAAGCGTAGTCAAACGAACGAGATCCAGTACTCCACTTCTGTAAGTGTTCGCTAGAACGGTCTCCCGTTTCATACTGCTGCTGACAGGCTTTGACTTCAGCCGCCTGGTTTTCCAAGCGTGACAATTCTGCTTCAGTAATCCTTTGTGCGGCCATCGCAGCAGCGGAGGGTTCTAATAACAATCGCAGTTCATGGATTTCGACTAGCCAGTTCTCAGCCCCTTCTCTGACAACGGCACGATGGTTCTTTTGCTGAATCACAATTCCATCAGCCTGTAAACGGGCTAAAGCTTGTACTACTGGAGTTCGGCTCACACTAAGTTCACGTGCTAATTGCGTACTTTTCAGTTCTGTCCCACCGGGAAGTTCACAACGAATGATCCTGAGTAACAGTTTCTGATAAACCTCATCGACAAGAGAAAGACTCTCATCGTCTTCACGAACATTTTGTTCACTCAAATCGGATAGTAAAGAAACGTCATTAGTCACGCGAACCTCATTTCATCTGAAACGTTCGAAATCGATCGATCACTAAAATAGCCAGAACGGACATTGCGAGATCAGCTTCTTTGATTGACAAAGCCCTCTGATTGACTTGACAATCCCTCAGCAAACGCATAAAGTGCATTCACTTCAAGAGAATAACATTGAGCGAAAGATTCACACAACCCTGATTATAACAGATTATATGAATTTTACAGACTTTAAATCCACATAATCTGAATTCACTTAGGAATATTTCATGAGTTCAAAAACACAAGAAAACAAGCTGAAAGCTGGTTTGGTCGGATTTGGGATGATTGTTGATGAGACATATCGCCCCTTCTTTGAAACAGCCCATGAAACGGGCATCTACCAACGCACCACAGGTCCCATTGAGATTTCACTGGAGGCGGTCGCTACGCGAACCGGTGCTCGTGCCGAGAAGTATCTGGCTGAACGCGGTGAAAAAGTGGGAGGATTTCAAAGCTTCTCCGGAAACAATGCGATTGAACAGATGGTTGCTTCAGGACTGGATTTTGCCTGTGTTGCTTCTCCCGATGATCGCCACTTTGATTCCTGTAAGAAAGTTCTCGAGTCTGGAACACACTTGATCGTTGAAAAACCCTCGGTTCTAAAATTGCAGGAACTGGATGAACTGACTGCACTTGCTCAGGAAAACAATGTTGCTGCCAAAATTGTTTACCATAAGCTGCTCGATCCCGATCATAAAAAACTGAGAACGCTCGTCCATGACGATGTACTACAACACGTCAATAATGGTTATTGCTCTTTACTGGAGCCCAAGTCTATCTCTGGCAGTCAATTTGCACAGTGGATTACCGGCCGTAATCCGGGTACTTATGTTGCCGTTCACTATATCAAACTGATTGATTTTACGTTTGGTGGAAAACTCAAGACGATTACCGCATCAGGTCAACGTGGTTTGGTTGGCGAGAAAGATGGTCCTACCTGGGATAGTTGCCAGATGCGGATGGTTTACGAATATGACTCCGGACGCGAAGCCGCCTTTGATATTCACACGTCATGGGTCACTCCGGATAATTTTCCCGGTTATGTCGAACAGGAAGTTCAATTTCGTTTCGACAACGGGTTATGGAACGGCCATTCCCGCAAACGTGGTGTTGAGTGTACGGTAGAAGAGAAAACACCATTCACACTCAAAAACTCGATGAACAACCATTATAACGGCACTTTTGTCGAACCTTGGGGAACCCGTTCACAGCGTGGTTATGGCATTGAGGTCATCGAACGTTTTGTTCGTGAGGTCGCTTTCATTGAGCATGGCGGTCCCTCAGCGGAACGCCAACAGCGTCTGGAAGAAGTACGAGGATTAAGTTACAACGACTTATCGGCTGACCGCCAGACAGTTGCAGCCGTGCAGGCATTGGAAGCGATTCTCGAAAAACACGTTCAAGGTGAACCGGATTGCGTCGTCCGTGTTAACGACAAACGTGGCGGCCTGGTCCTCTTCAGTCCAGGCTCATCGGAGGCAGAAGTGCTTTACGAAGGTACGGTTTAAACTTTATGGAATTTTTCACTCTTTAAAACATTCTTTAGTGTCCCTTTATCATCCTAAATCAAAAGAGAAAATTATGACCACAGCCATTCAATTTGATAACGAAAATCAATCGAACGCGATTCGTCAGGATTTGTTTCAGACAGAACCCTTGGCCTTACGGACATTCACTCCCAGTCAAGCGGTGCTCGCAAAATCAGCAGGTTGCTTTCACTGGACGCCTGAAGGACGTCGTCTGTATGACTTCACCTCGGGTGTGCTCGTTGCAAATTTAGGGCACAACCCTCGACGCTGGATGAAGCGGTTCAGTGAGTATCTTGGCTGGAAACCCGAACACATTACCGGCGAAGGGGAAGGTGATTACTTTGAAGCAGTCACACTCACCGCCTATAACGCCGTCACTGAAATTGAAACGGAAGCCAGCAAACGGCTCATCGCCAATATTCAATCCTTCAAGGGAGGCAATCGTTGCGACAAGGTCATCTGGGCCGCTTCAGGTTCAGAAGCAGTGCAAAAGGCACTTTGGGCTTGTTTGCACCGGGATCCCGAGCGAGACATTATCCTGGCAACACGTTATGGATTTCACGGTAAAAAAGGGTTGGCTGGTGCAGTCACCGGATCAGAGACAGATCCAGATCGAGATCCCCATGTGAAATTTATCAGTTTCCCTCGGACGGAATGTGATGATATCACCAAATGTGATCAACCTCTGGATACAAACAAATATCGGAATGAGCTGGAAGAACTCTGGAATGCCTATGGCGACCGGATTAACTGTTTGATCACCGAACCTTATCTTGGTGGAGGAGGAAGTTACCATCCACAGGTTGAATACCATCAAGTATTGCAGGATTTCTGCCGTGAGCATGATATCATGTTAGTTCTGGATGAAGTTCAAGCGAACTTTGGGCGTACCGGATGCATGTATGCCTTCGAAAAATACCAGATTGAACCTGACTTCGTAGTACTCGGAAAAGGGCTGGGAAATGGAATTCCTGTCGCTGCGACTGTGGGACGCTCTGATGTTATTTCCTGCCTGAAGTATGGGGAAGCATCCGACACCTGGAGTGCAAACCCCGTCTCCTCTGCTTCCGTGTTAGCGACACTTGATGAATTCGAAAATACGGATGTAATGGAGAATACTCAGAAACTTTCGAAGATCTATATCGAAGGCCTGCAAAGTCTGAAAGAAACAGGGGTCATCGCCAAAGTTCGCGGAGAAGGAATGGTGTTTGGAATTGAGTGCGCCGAACTGGGTGGTAAAACCAGCCAGGAAGTCGCTATCGAGTTTGTCAAAGCCTGTTACCTTGGTGAAGAGGGTGGAGACGGCATCCACCTGCTGGGTGCTTTGGCCGGCAACGTATTACGCGTCAGTCCCCCCATGACGATGACAGAAGAACAGGCGCGAGACTCAATTGCACTTCTACAACGCTTGTGTGGAAAACTGGCGATAGAACTTCAGGCTGCAACTGCTTCCGCCTAATTGAAAATCACTGGCCATCAACGCAACAAACCCTGGTAATTACCAGGGTTTGTTTTTTTTGATACAATTATTATTCGATGTCTCTGAATTAAAACTTTCGTTGATTACGCCACTGTTCCAGTTGTTCAGCAGTCAAATTCGCAGGTGGCGCGGCTGATTTCGCATTGGATCCCAATTTATGTTTTTGTGGTGATACGCTTGCTCGGCTCATGCCTTGTACAGCACCCGATTTTTGTTGCCTGACTTGAGCTGACCTTTGTTTTTTTGCTTGTGAATTGGAATACGAAACCTGTTTGGCTCCCGCATTGAGGCCTTTCGTTTCACCTGATGTCACTCCTGCTAACATCAGACGATTTTCTTTCTCTCGACGAATTTCGTCGAGCCAATACTGCGCCTCGTTGAATTCCGGTTTCAATAAGACTGCCTGGAGGAACTGCTGCTCACTCGCCTGTAGCTGTCCTCGATCTCTTAAAATGTAGCCAATGTTATAATGGGCTTCTGCTTCACCCACAGCACGAATCAAATGGGGCATTGCTCCCTGATAGTCACCAGAAGAGGCCATTGCGATTCCCAGTTGATAACGAATGTTTTTATCTGCTGGAGCAGACTGCACTGCTTCATTTAATAGAGCGACCGCTTGATCCCACTTTTTCTCAGCCGCATAAAATTGACCGATGCTGGCACGGACATTGGGATCCTTTGGCGCCATCTCGAGCGCTTTTTGAAATCCTTTTTCTGCAGAAGCTTTATCACCGGCAACCTGATCTAAGCGGGCGAGTCCCAACACAGCTTCTACTGATTTTGGGTTTTGCCCCAAAGCAACTTCATAGGAAGAACGCGCTGTTTTCACATCGCCCATTTTTTCCTGAAGCTGACCATGCGTAATGTAAAACTTGTCTGGATCTTTCAGTTTTTGTTTCGCAACAAAAATTTTATCTTTCAAACTGGTCGGTGCTTCATCTGTACTGGCAACTGATCCCTGACGCATCGAAGAACAACCATTACAGAGTAGTAAGGCACAGGCAATTCCAGTAATCCATGTTTGTTTAGTCATCCGTACTGACATTTCATTACCTCCATGAGGTGCACGTGAAAGACGTGAATTGCGAATCAATCATTTTCTGATGGGGCACTACCCATTCGTATTGTGATTTCCAATTGATGGAAAAACAGCAATTGGCAGGTACGAATAAAATGAAAGAATCCAGTTGCTTTATGACCTTATCTGAAAGGTTCAATCAAGCGATGTAAGAAAGGAACTTATATTTGACAGAAGAAACGTTGCGCTGCTTCTGAGATTAGTTGGGTGGAAATGATGGGTTTCTGTCCTTTAAATCGGCAGATTGACTGAATAATCTCCAGTAAATCTCGCGGGTCGCTTGATCTGGGAGCTTTTCCCTGACGATAGCAATTATCATATAGGTAGTTTACAAAAGATGGATCAAATTCGATGTCGCGCTGACGACAACACAGCTTGCAAATTTCGGTAAAGATCTGCCGGGAGGGAGCGCTGATCTGAATTTTATGTCGAATCCGCCGTAGAAAGGCTTCGTCTACAAGATCCTTCGGATCCAAATTTGTTGAGAAGACAATCAGCTGTTCAAAGGGAACTGAGAATTTTTTACCTGTTGCCAGCGTCAAGTAATCCACTCGGTCTTCAAGCGGCAAAATCCACCGGTTGAGAAGGTTTTTGGGGCTGACCAGCTGTCTCCCAAAATCGTCTATCAGAAACACTCCACCATTCGCCTTGATGTGAAGTGGTGCCGTATAATAATTGCTGGATTGATTGTAACGTAAATCGAGCATCTCTAAGGTCAGCTCGCCACCGGTAATCACAACCGGCCGTCTGATTCGTCGCCAGCGCAGGTCACATTCTGGCTTATCCCAGCCTTTCATTTTTGAAATTCTGTCGGCATTTTGAGTTTCAACCAAACTCCGTTCCTGTAATTCAAGATCGTCGGTTGTTTGATGAATCGTTGGGTCAAACAGCGTGATAATGCTGTTTTCCATCTGCAATGCATAGGGCACGTAGATATCTCCGCCCTGACGATTCAGAAATTGCCCCAATCCTTTTGCAATCAATGTTTTACCATTCCCGGGTGGACCATAAATAAATATCGAACGTCCACTGCAAACTGCGGGACCCAATTCGTTCAAAAGTCCTTCGCGCAGGATGAAATCCTCAAATGCATGCTCTAATTTCTCGGGAGTACAATCAATGCCTGTGACAGTTTGCAAACGACACTGACGCACATAATCATGGAGTGGAACCGGAGCAGGTCCGACATAGCGACATTGTTCAAACGCTTCCCGTGCGCGAATACGTCCCAATTCAGTCAGATTAAAACGATACGAAGATCGACCGATCATCTTACCTGAACTCACCTCAATACATTTATCTTCTTTCAGAAAAATCAATGCTTCATCGATAATCCCAAACGGAAGGTGTGCGCTACGAGAGATTTCAATTCCCAGAGCACTGCCTTGCAAATAGAGTTGTTTCAAAACCAGATTGCACAACTGCATTAAGGACAAGCCACTCTCTTCCAGCGTCTGTGGTGCTGGAATCGACTCGCCCTCATATTGGCCATCATCTAAAGGAATGGCCTCTTCCGGTTGCTCTTTCACAAGGACTTTTTGTGGGTCCTCAGTCGGTTTTTTTTTCTGAAACAAGTCGTTATACAAATCAGAGAGATCGTGGTTCTTCGCAGTATATCGAGGCTCCTCTTCTGAGCCTGTCTCTTTCGGAGTGCCTTTCATATACTCTAAAATGGAATCATCGGGTGGATTCTGAGATTCGTCTTCCGTAGGTCGATCAATCATTTTAGTTAACGTTTACACTAAAGTGAATTAGAAATACCAACGAAGTCGCAGCAGAAAAAAACAGGAGTTATTCCCCCCCATTAGCGGCTGAACCTCCACCGGCTGTGTACTGAATTCGCGGCGCTAAAATAGAACCCACATAGGCTCGGTATTTCAGGTCTTCTTCACGTGCCGGACGACCATATGCAGGAGTGACTCTTAGCATTGCCGAGGGAACACTTTGACCACCTGACATCTCAGAAGCCGCATATTGGACATTTGCCAGTCGTTCCTGACTCGCAATGGAATGATCTGCTGTCTGAACAAAAATCACGCGACGGTTTTCAGGAGCATGCTCCAAAATCCAACGTAAATGGATTAAACCTGCTTCTGTCAACTTGTTTCCATCTTTATCAAAGTGATAAGCATAAAGCGTTGTTTGATCGGTCCATCCATTGTGTATCTGTCGTGCCATGATGTCACGCACGTAAGCCTGGTCTTCACAATTATAGGGATACGGCCAATAGTGAGCATGATGGTATTTGTTCCAAAAGTGCCGTTTTGGTCCAGTAGGTCGGGGAACTGGCGGCCAAAGCTCACCAAATTTGTATTTTTGTCGGGAGCCAACAGGGCGAGCAGCTTTCTCTGCCCACTTCGCTTCTTTTTCTTCTTTAGAATGCCAAGGCCAGCCTGCTTCGGCTTCGGCAGTAGTTGCTAAGCTAACCACTAATAAGATAAGTAGATACGTGTTTACTTTGACGGCAGTCGTCATGCCATCTCCCCCTTAATTTGATCGTGGTAGAATCACTCGTCAGTACGCGAAGGCCCCTCTTGCGCATGTCAGACCGATAACCATTTGAGGTTATCCCTTTGTCTTTGTATCGGCAGACAAAAGGTTCGGTCCTAACGAGAAAAACGATTCTATCGAAAGAATAAGAGAGATAATTACATACACTAAAAGCAAAAGGCTTGAGATGGCTTACTCACAACATGTTAAGCGATGTCACCCTAATTCCTGTTACAGACAATCAGCAGAAAAAAGTTGGCTGAAATGTGATGCGCAAATTTGTTTGTACTGTTAAGTAACCACACATGTTAAAGACATAAGAATTGTGAAGCACAAAAAGCGGATGAGTCACTTACTTTCAAAGTGGAATCCGGTTTCGCAAGGCATCTTTTGGGCCACTTAAGCCTATCAAACTTGAGCATTCCCCATTACACTCTCCAGAAATGTCGCGCAGTCCTCTCATTGGATGATACCGTGTTACCGTTTCTATTTTTTCTTAAAATCGTTATTCTTAATAAATGGTTTGTCAGTAGATCCTGTTATTGAATCAAATTCAAAATCTGAGTTTAATAAACTTAATTGATCGGAACGAATCGAGATCGGGATGGATACGATTGAGATAAAATCGAATCAGTCAAACAAGCATTTCTCTGAACACGATGCAGAGCAAATGGCTTTGGAGTTGAATCTCTCCTCACAGCAAATTCTCAATGTGATTGCATTGCTGGATGAAGGGAATACGGTTCCCTTTATTACACGCTACCGAAAAGAACGAACTGGCAATCTGGATGAAGTTCAGATTCGCGATATTCAAAAGCGGGTACAATCAAAACGACAAATTTGGGAACGTGCTTCCACAATCCTGCGTTTAATTGAAGCACAACAACAACTCACTCCTGAGTTAAAAGCAGAAATCGAAAAAGCCGATACACTCAAACGTCTTGAAGATCTATATCGCCCCTATCGTCCCAAAAGAACCTCCCGTGCCGCGACTGCCAGAAAGCGTGGTTTCGAACCATTGGCTGATGCGATCTGGAAAGGTGACGCTCACATTGAGGATCTCTCAAAAGAAGCGTTAAAATATACGAAAGGTGAAGAAGGAGCCCGCACAACGGATGAGGTATTAAAGGGGGCTGCTGACATCCTGGCGGAAAAGATTGGTGAAGATGCCGACGTACGTGAAATCTCGCGCAAGATTGCCTGGAAATCGGGACGTCTTGTTGCGAATGCCACCAAGAACGCTGAAGAGTCTGGTCAGGAATATCGCGATTACTTTAAGTTCTCAGAGCATGTTGTCAAGGTGCCTCATCATCGCACATTAGCGATGAACAGAGGAGAAAAGTCAGGCGCACTGCGCGTCCGCTTTGAATGGGACGAAGAGTCTGCCTGCACATCAATCGCCCGCCAATTGAATTTAAGTCATCATCGCTTTGCAAAATTTCTGACACAGGTGATCAACGACGCGCAACAACGTTTGATCCTGCCCAGCCTCGAACGCGAAATCCGCCGCGAGCTAACCGAAAAAGCAGAAAAACATGCTGTTTCCGTTTTTGCCAGTAACCTAAAAAACTTACTGCTCCAGCCTCCCTTGCGAGGCGAACGCATCCTGGCCATCGATCCCGGATTACGAACCGGCTGCAAACTCGCAGTACTTGACGAACTGGGAAATTGCCTGGCGAATGACTTGGTATATGTCACGGGTTCTGCAGAGAAAAAAGATTATGCACGCAACAAATTAGCTGAGTTCATGCAGGAACACGAATGCAAACTGGTTGCCATTGGTAACGGCACTGCTTGCCGCGAAACGGAAGAAATCATTACAGAGATGATCGAGCAGAACTTACCCGAAGCACGATATTTAATCGTGAACGAAGCGGGGGCCAGCATCTATTCTGCCAGCCCGGTGGCACGTGAAGAATTCCCCGACCTGGATGCGACAATCAGAGGTACCATTTCTATCGGGCGACGATTACAGGATCCTTTGAGTGAACTGGTAAAAATCGATCCTCAACATCTGGGCGTCGGCATGTATCAACACGATGTCAATTCGAAGCGTCTTAAAGAATCACTGGATGAGGTGATTGAATCGTGTGTTAATTATGTCGGCGTGAATCTGAATAACGCCAGTGCGTCATTACTGAGACATGTTTCAGGTATGAATCAATTGATCGCCAGACGAATCACCGAATGGCGCGACAATCACGGTTCTTTTCTGAATCGAAAACAACTTCTCGATGTCGCTGGAATTGGGGAAGCCACTTTTACACAAGCAGCTGGTTTTTTGAAAATTGATGAAGGCGATGAACCTCTCGATTCGACCTGGATTCACCCAGAGAGTTATGAACATGCTCACAAAGTTCTCACACAACTCGATCTACCGCAAGACAGCCTGAAAACGTCAGCCAACGATCGCGCTGCGATTATTGAAAAGGTCTCTCAGGTAGACAAAACGCAATTGAGTGAAAGTCTCAAGATTGGCTTACCAACTCTGGAAGATATTCTGGAGGCGATTGGAAAACCAAGGCGCGATCCCCGTTCCGACTTACCCGGACCAATTTTCAAGAAAGGAGTTTTAAAACTTGAACAACTGGTCAAAGACATGGAGTTGCAGGGAACCATTCTGAACGTCGTTGATTTTGGTGCGTTTGTCGATGTTGGTTTAAAAGACAGCGCACTCATTCATGTGAGCGAAATGGCTACTCACTTCATTGAAAATCCCTATCAGTTTGTATCCGTGGGTGATGTGATTACCGCCTGGGTTTTGGGTGTAGATCTGGAACGGCGCCGGGTGTCTTTGACACTGATCAAACCAGGCACGGATCGCCAATCGAAAAAAGAATCCTTTTCGAAACCGAAGGCTCCTCAAAAACAGTTCGACAAAAAAAAGACTACTCCCCCTGGATCGAGTCAAACTGAGCAGAGACCCAAAAAGAAACGAAGTCCGAAAAAGAAGAAGCCTCCTGCGGCTAAACTTTCGGATGAAATGAAATCGGGCGAGCAGCCATTACAAGGTTTCGATCAATTGAAAGCACTTTGGAACCAGAAAAAGAAATAGGGAAATCGAATTTCTGCGATGCTGACAGAAATACAAATTGACTCATGATGCATACGAATCGTACCCGCACTTTTATCGCAATCCCCATTCAACCTCCGCGCGGCCTCAAAAAACTAATGCCCAAGTTGGAAAAACTAGGCTCAGGCGTAAGACCCATTCCCGTAAATCAGATGCATATTACATTGAAGTTTCTGGGTCCGACTGATTTAGATGACATCATGCCCCTTAGTTCGATTCTGAAAACAATGCGAACTCAATTCTCACGTACAAAACTGGCATTCAAAGGCCTGGGTGCATTCCCCCGCCCTGACCGCCCGAATGTGATTTGGGCAGGTATCACTGCCAATGCTACGATTTTAACAGACATGGCAGAGTATTTAGAAACAGAAACAGGGAAACTGGGCTATGCTCCTGAACGCAAAAGTTTTCATCCACATCTCACACTGGCCCGTATCAAAACTCAACCGCCGGATGAACTGTTTCAAATTTTAGAGGATCGGCGAAACGCAGAATGGGGTGAAACCACGATTGATACAATCAAATTTTATCAGTCGGAACTCAAATCGCAGGGAGCACGCTACCATGAGATGCAAACAGTGAAGCTCTCTCAAGGCTGATTCGGATTCGGTTCCAAAATCAACTTTGGTCTGAAAAACAAAAATCGCACTACTAACCCCAGAACAATCAACGTACAGCCAACAAGCGTTGTGAACGAGACAGTCTCACCCCAAAATATCCAGACCCAGATCGGATTCAAAATCGGTTCAGCCAGCACCAATAGTGCCGCTTCCTGTGAATTGACTGTTTTGACCGCGTGGGAAAAGATCACATACGGGGCTCCCATCTGAACCACACCCATTAAAGCAATCAGACCAAATTGCACACCAGTGAGAGAGATTCCCAGTGTCAGCGCCCAGGGAGCGACCAGTGCGGAAGAAAACAACAGACATAACGCAACCAGCCAGGCGGGATGTTCATCTCTCAACATTCGAAAGAAAATAACAACCAGCGCATAAGTAATCCCACTCAACAACGCAAACAGATTTCCCATAAAATTTTTGCCCGCGCCATCGGCAAACACGATAAAACCAATCCCTAACATTACAATCAAAATGGAGAGAATCGATCCTCGTTCAATTCTCTCTTTCAAAAGCAGAAAACCAAACAGCATCGCCCACGCCACACTTGTATTCTGCAGAAAAATCGCGGCCGCCGCTGATGTCTTGGTCATTGCGACCATAAACAGTAGATTCATCAAACCAAAGGTAACCAAGAGAGGTATCAAAACAGGGCGCCAACGGATTTGGTTTAATTTGACAAACGGCAGCAGGAATAACCCTGCAAAGAAGACTCGATAGCAAGCCAGAATCAGCCCGCGGTCTGCCTCAGGTATGGACAAGAAAGGTGGCGACTTAATAAACAGACCGCTCAGACTCCACAATACGGAAGCCAAAAGTATTAAGAGTCGGGCTCGGAACAGCTTTCTACGATCAACGTCATTCATGATTGAAGGCAATCTGTTCCTGCTACTGCCAAAATCGATTACTGATTTGTGGCGGCAATGGCGGCGGGGACTTCAATGGTTCCTTCGTATAAGGCACGACCAATGATCGCTCCCACTAATCGAGGATGTTGTTGATTGACTTCCGCCAGACGTGAAACATCTTTGAGAGTAGTGACTCCCCCCGAAGCGATGACGGGTAACCCGAGTTCTGTCAACTGGATCATGTCCTGAATCGTGGCTTCATCGACACCCTGCATCATGCCATCATTGGCAATGTTTGTATAAATGACGGCAGCCAGCTCGACGCCAACATACTCTTTCGCCAAATCAAGGGCTGAAGTTTCAGAGACATCCAGCCAGCCCTCGGTAGCAACTTTCGAATCGCGGGCATCCAGACCCAATGCCAGCCTTTGGGGATAACGCTGTACCATTTCTTTGAACCATTGCGGGTCTTTCAACGCCTGCGTTCCCACAATCACCCGATCAATGCCAACGTCATCCAGCATCAATTGAATCGCGGCTTCATCTCGGATTCCACCTCCCATCTGACAGGGCACCGAAACCGCATCCACGATCTTCTTGACAACGTCATGATTGACGGGTTTCCCAGCCTTGGCGCCATCGAGGTCCACCAGATGCAAACGTTGTGCGCCTCCCTCTGCCCAGCGGAGTGCCATTTCGGTCGGATCATCACCGAAGACGGTTTCCTGGCCATAATCGCCTTGTCGCAAACGCACACACTTGCCTCCTCGAATATCGATGGCGGGCAAAATTTCCATAGCTGATCAGTCTTTCTAGATTCCTGTTTAATTCGAATTGTCTCGAACTAGAATGAAGCAAAATTTTCCAATAGTTTCAATCCTGCACTTTGACTTTTTTCAGGATGAAACTGGGCAGCGACAATGTTATCGCGGGCAACCATCGAAGCAAAGCGACAGCCATAATCAGTGTAAGCGGCGACAACCGATTCCTCTTCAGGGGCAACATAATAACTGTGCACAAAATAGAAATATTCCTGTTCAGGAATGCCCGCCAGAATGGGATGAGGGGCCGTTGGTTCAATCTGATTCCAACCCATGTGTGGAATTTTCAGACCGGGCTGATCCTGAAAACGGACCACCTTTCCCGGAATCACGCCCAACCCTGCGTATTCTCCGTCTTCATAACTGGTTTCGAAGAGCAGTTGCAAACCCAGACATATTCCCAGAAAGGGTTTGCCGGATTGAATCTGCTCCAGAATGGGTTCGACTAACGACTGCTCTTTTAAAGCATGGATTGCGTCTCGAAAGGCTCCCACACCAGGGAGCACCAATTTAGACGCCTGCGAAATTTCTTCCGGTCGGCAACTGATGACCGCCTGTGAGCCCACCTTTTCAAAGGCTTTCTGGACACTTCGCAGATTTCCCATTCCATAATCGACAATCGTAATCATAGCTGCTTCTAAGTTAAGGTCTTATATTAAGTTCTGGCAAATTTACTACTACGGATACTTAAAGAGACACATTCAAAATGAATGAGTTCGATATATGCAGCCGATTCTAGTCTCTGAACCGGTTTTTGTGAATGATGCGTACAAAAATGGTCTTTTAAAAGCACATTTGAGGAAACGTTTGAGTATATCGTAAGAGGGCAAGAGTAACGACCAGTACACCGGGCCACCTCGCAATGCGGGTGGCGAATCTCGGTTCAAAGTGTTGAGTCCAATTGAAACGCATCGTCTGTACAAGCCGTCGATGTCTGAAACACGAACATAGATTTTGCCACCAAATACTCCATCGCCTTCGTGAGACGAAAGATGCAAGAGATAACCACCATTTTCCAGTATGGCATGCTTAGAATCGAATGACGTCGGATCAGAATTTGGTGCCACCTTGACCGCAAAGTAGAGAACTGCCGTGTAGAATTCCAATGATCGCGAAAGATTGCTGCATTTCGTAAACGATTCAATCAATTCGTTTTCCCAAGCGGCATGGTAAGCTCTAGTCGAATAACGTCTGTATTCAAGAGATCGCGGTAAACAGTATTGATTTCAAAAGCCGCGCGACCCGTGACTCCGATATAACATTTTGTAATTTCACGTTTTGGCGTTTGAATGCCATGGTCATTAGCGTGGAGTACCATCAGGTTGACGCATGGGATAAAGCGTCACCGCCAATGAACATCCGACGTCTGAGACAGCCGCTACTGCGTTGTGCGGTATAGAATGCATGAAAGCCCACGAGTCGCCACAATGAAATCCTATATTGAATTCACGGAGGTAACAAGCATCAAGTTCCGCCTTCGCGGCATCAGAGAGCATATTGAGAGCGTTAACGATTAGCAGGATGTCGCGCTCCGCCCCAGATTCAGACATTTCGCCATCATCGTCTGATTCGAAGCATGCATAATAATGACCATCGTCGCCTTGCGTGTAATGCAGGCCGTGGCATCGTGATGAAAGCTCCCTGTTCAATATGTCGAACGATGATTCGGATTTCAGATCGAAATCTGTGTTTACGTACTCGCTGTCGATCGTTACCATTTGAGAGTTCGGTTAAGTGGAAGAACTATTGATAAACAGAATTTAATTCTGTCTAAAACTATCAGGATTCCTGTCTATTATCAATTGCAAGTTTAAAAGTCGTCGACCGGGACTCCGATGCAACGGATTGTTCTATTACTAGATACTAGAAGCTGTTATCCACAACAATCTCTTCGAGAGGTAACTGCCCCGGTTTCGGCCATGCATCTTTGAGGCCTTTGCCAATGGCAACCATCGGTCCCATGACATGATCGTCCGGTAGATTGATGAGCTCTGCCACTTTTTCGATGTCAAAGCCAATCATGGGACAAGACTGATAACCAAGTTCCTGCGCCGCAAGCATCAGCGTTTGCATTGCCATACCGATTGACCGTTGAGCTTCATCCCTTTGCAGCCATTCTCGTCCTTCATGAAACGGTCCCATCCAGCCCACAAGCAGTTCAGCAACCTCTTTCGGAGCATTGACCCAATATCGTTCCGGTTGCTTTTGCCATGCTTTCATATCTGCCGTGAAAAGCACAAGCAGGGACGCATCGGTCATCTGCGACTGGTCATTCCCAAATTCCGTGCGAATCCGTGATCGGAGCTCCGGATCGCGCAGAACGACGAAACGCCAGTGCTGAATATTAAAACTTGTCGGAGCGAGTATGGTTGCCTCGAACAAGCTACGTTCCTCAGCTTCGGAAAGAGAGTGTTCCGGGTCAAAATGCTTGATCGCACGACGATTGCGAATGGCTTCCAATGTATTCAAGTGAGATCCTCCCTATTTGCAGTAGAATGTCCGACAGAACGCAAAAGTCGGTACACAGAACGTTACAGATGATAGAAAAAAACTGTTTTCTTTTTCAACAAATCAACATACGCGCCTTTGACGAACAAAGCCACATACGTGTTAGGTTATTCGTCGCAGTTTGGATACGTGGTGAAAGAAATAGTGAAATTAAGATCTACGATCCTTTTGAGTGTTGCGTGGTCGATACCAAGATTAAAACCGTGAATGTTGCCAGTTTCTATACCGATATTAAAATCTTTAACATGACAAGTATCTAAAATCGCTTTGAGATCAGGCTCCAAATTTTGAATCACATCAAGAAGATTGTTGATATTGTCAGTTGGAAGTGCGTTACGATTTGAATGGGAATCTTCAACTACCGCCCACCAAACACCATCATCATTTTCACAACGGATCAAATCAGCGTGTTTATCAAAATACTTACCGAGCAGCGTAATTTCTTGATAACTTTTTAAATCTAAATCAGTGTTTAAATATTTTGTATTCATTAGTATCAAGATATCTAACTCTAAATAGACAGAATCAAATTCTGTTTAAATCTATCAGGACTTCTGCCTATTATCAATTGATACGATATGGACTTGCGTCCCCAATTGGAGTTGATCAGGAAAGACCGACATGACAGCGGATTTAAAATCTTGTAACCATCCAAAGCAGGTCACGCGCGGCCACGACCCTGGGCAAAAATGGAATCAGTCAAGATGGGTTATGAGGTGAGTTCAATATCATAGTCTAAGTATGAAAACCCAAAAACAACCGCCCTTACTTGGGAGCACCCGAGTCAGAATTTTCCGTATCAGAAGCTGGCTTTTTTTGATCAACTTCTTCTTTTATAATTTTATTTCCACTGAAGGGAGCTTTCAGCCGCCCATCTGGCGATTCAATAATGATAAATTCATTCGGATCCTTCTCCTGTTGCACAAGCGTTAGCATGTCGATCCCCCAGGTAACCTTATAACCCAGCGACTGTAGTTTCTTGATTGCATCTAGAGCTTTTTCTCGAGCCGGGCTGCTCAAACTGGAGGCATGCTCTTCAAGCACTTCCCAACCCTTGGGACCAGTTTTATGCTTCATCGCACAAAATCCATAAATTGTTGCAACAGTTCGCAATGCTGCTTCTTCAGGATCTTTGGGTGTCGAACTTGTGGGAGCTGATTGAGTAGCAGGTCTGCCACAACCCACAATCAGCGAAATGACTAGAAGTAGAATACAAGCAAACTGGACACGAACCATTTGATTTCTCAGCTTTCCTAAAATTATTTCTTTAATCTTATCTAAATCTAACTACAGTAATTTGGAAAAAATCATAAACAGAGATTTCCTATATGAATCAGCTTGGAACCGCTTCAGACATAGACTGCCGTGATTATAACCGCTGCGGTTCGCTCTTGTCTAACGCGTGGTGATTTTTCTCCATTTTTTCAAGATGGACGACGTTGATTTGGAGATCTTGTGCAAAATCATCACCTGAGAGAAAGAATAAGGTGTCAGGTCCATTAATTGTTGCTGATGCGCATCGTAGCGTACCAGACAAAACTCACAACGTCGAGAGGCTCAAATTCATCCCGACGAGCGTTCTGTTGCTCAGAGATCCTCATGCCTCTACAATGTTCGGTTTGGAGAGAAAACAGGATGATTAGATGATTATGGGTAATCGAATTCGCGGATTTACACTGGTCGAATTTCTGGTCGTGATGGCGATCATCGCCATCCTGATCGCGTTGATTCTGCCAGCCGTGCAGAATGCGCGCGAAGCGGCCCGGCGAACGCAGTGTAAGAATAATCTGAAACAAATCGGGCTGGCATTGCATAACTATCAGTCCACACATTCACGGTTTCCGCCAGGATTCTGTGCGGACCTTGCGACCGATGGTGGTGAATGGTCGGTTCACGCGCGGCTGCTGCCTCATCTTGAGCAGGCGAATCTCGCATCTCTAATCGACTTTGCGGACACGCACGGAAGCGGTGACAGTGCCACTGTCGCCGTCAGGAAAACTCGTGTGGCACCGTACCTGTGTCCGAGCGAGATTCAGGACCGTGTTCGAACCGACGGCAGCGGAAATCCCACTGACTATCCAGTCAACTACGGCTTCAATTTCGGAACGTGGCAGGTTTGGGACAACGCAACGCAGAAAGCCGGCGACGGGGCGTTCACTCCGAACTCGGCATTCGCGCCAGCCGATATCACCGACGGACTCAGCAATACTCTCGCCGCATCCGAAGTCAAAGCATTCACACATTATCTGCGGGATGGTAGTGGCGGCGGGCCTACTGCTCCGACACCATCGGGTATCAGTGCGCTCGGAGGTCAATTCCAGCCCACGGGTCATACAGAGTGGGTAGATGGTCGCGTTCATCAGACCGGATTTACGACGACGTTTACACCAAACACGGTGGTGACTCACGCCGACAGCGGAACAACTTTTGACATCGACTATACCTCGTGTCGTGAGGATAAACCGACTGCAACCTGCATGGGACCAACGTACGCAGCAGTCACCTCGCGAAGCTATCACCCGGGCATTGTGAATGTGTTACTGCTTGACGGATCAAGCCGCAGCGTCAGTGATTCCATTGATGCGACCGTCTGGAAAAACCTCAGTGCCCGGGCCGACGGTGCGACCATCGGCGAGTTTTGACCCGGGTGCTGTGGGCGGGCTATTCGAGTCCATTGCGAGTTTATGCTTTTCCGAAGCGAGCTTAAAATGATGGTAGGACCAACGAAACCCATGCAACCCGGTTCTCGGACAGACGGTATAGGGGTCTGAACCCTTTTCATCTACCACTTCAGTCTCCTCTTGACAGCAATTGGTTGCTTTGCAATAATATACCGACCGGTCGGTTATTTATATTTTGAGATTCGTGTCTGGCCGTACTTGCTTAATCGAAATACACGCAGGACCATCATGCCAAAACCGGACGTCAGCGATGAACGAAAACCACAGATTCTGTCGGCTGCGGCTGAGCTGTTCAGCAAATATGGAATTCACGCTTCCAGCATGAACGAAGTTTCCAAGGCAGCGAAGCTGAGTAAGGCGGCGGTCTACCACTATTACGACAGCAAGGATGCGCTGGTGGAAGCACTTGTTCGTCAGCTTTTTGATAGTGATCAACCCGAGGTGAGAAATTTGATTGCGAGTAAAGGTCCTGCCCTGGAACGTCTCGACACTTATGCAAAAGGGCTTGTGCGCCTTCTTGAGAAGAATAAGGTCCTGTATCCGATTTTTGCTGAGTTTAAGGCGATGGCGTCGAGGAACAGGAACGTCCTAATGATTTTGAAACCGTACTTTACTGAATACATCAAAGTATTCACTGCGATTGTCGAGGAGGGCATCGACAAGGGAGAAATTCGAGGAGAAGTAAATGCCGTCGACGCGGCTTGGACTCTTGCATCGATATTTGAAGGCAGTATTACGATGCGTCATGCAACTGGTCGCCCACTGAAGAAAATCCTTCTACCGAGTGTTAAGCTGTTCTTGGAAGGCATTGAGAAGTGAATCGTTGGGACTACATATTAACAAGAGAGGCGTATAGTGAAAATTGATTGGGAACTGCCTCAATTCCGCAAGGGTTTTTACGGCCAAATTGACAAACTTATTGGCCCGGGAGCAACAAAAGCTGAAAAAAACCTCCAACTATATTTACCGCTACTTGGAATAGCTATCGTTGTACTTCATGGTCTGTACATGAATTTCAACTGGTCAATAGGGCAATACGTGGTAGCAGCAATACTTATCGGGGATATGGTCGGTGGCGTTGTCACTAACGCAACTTCAACTGCCAAGCGTTGGAATTTCAGAGAAGGAAATGATTTTAAGGCACACATGAACTTTGTAGGGCTGCATATCATTCAAGTATTTCTGGTAAGCTATTTCTTTCTGAACTTTGATCTTCTTTGGATTGGACTTTTTTATGGGTATTTGATGATCACATGCGCCTTCATTCTCGCCATGCCCTTGTATTTACAGCGTCCTGTGGCAATGACTGTTTGCGCTGTTAGTTTAGTTCTCTCAATATACGTTTTTAAATCACCAGAACATCTAGAGTGGATTATTCCGCTTTTCTTCCTTAAGTTGCAGGTTTGTCATGTCTTGCGGGAAGAACCATACCGTCCCGAAGTTGAAGATAAGAATTAAGAAGCAATTCTAGTCGTCATTCAGGTCTGACACCTTAAATTCATTCATAATTCCGTTTTACTGATTCGAGTCATTCAACCTGACTTCTTTCTTTATCACATCATCTTGAATTTTATCTTGACAATTCATTTCTAGCTAAACAAAATTTTACGAACTCTATTGTTGATGGATAACACCAAAATAATTTAGTCTAAATTCAAGTTATCCGCCAAATCGAATTCTCCTATACGTCGGGAGCAGTCTTGGGATCATCGCTATGGCCATGTCGAAAACTCGACGAGCATTTGTAGCTGGACTTCTTGCTTCATTGGGTATTGCATCGATCGTCTTTGCTCTATGGTGTGCAAAGGACAGGGAAGCCAAAGATCGGTACACGAGGTTTTACGATCGTGTTTTGCATCAGCAGACGAACGACAGCGGCCTTCCGATAGTAAAAGTGCTTTCTGCTGATCGTGGTGAGCCCGTCTCAAACGTCATTATTGGTATGACGTTGATCGGTCCCGATGGAGGAGATGGGGGCTTTCAATGTCCCGTCACAGACGAAGCCGGTGTTGCCCATAACCACCTGCATTTAGCTCCTGGGCGGTATCAGTATCAACTGATGCCTGATCCAAAATCTAGGTTCGTTCAGACAAACTGGATTCGTGGCCAGCCGTGCGTCGTAGTTTCAAACGACGGCACGACCTCGATCCCATCATTACGATTGGAAGTCGATAACGGTGGATAACAAAACAATACTGCGCCGAGAAAAAGCTGGCAGGTCCATTTATTGTTGCAGTCGGCATAGGGATCTGACACCTTAAATTCATTTCACACATCAGCACCAGGATCCTCATTCAGAATGAAGCCACTTACACTTTTCGTCGTCGTCATGGTTTGGTCGGTCACCGACTGTTTTTCCGAAGAGAGACCGCAGCCAGCTTCGGATCGGCCTCTAATCAAGCGTGATATTGTTGGTCTCTGGTTAATGGGGCAATCTTTATGTGAAGGTGCCGAGTCACTGCCCATTGTCACGCGATCGAATGGTGACTGGGGAAACTATATGTTCCAGCGTGGTGTGCGCACCTGGTCTTATGGTAAGTATTGTGACAAGCCACACGAGCGACCTGCAGAACAGTTCTCTTTTGTGCCACTCACTGCAACTGTCAACGGTGGACTGGGTGAGACAATCGCCAATGGTCTGGCTGATCATTTGAAATCCAGTTTCACCAGTTCTCAGCGGGACCTAAAAGAGAGACAGAAAAAAACGCCTCATTATTTAGTAACTTATGCAGGTCAGGGCGGACGGTTGATTGACGAACTTTCCAGCGTTGATCAATCGACTGATCCTCGTACACCTGAATCCAGGCAGCATGGCGGCGGCTATTATCAAACGAGTCTTGATGATGCCCGCCGTGCCAAAGCGCAAGCGGCAGCCAAGGGTGAAAATTTTGGAATCGCGGCTTTAATCTGGATGCAGGGGGAAGCCAATGCCGGACCAACAGAAGGTATTAATCCCAGTCGATGGGGGAAAGAAATTCCTCGTCCCGCAGGACTGCACTGGTATCGGGATCGGCTCATTGAATACCGAAATCGATGGTCGCATGACTTGCAGCTAATTACCGGGCAAACCACTGAGATTCCACTGTTTACCTATCAGACATTGAGCAGTGCCGGTGAGGCACAACTGTTGGCTGCGGACAAGGATCCGCACATCACTATGGTCGGCCCGCATTACATGGTAGCGAGTGCTTTGAACAGTCGCTATTCCGGCAGATATGGTGACCCGATCCATATGTCAGCCGACGGCGAACGCTGGTTTGGCGAACAGGTAGCCAAGGTGGTACATCGTGTCCTGAAGTTGGGTGAAACATGGCAGCCTTTGCGTCCGTTGAAAGCCTGGGTTTCGCCGGATCGTGCCAGTGTGCTGGTCGAATTTCATGTGCCACGACCACCGCTGGTATTGGATGAAACATTTCTTCCGCGAGAACAGTTAGTAAGAGGCCAGGGTTACCACTCCCTCTATGGATTCCAGATACGGAACAGCGCCCGTGCTGTCTCAGCGATCAAGGCAATTGAAATGGAATCGCCTTCACGCCTGCGAATTCAATTGGTGTCTCCGCTCAAAACAGGCACACATTTTACGCTCAGCTATGGACTACCTTACGCGGGGCAAGTCGGAAAAATTACTCAAATCAGAACTGGACCTGTCATCGAAGGTCAGTCCACAACTGAACTGATCCTCAATCAAAAATTCGATCCTCAACTCAAACCACTACTGGCTGAAGGTGCGTTCTTCGTGGCCAACATGCTGGCCGGCGATGCTTACGCACAGGCACCCATTCGACACGTGACTGAAAGTGAGGGAAAAACCATACTTCGCTTTGAGAATCGGGAACGTCGCAAGAAGAAAAGTTTCGATACCGGGCAAACACTCACAGCATATCGAGGTTTCTCGTTTGGAAATCTGCGAGATTCTGATCCTGAAAAAGCCATTTATCAATTTGCTGACCCGGGTTATGGCACGCGTGCAGGGGAACCTTATCCCCTCTGGAACTGGTGCGTCCTGTTTAAGCAGTTCCCCATTTCAGATCAATGATCAAAACATGAAGAAAGGTTCCAGCCCCCCTTAAATCTCACGATTTCCCACCCGGTCCGCCTCCTCAATTAGACGCTCTTGAATCTCTTTGATGCGCTCCTCGAATGACTGGATTATCGACGGGGTACTTTTGATTTCAGCCTTGATCTGCTCAACTTTCTGAAGGGGATGCAGTGGATTCATCAGCCATTCCGTTTCCTTCTCGTTTTTTCTGTTCTGGGCAGTGATGACAGTAGGAGCCACTGCCAGATAAACAGAAAGGGACAGCAGGACTGCGACCAGACAAAGTTTTGCCCCCCAACGGCCGGTCTGCATGAAGAAGCGTCGTGTTCGGGAGAGGGATGGATTCTCATACTTTTTTAGCATCCAGAGCGTCAGCACAGCGATCAGGCAGAACGGGAGCAGTATCAGCGTCCCGGTCTGGCTGACAAACGTCAGCATTACTGCGAGGGGTGTTTCAGGAGACGGCTGAGCATCCTGCTGTGCATGATAACGATCAAGAGCTTCCATAAAAATATTCCGTCTCAGCCAGGCTTGGTGCAGATCCTGTTCGATTTCTACTGTTTCCGCAGGAGTGAATGAATCGGGCTGCAGCTGCAGCACCTGAAATAAATGCCCCAGACCCGAAGTGCGGAAGCTGTATTTGAAATACGTCAATTCATACAAGTTATTCTCCCCTGCCAACTGGTCTGCGATCCGCAGTTCCTGACGTGCGTTGCGAATCACTGCGGAATACTTTTTCTGAGACAGATTTGATTCACAGGCATAGATCAACCAGCGTTGCAGTTTACTGGCGATGATGAGAGCTGGAAAGGTACCGTTCCTGCTGACTGCAGCTTTAAACTGGTCTTCCAGTGGTAGCGATGTCCGTATTAAAAATTCCAGGGTCGTCGACCAGGTGATCGTGCCAACGTTCAGGGTTGGCTTTTTCAGACCTGTTCGGAGCCGTTGTTCGGCCTGTTCGTAGACCAGGGGATTGGTGATTTTTAGAGTCAGCCGATCTTCCTCATCCCAGACTGGTTCGGCTGACTGCTGGTAGAACTGGATCGCCGCCAGATAGTCGTAGAGCGAGTTTTCCGGATCGTGGGCAGCACCTTCCTCAAGTACCTGCAGCCAGTCCTCAGTATGCAGCTCCAGTTCCGAATCATCACGGACCATAAACAGAAGTAATGCCCGTTGTCTCCAGAAGTCGACATTCTCCGGGTTCAGACTCGTGGTGATGGCCGCTTGTTTCAGACAGGCATCTCGGCAGATTGTCTGGTATTCCTCTTGGGATTGATCAATCGTTTCTAAAATTTTCTCCGATCGTTCCACTAGTTCTAGTAGATCCTGACTGGATTTCTTATTCCGTTCGAGGAACCCATACTGCGGCTCGGTCAGCATCCAAGCCGCTCCCAGCGCTACCTGTGGATTCGTTTGCGTTGCAGGAATTTTGTTGATCTGACTGAGCCAATACTCCGCCTGAACCGGGGGGGGCTCCTCACCGATCGACGTCGTCTTACCCAGTAATCGCAGCGTTCTGTCTTCCCAGTCATTTTGGAGCGACCGCCAGCCTGAGGGAGAACAACTGACGACAACAATCAGACGTAGGCAGAGTACCGACAGAACCAGAATCAGTAACATCCGGAGCCAGTTTGTTTTCAGTTGCCTGATTTTTTGAGATGAAAGTATTGCCATGTACAATAAGAAACGTCAGATCCAGCAGCCAGGATCAAGAAGTTTTCATTTTTCATCCCGCGTTTCCAGAATTTCTTCGATCAGTTACAGTTTCTGCTGCTGGTATTTGAGCACGCGCAGTCGTCATAGATACCCAGCAGCGATATCAGAATCGCAATCAGATCACAGACGATGCGTGAATAAAAAATTCCAGACACCTTAAATCCGTTTGCACCGGGCCCTCTCGTTCACCGATTTGGTATTTGCCGATCATTGCGGTGGATCAATCTTGAATTCCGCGTAGATCATTGCAATGTCACCAAGTTCTGGAAATGAGCATTTGCCGCCAAACACTGCCCCAACGAATGCATCTTCCAAACCATCAGCATTTGTCAGCGAAGTCGATTTGTCAGTTAGAAACATTCTAACAGTTCCATCGCTTTCGAGCCGAAACCTGCCTACGAAGGTTCCAGCGGCAGATTTCAATTCTCCTGTTTCAAGTAAATCGTTGAGTACAGATGTGGCAGAGTCCAAACCTGTTTGGACGGCAGAGTCATTCGGGTTACCGGCTTCGACCTTCTGGGCGACAAGTGATACGCGTCCATGCTTGATAGTTTGTGTTGCCAAATCTTGGGTCCCATTTTGTGTTTCAGAAGAATCATTCGATTGAGAGCACCCAACGATGCAAGCAACACAAAGAGAAAGGAATACGCGTGCCACCCCCACCAGTTCCGCTTCTGCCAACCGAGATAACGTCAATGCATGCAATCGCCCAAACCGACCCAGGCCAATGACACCTATTTTCACCGGTTGAAAACTCTTCACAGCCATCGGTTATCCTCAGATTTGATTGATTGATTATCCGCAGACAGTCACAGATTTTCAGATGGCTTTTCAATATAGAAAATTTGGCCGAATTTTATAGTCTGTGTTCATGCAATAGTCAGGAGCGCTCATGAGAAATTCTGAAATCGGATAGTAGCCAGAAATATGAGCTGATATATGCGCTAAGAAAGGATGCCATAAATAAACGAAAAAGTAAATTTTCTTGATTGAATTTTTTTTCAAAAAGAATGAATATGACGATAATCAAAACAGCACACACATTCATTATTTTTCTCGTTAATTCAACGTAGTCAACCAATATATTTCGGATCATATAAGTAGCAAAAAATAATATTGCCACTGATGGTATCGTATAAATAGCAATTCCAAGTCTCATATCTTTGCTGAGAGCTGAATACAATACAAATAAAATGATACAGACTTGGGCAATTCCTAGTAGACCTGCATTTTGATGAAATCTTTCAAGCCGATTCATAAAATCTTCTAACTATTGATAGACAGAGTTTGATTCTGCCTAAATCTATCAGGATTTCTGTCTCTTATCAATTGACGCTATTTAAACCTGGGTTCACAACGGAATGGTTCAGGGAAGACTAACATGGCAACGGATGATGATCCTCTCCTCTCTATCAGGATCTCGCAGCATGACCACTGCGGCTCAGCGATCGTCTAGCTCCTTGCTCAGATGCGAAATAAGTTGCGAGTGAGGCACTATGTATGGAAGACCGAGCAGGCTTACGTGATGTGGATCGAGAGATTCTTGTGTTTTCATCGTGAACGCAATCGGCGCCGGTGGAGGAATCCTCGTCAGATGGGAAAGATGGACATCGAGCAATACCTGTCGGCATAGGTGTCTGACCCTTTAATTTCATTCCAGAAAATGACAGGTCATTCAGGCCAGCCTACTTTTCTTCCGGGTGAAGGACCGTATAATAACGGCCATGAATTTCTTCGATATCGCTGGCATCCTCGTGGCCCTCGCAGCGGCCTTCGCATTCATCAACCATAAACTGCTCAAGCTGCCAACAACGGTAGGCCTGATGCTGCTGGCAATGCTGCACGCAATCAGCCTGCTGCTGATTGATCGGATTGTACCGGGGGCAAGCGTGCTCACCGCGGCCGAGACGCTCATCGGCTCAATCGACTTCGACCAGACGCTGATGCAGGGCATGCTCGGCTACCTGCTCTTTGCCGGGGCGTTGCATGTTAACCTCAACGACCTTAAGAAACAAACTGCGGTCATCGCCCTGCTCGCGACCATCGGCGTCCTCGCCACGACGTTCATCGTCGGCGGGCTCACCTACGTCATCACCGGCTGGCTTGGGATCAAGGTCCGCTTCATCTACTGCCTGATCTTCGGCTCGATCGTCGCCCCAACCGACCCGATCGCGGTCCTGGGGATCTTCAAGAGCCTCGGTGCACCCAAGTCGCTGGAGACCAAGATCGCGGGGGAGTCGCTGTTTAACGATGGCGTGGGCGTGGTGGTATTTATTGCACTCCTGAGTATCGCGGGGTTGGGGGGGCATGGCGAGTCCCATGAAGACTTAACGAATAAGGATGAGTCTAATCGTGTCGTTCAGCAGAGCGAACAAGAACATCCGCACGAGGTTCAAGCAGGCAGCGAGATGGCAGAGACGAACGCAAGCGATGTCGCGAAGCTCTTCGCCCTGGAAGCTGGTGGCGGAATTGCGCTGGGCTTTGTGCTGGGGCTGCTCGCGTTCTTCCTGTTGCGATCCATTGATCACTACGCGACGGAGATTTTGCTTTCGCTGGCGGTGGTGACGAGCGGGTATGCGCTGGCGATGAAGCTGCACCTTTCCGGGCCGTTGGCGATGGTGGTCGCGGGGCTGATCCTGGGGAACCATGGCCGAACGCTGGCGATGTCCGACAAAACGCGCCAGCACCTGGACACGTTCTGGGAGTTGGTGGACGAACTTCTAAATGCGGTGCTGTTTGTGTTGATCGGGCTGGAGGTCCTGGTGCTGTCGTTCCAGGAGCAATACCTGCTGGCCGGGGCGCTGGCAATCCCCGCTGCGTTGCTAGCAAGGTTCCTGTCCGTTGGCACGGTGATGACCATCTTGAAGAAAGCTACCGGCCAGGAATTCACGCCGCACGCGATCAAGGTTATGACCTGGGGCGGCCTTCGCGGCGGGATTAGTGTTGCACTCGCACTCTCGCTCAAGGAAGAGATCCATGCTCAACAATCGCAGTACGACAACATCGGTGAACTCATCCTGACCATGACCTACGTCGTCGTCGCCTTCTCAATCCTCGTCGGCGGCCTGACCATCGGCCCGATGCTGAGCAGATTGGGCCTCACGGGGCAGGGCAAAACAGAAGCCCATTAACGACTGATAGCGACCTGCTAGCGGGGTTCACTACGGCTCAGTTCAGTTGTAAAAGGGTAGGACTCTTATTTTAAAGAGACGCTGACCCCTTTTCTATCTTCAGGTAGGCTTGTCGCAATACTATTAGACAAGGTTCATTAATTGAGCGAAGTGACTTCCTGCAGTTGGCGATTTCCAAGCTAATGCATCGAGTTTGAATTAATGGTGTGTTGTGCTTAGCGAATTGGCAAGTACATTTGCAGAAATCAAGAGGACTGGCCAGGTAGTTTAACGTCGTTATAATGGCTTTATGACTAACAATTCGAAGTCTAAATTTGGCTATTTACTTACATTTTGGCGTAAGAAATCATCCCTGAGTCAGCAGCAATTGGCACTTACTGCCGGGACAACTTCCCGACACCTGTCCTTTATTGAAACCGGGCGGTCACGTCCAGGACGCGGCCTAGTGTTGCGTTTAGGGCAGGCACTCGACCTTTCCATTCGAAACCGAAATGAGCTGTTGGTGGCAGCAGGATTCGCCCCAAGTTACCCAGAGCGCGACTTGCGAGATGAACGAACTAAGCCATATCTTCGGGCTGTTGAGTCGATACTTGAACAGCACGAGCCCTACCCTGGCGCGGCCTTTAATTCGCTGGGGTGCATAGTGCTGGCTAATCGACCATTTCGCACTATGTTTCCTGACTGCCTGCGTCTGTCCCCCGAAGAGGCTGTAGACGTATGGTTTGCCCCAGGGCTACATCGAGACCGCATGGAAAACTGGGCGGAGGTTGCTTGGGCTTGGATAGACCGGCAGCAACATGAGATCGTCCGAACAAATAATATCAAACTTGCCAAATTAGTTGAGCGTGCATTGGTCCACCTGAGCGACGTGGAGAGGCCCGAGCCACCGCAGAACTACCCGGACGTAATTGGCCCTCGTTTTCGAATTGGCGACAAGGTGATTCAAACATTCTTCACCGTAATGAAGTTTGAATCCGCCCTTGAGATTACGCTCAACGAATTGAGAATTGAGTTGCTCTTTCCGCTCGATGAAACGGCTACTGAATTCTTTCAAACTCTTGATTATTCGTAGTCCAGCCCATTTGCTTCGTCCAGAATACTTGCGCTTCCCTAATCGGGAATTGTTGCCAAACACAGAACTGGTCAATAATTACTTGTTGATGAACGGTCCGACTAGCATCACTATAGCTGCGTGCTGAAGATGATTGAGCACGGACGCAACCCAATTAGGAGTCTAAGAAATAATGGGGTACATTAGCAGGAAAGAATGGGCGCTCTTAATTTGCTTATTTGTGTTTAGCTTCGTTCCGGTCGTTGGCGGTGCACTTCGAATTGTTGAGATCGCAGGCGGTCCAGCTATCGCACCTAACAACCTACGTATAAATGCCGACCCGCTGCCAGCTTTGTTACATCTGCTTGGAGCGATTCCCTTTTGTATTCTCGGTGCATTTCAGTTTCTTCCGAGCATTCGTAAGCATGCACCGAAATGGCATCGATGCAACGGATGGATTGTTATCCAGGGAGGAATCGTATCATCTATAACCGGCTTATGGATGACGCAAGTCTATGATCTTCCGGTTGAGTTGCAGGGCGGTTTTCTTTACTTCGTCCGAATGGTGATGGGGACGGCAATGACATTTTTTATACTACTCGGCCTAGCGGCCATTAGAAAACGACGAGTTGACGTACATAGTTCGTGGATGATACGCGCATACGCAATCGGACAAGGAGCATCCACTCAGACATTGATAGGTTTAACTTGGATGGCGGTGATGAAAGAAGAGCCGGCTGGTTTTCCCAGAGATGTGATGATGACGTTAGCTTGGGTGGTCAATTTGATGGTGGCCGAGTGGATCATCCGGAAACCGAGCAAAAACTGAATTCAACTCATAATTCCTAGTATCTTAAGGGGATAATTACTTTTTGACAGGTGCAACAAAAGTGTCGTCAGGGCCCTGATTTTCCGGTGGTGCGCTGCCAATGAAGCATTGTCCTGAGGGATCGGGAGCGACTTTGGGTTGTTTCACAAATGATTTAACGTTTCCGATTTCCAGCACCCAGCTGCCATCGTCTCGACTCGCGTTTAACGAATATTCATGCAGCTTGCCATCCACTGCTGTGCCGTACCAACTGATCGAGTTATAACCTGTCGGTACATTTTCGTAGAGCGTTCCTTCCCAGGTCTCACCGACGTCTGTCACCAGGTTTTGACAGGTCGGGTTGTGGCGACGTTCCGGAATACAAAATGTCCTGATGTCATCCAGCGACCAGCGGTCTTCCAGTGCAGCGGTGACTTCAGCAGGGGAAGTGAGCTGCTGCTGGGGCTCTGTAGTGACATCGGAAGCGCTTCCGGAATGTGTTTCGGGAGCCGTCGGTTTGCAACCCCATACCAACATCAAGATGGCCGAGTGGAGAGTGAGTTGACACATAATGCAGTGAAAAGAAATCTGATACCCCACAGATTTCACATTGAGCATCGATGTGGTTTTGGGTTCGCGCATTCGCTTAACGATTCCAGCCATGAAAAGGACCTCAAACGAGATCTGCCTGGCGCGGTTTCTGCCCCTCGATCGGATTTCGCTTGAAGAATACAGAACTACTTGCCCTGAATTTGCACATCTTTTTTATGACCAAATAATCATTAGTCACAAGAATCTAATATTAGACGGACCGCATCGGAAATACAATATGTAGCATACGATTCGCAATCGTACTATAGTGAGCCAACCAGTCAATGGAGAGCTTTTATCTATAACGAAGTGACCGGGTAATATCCGGGCCTATTGCAAAAGTCTTTACAGTAACCGTAAGTCCTTAAGCCAGGTTGTGCGATCATTGTCCATCTTGCCCACTTCGATGAAACAAGGGGTTTTTCAACAAGCCCGTTCGTTACCCGGTCACTATATCTCGCTCAGTGCTTTATTTGGCATCATTACCAGAGTGAAGCTGGAGAACAAATTGGTTCCACACATCTGGTGGGTCAATGCACGCGTTACCGTAGATCAATCCATTTTCCACGATCTTGATTTCAACACCGTCAATTGCAACCGTTCGACGCCACTGTTCAACTCCATTCATTGAGATTGCAATTATATCGGAGTATGTCGAAAGCAGCGCTATATTACCTCGTGGTGTAATGATGCAGTCAATTCCAAGGTCATCAAAAAATTTCCAATCTTCTGGGTTTCCAGGGCGGATGAAGTAGGATGCACCCTCGGCGATGACGAATATCACATTTGCGATATTCCATTCGATGAATTTTGTAGCGTATCCATATCCTGTCTGCAGATTACCAATCCATGATGGCCCAGTTTCTGACTCGAAACGAACAACAAATCCCTCTGACCACGGTGTCGGTCTGCCCATATGGATATGGATTGGTATTGGGCCAGTTCCAGACAAACCAGCTTCAATAGTCGCCTTCATTTGCTTGAACTCCGTATTTGTAATTATACAGAAACATTCCGTTTATGATTCCACAGGGATCTCGTATGCTACGATATCGGGAAATCATACAAAACAGGAGTTACTTATCAACAGTATGATTCGTACTTTCAGTGTCTGGGTAATGACTTCTTCGTTCGGTTTCACCTTCATCAAGTCCAAGAGTTTTCTCAAGGTTTAAATCAGAACAATTACTCCAGAGAGTCTCGTACGCTTGTACTATCAGACTCCATAGCGCGGCTCGCTGCTCTGAGTTAAGATCGTCAACAGAGAACCACATAGCCTTCCCCAGCCAACCAGCCTGATTGTATGAGTGGTCAACGAAGTACCCGAAAGTATCCTCACTCTCAGCCACATCCGCAGGTAAGCCTGCAGTTGCGACAAGCGATTTACGTTCTTGAAGCCACTTATACCACTCATGCATTTTCTTGCCGTTTCGTCGGTAGCTCAAGATGTTTCCCCCTAACTTGTTATTCAACGGAAACAGTCCACATATGATGCTGTAGAGACTTCATATACTTCAAGATAGATAAACCATACTAAACAGGAGCTTCTTGCCAGCAGAAAGGTTCGTATTTTTAGTGTCCGGGTAATTAGCGTTACCCACCCAATCTTTTAGATGAGTTTCTCTCTAAAGGGTGGTTTGGTTTTACTGTCTTGCATTTCACAAATTACGCAAGAAAAATCGAACGTTTGCGACTGAAGGTCACCACCGCTCCTGTGCAATCGATAGTGAAATGGCGATAGGTTTTGTTCTCTTCCACATAGGCTGGTGCAAAACCATTTTTCTGGTGTACAATCGCAGATCGGGCCTGTTGGTATATCACTAATATGATTAAGGTTACTTTCGACCGCACTTACACGGTCTATTATAAGTTATCCGGCTAATGTTGAACCGATCACCAACTTTTTCAATACCTGACTGAACACTGAATTGCCATGAAACAGCCCCCTCCCGGTACAGAAGAACGCATTGCAAAAATGACCTTCGCGTTAGTCTACCCTCACTACGTTGCGAAAATTGAAAAGAAAGGCAGAACCAAAGAAGAGCTACACGAAGTCATCAAGTGGCTGACTGGCTACGATGCAAAAAAGTTGAAATCCCTGATCGACAACGAAGTGACCTTTGAGACTTTTTTCAAGAAATGTAAGCTGAATCCGAATGCACACCTCATTAAGGGGGTCATTTGTGGCTACAGAGTTGAAGAGTTGAAAAATCCATTGATCCAAAAGGCTAGGTATCTAGACAAGCTGGTCGACGAGTTGGCCAAGGGAAGGAAGATGGAAAAAATACTGCGTGTCGATGAATAACGCACGATGATATTTAATATGGTTTACCAGTCCCTGAGTTGATTTTTTTGTTGACCCGGTAATTACGGTTTACCGGAGACCTTCAATTAACTTGGCAAATTTCTCAGCTCGTGAGCAGTCGTTTCCAATCCGATCAGCTTTCATGCAAGCTCTTGTGAAACGTAAACTCGCATTTAGTCACCATAGTTTCGAACAAGCCGCCTGAATCGTAAGTAACGACGAATTCTAAATTCGTTTTATCTGGTGGATCGACATCTAAGAATTTTGCCCACCAACAAAAACCGAGGCAGCCAGAATACATCTCAGACGATTTAATTATTTCACCAGTCCGTGCGTCAAGGATTGCCAGCGTTGGATTTGAAGACAATACCAATTTCTTCGATTTTTTGTTTATTCTTGGAAAGTCGCGATACTGCATGCGTTGTGTGATGTTGCCGGTATAGCGAATATGTCCAGGCCCGCCAAAAATAGGCCGAATCAATGGTTTGGGTGCGTCAAGTTTAACATTGATTTTTCGCGGTTCATCAAATAGATCTGGAGACAATTCGATCGAAAAGAGTATTCCTTGGTCACTGCGAAATTCCACAATCCAGATCCGCTTTCCAAACGTTGTTGAATCGAGTTTTTGAGGAAAATCTCCAACCGTATACTCCTTAACGATCGACGGCCTCCCATCGTAGTAGTAGGGCGACCACATTCGAATTGCAGTATCAGGCGTAAGCTTGCGTGCGACGACGCCCGCAAAGTGCAAGCTAAAGTTTGCATCCTGAGCGATCGCATCGCTGCAATAAAAAAGCGCCATGATTACGAGTTGTAGTAGAGTTTTCATAAGCGACATCATTTGAACTAAACTGAATTATTTCAGTATTACCTATTACCGATAGTATTAGTGAAATTTTGTTTAACCAAAAATGAAGAGTCAAGAGAAAATTGAAGAAGTTGCTATCAACAAAGAAATAAGGTCAAATGAATCAAATCGACTTCATGCAACCGAAGCACACTGAAATCGAAATAGGTTTCTATGGCTAGCTTTTTCATAATCTGGCTCCCTTTCTAAAATTAAAAATGATGGGTGGAAAAGAACAATTTCCCGGACTCATTCTTTCCAATTGATTTCTCGATGCTCTTCTAAGGTTTTCTTCCGAGACTTGTTTTTCCCACGCTCTGGCTACCTCAAAAAAATGTTGATGAAACTAACTTTTATTGACAGGGTGAAACGATATCTATCTTCGAATTAAACTGGAGTGCTAATCTGGTCTGGTTTTTTGAAAGCCAAAGAACTCTTCTACTGCTTTTCACGTCATCCTCCCATGAAATTTCGCTCACTGCTCTTACATCATCACTGGCCGATTTTCATCTCTATGTTGCCGGGTGATATCGAGTAGAATCTTTTTTCACACGAGATTTATCTCGTCTGTCTGCGAGTGTTTGTTCTGTTCGTGCATTGATTTTATTTGATTGTTCGGGAAGGGAATTTGGAGATGTGGTGTTTGGTTTTTATGTTGTTAGGTTTGTATTCACATTGGTGGAAGGTTTGTTGGTTGAAATTCGGCAACCGTTGCAAATGGGGCGAAGTGGGGAGGTTTATGATTTGCGCAGTTTTGTCTGAGAGTTGGTCAATTCGTGACCGATTGCGGCCTCATTTTGTCACAAATAAGGTCAAATTGGGTGCAAAAAGTAGTGAAGATTGGGAAGCGGTTTTTGCGTTGTCGCTGGAAATCTTGCTGAAATCAGTGGGTTTTATACTGCTCAGATTCGCAGGCGAGGATCAATTCAGTATCGAGAAAAACGGTGTTCGCGCAAAAAATAAGAGTGATGTATCGCGTTCCAGGTGGAAGGCGCTGAAGATCATCATGAGATGGACACAAACGAAATTGGCTCGCCTCTCTCTCGCGCCACCGACCAGGTTCGGTTTTATCTCCTGACGGCAGCTCAACGCACAGCGCATGCCATCCGGGGTTTAGTGTTTCACATCAAAATGCAAATACAGATTAATTTGGAGAATAGAAAAATCGGACCACCCAAATTCCTCCTTCTAAAGAAGGGCTTTCACTGAGTTCCCAATTGTCTGCTTCGGGACCGGTTTTGGAGGGAATGATTGTAATCCCACTTTGCCCGGAAAGATTGCATTCAAAACCTAATAATGTTTTCCCGTTATCCGGTGAATAAGTCCACTTCGCCTGATAGGGAGTTTTAGACGACTGCGTACTATAACCTCCGGCAGTCGAACCAGCGGGAATCGTTTGTGGAAGATCAAGTTCTGACGAACTGCTAGAACCAGTTAACTCACTGCTGATGAGGGTTAAGTTTTGAGAAGTATCGTTATTGGTCAACAGAATTGCCATCGCCGCTGTGGTGACAGTTCCCAAGTACAAATTAACAAAACCAACCGTCTCATAATTGCCGCCTCCACCTGGAATCACAGGTGGATTCGCAGTGTACCAATAAGTGTCCGGGTTAGAGTAGCCTTGCAATCGATCTGTAAAACCACTGCCATACGCTTCGCTATTCAAAGCAATGGCATACAGGTATTGATCGTAATGGTCGGTATTGGAATCGAGGGCGGAACCGATCCAGTCATTCAATGTTCCCTGGGCACCTGCGAGGGAAAGGAGAAAAAACAACTCGCCTGTCATTAAGCCCCCAACCGTCGGCGAACTGAAGGTCGTCCCGTATAAATTGGTGTTGGTCGCATTGGCATGCGCATCAATATTCACAGAACTGGCAGACCAACCGAAAACCATACCCGCCATCAAATCGCCGACAACTCTTCCTCCTAAGTCGTTCTCAATGCCTGTAGTGGAATAAGCGGTTTCCGTTCCACTTACCGTGTATGCAACACTATAAGGTGGATTGTTACCATAGATTCCTGTTCCCGCATTTAAATTGGCCTGCGTGATATAAATGCTGAAAGCACCTGACACACTCCCGGTACCACTAATCACAACACCGGGTGTACCATTCGTGATTCCAACACCAGTTAGAACCGGATCATTATTGGGATTCAATTTGGTTGTGAATGTGGCTGTCGTATTGTAGCTCTGAGCCTGATCAAAACCGGGAACCTGAGGAGTATAAACGAGACCACCACTATAACCGAACAACGCACCACTGAGAGCATAACTGGGGGGGATTCCTGTGGAAGGGCTAGTATAGCTGCAGACATTGAGCGGATTCGTTGCCGTCGTTGATTGCAACGTGGTCATCAAACTGGTCCAGTTATGATAGGCGGAAGGATCAGCCGCCGATGACTTGATCCGCACGGTTTTCGAACCGTTCGAAACCGTAGCGCCACTTGGAACCAGGTCTTTCACATTGGAAAGAATATCGATTGCCGATGTCACGGGATTCACTGAAGTTGCTAGCAGAGCTGCACCACTTGTGGCATTGCTAACCATCGTCGCCGCGGGTGCAGAAACACCATCCACATATGATAGATCCATGTTACTGGCTGTGGGGGTTGGTGCTGGTAAGGTTTCGCCATCCACCGTTGGTTCAAAAACAATATAGGGGCTTGTCCCCGGGTCCCCCGGATTGGGGGCTTGTGTTAGTGCCGTTGGTCCGTAGTTGATATAGACGCGACCAGAAAATCCATTGAGAGAAAATGTATATTGTGCTGTATTTCCAAAGTAAGGCAGGTTGGGAACAGGGGCTAATAAATCTGCAAGGTTAAATGACCGCCATGTCGAAGTAAAATCCGTAATCACATTTGGCCCAATGGTCTGATCTGTGCCTGTATTGGTAAAAGTACCTGCAAACGAAACCCAGATTTGGCTTTCAAGATACTCAGTCTGATTGTTGGTAATGACAAAAGGAGTATTAATATATGTACCAGACATGTTGAGCCTCTCTAAATAAGACAAAGGGAGATTGCTAACGGGACTGAATAAAAATGCGACATATCGTGAGTCGCAAATCTTTGCAGCATCAATGTTTTTAGTGCTTTACAAACGAGACTACGAACCAAAGCAATTAACATGGTATCAGATAATGTTCATATATAAACTATTACTGAGTAAAAATACATTGATTCAATTTAAAAGAAATTGAGGCGGTTAAAAACAGGAAAGAAAGGCCCCCTCAGAATGAGGGGATGGAGTTGATGATGAAGACAATCATCCTGGTCGGGACCAGATGGGATTCTGGAGTGAGAACCTAATGCCCTTTTTTCCACTGATGGTAGTTTTGCGTCCCCCGACCTGATCGGGTACCAGGCCAACCACTGAGATCCCAACGTCCCTGAGTTTCATCTGCGTTCTCCCCTTCCTGATAGCCCAACTGATCGGCGGACGTCCATTCTTCAATCCAGATAGTTTCCGAATGCATGGGAATCCCTAATAGCTTCTTCATCAGTTGGGTTGTCAGTAAACAAGCTGCCAGCAGGACTAACATCACGATGGCTAAGATTGGCAGAAGAGGACCTAAATGGCAAATACGTTCCGTGAAAGGCCAGATTTTGGGCCAGCCCAACAGCACGAGTAACGCTCCTAAACTAAGGTAAGGGCCAAACGGGATTTCGCGTGTCTGTCGAAAAAAAATGGAAACCGCCACAACGGCCAACGCACAAAGGGGCGAGATTACAAAAACGGTCACAGTTGCCTGCCAGCCAAGAAAGCTACCGATAACAGCCATCAGAATCACATCACCAAAACCCATTGCCTCTTGTCGTAGAGTCCAATAACCTATAATTCGAACTGCCCAGACCACTCCCCCGCCCACAATCATTCCGACCAGACTGACGGCCAGACCATGTAGATGCGGATACTGAGTCACCCACTCTGGTACTTTCTCGACGATAAAGTAATCACTATACTGCTTCGGAAAATAAACTGCCATTAAACGAACGACCGATGGTTCCTGAAACCAGACCGGAACCAGATAAAACAGACCAAACAAAAAAGATCCAATCAGCCCAATCCATAACGCGGGCATCGTAGCGCCATCGGGAATAATTTTAAGATCAAAGTCGATGAAAGTCGCAATCATCAACGATTCAATTAAAACGAGATGGAACAGATAGCGCAGGTTGAGCAACATCACCGGCGTCATCCATGAATCTACCACTAATGGATCGGGTGCATAATTAGAATACAGGCCGCTTGCCTGTAGAGTTGCCTGATCCCCAAATGGAACTTCTGCACAATATAATAATACGAAAATCACACCATTTAGCAGTTCCACAAACGCTTCACGATGCGAACGCTGATAAGAAAATGTAGATTTGGGAGACCGTGTTAAATAGACACCGATAATTGGAATATGGTAGCGAGACCAAAGGTGACGCATTCTACGTCCCACGCGTTTCCAGGCTGCCCCTACTCTTTCTTCGCGAGGAATTTCTTCAATGCAAATATTGATCACACGCCCCAAACCTGCTCCCAGTAGAAACAGCAAAAATAAAATAATGTTGGGGTCGATTCCGAAGGGGGTCATATGTGAGAAAACTTTCGTTGTGCTTTAAGAGTGAGATTCCAGAACTGTCATAATCTCATCGACAATTTCTGAAACGGTTTTTGAATCCGTCTCGATAGTAATTGTAGCACACTCCTCATAAACGGGTTCACGCTGACTGAGCAGATGTTGAATTTCCTTATCCCCCTTGAGAGGAGTTAACGCGGGACGACGACTTGTCGTTGTGTCATCCTGAGAAATGCGTTGTGTCAAAGCTTCCGCGCTCGCCTTTAGCCAGATCACAGGACCCGCTGACTGGACTTCACCGCGCGTCTCTGTATTCAAGATAGCACCTCCACCGGCGGCAATAATCAGTTTTTTTCGAATAAGCAAACTCTGCATGACTTCACGCTCAATCTCGCGGAAGTATTCCTCTCCCTCCTCAGCAAAGATCTCTGTGATCGATTTAGCAGTGACCCGCTCAATTTCATCGTCGGCATCAATCCAGGCAAAGCCCAACTTTTCCGCTAAAGGAACAGCAACACTACTTTTCCCGCTGCCTCGATAGCCAATTAACGTGATAACCGTCATTCCCGAATTCCCTAGAGTTTACCTACTGCCGAAATTCCTTTTCGCAGCGTTGTTCGCATAGCTTCCAAGGGCGCTTCTCTTCCGGTAAACAGCTTGTACTGGGCAGCTGCCTGACGCACAAACATTTCGATTCCTGAAACGGTTTTACATCCGCGTTCGCGCGCCTGTTTCAATAAAAGTGTGTTTTCCGGATTATAAACTGTATCGAATACGAGCATATCATCCATGAGGAGATTTTGTGCAAATGGTGTCTCATTCACATTGGGATGCATCCCGACAGCAGTACCATTGACCACAATATCGTAACGTCCTCCTCCTCGATTTTCCCAAGTGGTATAAGAGCAACCTAACTCATCAGCCAGCTTTTCTCCTCTAACGCGACTTCGATTCGAAATCGTCAAAGCACCACCTGCATTCATAATTCCAGCCCCGATGGCCCGCGATACTCCACCCGCGCCTAATAAGAGAACTTGCTTACCATTAATCGGATCACTTTCCAATTCTCCCTTGGGATCAAGCCCCAGTCGAATGCTGTCGAGCGCTGCCTCGTAGTCTGTATTACGGGCCTGCCATGTATTGTCTTCATCACGAAACAACGTATTAGCAACTTTCATTGTCTGGGATGCTTCATCCGCCTCACCAGCCAATTTGAGTGCCCCGGCTTTATGTGGAATCGTGACGCTATAACCTTGTACGTTGAGCCAATCAAATTCCTTCAGTGTCTCTGCCAGCCTGTCTTTGGGCACTCGAAACGGAACATAAACGGCATCGATTTTATCATAACGAAACGCGGCATTGTGAATTAAGGGGCTCAGACTATGGGCAATCGGATCGCCAATCACACCATACAAGGGTGTCTCCGGACCAATTTGATCGTATCGATAAATCTGACTCATCTCGGAAAATGACAATTGCCCGGGGGCTAATTCTCGTTCACGACTAAATGTAGCATAGGTAAACGGAGAACCATATTTTCCACAAAGGATTCGACTCATCACGCCATATTCTCCCATGCAGAAACCGATCGTCGGTACTTTGGCATTCGCTACCAGTTTCAACATGCGAACCGAATCATCAGGAGAATTGGCCATCGTGACCAATTTCACAATATCGGGATCTTTCTCACAAAGAGAAGTATAAATCTCTTCGAGGTTGTCGGGTGTTTCATCGAAATTGTGATGGCTGATGATGCGTTTTGTTTTTCCATAGCGCGGAATTTGATCTGCGATGTCGTCTTCCAGATCGACATATTCGACTTCGGAGACGATGGCGGTTCTGAGTACCGCCTGCCTCTGTTCTTCGGAACGTTTCCAACGCCCTTTATCTTCCGGCCTGCGACAAGTGATAACCACCGGCGTAGGACGATCTTTAATGAGACGGTTTACATCCGGTGAGCGCGCGACCCAATCCAGGCGTAACTCCACGAGTTCTGCCCCCTTCTCTGCCAGGGAACGATGTTCCATCATCACCATTTTGTGCCGGGTTCGACCGATGCTGACACAAATCATTGATTCTCTTCTACTTTCTTCTTTGATCTTTACTATCGGCAAGTGAGGGATCAGTTCTCTTTCCCCCTCTGAATTAACAATTATACGATTTAGCGAGGCCACAGTGTAACCAATATCGTACCTTGACTCAAACAAGTGTCTAGCTGTCTCAATTTTTAACTCCAAGCTTGAGAACCATGCACATTTTCTTGTCGTAATGAATTACGATTGACTAAACATAACGAACGTTATATAACGATCGTTATGTTCTAAATGATCATCAAGAAAAGGAATCAAAATGAAGAACTCAATACATGAGCAAGTAACTCAAGGTCGGGGATTTGACATTTTTGAAGCAGGTCCTCACAACAGCTGGAATGATTACCGACTCGCCCCACCAGAGACTCCTTTTCCCGTTCGCGGGAAATATTTTCTTAAAAATTTGTTGAAGTCGGAGGGGCTTGAAATGTCGATTAATGTTCTCCCTCCCGGCAAAGGGATGCCTTTTGTGCACCGACATGCTCTGAATGATGAAATCTATTTCATTATTCAAGGCACAGGTCAGTTTCAGCTCGGAAACGAAGTTCTGGATGTGTCTGATGGTTTCTTTCTTCGAGTTTCACCAGAAGTTCCTCGTTGCTGGCGAAACCATTCCGATGAACCATTATACTTTCTAGTGATTCAATACAATAAAGAAAGTCGAATCGCAGGAGGTACTTCGGATGGCGAAATCGTCGATCAGCAAATCATCTGGAAACAAGGGCCACAGGATGAATCAACCCTCGGACCGTAAACAGCGTTCACGTAAAAAAATATTAGAAGCCGCTTTGCACGTATTCCAACGTGAGGGTTATGTTGGGAGCGGCGTGGATGGCATCATGGAAGAAGCCGGCATGACGTCCGGCGCCTTCTACGGGCACTTTGATTCAAAATCCGAAGTGTTGGGTAGTAGTCTGGTGCAGTTCTTCATCGAAGATCAGGCCGCTATGGGTGGAGCCTTGAGTAAAGCTGAGACACCAGAAGAACTCATCAATATCATGCTCCGTTATCTCTCCAGCAAACATTGCGAACAGGTAGAAGCAGGTTGCTCGATTCCTCCTCTCTTATCTGACTTGGGTCGAGCAGACGAGCAAACCAAGGCCCAATTTGAAGAAGTCATTCTCTGGATGACTGAGCAATTTGCCGAACGCTCCCAAAACAAATTCACGAAACAAGAAATACTTGCATCACTGGCCCTCTGTTTTGGTGGGCTTGCACTGGCACGCGCCGTTGAATCTCCTGCGCTTTCCCGACAGATTCTCTCTGCCTGTCGTAAAAATTTACCCTTAAAGAAAACAGAATGAGCTATAAACTAAGGGTTTAACACGTTATTTTCTCCAAAGCGAACCTCATGCCTCAGAATGGTGTCCTCTGCTCACCAACGAATCTCTCTTGAAGTTTGGAGTGTCGCTTGATGGATTTTGAAACACCCCACGATCTTGGCTGGAAGCGCTGTTTCGAGCAACAATTATCAATTTCGGAAATGCAGGATTGCATTGTCTCTCGCGTCGGTTCGCACCTGGGGAGTCAAGTGCTGGTTCTGGCTTCAAATGCGGAGATGACGCTGCCGATATCATTGATTGAGTCGTGCGGCGAGGTGACTGTCGGTGACTGGTTACTACTCGATGCAACTACTCATCGGGGTGTGCGACGACTCGAACGAGATTCACTCATCGCCAGAAAAGCAGCCGGCGAACAAGCAAAGTCACAACCAATTGCGGCGAATATCGATACTCTGTTCATTGTCAGTTCGTGTAACCATGATTTCAATCTTTCCCGATTAGAGCGTTATCTTGCACTGGCCATTGAGGCGCAGGTAACCCCCATTGTAGTGTTAACAAAGTCTGATTTAGCTGAAGATGCAGAACTGCTTCGGCAACAGGCAACACAACTCAAATCCGGTTTAATTGTGGAACTGGTTGATGCTCGCGATTCTCAGCAAACCAGCGTGCTCTCAGACTGGTGTCGCATCAATCAGACCGTGGCAATTGTCGGTTCGTCGGGAGTCGGTAAATCTACGCTGGCAATGTCACTCGGTGCAGAGACACTGAAAACACAGGGAATTCGTGAGGATGACTCAAAAGGCCGACACACCACCACTACACGTTCCATTCATCGGCTGAATTCCGGTGGTTTACTGATTGATACCCCCGGAATGCGTGAGTTACAACTTGCTGACTGTGAAGAGGGTGTCTCCGAAGTATTTGATGAAATTATTGAATTGGCACAGTTCTGCCGCTTTCGAAATTGTAATCATAACGGCGATCCCGGATGCGCCGTCCAGGAATCCATCGAACGTGGTGACCTTTCTCCTCGACGCCTCAAAAATTATCTCAAGCTCCAATCAGAACAGGCCCGCAATTCTCAATCGCTTCGCGAACGTCGACAGGAATCACGCAAACTCGGCAAATTCTACAAATCAGTCCAGGCTTCCAAACAACGCTATCAGAATCGAGATGAATGATCAGCTAGGAAATGTGTGGTGATCTCCGATGAATATAAAGTTCCCATCGCGGAAAAAAAATCCTGCTTCGAGTCCAACGTGGCTTCGAAAACGATATGCAATCACCGAGTTTCCGATTGGAGGAACGACTGTTAGTTCCCCGTACTGACGTAACCATTTGAGTTTGGTTTCATCGTCTAAACCCGAAAGTAAACGGTTTACTTCGTTGCGCTGGGATATCAGGTCAATAACTATGAACTCGTTCAAAGGCGGGTTAGACACTTTTTTCACACTCGTTAGTCCACTTTCAATCACCGATTATATAAAACTGAAGTTTAATCGAACAACTTATTATTTCGCCTGAATTTCAATCCTGTCACTCCTGCTTCTCGCAAAGCCTCTTTCAGTTCCAGTCGAACATATGCCTCCACACCCATTCTTCCCATGCCAAAGATTACAGGTTTGGGAGCACGCCCCGCCAGGATACTTATTTTTTTATATGCGAGCTGATTAAAACACTTGCTTCCTTCGAGCTCACCTTTAATCGCCTGCTTTTTCTTCAGCTTCAAATCGTCAACCGATGTAACCTCGACCAAATGTTTTGCGATGCGAATCGCTCGCCAATAATTCGATCGATCTCACTTTCCATTTGAAAGTCAAGTTCGTTCAGCTCAGAGTGATCTTCCATATGTGTTCCCTTGTAATTTGAGCACGGAGAGAATCTTTCAGCTGAGTCATAAACGTTAGACGTCCACTTCACTCGAAATTGTAATCTTGCGTCTCCACTGCGTCTAGCGCTTGTTTTTCACTATTATCTTTCGACCGTGCTAGATCTCCTTCCGAATAGAAAATTAGTTGCAGTGGTCGGTGGGATGAGTAAATCATCTAAATTCTTTACAAAAATTCTTATGCTGGAATTATCAACCAGTTTTCAGCATAGACAAAATTTGAACTTTCAGATAAATAGCATTGCAAGTATGGATCGATGAGTGCTAATTCTGTAGATAATCTCAAGGGCTTTACAATCAGAACTGTTTTTTAAGTGGGAGCAAATAAACAGATGAAACAGGTATTTTTTCTGATCCTTGTTTTTTATGCCTCAGGTGCAACAGTGTCAGCCAGTGAGCAGTATCTGCTCCGTATTGACACGGTGGGATACATCAAATCTATTGAGGAAAGTCCGAAAAGGAAGGTCTTGCACAGCATCGAAGTTGTAACCCGCCCCAACGAAACCTTCCACTGCAAAGTCCAAACCGGGGGATTTACCCGGACGATGTCCGGTAAACTCGTTTACGAGGATGGTGAATTTACCGCACATATTCATTATCACCGAACATTCGATGATGGAACTAAAGTGCTAGGCAAATCTCTATTAGATGAAACTGGAGTTAAAACAAGCACTGGAGTCACTCTTGCCAAATCTGTATTGATTGGTGGAGCTGAATCAGAAGGCGAAACAGTATTTGCATCGCAGACCAAGACTAAAACCAAGGGCAAGAAACATTTTGTTCCACTCCTCTCCAAAGTGATTGACGGATTTGAAACAAAGGAGAAGGCCGCGTCACTACAGTTAACTAAGACTAAGACCAAAGAACATTTTATCCTGTTTCTCTCCAAATATGAACCTGCAACCGAATGAGGAGAATAACAAAGGATCAATCTCTTGAATTGATCCGTAAAGAAATAGAAATCGGTTCCGAAGAAACAAGTCAACGCCGCTTAGACATCTCCTGTACTCGTGACATTTTCGCCATCAGAATCACGACCTTGTTGGCCAAAGAGTTCGTTGAAAATGGTCAAATTGTACATTCGGCAATCCGTGTCATGAAGCCAGACACCAGGACACTTTTTTTGTATTAGACGCCAAACGAAGAGTATTTCATCAACCGTGCAATGATTTTTAAATTTTGAGCCGCCCCAATGTTCCGAAAGCCCTGGGCGTAATTCATTTTCTGGATCGAACTCACATTCCGTAATGTCGAACTCAATAAAGTGGCCACCTTTTTCCCAGCGCGCCACCCACGAATCCCAATTTGGTGATGCGTCATGAATGAGTTTGACGCCGGGTACAGACAGAATGGCATCACCAATTTCTTTGGCAGTATAGATTTCGGTCTTCCAGTCGTCAGCAAAACTATATGCAAGATCTGGCAATTGAAGCGGGCCATCGACAAGGTACAATTCTGGCAGGTTAGGTAGTTGTTCCGACATGTTTTTCTCTGCTTGAAAAGTAATCGAGGTAATCTGCAATTCTTTCTATCACACCTTGAATCGTGTAATCTTGCATGCATGATGGCTTTCATGTTTGATTTTCGCAAGATAGAATTTTTTCAGTGGAACACCCCAACAAGATTTAAATGCTAGAAACTATACCTGCTATATCGCATTCTACGAGAATCAGAACTATATTACGGGTATTGAAATACAGATTCCTGCGTCGGAAAACAGATTTCTCAGGCACACCAGCCTGACTAAATATTAAAGAGTTGGAACATCTATGTCTGAAATGGAATGGGAGCGTCTTGTCTCAGAAGCGCGTCGTGATCCGGGGGCCAACTGGAAACGCTGGGGGCCCTACTTGGCAGAACGGCAATGGGGTACGGTGCGCGAAAGTACCGGTGAAGAAGATCCGTGGCTCAATTTCACGCACGAAGAAGCAACCTGGCGCACCTACCGTTGGGGGGAAGATGGTCTCCTGGGGATCTGCGACCGGCAATGTCGGCTCTGCTTCGGACTAGCTTTATGGAACGGTAACGATCCCATTCTCAAGGAACGGCTGTTTGGTCTGACCGGTCCCGAAGGCAATCATGGAGAGGATGTGAAAGAGGCGTATTACTATCTCGATTCCACACCCTCCCATTCGTATCTGAAAGCACTCTACAAATACCCGCATGCCGAATTTCCGTATGCCCATCTGCGGGAAGAAAACGCACGGCGCTCTCGTAACGAACCTGAGTTTGAATTGACCCATACCGGCATCTTTAACGAAGGCCGTTACTTCGATGTCCAGATCGAATATGCCAAGGCAGCGGATGACGACGTCTTAATCAGAGCCACCATTTGTAACCGGGGACCGGAAGCAGCTTCGCTTCACTTCCTCCCTTCATGGTGGTATCGCAACACCTGGGGCTGGGGGCCCATCCTGGATCGTCCCAATCAAAAACCGAGCCTGTCCCAAGCGTCGGAAGATCAGCTCATCGCCAGTCACGAAACACTCGGCGACTTTCAGCTCTACACCGACGTCGGTCCCGACGGGAAGCTCCCTCAATGGCTGTTTACCGAAAACGAAACCAACACCTGGCGATTCGATGATCCCAACAGCAGACGCCCGTCGTGTAAAGACGCTTTTCATTTAGCAGTCGTCAACGGCATGGAAGGAGTCATCAACCCTCAACCGAAGGGAACCAAAGCTGCCGCCCATTATCAATGCACGATTGAAGCCGGTGATTCAATCCAGTTTCGTTTACGGATGTCGGGAACCCACAGCCTGCCCGCGGATGCGTTTGGCGCTGAGTTTGATCGTACTTTTGAGCAACGTATCGAAGAGGCAGATTGCTACGCGAAGTCTCTCGTTTCACCGGGTCTATCCTCGGATGAAGAACAGATTCTGAGGCAGGCCGATGCCGGGTTACTCTGGACAAAACAATTCTATCACTACGCCATCGCCAACTCCTCACAAAACGGTAATGGCGAAACGGAACTTGCTCCGCCCTCTCCTGGTGCACCGCATGCTCGGAATGCTGACTGGGGACACTTATACAATCGCAATATCATTTCGATGCCTGACAAATGGGAATACCCCTGGTATGCAGCCTGGGATTCCGCCTTTCATTTAATTCCGTTTACGAAGATCGATCCCTTTTTCGCCAAGGAACAGGCGATCCTGTTTCTCCGCGAATGGTACATGCATCCCAACGGTCAGCTGCCTGCTTACGAGTGGAACTTCAGCGATGTGAATCCGCCCGTTCATGCCTGGGCGTGTTGGCACGTCTATAAAATGACCGCTTCTAATGGGGATCGCGACCGCAACTTTCTGGAACGTGTGTTTCAGAAACTGTTGCTCAACTTCACTTGGTGGGTGAATCGAAAAGACATCCGCGGTAAGCACGTCTTCAGTGGTGGATTTCTCGGACTGGATAACATCGGAATCTTCGATCGCTCGAAACCACTACCCACCGGCGGTCACCTGGAACAGGCAGACGGAACCGCCTGGATGGCCTTCTTCTGTTCCAGCATGTTGTCGATTGCCTTTGAACTGGCCGATGACAATCCCGCTTATGAAGACATGGCCTCGAAATTCTTCGAGCACTATGTCTCGATCGCCGAGGCCATGAACTCGCTCGACGGTACCGGACTTTGGGATGAAGAAGATGGCTTCTACTACGATCACCTTTATCTGGATGGCCGCAGTATCCCGCTGAAGATCCGCTCGATTGTCGGTTTGATTCCCCTCTTCACGGTCGACGTGCTATTCGATAAAACGATCAATAAGCTTCCTGGTTTTAAGAAACGCATGGACTGGTTTCTGCAGAACCGTCCCGAGTTCGCCAAGTTCATGACCTACATGGAACATGATACAGAAGACTCCGAAGACGGACTACGCCTGCTGGCCATTCCCACCCGTGATCGTCTTTTGAGAATGTTACGTTACCTGTTGGACGAAGATGAATTCTTATCTAACTACGGCATCCGCTCCCTTTCCAAGTACCACGAAGAGCATCCGTTTGAATACGAACTCAATGGCGAACTGCTGCGCGTCCAATACCAACCTGCTGAATCCGACAGTGGTTTGTTCGGCGGTAATTCCAATTGGCGCGGCCCCATCTGGTTCCCTCTCAACTATTTGTTAATTGAAGCGTTGGAACGCTATCACATCTTCTACGGCAAGTCGCTCCGAGTCGAATGCCCCACTCGGTCGGGCAATTACATGGACCTGCAGGAAGTCGCCGATGAAATCCGCAAGCGACTCTCGCGGCTGTTCCTCTCAAAAGAAGATGGCGACCGCCCCTGTTATCACCGCACCGACGATTTATTGAACGACCCGCACTGGTGCGAACTGGTCCTGTTCTATGAATACTTCGACGCAGAAACGGGACGCGGCTTAGGCGCCAGCCACCAAACCGGTTGGACCGCCTTGATCTCACCCATCCTTGGCACATTGGCCAGTCGTAATAATGGTTCCTGATACTTCCTCCGTTTCTTAAAATCAAGTGGCAAACAATTGTGTTTCAACATCGCGAAACGCTTTGAATTCCAGAGCGTTCCCGCTGGGATCCAGAAAGAACATCGTAGCCTGTTCTCCCGGCTGGCCCTCAAATCGCAGGTAAGGTTCGATCACAAATTCGATCTTCTTGGCTTTCAGTTGTTCCGCCAGTGACTTCCAGCGATCCATCGTCAACACGACACCGAAGTGAGGAACGGGAACACCGTGACCATCCACGGGGTTGGCATGCGAAGCAATTTTTCCTGTGGGACCCATCTCCGGATTCAAGTGGCACACCACCTGATGCCCAAAGAAATTAAAGTCAACCCATGTCTCGGCACTGCGACCTTCGCTGCAACCAAGCAGGTCGCCATAAAATGCTCTCGCTTCGGCAATGTCACGCACTTGAAACGCAAGGTGAAAAGGATCGAGTTGCATAATCGAACTCCATATCTTAATGAAGACTAAATGAATAAACGCAAAACGGATCAGGCTCCTTGAAGATTATCCCGAAATTTGATCTGCATACGCTTTGGCATGCAGATATGCCTGGGAATCGTTGGCTTTCAGATCATTCACTCGAGTGATCACAGAAACGAAATCCTTCCCAGCATAGGGTTCATCAGAGGAAATGATTTTGCAGATCTCATGATGTTTCTTGAGCAACTCAACCTGCAAGGTTTCCTCAATCGCACCACCTCCTAACGCATATCCATGAACGGGGTTTAACGCCTCTTCCGCATCATCAACATCTTGTTCAAATGCGGCTAAATCCTGTTCCGCGTTTTTTCTGATCTCTTCAAACACGTTCAACAGATGGTTGAAGCCAACATCCAACAGCATCAGTAAAACGAGCCCTACGGCAGCTTCAATAAAAAATGATTGCCGAACACCGGACGAGAAAAATCCAATCACTCCGAAAATCAAAGCCGCAATAATAATACACGTATAAGTTGGTTTCGTTTTCTTTCTCGCGATAGCAAAGACAACGGGAAACAGAGCAAAGATCGCCATCCCTGCGGCAACTTCGATACAAATTGATTGTGCGAAAGAATCTGCCGGAAGTTGAAATGCCCATGCCCCCAACCCGATACTGACTAACGCTAATCCCAGGTAAGACAAGATGGGGAGCAGCTTCGCGTTTCCCACTTTGAGAGTATGTTTATAGCGAGTATAACCTGCAAAATTTAAGAATTGTGCTGCGGCATAAGCTTTAAACGCAGGATTTTCATAATCAGGATTTCCCGATCCTGGAAAACTCCAACCGTTAGAAATCGTTGGTTCCTCTTCCGAATCTGCTACCACTGATGTGACCTCCCCTGCCTTTCCCCTCAAGCCTGACTCTTACAAGCTTCACTGATCAATGTGTCATCCACTATGAAACAATTTGGTGCGGACACAGAACTCATAGTACACCACTCCCAATCACAAAAAATCGTACCACACTGAATCAACCTGTCAACGGGGAGTCTCCTCACACTCGAAATCATTGCCCGCCGTTACTTCTCCCCTCGCGTACATATTGTTTGAGCAAGGCATGCATTTCCTTTACCTTCTTGAGGTGCTTGCGGGAGACGTCGGTGGTCTCTTCAGCATCGTTGCTCAGATCATGCAGCACAACAGAGACCGGGAAGTCGTCATCTATCACCTGCTCGGTGGTTTTCGGACCATTAACAGTCAGCTTAAACGCTCCCTTGCGGATGGCAAAAGTCCCCTTGCTGTTATTGTGCACGATTGCTTCATGAAACGACGCGGGACGCGCTTTTCCCGTCAGCGCTTTGAAGAAACTTTGGCCGTCTTCCGCAGTGTTCTGATCCAGATTGAGCTTCAACATCTCCGCCAAAGTAGGCAGAACATCATTGAATACAATCGTTGTCGAACAACGTCCACCTGCTTTGATTTTTTCCGGCCAGCGAACACAGAATGGCACCCGGTGTCCGCCTTCCAGTAAGCCCCCCTTCCAGCCTGCGAAAGGCCCGGTGCTGTCGTGCCCGTAAATAGCGGTATCCCCCCTGACCCAGCGTTGTCGATATCCCTTCGTCCGATTCACCGGCCCGTTATCACTGGTAAAAATGACCAGCGTGTTCTCTGCAATTCCAAGATCGGCAAGCTTGCGCAACAGCTTGCCAACATGGTGATCAAGTTCAACAACGAAATCTCCGTACGCTCCGGCGCGGCTCTTACCGACAAATTCCTTGTTAGGGACAATCGGATTATGCGGCGTGGTCATCGCGTAGTACAAAAAGAACGGCTGATCGGGCGAGGTACGGGTCGCCTGCTCGACGAACTCGCACGCCTTATTCGACAGAGTCGGCACAAGACGATCCATCGTGTATCCGTCAGCAATAATATTGTCATCCCGGCCATACCATTCGCCATACTTTTTTAATGCTTCCGATGAAGTCAGCGTGGGAATAACCGTCGTTCGGTTGTTCTCGATGAAGGCGGCGGGATTCATCTCCGCAGATCCAGCGGTGCCGAAGGAGTAATCGAACCCAAAGTCTTTGGGCCCTTTCAGTGCAGGTGAAGCGAAATCGATGTTTTGAAAATCCTGGTAGTTGGGATTAACGCGAATGTCTTCTCGCGCACTTTCATCGCGCAGCTTCCAATCGATTCCCTGATGCCACTTGCCCACCAACCCGGTCTGATACCCCGCCTCTTTGAGCACACTCGCAATCGTCTTGCGTCCCGGTTCAATCAGCGTGCCACCAAAGTTAGCCAGGTTCCCCCCCGATCCCAACCGGGTACGCCACATATACCGACCCGTTAACAGCCCATAGCGAGAAGGAACACAGTAAGACCCCGCGGCATGCGCATCAGTAAACACCAGACTCTCTTTCGCCAGCCGATCCAGATTAGGCGTGGGAATTCGACTGTCACGATTGTTGGCAGTCATATCACCATACCCCATGTCATCGGTGAGGATGATCACGACGTTAGGCCGATCTGTCTTACTCGCCGCCGAAACTTCTTGCGGTGTGGCAAGCGATGCCAAAATTAATAAACAGACCAGGGTGAATAAAATACTTCTCATGGTGTATTCCTCAGTTGACAGCAGCCGCTTTAAAAGTAGTGCTCACATTCAACCGCTTCCACAGACATTGATCATCAGATCGCTTAAATGATCGACGTCTGAAAGCGGCGTTTGTTCTCTCACTTATACAGGAAGCAGAGACCAGATGAAACACTCGCTCCATCACGCAGCCGCCGACGGGTGGACTCATTTCTTGCGCGAAAGCCGTTTTCTCAATACTGAATGTTTTTTCGCTTGCGGATCTGAGTAGTATAAAACCCACTCGTTTCAGCAAGATTTCCACCGGCAGCCCAAAAACCGCTTCCCGATCTTCACTACTTTTTGCACCGAAATTCACCTTAAAAGCGACAAAATCAGCTCCCAATCGGTCACGAATTAACCAACTCTCAGACAAAACTGCGCAAATCAGAAACTTGCCCACTCCGCCCCATTTGCAACGGTTGCCAAAACTCAAAGCACAAACCCTCCCCCAACCAGAACAAACACGCAACAAGATGAAAACCAAACACCACATTCCAGACACCTTCTTCACTGACAATCAAATAAACCAACCGCGCAGCAAGTACAAACACTCGCATACAAAAGATACAAATTCTGCGCGAAAAGATTCTATCTGATATCACCCGGCAACACAGAGATGAAAACTCGACAGTACTGTTTAAAAAGCAGTGAGCGAAATGGTATGGGAGGATGAGGTGCGGCAGGTTGCATCCGACATTCTCTTGAGTGAAGTCTCCTTCCTCGACACGCTTGTTAAAAAGAGGCCTGACTCGAATGGTACTGTCGAGTTTTAACATGTTTCAGGTGGTAAACTCAATTGGGAGGTTGACGTCTTTACTACTCCCTAGCTTAGAAGTTGTAAGCAACTCATTCCAATTTCCTGCAATCAATTATCTGGAAAGATGATAGTCCAGATGATTCCCATCATGATTCTTATTAAATTTGTAAAACTTTAGATTATTCGCGTGATATTGTGACCATTCTCCCGCCTTATTCAGTAACTCTACTCAAACGTATGTTCAAAAATTGAAATCGTTGTCTGATGGATGAAATCAACAAAGAAGAATCGAATGACAATTACTACTGCTTTATTCGAACTGTAGATGAATTTCTGTGAATATGTTACTGTCGTGAAGCATGTTAAGTGATCTGGCATACAATTCACTTCTTTAAGTTCAATCGAATTCAGCATAGAAATACGCTCTGAATATGACTCAAATCAAGAGGTTATCACAAACGCTTCCCGTAAGTTACCTTCTCCTTACATACTGGGGAAGAATCAGTCGTCTTTCCTACTTGAATGCTCAACTCTTCATCTGGCTCACATTTTACATTCTTTTTAATATTATTGATTATCTGCTGGGTTATTCTTTTACGATTATCATTTACCCACTTCTGTACTGGGTGTTGTTTTGCACTGCTGCAAAACGTTTGCATGATACAAACATATCGAGCTGGTTTTTGCTGGCAATGCTGATCCCGATTATTGGCCCTTTGTGGTTATTCTATCGATTGGTGTTGAAGAGGAGTTTTCGTCAAGATAATAAATACGGAACGGTTCCCGGTTCTACAGAAGATTATTTAACTAACGATGATGCGCAAGAAATTCCTCTTCTAAAAACAGATGAACGGATTGTGAATGATGTAACAGGATTAAACCCGATTATTGTTTCTCAAGTTATCAAACCTCAAACGATTGAGGAGATACAACATCTGGTCAAATCAACTAACCGAGCAATCTCTGTGGGAGGTGGTCGATTTAGCATGGGGGGGCAAACTGCCAGTCACCAAAGTTTGCATATCGACTTGCGTGGTATGAACAATGTTATTGAGTTCTCAAAAGAAAACAAAACAATCAAAGTACAAGCAGGGATTCGCTGGTGTGATATTCAGCAGAATATTGATGAGCACGATTTAAGCATCAAAATTATGCAAACATATGCGAACTTTACGGTGGGAGGTTCGTTGAGCGTGAATGCTCATGGCCGATATATGGGGCAGGGGCCGTTGATTCTGTCGGTCAATTCGATAGACATTGTTTTAGCAGACGGATCGCTGGTGCATGCAACTCCTGATGAAAACTCGGAGATATTTTACGGGGCGATTGGTGGCTACAACGGCCTGGGCATTATCGTTCAGGCAGAATTGCAATTATCAGACAATGTGAAAGTAAAAAGAGTATTGAAGAAAATGCCTCGCAATGAATACCACGACTATTTCACAGCAAATATCAGAGATAATCCCAAAGCGGTTTTTCATAATGCAGATATGTACCCGCCACACTACTTAAAGCTAAACTCAGGAACGTGGGAAGAGACTTCCGATAAACTGACTGTCGCAACACGTTTGATGCCGTTGAAAGATTCTTATCCGGTTGAACGATATTTTTTATGGGCATTTTCTGAGACACCATTTGGAAAATGGAGACGTGAACATATTATTGAGCCGATCTTCTTCTTCAAAAAACGAGTGCATTGGAAAAATTATGAAGCAGGGTACGACGTTGCAGAGCTAGAACCAAAATCAAGAATAGACCAGACTTATGTTTTGCTCGAATATTTTGTTCCGGTCAATCAGTTTGAGAAATTTTCTGGATTGATGGCAGAGATATTTCAACGGCATCGAGTGAATGTTATTAACGTTTCGGTCAGGCATGCTCAAGCAGACCCCGGCAGTTATCTGGCGTGGGCACGTGAAGAAGTTTTTGCGTTTGTTATTTATTACAAGCAAAGCACAGAAGAGAATGCCAGACATGCTGTTGCTGTTTGGACAAGAGAGTTAATTGATGCAGTCATTTCAGTCAATGGGACGTATTATCTGCCTTATCAGGTACATGCAACCCCTCAGCAATTCCACGTTGCCTACCCCAATGCAAAAAAGCTGTTTGCATTGAAAGACAAATTTGACCCCAACTTCAAATTTAGAAATATTATTTGGGACACCTATTACAAAACGGAGAAGAAGATGATGGTAGAAACAGAATCAGAATTTATTAAAGTGTTCTCAGACACAAAGTGGAGTGACAAATTTTATAAGTTTTTACAGGTCATTTTCCATCTTTATCCTGAAGATAAATTTCACCATCTGATCAAAAAATGCTGTGAAGAAAAAACAGACGATGAATCGATTTACAAATTAGTTCAAAGCAAACTTCCACAAATCAAACCTTTTTTTTCTCTACTTACATTGGCTTTGCCCGCATTAAAAAAACAAAAAAAAGAGATGACAAAACAGACGCTACAAATACTAGACAACAAAGCCCCCCTCAACGGCTACTTGGAAATTGGCTCCACGGGGCGGTACATCGGTCATTTAAAAAAACACCATTCAGTCAATGGAAACATATATTTAATGAATGATCGTGCTCCTGATAATTCAATTGGTGAAATTTTTGAAAGAGGTCAACTCAAGCAAATTGGAACATTTTTTGACCTTGATTATGATCCGATTAAAGAAGAACAAATACCAAGCGAGAGCTTAGATGTTGTCACTTGCTTTATCGGGTTACATCACTGTCCCGAGGAAAAACTGGAAGCCTTTGTGAAATCGATTGTCCGTATTTTGCGACCAGGTGGAAAATTCATCATGCGCGATCATGATGTGACAACTCCAGAGATGGCGACATTTGTTTCTCTTGTACATACCGTTTTTAATTTGGGATTGAATGAAACATGGGAATTCAATAATGATGAATACCGTAGTTTTAAATCGATTGATGACTGGTGTCAGTATTTGTCTCAATTTGGGTTTGTAGATTCTGGTAAGCGTATTTTGCAAGAAAACGATCCTTCGGACAATACTTTAGTTCTACTTACGAAAGAGTCCACATGAAAAGACTCACAATATTTAATCTAATCTGTTTAGTATTAGCAGCATTTATCTTCCTCTTAAAAGGGGATGATCAATCGACAAACCTGGCAGGTGTGGGGCTGGTTGTTAATAAAGCATGGCTTGTTGAAAACAAAAACGTGCAAACTCCTGAGCCAGACAAAAGACCTGCTGACCAGACTTTTTTAACCTATCCAGAATGGTTTTTGGTCTTCAGCCCTGTCGAACAAGCGGATTACTATCAATCACACACTTCAACAACATTCCCAATTATCAAACATATTCACCAGGTTTGGGATGGTTACGAAGTTGTTAGCGATCAAATTGAAGAAGATTTTGAATATAACGACGACTACCATACCATGATTAAGGTGATCAGCATCAGCACAACAATTGAATATGGATTAAAAGCCTGGTACGAAAAAATTGTGGGCAGGGTGACAGACACTCATCCCCATGAAGCACTTACCGAGGAAGACCAATTTAACGGTAAGTTCACTCGTGATTACTCAAATTTTTTAGGAGCACAACCCTGGTACGAATTTGACTTCACCTCTCGATTAATCAGCTTATGGACGGAAACAAGTTTTTTTGGTCCTCATTTAATGAGAAAGGCAGAAAGAAGATACTTTTTGACAACCGAGTTGTTATGCAAAATTGCATATGCAAAGTTGATCAAAATGGGAACGCAGTCAATGTACGAAAAACCGGTTCTCACGACTGTTATTGTTCTCGATAAATCGCCTGAAGGAATTAAAGGTGATTCTGCTATTGAAGAGATTGGTAAAACAGAAGGCGGTGACACGATAGTGAGAGTTCCCCGATATGCTGAATTTACTCCTGCAGCAGTTCAGCTTGCCAAGGCTGGTTTATCATTTAAAGAAATTGCAGGCAATAATTCAGCAATTTTGCTAACGGTACTTACCCCGCAAGAATACAAGTTTAAAGATGAAACTGTCCAGGTGATTTTTGAACAACTAATCACAACAAAGGAAAACCAAAAAAGAGTTGCGGTTGTTACCACAGTTCCTCATCTTAGTGCTCTGCTTGTTCAACTTGTGGACAACAACATTACAATTGAGCATATTTATGATTATTGAATGAATTCAAGAAACAGTAAAGGGGTCAGACCCACTGCTGTTTCCTAATACAGTTGAACCTTTCGGAAAACCGTGACTTTGTATATTCTTGATTATGTCTGGTTATGTCTTACTGAAGTACGTGGGAATACGACTTGCGAGATCTCGGATGTAGAATTTGCGGGTGCAACATGAACGATCGCTGTAGCGGCGTGTGGAGGACTCTAGATGGGTGATCATTATCCGACGGTGCGTTTGGCTGCAGCGCAGGCTTCACCGGTTTTCTTAGACCGTGAGCGGTCTACTGAGAAGGCCGTGGCCCTCATCGCCGAGGCAGCTCAACAGAAGGCTCAACTTATCGCGTTCGGCGAGGCCTGGTTACCTGGCTATCCATGGTGGATCTATCTGGGATCACCCATGTATTCAGCCCCATTTACACAACAGCTCTATGCCAACGCAGTGAAGATTCCGAGCGACACGATCACGCAATTATGCGACGCTGCCCGCGAGAATCATATTTACGTCGTGATGGGACTGACCGAACTCTCCGGCGGGAGTCTCTATCTGGCTCAGATCACGATTGCACCGTCGGGAGAATTGATCGGTCACCGCAGAAAGCTCAAGCCAACGCATGCGGAGCGTACCATCTGGGGAGAGGGTGATGGCAGCGATCTGTTCGTCTTGCCCACGGACCTTGGCCAGGTCGGCTCGCTGAATTGCTGGGAGCACTTGCAGCCACTCACTCGTTACGCGATGAACTGCTTCAACGAACAAATCCACATTGCCGCCTGGCCCGCCTTCTGTCTTTATACAGGAACCTTGTACTCGTTTAGTGGCGAAGCCAGCGTTGCCATCTCGCGCAGCTACGCACTGGAAACGCAGACCTTTGTGATTCATGTTGGCGGGTTGTGTGATCAGGCGACACTCGACCTGCTCGCCGACGACGATGAGAAACGCACGCTGCTGCGTGTCGGCGGAGGGATCTCTCAGGTAATCGATCCCAACGGGGAGACGATTGCAGGTCCGCTGGGCGATAACGAAGAGGGAATCCTCATCGCCGATTGCGAAATGTCGAAGATTCCTGCCGCCAAGATGGCAAACGACCCGGCCGGCCATTACGCGCGTGCCGATGTCACGCAGCTACTACTGAACCGAAGCCCCCGGCGACCGGTGGTTTTTAAGGACCCGGAATTTCAATCGCTCGCTGCTGATAGACTTCACGGTAACATTGCGGACGACGATGATTCTGCCGAGGTCCAACAAAACGAGTTCTCTGCGGAAGAGTCCGAGAAGAACAAGTAAAGCAAAGGACTTTAAAGCGATCAGCCAGACAACGTTACATGACACATAAATCAAAGAGAGACTTGCCCCCTCAATTACTTCTCAAATTCTACCGTGACTGGGTGATACCAAAATAATTCAGTTTAATGATAAGTTGGGCCTTAAAGAATGAATGCTTTTCACAAAAGATATCTGTTATGGGTGCTTGGAACGACGGCACCGATATACACGATGATCACCGTTCTCATGCCGAAGGGCTTTGCTGGTGTGCCCTGGATGCTACTAGTGACGGCTATTTTTCTCCTCATGTTTCTAGCGCTCCTTGGCTTCGAATCGTCTCCCATCTGGAACGGTTTGATCGCATTTCTCTTCTGGCTCCCAATGATAGTGATACATCTTCATAATCCAGGAACGGTGGCCATTTCACGCGGGGAAGTACATAAAGGTGTTATTGAGATTTTGACGATCGGCGCTATTCATGCATTGATTCAATTTACGGCTCGGTACATCATTAATATAAAAAATAATAAACTACACACAGAGAAGCATTAAAGGAATAAAACCTTCAAATCGATCTTGGAGTGAACCATTAAAGCAGAGGTGAACTTTGTACGAACGATTTTCCAACCGAGCAAAAAAAGTGATAAACCTGGCTCACAAGGAAAGCCAACAGTCCAATCACGAACACATTAGTACCGAAGATATTTTGTTAGGTTTGACTAGTGAAGGATCGGGAGTTGCTGCCGTCACTCTTAAAAATTTTAATCTTACTTTTCGTCGTATCCGAATGGAAATTAAAAAACATAAACAAGCGGTGCCTCGAGCATCAGACGAGAAGAAAGTCATCGAAAACGCGATGGAAGAAGCCCGTCTTCTTAAGCACAACTACGTGGGAACAGAGCATTTACTCTTAGGGCTTTTGCGGGAAGAAGATTGTTTAACAGTTAAAGTTTTACGTGACCTGAGACTGAGTATTGAAGAAATTCGGAATGAAGTATTGAATCTCCTCGATCTGCGAAATGTTTATGAACGATTTACTAACCAAGCAAAAAAAGTGATGAACCTGGCTTACCACGAAAGCCAACTGTTCGGTCACGAACACATTGGTACCGACGATATTTTGTTAGGTTTGATTAGTGAGGGATCGGGACTTGCTGCCGTGATTCTTAATAACTGTAATCTTACTTTTCGTCGTATCCGAATGGAAATTAAAAAACACAAACAAGTGGTGCCTCAAGCATCAGAGGTGAAGAAAGTCGTCGAAAACGCGATGGAAGAGGTTCGAACCCTTAAGTATAACTATTTAGGAACTGAGCATTTACTCCTAGGGCTTTTGCGGGAAGAAGATTGTTTAGCAGTTACAGTTTTACAGGACCTGGGACTGAGTATTGAAGAAATTCGGAATGAAGTATTGAATTTCCTCGGTCATGGTTTGTAAATGTTTAAGCGATCAGACCGCATACTTGCTCAGCAAGTATTTTAATTTGAATATAACGCGATTCACGTTGCCAAGGTTCTGAAGGCTATGGGATACACTACGTGACATCATCAGCGACGGACTCCGATTTCGTTTTCGTCTCGGCACTCGTGCTGGCCATGCCATGCATCACATGGCCCATGATCTTTACTTTTGCCCACCGCGGCAAACCGATCATCACATAGACAAGGAGTTTAGAAAGAAAACCAGGCAATACGGTGTGCCGTCGACCAAGTTTCCTAAGCGTGTTGATGGCCACTGATTCCGCAGTCATTGCCATTCCCATTTTCAGTTTCGCGCGATCGGCAAACCCGCTTGAGGTAGGGCCGGGAGCGGTGGTCAAGACGTCGATTCCGTGCGGGCTTAGTTCAACGCTTAACGCTTCCCCCAAATTTTGAATGTATGCCTTCGTTGCCGAATAGTGTGCCGCGTTTGGTGCCCCTTGAAATCCAACAATCGAGCTGAACAGGATGATGCCGCTCTTGGTACGTTCTTGAAATCGGATCGCGAAATGATGGACCTGTTTCAAGACTGCCAGACAGTTGACGTCAGCCATGTTCAATTCTTCGTCTAGCTGAGACTCGATAAACTTCCCCGAAGTCCCAAAACCCGCGGCGGCAACTAACAGCCCCACTTCCAAGTCTTGTGTTTGCGCTATGAGACGCTGGAACGATTCTGGATCGGATAGATCGGTGGCGACAAGACGGGTCTCGATCTTAAATTCATTCTCCAGGTCACGACACATCTTCGACAGGATCGACTCTTGCCGGGCAACAAGCACAAGATTCAAACCTTCTTCAGCCAGGCAGACTGCCATGGCTTGTCCAATTCCCGACGACGCACCTGTGACAACAGCCCATGGCCCGTAAACGTGTAGCGAATTGTTTCTTGAAGACATGGCAACTCCCCCCAATGTGGCTCGATCTGGTACTTGCAAATTGCAAGTACTAATAGTTGCATTATGCAAGTATACAGATTATAGTCAATAGACGTTCTGAGAAATTTCGAGACAAAGGGGAAATCATGAAAGAGAAAAGGTCTTGCTGTCCCGTTGCCTGTTCGCTTGACCTGATTGGCGACAAGTGGACGCTGCTGATTGTTCGAGACCTCTTGTTAGGACGATCGCATTTCAAGGAATTCGTGAGTTCTCCGGAAAAAATTGCCACCAATATTTTGACGGATCGGCTCACCAAGCTTGTCAAACATGGCCTCGCCGAAAAGTTTCCTTCGCCATCGGTCTCAGGAAAGGACGCTTATCGGCTCACAAAAAAGGGCAAGACACTGCGGCCAGTCATAGAAGCGATCGCGAATTGGGGTTTGAAAAATCTAGAAGGCACGGAAATGCGATTAGCGGAGAAATGAGCTTCTATGCGCAAATAAAGGTGTCAGACATCTTTATTATCCTCCAGTCGATGGTATCTTAGGAATCCCATTAGGATTGAAAGCCTCACACGATTGTCTGCCGACACAATTTCTGCAGACCATAATTGACGAACTCAAACTGCTTGGGCATAATTATTTTGTCAACAATTACTCTGGCCAACTCAAGTAATCCTATGAATGATTCTGATGACAAAACGAAGTTTGACGATACCCGATGGGACGACAATTTTGAGAGCTTCGTCGCAAAGCGCACTCACGATGGTCGCAAAATCGATTTCACCTTCGATACGCAACAAACACGTTCCGACGAATTACTGGCAAAACTAACACCAGCGGCTCACCATATATGGATGGCACGCCAATCCTGGTTCAAGAAGTTTCGAGATTTTGTGGCGAGTGATCGTCTTTCACAGTTCAATACTTTGTTGAACCAGGAAGACCCGCCACTGTCGATAACGGCTAAGCAGATACGTGATTCTTTGGTTTGTCCATATATGATTACAATTCGCCCTCTTGACGACTTTGATCATCTTCGGATCGACTTCCACGGTGGCGGAAATGACTGGGGCGGCAAGGACGAACGACTCTCGGACTACCATGTTGAAGCCTCTGCGACACTGGAAGAAGGTTTCGATGATGCGACAATTTACACATATTGAATCATGTCGGGTAACCATCGTTTTTTTATTCAAATCAAAGAACAACTCCACTACCGCTTTCCCAACTCTATAGCTACTAGTATCACCTGTTTGTCGTATTACTGATTTCAGCTATCGCTCTTTTTCTTGTTGCGTCGCTCCAGGTATTGTCCAGCCCACATGACCCCAAATATTCCGATACAGACAACAACTCCAACAATCAATGCTCGAATAAAATCATGTGAACGATACAAGATAAATCCAAAGGCAATGAGTCCCAGCAACGCACCGCCTGTAATCGGTGACATTTGCTTATTCAAAGCCGAATCTTTCGGATCATGACGACTACTTTCTTTCTCTTCCGTCATTGCGTTAAATCCAATCAATTATTTTTTACCGTATTACTACATTACTACTTTGGTCCAAAGGAAAGCTCAAAAAGTTAGCCCTTCATACTAACTACCGGGCATTATCCAGGCAAAAACAACATGAATCAAGCCAATACAAACGATTGTTATCTGCCCGAACGTTGTTTCGAATCGATACTTTGCGTCGAGATGTCGCTCAACAGTGTAAAGCTGGGGCGTCGTGGAGCCCACGATTTGTTGCTGCCTCCATAAAATGTCTCAAAGCGCAGACTGTCAACAAGAATCTCGCTCGTTGCCCGCCATTCCATGTCAGAGCGATTGACGACATGTCGGAATTTGCGGGTTGAGGCATTACCAATCCAGACGTCCAATGTGCCATTGGCGTGACCGGGCGTATTCATGCCGACTCTGAGCCGCACCAGCACAGGTTTTCCTCGCTGAAAACGAACGTCAGCTGGAAAAGGAAAACTCTCTCCATATTTTCCCGTTTGATTCATGTGGTAAATATACGCTTCGCCGCGACCATTCGCCCGCCACATGAGCCTGGCGGAAAACCCATTCGTCCCATTTGCCCGATTACCACCGGTCACAGACTTGGGGCCTCCACATAATCCGGGTAACTTGCCACCTTTGACCCAGTCGAAATCCTTGCTGAATTGAACCTTGTAATTCAGTTCCACGACTTCCGACGGCTGAATCGGCGAACGCCATCCGACGCCTCCCTTCTCAGGGCCAATTTCGCCTACCACATAATCCACCCGATACGCGGCTGCCCCGTTGAACTTCACAATCGAAAGATGTCCCTCACGGACACCATCTTCGTACTGACAACCGGGCCAATCTCGCTTCCATTTGCTCACCGTGTAAACGCCGAAATCGGGACGGATCACGACCTTCTGAATCTCTTGTGCCAGCGCAGGTTGGGCAAGCAACAGCATCAGTAAGACAACGGCAACACGCATACTCGGCCTCAGTAGATCATTTGGGCAACGAAAAGGAGTCAGAACCCCATAATCTCTGACCGATACTCTTAAATGGGGTTTTGATATTTATAACGAGATATTAACCTGTAGATATAATTAACGGTCAGCAGGTTAATAACAAGTTATGTTGACGAGGAACTCTTGAAATAATGTCGCCAAAAACTTTTTCAGTGCGTATTATTGGCTTCACCGCGGTCATTGGCGGCTTTTTCGGGATTTATTACTTGCTAGCGACACCACTTGCGATTGCACACATCGAACACCTGGGTGGTTCGGTTCTTCACGACACCGCTTGGTGCGCAACGGTCTACGAAAAGGTCTATCTCAACGACACTACAGCTACAGATGACGATCTAAGATATGTTCGTCAGCTTCAGCCATACCGAGGTATATACCTAAGGAACACGAGCATCACGGATGATGGGCTCAAACATTTACACGGTCTCGAGGTTTACGAAATCGACCTGACTGGAACAAATATTTCTGATTCCGCAGTCGATGAATTTCTTTCCACAATTCCAGCTGACTTTAATTGTCAAATCAAACGTTAACCGTAGTATGACAAAAATATTCACCGCCGATTGGCCTGCTTCCTCTCCACTCCAAGAGGTAAATCACAATTCCAGCCTTACATCAGTGAATCATTAGCGACTGAGAATGGTAATGGGGTCAGATCAATTCAAAGCCGCCCCAATTTGGGCGGCTTATCTATTGATGGAGAAGTACGCCGTGAGTCAGAGTTCCGATTGCTGTGGCGTGCGGGTCCAATAGAAGTAGGTCTGTAGCTCACCGGGTTGATCCCAGTCCATTTTCCAGATCACACGGCAGCGCCAGATCTTCTGCTGGAGTGCTATTCCCAGCGTTTCGTAGATTGCCGAACCATAGTGCCCGGCCTCCTGGACGTTTCCCAGAATCAGGTGCGTTCCTGCTGGCACATTGAATTCTCGAATATGGACTCCACGTCCAATCGGTCCCCAATCTTCAATACCTGTCGTCGCATCGGTCACATCGTTGTCGAGAATCTTATGAGAGGTAACGGAGAGTTCGTTTCCACAATGATAGGGCAAGCGTGACTCTCTTGCAGCAGCTTCATTTCTAACGGAACTGCTCCGAAGTTCGCCTCGGAATTCCTGTCCCAGTAAGAAAACACCCGTGCCTAATAGACCTGTCCGAATGGCGTCTCGTCGTTCCATGTTTCTCTCCCAATTTTTTGAAGTACGGAAATTGATCCTGGTATTTATAAGACGATCAGGTTTCGTGATTGTTCCCAAAAAATTGAAGTCTTTATGAACTGGTTCACTGATAATGCCCCCTGATGTGAACGACTTATCCAGACAAGCAAAGGAGGCCAGCCCCCTTCTCAGCTTGCAATCCTTCGTTTGATCCCGTTCGAACTGGTTCACGAATCATAACAGGCAACTGGAAAGGACTTTATCCTTGATCCGGGGTAGGCACCTCAAATAGAATCATGTGGTAGAATTAACAAGAGTTCGATGCTGATACAAATCTCAAAACAGAAAACGAGTCACAGAAATGATGCACATTCCCACTGTTCCGTTTGGCTTACGAATCCTCGTTTTATGTAGTGCAGTATTGCTGTTTCAATCTGTGTGGGCTGCAGATGAAAAACCGCAGGCCGACGAACGTCTGCAAAAATTATTGAAGCGATTTCCGGCGGCCGACAAAAACAAAGATGGCACCCTCACGCGCGCCGAAGCAATAGAATACCGCAACAACATCAGAGGTGTGAATGGCAATGGCGTCAAGCCGACCTTGGGAGATATGAAATACGGCGATCACGCGCGGAACGTGCTCGACTTCTATCAAGCGAAGTCTGACCAGCCGACTCCGCTGGTGATTTACATTCATGGCGGCGGTTTTGTAGGCGGTAGTAAGCGAATGAATCCCCGACAGCTTCAGAAGTTCCTCGATGCCGGCATCAGTGTTGCCGCGATTCACTACCGCTTTATTAATGGTAAAGACATCCTGCTTCCCGAACCGCAGCGCGACGGTGCGCGGGCCGTTCAGTTTCTGCGCAGCAAAGCGAAGGAATGGAACATCGATCCGAAACGGGTTGCCTGTTACGGCGGTTCTGCCGGGGCCGGAATTTCGATGTGGATTGGTTTTCACGATGATCTCGCCGATCCAAAAAGCGACGATCCCGTCGAACGCGAATCAACCCGCATTCAGGCCATCGGCACCTTTGGCGGACAAAGCACCTATGATCCGATCAAGATCAAAGCGCTGATCGGCGGACGGGCCTGGGAACATCCCTCAATCTTCAAAGCCTACGGCGTCGAGACCGCAGAAGAGGCACTGCACCCAACACCGGAACAACAGAAACGGTACAATGAGTCCTCAGCAATCACCCACCTGACAAAAGAGGACCCGCCGTTGTACATGGTCTATAGTGAAGCCGACGGCCCCCTGCCCGAGAACGCACGGCCCGGCCAGGGCATTCATCACCCCAACTTCGGCCGCGATCTGGTCAAAAAAATGAATGAACTGCAGATCGAAAACGTGTTCGTCTACAAACCCAAAGACCGCGACCCCCACCGCGAAATGCTGGAGTTCTTCCAAAAACAGTTCGCAAAGGTGGAATAAAAGAGTGGGATATTTAGTCGGAACTGGAAATAAAAAGGGCAGACACTATACTGCCTGCCAAATAATCTTTTTTAGGCGTTTTTTAAATAAGAGAACGATCATCATTTGTCATACTTGGAGATGTACTTGACCAGCTACTTATTTCATCGGAGGAATTAATAAAATCGTTCCTGTCCAGCCCAATTGATCTACCTTAAAAACATCTCCGGCCTTAAACCTTCTTTTCACGATAACCATACGTTCTTTCTTTTTACTTGTATAAGAAAAGAAAGCATCTTGATCCAAAATCCAGCCGGTCATTTTTTTCGCAGCCTCTTTGAGTGATTCAGCTTGAATGGCTGCATAGATAAAGCCATCACTAGTTACATTCACTTTCATGTCAGCATAATCACCACCATTTTTTTGTGTGAAACGCCAACCTGCAAATTTTCGAGGGATGTCGTCTAATTTATAATTTCGATTTGAAAATGCTTTCAGCCCATTTGAAAATTCTTCTACCTGGTAACCGGTGCCCGAGACGACAAACGTAGCATCGAGTGATTTCACGAGCGATACAACGGAACCTGATGGAGGAATAATTCCTTTGGAAAGAAATTCTTTCCTCTCGCCACGAAGTTGATTTGCTCTACTGATCTCACCTCGGCTAGTGTATTTGCGGATGGCTTTGTCATATGCGGCAAGAAGCTGTTTTCGTGCTTCACTAACCTTTTTTTCATACATAATTTTTGCACGATTCAGAGATGCGTCCGAAGTATCACCATATAGAAACGAGTGACTCGTTAAAGCTACCAATATCATTACCAGTCGAAGAACCATCTTACCTCCCTCTGCTATATTGGAACCCTCAAGAAAAACTGTACAAATGTAATCGTATAAGGTAATCATCAGTAAGGCAAGCAGAACGGAGGAGGAGAAAACCAAAAGAAAAAAGGGTTGAAATCTTAAACACAAGTTGGTGCCTGTTATGTTGGTGCTTGTGAGCTAGAAATGGATTTGCTTCCACTGGGTGAAAGGCTGTCAGCACGATCAACGATCTGTCGTAACGTTTCTTCTGCGCTCGGATCGTTTTTCCAGATCTCGTAAGCGACATTCAGGGCAATCTGCATTGGAGGATGTGTTTCATATTGACTCACCAACCTGGTTAATACCTCTTGATCATAATTCGCAAGCCGCAACTCCTCTTGTGCATTGGCAAATTCCACACTATTTTTCGTTTCATCAATAAATTCGTTGATGACCTTCTCTACGATGGGCATCATTCCAGGAATTGCCTGTAGCATATAGTGGTTCCGGCACCCCTGAATATCACCAAGCGTTTTTTTCAATCTGACTTTAATCTGTCCTGCTTCACCTTCGACAAAGTCGTTTTCACTATGAATCATGATCGTTCATGCTCCCGGATGTGTGTGTGATAATTTTCTGAATATCCGTTTCAAAATTTCTTGAAGTCGGTCCGACTGTACTTCTGCTGAATATAATTTATCAAAAGCTCGTTTTGATGAAAGACGAATTGCTTCTTTTTGATTGCGCAGGATCTCAGTTGCGGCAGAAATTTGGACAGATTGACCACTACAAACACGAGATAACTTCTGCATGACATTCTCAGAACAGAGAGTGACTGCGTTGACATGAGAGATTAATTCGACGCCAACTCGAAATTCCGGTTGATACAGTTCGATGACGGGGTGTAATAATTGTTGATCCTGTCCCAGCGAAGATTTATTAAACAGAAATCCATGAAATCTTGCGATGAGTTCCGCCAGGAGATCTTGAAAAGAGCGTTTCAACATCTCCTGGCGTAGCGTTTGAGTTCCGGCAGAAACGTTAAATGAAAGCAGACCTATAAATTCTTTTCCGCAATCCAGCAATAAAACATAAGCCAAGAACGCTTGGATACGGTACAAAGTAGACACAGGGCACCTCATTCCCAACAATGGTTCAAGATAAAGGTTATCGACAATTGTTGATTGCTCCCCTCTCATTTGCAAGGCGATTTTTTCTTTCTGTTCTTTAGGAATGTTCCATTCATCACTAAGGATAAAATCAAGAATCTTTGAATTGACAATTGCAATCAGGGCTTCGCCGAGATGGCATTCGCTTGAGGTACTGAGCGTTTGAATTTGACGGAGAAATGTGGTTAAGGATTTCAGTTGCCTGAGTTGGTTCACACGTTTGATCTTTGTTTCAGAGCGAAAATCAGCGCTGAAAATTCCCTGTCGTCTATCTTGACTCTCTTTCTCAATCTGAGAAATTATTGCTGTATTTTGATATGTGCCAAAAACTTTGGCGTGAGGATCGATTAATGCCCAGCGAGCAGGACTGATTTGAAACAGTAATCCCATATGAAACATAGGAGGCCGTACACGATCAATTTCAGGACGTGAAACAATAAATTGTAAGAAAGAAATCAGTTCTGGTTTCAGTTTGACGTTGTGTCTCTCGGCGTGCCTGAGAATAGATCTTGCTACGCGACCATCGTGCTTGATTGCAATTTCTGAACTGGGAACCAACGGAGTTGCTCCCAAAACAGTTGCATTAGCGAGTTTAGCAAAAGCAAGCATCATCAACGCACGTCCCAAACAATTGGGATTTCCATGTTTAGTGAATTGCCGCGCGAAAATTCGGTTACAGGATTGATTCGAAAGGTCGTCCCAAATGTGTTCCAGTAATTCTTTTTGAGAACGAACAGGCTGTGACTGAGTTAATAAAGATTGATAAAGTTGGTCACAGATTTCATGTCGTCTGTCATGGGAACGACTTGCATACTCAGATGCCAGTTTTTTGAGGTGGGGATCAAGCAATTCTGCCGTGTTTTGTATTGCGCGTTGTCCAAGTCTGCTTAACTCGAAAATCACTTTTCGTGATTCTTCATCATGACATAGGTAGCGAGTTCTGAGTTGATGCCATTCGTTTTGGGAAGCGATTTGAAATTCGAGAAGTTCAGAATTGTTAAGAGTCGTTCGTTTCAGACAAAATGAGAGGATACGATCAAAATCGGATTTGTGATTGCATTCATTGTATGCAGTTATCAAAGGGACCATCCCGGCCCACTGTTTATCTTGATAAATTTTCTGTTTTTTCATATCTGCAGATGACTTGCTATAACGATTCTATCCCAATGCAATTTTTATTTTTTTAATGTGATTTCCACCAAATATCATACAAAATTTGCTGATATCAAATCTAAATGGTATCTGATCAGTTTGTATGTTGTGCCCCATAGCAACATCATATACAAACAAAGATGAGCAGGCGAATAATAAGTTTTTTTTACAGAGAAGAAACGTAATGAGCGATCTGTTAGCATACCGCGAATTCAAGTTGGGAGTACCTATCTGGGACATTTCTGATGATGATTGTGATTCTCCCTTGATAAGAACACTCTTCACCATTCTTTCGGTGACTCCGCTCAAAACTTCACTGCTGAATAATTACGACTCGTTCTATGACTATTCAGCCGCTCGGTACAATGGTGATCCTAACGCTCGATGCGGTCGTGGGGACATCCTCATTTTCGTCAGTGATTCAGACGACAATTCGTTCATTGCTATCGATATGTTCGAGGAAGCCACAGACTCAATGAATCTAATCGGAATAGAAATTTGTGCCCCACAGACTTGCGCGGACGAGATCGCAGGCATAATGCAATCAATCAGGTCGTCTGCAGAAGTTTCTACAGCCTTGTTGGATGGCAACCTTGGACTGCGAGAAGATCTTGCGATTGATAATTTCCCAAGACTTGTCCCAAATCATGACACTGAAGTATTGCAACATGCTCAAGTCTATCGAGGCGGAAGTTTGATTCATGCAACAAAACGGATCGGAGATGTCAATCAGGCTGAATTTGAAACCAACCTCGCTGGGAGCAGCCTGGTGACTGAAGACACTATAAGACAAAAGGCTCAAATAATTGGCACTCAGATATTCCAGGTTACCGATGCGATTTGGTGTATTCGTCGACCGTCATACCAAAACTGCTCGTATCTCGTCCTGACGTCAAAAGGGCCAGTGCTCATCGACGCCGGAATGGCATCAGACGGTCGAGATATTGACCTCGCACTTGCCAAACTGAATCTGTCTCATTCTGACATTCGTGCGATTCTTCTCACACATTGGCACAACGATCATGCTGCTGGCGCGGCAGAAATACAAGCCCGTTCCGGAGCCCCAGTCTATTGCCACGTACTCGACAAACCAAATCTCACGCGAGTGACTTCCCACAACGGTTTCCGTGGATGGCTCGCCAATCACATTCCAGAGTGGGGCATCTTCGTCTTGTTCATTGGACTACTTGGCGAAGCGGTACCCAGAGCAGTTGAGTCACCAGAAGTGGTGTGTGACAGTGACACAATTCTCGAAGGCTTCACGGTTATCGAAACTCCCGGACATACTCCCGGACACATCAGCTTCTACTACGCCCCTGAAAAGGCGCTCTTCGCTGGTGATGCACTCGCCGTGATCGGTGAACGTATCCGCTTCATGGCACGTCCAGTTACGCCAGATCATGAGGCTGCACGCGATTCAATGATTCGGTGCTTGTCCATGGATATCGAGGTACTTTGTCCGGGCCATCGCCATCCCCTGACTCAAAATTGTCAGCAAAGATGTGACGAAATGCTACAATATATCAAAAGCGGCGGACGATGGCCGATTCTCGGTTGAATAACCATGAGAACTAAAAAGAGGTCAGACTCCCATACAGTCTGTCCAACACTATGCAGGCGAATGAAAAGTGATCCATAACTGATGAGGGCGCAACCGATTAATCACATTGTTTTTCTAACTCGGGTATTTTGGGCGTCACCGAATACGCTTCTCGGTCTGGTAATCGGCGGCGTTGGAATGTGTTTCGGCGGTCGAGCACGAATTCGTGGTCGCGCTATCGAGTTTTACGACGGCGGCACAAAGTGGTTCGTACAACGACTGCCGCACGGCCAATTCACCCTCGCGTTGACACTCGGCCACACAATCCTTGGTCAAACGGACGCGTCTCTGGACATTTCACGCAAACATGAAACCGTTCATATCCTTCAGTATGAGCGCTGGGGCCCCTTTCTTTTGCCTGCCTATTTTCTTTCGTCAATCTACATGTGGCTGGTCGGTCGCCGGTTCTATCGCGATAATCCATTCGAACGCGAAGCATATAATACCGACGGTGAGGAGTATGATTTGTAAGTCAACGGCTGATTCCCGCACTCAGTCATTATTGGGGGGGGATAAACACAAGCAAAAATAGATGAACCTGGCATCTTAAATTCCCTGAACCTCGCGTCATCAAACGTAGACAAGGCACCTATCCTCTGATGCAGCAACCCAAACAAGTTCTCAGGGAGCGTTTACATAACAATGCTACTTGAAATAACATACAACTCGACAGCACCATTCGGGTCAGCTCCCATTCCAATCCTCACCCAGTATATCGAAGATGAATATTCAGCAGTTGTGTTTTATGAACAATGAACTAAATAACTTCGGAATACTCCTACCCTTCGGATCGACAAGTTGTGGTATTCTTCCAACGTTTTTTATATCTTGACTCAGGCAAGGGCTCATCAGAGAATAAATGAGTCGGTTAATGTCTTCCACCTCTTTAGAGTAGAAGTGGATCGAACGTTATCTTCATGGGGATGATTCAGATGGTGCGCATGTGTGGTCTGTATTACTTACTCTTTAGTATCTGCCCTCTCATACCAATTACGGAAGTTGCGGCTGACGACGTTGCTGATTTGGTTACGTTACTAAAGTCCGATCAACCTAAAGTGCGGTACGACGCAGCGCGTTCATTGAATAAATTCGGCGCGAAAGCAAAACCCGCCATCAAACCACTGATAGCTGCTCTCAAAGATGACGGAGCACCAACAGAATTTGGCATTCAGATTCTTGGCCCTCGTGTACGGGACGCTGCGTCTGACGCACTTGTTCGGATCGGTCGTCCCGCCGTTCCAGCACTAATTGAAGCGCTGAGCCACAAGAATAATACTACTCGTGAAATGGCCGCGAAAACCCTTGGTGAACTTGGTCCACTCGCAAAGAATTCCATTTCTACACTAACCAAGACTCTGGATGATCCTGAAGACGAGGTTCGATGTAGCGCCATTGGTGCGATTGTAAGAGTGGGAGCAGAGCCGAAAGTTGTCGTGCCTCTTCTTGAACAGATTTTCCGCAGCAGTCAGAATAATGACTTTATTCGCGTTTGGGTACTCGAAGCGCTTCATGACGCTGATCCTCAAGGAACGATGGTTATCCCGATCCTTGTGGAAGGATTGAAGGACTCCAACGGCGATGTCATGTCTGCAGCTGCACGGACATTGGAAATATTCGGTGCTAAGGGGGGGTTGGCGGCCAACGAATTGAATAAAGCTTTAGCCACAACAAAGGTTCGATGGGACATAGTTGCCGATGTTGGATTCACAGTGCCGGTGCGCATTGATGTCGTTCGCGCACTAGCGGCAATCGGACCAGATGCAGCAGTTGCAGAGCCGTCGTTAATTCGGCTCATGGAACACGACAAAAATGAAACGATACGAATCTGGTCGGCAGCCGCACTAGTGAGAATCACACCAGATAAACCTGCTGCCAAGCAAGGAATGACTCTTCTTCTCCAGACTCTAGAAGATGGCTACCAGGATATGGCAGCAGAAGCATTGGGTGCAATCGGAAATGAAACTGCCATAACGGCTCTTATTGATGCTTTGCAAACTCCAGACATGTCTAAGTATGGAACGTTCAGGGTGACAGTGGCAAGTGCGTTGGGAAAGATTGGGCCTCCAGCCAAAGCGGCTGTCCCTATACTGCGGACAGCATTATTGGAAAAAAGAGAATCGCATTTTGGAGTCCGATGCGCGTCAGCGATTGCTCTTGGCAAGATGGGCGCTGCTGCGAAGTCGGCGATCCCTGATCTCTCTGGTTTGAGCCACTCCGACGACGAGTATCTACGTGATGTTGCAGCCGAAGCCATCGAGAAGATTAAAAAAAAGTCTGCTGGAAGTAATACTTCTGACGGCGTGGAGAACAAACCGTCAAACATCAAGTAGTTGACCATGTCAAACACGTGGAATCTACATGCCTATTCTCATATGCCCCGAAAGACTTTAAAGGAAGTAGAACTCCCCCTACCAATCCTTTATTTCCCGGTAAAATCAGATCAAAATACATAAAATGAGACGAAACCCACCCAAGTATACAGTGTTGAATCAACGTCTGGTGATTTCCATACAACAACGTTCAGATCTCTGAAAAATAACCATGACTGACGCCACAACTGCTTTGATGGCGGCAGCGTTGAGAAAGAGGAAATGATGAAGCTTCTGCAAATCAGTCTGTTTTTAAGTGTTTGTCTGCTCTTTTCCGAACGCAGTTCTGCTCAGATCGAAAAATACAATCCGCTGGAAAAAAGTGACAGCCGTGCGCAACAGCCGGTTGAAATCACCATGCAGGATCAGAAACGAAAACGAGACATTCCCTTGCGGATTTTTTTACCCGACCAGATGCAGGCCGCTCCCGTGATCCTCTTCAGCCACGGACTGGGAGGTTCAAGAGATGGCTGCAGTTACCTGGGAAAGCACTGGTCGAATCGTGGTTATGTTGTCGTTTTTCTACAACATGCAGGCAGCGACGAAGCGGTCTGGAAAACAGTGGATCGGCGAGAGCGACTCAAGGCATTGAGAACAGCCGCGAATGTGCAAAATACGCTGGACCGTTATCAGGACGTGAGTGCCGTGTTGAATCAGCTGGCCAGTTGGAATGCCGACGCCAAACATCAGTTTCACAAAAAAATTGACATGCAACGCATCGGCATGTCGGGCCATTCGTATGGTGCGGTCACAACACAGGGCGTCAGCGGACAGTCATTACCACTTGTAGGAAAGCGTTATACCGATCCACGTATCAAAGCAGCAGTCATGTTCAGCCCCAGCTATCGGGGACGGTTGGATCGCAAACAGTCGTTTGGTCAGGTTTCGATTCCCTGGATGACGCTGACAGGTACAAAAGATAAATCGGTCATTAATGACACCACTGTCGAGGATCGCCGTAAAGTGTATCGCGCCTTACCCGATTCCATCGATAAATACGAACTGGTTCTGTCTGGTGCTCAACACTCTGCGTTTACTGATGGACCAGAACGTCTCGGAAAACCCCGCCGGAACCCCCAACATCATCCGAGGATCCTGGCAGTGACCACTGCCTTCTGGGACACATACCTTCACCAGAATCGGGACGCCGGCAAATGGTTGCAGGGAAAACAATGCCGCGAACTGCTTGATTCCGAGGACCAATGGCAGACTCAAATTCCCACTAAGAGTGAATAAGCGTCAGCCCCACATACAATCTATTCCTCCAGTTGACTGACTGTTTCAGTTTGGTACGTTTTTTTCTCTTGCAGTGACATGCATAAAAATATGTAGCATCGCTTTGACATCATGTTTGAAAAATAAATTATTCTTTGTACATATTGATACCTGATGGTTATCATCTACTGTATTGTACAAGTGAGTAATAAATTATTTTGAATCGGCAAGATCACGTGTAAGTTCAACCGGAGGACTCATGGCCAAAATCACTGGAAAACAAATCGCAAAATCAGTCGTATTTACGGCCATCGGTGCAGCACCGGGAACGATCTGGTTCTTCAATGCTGGAACGACCCAATCCATTGTGATCGCTTGCCTCGGCGCATTAGTCGCATTTGGATTATCACTACCTGGAGTTTCTGCGGCACGTGTCGCAGGGGGGACTGTGGGGGTGATCGCCGCTAACAATGCGCCACGTCCATTACAGGGCAAAATTATAGATACATTCGTTGGTGAGAACGAATCAACTGAAAACGAACAAAATACCGACCCAGACAAAGACGCTGATTCCTCAAAAAATTAAGTGGCAGGCCCAGAAAACGATTCCTGACACTTTTTAATACACGAACAGGTCGATTTATGTTCGTTGCTGCTTTCGGTACTCACGGGGATTCATTGAGTAGATTTTTCGAAAGGCACGGTTGAAGGCTGAAAGGGAGTTGAAGCCGCTGCTCAGGGCAACTTCGGTGATACGATTTTGGTGATTATGAAGCATAGCTGCCGCTGCCTGTACTCGACTTTTCATCAGATACCGTTGTGGCGTCATTCCCATTTGCGCGGCAAAGTGTGCCTGGAGACTGCGGACACTCAGGTCACATGCGGCAGCGAGTTCCGTCACCGTCAGTGGTTCATGAAAATGTTGTGCTATCATGTTCAATGCCGGTACGATCCGTGAAAGGCCTGTGGCGTCGGGAGTTGTCTGATCTTTAGTGCCGCGACGAGGAAAGCGGCGATGAAGTTCGTTGATCAACAGTAACAGGAGCGAGCGAAGGTTGCTGTTTCGATATTCGTCCTCTTGCTTCGCTTCGTCAATCAGCATTTTCATCAAGTCATGCAGCGAAGAGTTCTCGCCGTTTGGAATGACATTCATGAACGGCGCGCCACAGAATCGTTCTGATTCCCAAACGAATTCGCATGCGGCATGGGGAATCAGTAAACGAATCGGATCAAGAAAAAACCAAACCCATTGACTGGTCGTACCCGGTGTGCTGTGACAGCGATGATATTCGTGAGACGTGATGACCGTCATGTCACCGGCGTGAAATGGCAAGATCTTGTTGCCGACATAGAACGTACCTGAACCAGAGGTACAATACCCGAGTTCCAGCCCGTCATGCACGTGCAGCTCAGTCACCGGTTTATCATCACGATGGCCATCAAGGTATACGTTTAGCGGAAACTCAGGATTTAGATTTAGCCGAGATGTTCCCAGTTGAAGATCGAAATCCTGCGTATTGAGTGCTATATTTTGCGTTTTTAGACGAGAAACAGCCATAACACGCAGCATACACTACCCAAACAGAACTCGCAACAAGTCACGCGAAACCAACCATTGGATATAGAATCATGACTTCTCAATTGAAACTCGTCGACGCCACACTCCACCGAACGGAAACACAGACACGAATGCCATTTCGTTTTGGTATCGCTGTGATGACGGAAGCCCCGCACGTATTTCTGCAGTGCTGCTACGAAATTGGTGGCAAAATTGTCACCGGAATTGCAGCGGAAGGCCTGCTGCCGAAGTGGTTTGACAAGTCGCCTGACAAACCTGCCGCTCAGGAAATCGACGAGATGCTGCTTGTCATTCGTCAGGCTGTCAATTTTGCTCGACAGGCGTCCTCAGCATCCGTGTTTGATCTCTGGCGACAAATCTATGACGCACAAATGCCATGGGCCGTTGAACAGAATCTGCCACCGCTGTTGGCGCAATTTGGAGTCAGCATGGTCGAACGCACAATGCTTGACGGGTTGGCCCGCGCAGAGAACTGCAATCTGTCGACATTGCTGCGAGAGAACAATGTCGGGATTGATTTAGGCGCGATTCATCAGGAACTCGCCGGCCGCGCGCCAAACGAGTTTCTTCCAAAACAACCTCTGACAAAAGTGATCGCGCGCCACACGGTGGGACTCTCAGACCCGTTAACGGCAGCTGACCTGACGCTTGCGAACAAGATCGACGATGGGCTTCCTCAAACTCTGGAAGACTGTATTCGTTTCTACGGGCTTCAGCATTTCAAGTTGAAGGTGCAGGGAGATGTCGAACGTGACCTTGATCGATTGCGATCCGTAGCAAAAGTTGTGAGCCAGCATTGTGGAAATAATTATGCGTTCACTTTAGATGGTAACGAACAATATCGTGAGTTCCTCAAGTTCGTCGAATTGTGGGACCGCATTCAGGACGACCCTGTGCTAAAGAAATTCTTCGAGCAATTGATCTTCATCGAACAGCCCCTGTATCGTGATGTGGCCCTCGATCCTGCGATCGCAAAGATTGCCGACTGGGAAAACGGTCCCCCCGTAATCATTGATGAATCTGACGCTGAGATCGGCTCGCTGGAGCAGGCACTCAAACTGGGTTACGCGGGTACGAGTCATAAGAATTGCAAAGGTGTCATGAAAGCAGCCGCCCATCGCTGTCTGATCAACCATCGCAACGTGATGGAAAACACAAGTCGCTATCAAATGAGTGGCGAAGACCTGGTGAATATTGGTCCGGTCGCTTTACTGCAGGACCTTGCGGCTCAGGCAGCGCTTGGCAATGCGACAGTTGAACGAAATGGTCACCACTACTACCACGGCCTGTCAGTGTTTCCAAAGTCGCTGAGTCAATCGATGCTCAAACAACACCGAGACTTGTACACACCGATGGATGACGGATTCGCGCGAGTCAACATCACCGGCGGCAAACTGGATCTCACGTCGGTAAACGCCGCACCATTTGGTGTCGGTGTGGAAATTTCAATGGACACGTTTCAGGAGTTGTCTCTCTGAGTAATAAAAGATAAAACAAGATAAGTGCATATCAGTTTATCGAAATTTTGTATGAGTCATAATTGAGAAGAGAAATGAATTCTGAAATAGACTTGGAATATGATTTAGAAAGTCTTGTTCCTGCTGTAGCTTCAAATGAAATAGATAATTGTGAGAAATCTTTATCAAACCTCTTTGAAAAAGAAATAAATTTACCGGTTAAATTCATACAACATATATTACGATTCCATGGTGGTATTCCAGGAAAACAGTGTTTTAAGATGCCAGATGGTGAAATCAGAATGATTTGCCGTTTTTGTAATATCTTAGACTCACGTAGAGATGAAAAAATTTTGGAACCATATATAAGATCCTGGAGACCTGGAGGAGCCTTTGATATCCGACTTGATTATTCGATACTAATGCTTTGTAATAGATTTGATTATTCCGAACGGCTTTATGAAAGTGGGGGAGTTTTAGTCCCTATCGCAGTCATTGATACAGCAGGAGGCCTTAATGCAAGAGGTATGAGTGAAATGGATCTACTTTGTCTAGACTATCATAATCCTGGTGAACCATCTGTCGTTACATGGAACTTTGAGATGTCCTGGAGCACGCCAGAAATGACAGTCAAAGTAGCAGACTCTTTTGACGAATTTCTCCTAATGCTTTTTCACCGTCCTGATAACTTCCCGATCACAAATGAGTGTGATAGTTTTTAGTGAAACTAAACGCCCAGATTTGGAAGCATTTAATTACGTCAATCCCCATATCAAACCTGCTTGCATCAGTGCCTGCTGAAACCCAAAATAATGGTACCGAGTCCATTAATGATTGGCGCTTCCACTTTTTTCTCCTCACAAAAAACTATGGGATGGGTTTCATTTTCGTGCTTTTTGTGTCTTTCGTGGTAGAAAAGAAAAGGATCATTCTCAGATAACTTTAAAATTGTGTTGCAACTCTACAGAAAATGATATAATCCATACATCAATTTTGGTTTATACGAAATAGAGCGAGTTTGAGCATGAACGAATTCGAAATGAACCGACGGCAGGCCCTGATTGCGAGTGGCTTAGGTACGCTGAGTCTTGGTATGCCGGGAATGGTGATGGGAAGCGACAAGGTGGATGCCTCGGGCAATGCTGTTGCCTCGGAAAAGTCTTGCATCTTTGTCCTGCTCTGTGGTGGACCGAGCCACCTTGATACCTGGGATATGAAACCCGAAGCGCCCGTGGAATACCGCGGACCATACATGCCCATTAACACTAAGGTGCCGGGCATGCAAATCAACGAGATGCATACCGAGCTGGCGAAGCTGACCGACCAATTCACGCTCATCAATTCCATGTCGCATCCGGGTGCCATCAGTAATCACTTCGATGCGATGCATAATTTGCTGAGTGGCCAGTCGAATAAACGTGTGCAGCAAGGCTTGCCAAACGAACAACCCTACCTGGGCTCGTACGTCGCCAAACACAAACCGAGCAAACGCAATTTTGTTTCCAACGCATGGCTCATCAAATGCGTGGGTCCGCCTGTCTTTTGCGCGCCCAACATTGGCATCGGCGGCTATCTCGGTTCGGCTTATGCCCCCGTGTTTGTCGGCTCGGCCAACAATCATCCGGCGATGAAAGGCTTCAAACCGCCAGAGATCTACAATCCCTACGACGAGCAACGATTTGAAGAACGCAAATCTCTGCTCCGCGGCCTGGAGTCCAGCAGCCTGGATAAGGACCAAAGTGTAAAGGACTGGTCTGACCTCCGCGAGAAAACCTACGAAGCCCTGACGCGCGCCGAAGGTCGGAAGGCGTTTGAGATGGACTCCGAGCCCGTCAAAGTCCGCGAACGATATGGGATGCATCCCCTCGGGCAGAATTTGTTACTCGCCCGGCGCATGGTGCAATCGGGTGTTCGCTTTGTGACAGTCAACGGCTGGACCGGACAGGCAGAACATGACAAGAAAGGCCCCCCGAGCAGCAGTTGGGACATGCATGGCGGAAACATGGGCATGGGCAACGCCTTCGGCAACGGTTCTTATGGCATGGGATTCTGTTTGCCTCGTCTGGATCAGGCGCTTTCGGCACTGCTTTCCGATCTCAAAGAGAGCGGCATGCTGGAGAACACACTGGTTGTTGTGACCGGCGAGTTTGGTCGCACTCCCCACGTTCTGAAACAGGATCCGCCGGGACGACAGCACTGGCCACGGTGTTTCTCCTCGATCATCGCTGGCGCGGGCATCGCAGGCGGAAACGTATACGGCAAATCCAACAAGTACGGCCAGTATCCCACCAAAAACCCCGTTCGCCCCGAGGAGCTTGCTGCGACCATCTACCACGCGCTCGACATTCCTATCAACGATCCCCAAGACCCGACCGGAATTTTACGCGAACTGACAACGGGCAAACCGATCATGGAGTTGTTCGGATAGCCGTAGTACGATCTAAAAAAAGACTACATGCCGAGTTCGGATAGTCCTGGATGGTCGTCGGGCCGAGGACCGGGTGCGTCCCAGAAGAATCGACGGTCAGTCTCCTTAATGGTAACATCATTGATGCTTGCTTCTCGGCGACGCATCAGGCCCGATTCGTCAAATTCCCACTGCTCATTTCCGTAGGCTCGATACCACTGCCCAGAGTCATCGTGCCATTCATATTGAAAACGCACTGCAATACGGTTCTCATGAAAGGCCCAAAGTTCCTTGATGAGTCGATAGTCGAGTTCCTTTTGCCACTTCCTTGTAAGAAAATGTTGAACGGCATCACGACCTGCAAACATCTCTGCACGATTTCGCCACTGGGTTTCGACGGTGTAGGCCAGAGACACTTTCTCTGCATCGCGCGTATTCCAGGCGTCTTCTGCCATGCGGACCTTCTGCGTTGCGGATTCGAATGTAAAAGGTGGTACGGGAGGTTTCATATTGCTTTTCCAAAATATTGAATTGTAAAAAAACTAAGACTTTCAGGTTGGCTTTAGCTGGCCCAATTCGAGTTGAGAATCGTACTACAGAAGTTGATTGGCTTAAATTGCGGGTCATTCAACGCCAGAACGTCAGCTTTTACGTTTCCAAAAGTTGAATCCGGCTTATGTTTGATTCCGTCATAGAATGCGCTAATGATATCTTGCTTGAATTGGTCACCGCGTGGATGAGCAGTGACAACAGCATTCCTATCAGCGTCATCGAAATCTGAATAGCCTATTCCAAGGACATCCATTTCAACCCCGGCTGTCACGAGCGCAATTACGGGATGCATATGGCAAGGGATTCCTGGAGTCGTGTGCAAGGCAATCCCGCTCCAGACGAGATCAGCGTCTTGTTGTGAAATACCTTGTTGCTTCAAAAAGTCACGCGCGGCATTTGCTCCGTCGACTTCAAATCGCTCGTTCGTACTATGGCTCGGCATCAGGCCGAGATCATGAAACATTGCTCCCACGTAGAGTAACTCGGAGTCAAATTCGAGTCCGCGATGTTTCCCCGCTAATGCTCCGAAGTAGTAAGTCCGAGTAGAGTGATGGAACAGGAGCGGTGTTTCTGTATCCTGAATATATTCTGTTACCTCTTTGGCTAGTTTACTGTCCGGAATGGAAACCCCACCAGACAATTCTAATTTCTCTGCCGCATCTCTCATGAAATTCTCCTTCAAGCCCTTTTAAGAAAAAAACTGTTACTTGACTTGATTGTAGGTATAAAAGATAATGTCTTCAATTAACGTTTTACGTCACTTTAGGCCATTTCATTTACTTTTGGGACGTGCATCAATGATACGCACTAAAACGGTTTCCATTCTTGCTCTTGATGGGGTCCAGTTGACGGATGCCTGTGGCACCCTGGATGTGTTTGCTGAAGCCAACAAGCAGACCGGCAAAACAATCTATAGACTCGAAGTGGTCGGAACGAAGCAAGGCCCCATACAAAGTTCATCTGGAGTAAGGTTGATGGCAGATCGGGTGATAGGCTCTGACAGCTTAAACAAAACTCATACTTTCCTGGTGGCAGGAGCGCCTGGTTTACCTGACTTTCAACCAACTCAAAAGCTATTGGATGCATTAAAGGAAGAACTGAGACAAGCCAGACGTTACGGTTCTATATGTACGGGAGCTTTTCTACTGGCTGCGACGGGTAAGCTTTCAAAACGTCGTGTCACAACACATTGGGCTGTCGCAGACGCTCTAGCTCAAAAATACCCATCGTTATCAGTTGAAAAGGACGCACTTTACGTCCGAGACGGTCCGGTACGAACAGCAGCGGGAGTCACTGCGGGGATGGATCTTGCCTTGTCGCTAGTTACTGAGGATGTCGGGCGGGAGATCGCAAAAAGCGTCGCTTCGCAATTAGTCATGTTTTTCAAGCGGCCCGGTGGACAGCTTCAATTCAGCCGTGATGAGTCAGTTTCTCCGAACTGCCGCACGACATTTCAAGAGCTGCAACGTTGGGTAGCTGCAAACCCAGCAGAAGACCTAACTGTACCGCAACTTGCTGAACGTGTTGGCCTCAGTACACGCCACTTCACACGATTGTTCCGTGCAGAAACCAATACTTCACCGGCGGTCTGGGTCGAAGCAGCACGAGTAGAAGCAGCTCGTGCAATGTTGGAATCGTCAGATAGCAGTCCTAAACAGGTGGCAATACAGTGTGGCTTCGCAGATGTAAACGTGATGCGTCGCGCGTTTAGACGTCAAATCGGCATAACACCATCCGAGTACAGCAAGCGTTTTCACTGATCGTTTCCTGTATCAAGTTCTTTTAAGGCTCTCCAACAAACCCAGTCGCATGAACCAGTTCGACTCATATCCTATTCAGCAGGATTATGAGACCAATACTTGTGCGATTGCATATGTGAAACGTTCAGATAACCGGATTGCGATCTAACAAATTCGGCTGTTTCAATCTATAATTGTCATCAGGACCGAACTTATTCCAACAGGGAACTTGGAAAGCCAGACGTGAATCCGAATCTTTTACCGGTAGATGACTCCTCACCCTATCACGATGCGCTCGCACAATGTATTGATCACTGGGGACTCGTTCCCGAGAAGACGGAGTTAGTCCGCGATGGCGTCAATCATGTTTTTGCCACGGAGTTCGCGGATGGTGCTCCGGTTATTATCCGCATCAGCGATGGTGCGCTGCGCGGACGAGATGAGATCTTGGGAGAATTGCTCTGGCTCGATCACTTGATCCGCCATGGCTGCACGGTCACCACACCCATTCCTTCACGTGGTGGAGACCTGCTCGAGACCATCGAACTGGACGCGGGCACAATGCATGTCTCCTGTTTCGAACGTTTCGCGGGTCGGCAACTCGACCCGGCAACCGATGCAGAGTGGAATGACGAGCTCTTTTTAAAACTGGGTCGCGAGATCGGTCGTATCCATCGCATTTCGGACCAGTTCCAGTTACCTGTCGACCACGATCGCCAGCCCTGGTATGAGAGTAAACTCGGACAGATTCCAGATCTGCTCCCCGATGTCTTCAACCCGCAAGTAGCCGAAGCCATGCGCGCCTTTACAGACGAAATGCGCAGGCGACCCACACCATCTCGTCACTATGGACTGATCCATCGGGATCTTCATGCAGGAAATTTTCTTGTTGAGAACGGTAAGGTGCAGATCATTGATTTTGACCTTGGCTGTTATTGCTGGCGAACGATGGATTTTGCTGTCCTGCTCTTTTTATACTATTACTATCCCAGTCTCCGAATACCGCATGCTAATCCTGAGTCATCCGGACATGTTCTGGCAAAGATGGTGCAGGGCTACCGCGACGAATACACTCTCGACCGCGAACAGTTAGACACGGTGGGAGACATGATCTTGTTACACACCGTTTTAAACTACTTCCTCATGGCACCCACAGTGGAACATTGGCAGATCGCGCTGCGCAACCCAAAGACCTCTATCAAAGAGAGCCTGGCGTGGATTGAGCAGCTCTGGCTTAATGGCCACGAACTACATGTCGACCTCAGCCAGTTATAGCCGGGCAAGAAACGCCGCGATATCAGCATTGGCCTGGGTAGACACCACTTCACACGATTGTTCCGTGCAGAAACCAATACTTCACCGGCGGTCTGGGTCGAAGTAGCATGTGTAGAAGCGGCTCCTACGATTTTAGAATCATCAGACAGGCAAACCGATTATGGAACTGTTCGGATAACCGGATTGTGATCTAACAGAATCGGCTGCATTAATCTATAATCGTCATCAGAACAAGAAACACTTAAACAGGAAACTTGGGGAACCAGATGTGAATCCGAATCTCTTACCGGTAGATGACTCTTTGCCCTATCACGATGCACTCGCACAATGTATTGATCACTGGGGACTCGTTCCCGAGAAGACGGAGTTAGTCCGCGATGGCGTCAATCATGTATTTGCCACAGAGTTCGAAAACGGTGCTCCGGTCATTATCCGCATCAGCGATGGTGCGCTGCGCGGACGAGATGAGATCTTGGGAGAATTGCTCTGGCTGGATCACCTGATCCGCCAAGGTTGCACGGTCACCACACCCATTCCTTCACGTGGTGGAGACCTGCTCGAAACCATCGAACTGGACGTGGGCACAATGCACGTCTCCTGCTTCGAACGTTTCGGGGGCCGGCAACTCGACCCGGCAACCGATGCAGAGTGGAATGACGAACTCTTTCTGAAACTGGGTCGCGAGATCGGTCGCATCCACCGCGCTTCGGACAAGCTGCAATTACCTGCCGACCACGACCGTCGGCCCTGGTATGAAAGTAAGCTTACACAGTTTCCAGATCCGCTTCCTGAAACCTTCAACCCGCAAGTCGTGGACACAATGCGTGTCTTTATAGACGAATTGCGCAGGCGACCCACACAGTCTCGTCACTATGGACTGGTTCATCGAGATCTTCATGAGGGGAATTTTCTTGTTGAAGATGGTAAGGTAGAGATTATCGATTTCGACCTGGGCTGTTACGGCTGGCGAACGATGGACCTGGCCGTCCTGCTCTTCTCGAGCTACTACTACCCCAGTCTCCGAGTGCCGCATGCCAGCGAGTTGGCCGGTGATGTTCTGGCAATGGTAGTTCAGGGCTACCGCGATGAATACACACTCGATGGCGAACAGTTAGATACGGTGGGAGACATGATTTTGCTGCACACCATTCTCAACTATATCGTCATGGTGCCAGCTGTGGAACATTGGCAGATCGTGCTGGGCGACCCGCATCCAACCGTAATAGAAAGCCTGGCGTGGATTGAGCAACTCTGGCTTAATGGCCACGAACTACAAGTCGACCTCAGCCAATTATAGCCGGGCGAGATCAGAACCGAACAGACTCCAACAGGAAGCTTGGGAAACCAGACGTGAATTCGAATCACTCACCGTTAAGCGATTCTTCGCCCTATCACGATGTGCTCGCACAATGTATCGATCACTGGGGACTCGTTCCCGAGAAGACGGAGTTAGTTCGCGACGGTATTAATCATGTATTTGCCACAGAGTTCGAAAACGGTGCTCCGGTCATTATCCGCATCAGCGATGGTGCGCTGCGCGGACGAGGCGAAATATTGGGGGAATTATTCTGGCTAGATCACTTGATCCGCCATGGCTGCACGGTCACAACGCCGATTCCTTCACGCGGCGGGGAATTACTTGAGACCATTGAACTGGATGAAGGCACAATGCACGTTTCCTGCTTCGAACGTTTCGGGGGTCGGCAACTCGACCCGGCAACCGATGCAGAGTGGAATGACGAACTCTTTCTGAAACTGGGCCGTGAGATCGGTCGCATTCATTGCGCTTCAGACAAGCTGCAATTACCTGCTGACCGAGATCGCCGACCTTGGTACAAGAGTAAGTCCATGCAGTTTCCAGATCCACTTCCCGCAGTCTACAACCCGCAAGTCGTGGACGCAATGCGCGCCTTTATAAATAAATTGCGCGAGTGGCCAACACCATTTCGTCACTATGGACTGGTCCATCGAGATCTTCATAAGGGGAATTTTCTTGTTGAGAATGGCAAGGTGCAGATCATCGATTTCGACCTGGGCTGTTACGGCTGGCGGGCGGTGGACTTGGCCGTCCTGCTCTTCTCGAGTTACTACTACCCCAGTCTTCGAGTGCCGCATGCCAGCGAATTGGCCGGAAACGTCCTGGCAAAGGTAGTACAAGGCTACCGCGAAGAATACACACTCGATGGCGAACAGTTAGATATGGTAGGAGACATGATTTTGTTACACACCATTCACAACTACATCGTCATAGCGCCTGCTGAGGAACATTGGCAGATTGCGCTGGGTGACCCTCAACCAACCGTCACAGAAAGCCTGGCGTGGATTGAGCAGCTCTGGCTTAATGGCCACAAACTGCAAGTCGACCTCAGCCAATTATAGCCGGACGAGAAACGCCGCGATGTCAGCGTTGGCCTGGGTGGACGCCTCAGGTATCACACTGGTCATTCATCCGGCAGTCCGTCTCGCTTTGCCCACAGAGTTCACTGTAATTTTCAACTAAGAAGATAGTAATATCTCTACCAGTTCTTGCGGCTTAGTCAGCATTGGATCATGGCCAGTCTCAATCACAAACGTTGGCCAATGATTGTCTTTCGCGTATTGGTAGAAAGGGAACATTAAATCATAACAATAGGTCTTTTCGCTACAATGAATAAAAGTTTTCTCAGCATGATCAAAAGCTTCAGACAATTTTATTGGCGCCTTTAAGAAATTAATCGAAAAGTCGGTCAGCTTGGGTAACATCATTTTTCGTAAATGTTGATCTTTAATACCCCATGAATCTAAAGAACGTTCATCTGCATGGTTTAGCCAACCATCACCATATTGATCAGCTGCTTGTGTCCAGTCAGTCACAAAAGATTCGCCAATAATTTCAAAACCAGTTTTACCGTTTTGGGGGATATACGCATCTAAAAACACCAATTGCTTTATCTGTTGCGCGACAGACTCAGTAGCGCCTGCAATCACTAAACCGGCATAACTATGCCCTACCAAAACAACCTCGTTTAAACCTTCGATTTGAATGAGATTGGAAATATCATCGACATGGGTTTGCGCAGTAATATCAGGGGTTAACAAATGAGCGCGATCACCCATGCCGGTCAATGTTGGACTATAGACTTCATGACCTCGAGACCGCAATAACTTTTCAACAGGCTCCCAACACCAACCACCGTGACAGGCGCCATGAACTAATACAAAATTCATAATTTTTATCGTCTTGAGTTAATATCAGGCAGAAGCTTTTGATTTTGGTACCAGCACCATTATTATTCAGCCGCTCGTACTGCATCATAAAACACTCTCACTTTATCAACAAGTAGGAGCTATGCAGGTTGCTCGATGAAGTGACCGCTTCTGGTCAACGCAGCCGCACATCAGTAACCAGGCAGGTTCATTTGATCTACTCCCCTTTGGTTAGGAATGGTTCGCCTGAGTTTACGCTCTGGTCTGGTTCCTGTTGACCGACCGCGTTAAACTACGCAAGTACTGCGTGCTCGATCCGACTGTTGCCCCTCTGTCGGCAGAATATTCTGATCTAGTTTCAACATGACGAAACTGAACGAATTCAAGGAAGTATTAAAAAATGATGAGTGAGCCTCATAAACGGCGATCGCCTCGTAGGCGATTTCTTCTGCGGTTAATCGTCTTCACAGTCGTTGCCATGATTGTCGATGCCATTGCATTAGGGATGGGGGCATTTGGTTTTCACTATTTTGAAGGACTTGACTGGTTGGATGCGAGTCTCAATGCTTCCTTAGTGATGACCGGTAATGGCCCCCTGCATCACCCCCAGTCCGCAGAAGGTAAACTGTTCGTGACACTCTACGCGATTCTGGGCGTGATCCTGTTTGCTGCAGTCATTGGCGCCTTTCTGACTCCCGTGTTCCAATGGGTGCTTCACGGATTACAACGCCAAGGTAGAAATGGGAAAAACAAAAACGAACAACACAATACTGAGAATGGCTAACTTCATCTGATAGAAGATCACTGAGAGCTAGATTATATAAAAAAAGGTGCCAGGGCTGTTGACTATTAGCCCTGACACCTTTGATCATAACACTTTATTTACAGCGCACCTTCAGCTTTCGCCAGGGCATCCTTATAGGCGCTAACGGCATCCTTAAATTCACCGAGTAAACGTAGTGCGTCACCTTCGTCCAGGAATTCGAGCGCTTCGTCGATTTCGTCGGGGTCTCCTCCGAGGTCGACGGCAGTCGTGATGGCTTCATCCGCCAACTCTCTTGCGACTTCGGTCAGCTGATCCATGAGATCGAAACCCACTACAGCGTCTACAAGTTCGTCTTCGACTGCCGCTTCGAGATCACCGACGGCTCCCTCAATCTTTCCGACTGCCGCCTGATTGTCGGGTGGAGTCTTTTCGAGTTCGTCCAAGGCGTCCATTAGTTCGGAAAGCACATCCTCAAGCTTGTCGGCCAATTCTTCGTTGTTGGGATCGGCGGCGATGAGATCAAGTATGTCTGCAGCGGTCTGCATAATCTGCTCTTCGGGTGAGAGCTTATCGATCTCCGTTTCAATAATTACCGCGTCGAGAAACGAACCATCGGGTGCAGCGATCTCGTTCAGAAATTGAACCTCATCTACTTGTGTGGGGTTCCCACGAAAATCAAGTGGGTCCGGCGCATTGAACTGGACCCCATCCAGAAAGAATATCCAGGTCTTCGTGACAGGATCGACTTCCACAGTCACATTATGGAACGTCCCGGGAGTGAGGAAGATTCCCGTTTCCTCGGCACTGCCTCCATCGACAACACGCACTCGAAAATCGCTTTCGACATTGACCTGTACGGCGATGGCGTTAATTCCTCGGCCCGTACTATCCTGCACACGGAAGATGACGTCGCGCGTAATTGGCCCCGGAATCATGACGCGAAACGTCACTCGAAATCGACTTTCCAGAGGGGAGGCGACTGCCCGCGTTGCCGCAGCGGTATTTCCGAAGAATGCGGCAGCGCCATCACCTTCAAATCCGCCGGAAACAGAAAGCACTTCCGCAGAACCGGGAGAAACAACCCAGGGTGCTGCCCAGCCAGGTTCAGCGCCCCCTTGCCCCTGCAGTGAGGAATCTAAAGTGAACGGCGAATTGGGAGTACCATCACTGTTGATTCCTGTAGCATCATTAAAGCCCGATTGAATCGTATCAGCTTGCACAGTCGATTGCTGGAAAGACAGCAACACCGCTGTCAAAAATGTGAGTGCAATTCGAAAAGGGTGTGGCATTGTCATGCTCCTTCAAGATAACCATTTGTGAGTGAGAAGTTGAAACAGCCCCGTATTTCCATTGGTTTAGAGTTATAGGTCCGTTTATGCAGTAGTATTCACATATACAATTTTACGAGATATATGTCAACTACCCAGTAAAGAGAAACCCCTCAAAGCCAGTAAGAATGGCTTAGGAATTTTGCCCCTCAAGCAACAACTTGAAAGAGACAAGTTGGAACAAACTCTGCTATTCAAAACTGGTGCGCTGTCATTGAACTTTTTAAAATCGGGAATCTGCCAAACCCCCTGTCTCAATTCACTGGTCAACGAAGAATCGAGTCACGAACCGCGATGCCTGCAGCCACGTTTTCTTCAAAAATAGCCTGTGATTTCATCGAGTATGTACGCAAACAGGGACATGATGTCACGAGCCTCTATGAGCTGCTTGGCCTGCCTGATTCCTATCTGAACCGGGAAGATATTCGGATCCCTGCCAGAAAAATGAGCCAGATCTGGATGCAAATGATCGAGCTGACAAACGATGAAGACATTGGTTTTCATATGGGAATTGAAATGAGTGCCGCGGCAGCACTGCGTACGACATCTCTCATCATGCAGAGCAGTTCTACCGTCCGAGACGCACTTGCGCAGGGGATCAAATATAGTGAACTGATTGCGAATGTTCTCTCAATGAAGATGAGAGAAGACGCAGATAACATTTTCATCGAATTCACTCCGAAAACAGAATGGAATCTCGAACCTGCCCTCGTCGTGAAAGATTGCCTCAACATTACCTTTATTTCCATGCTGATTTCCGTTCAACAGATGACGGGACAATTTCATTCCCCTTCCCTCCTCTGCTTCACTTACCCCAAGCCGGAAAATTTAGCGGAGTACTATCGTGCGTTTAATTGCTCTATTGAATTTGAACAGCCTTATAACCGCATCGGGTTTCCGAAAAATTTAGGAAACACGGAAATTTCTACGAGAGATCAGGGATTGTTAGCGGTCCTGGAGAAGTATGCGAACGAGATCAAACAGTCTTACTCTCATGATCAGCATTTTGTCTCAAGAACTCAGGCACTGATTATCGAATTGATGGATCCGCAACCTCCCACTCTGGAGGAAGTCGCACGGTCTCTTAACCTCAGTTCCCGATCCTTACAACGGAAGATCAAGGAAGAACAAGACTGTTCCTATCGGGATCTGGTTGATGAAGTCCGAAAGAAATTGTGTGCCCGGTACATGGAAGATCCTCAAAGAACCGTTGATGAAATTGGTTATCTCTCAGGATACGCCGACACGACTTCATTTATCAGAGCATACAAACGCTGGTATGGAAGTACTCCCAGGCAGACGAATCAATAACATCACCCGGGAGTATTCCCCTGACTTGTCTAAAGTGCTTTGTTGAACGCGAGCAGGTATCCATTACAATCGCGAATCGTAAAGGAACGATCTCCCCAGAATTGATCCTTGATCTCTTCGACCACTTCGACGTTCTTTTTGACCAACTCCTGGTAATAGTCATCAATATTCTTGTTTTCGATTCGAATCCAAAAATAAACACCGCCCCCCTCTTTTCCTGAATCTGCAGGGTTGAGGTTGAACATCAGGTTACAGTTCTCCAGTTGAACCTGTGCATTCAAAGCGACTCCCTCTTCGCTCGCCTGCTGAAACAGCTCGCTAAACTCAAGCGTCTCTGTAAAGTACTTGAGTGTTTCCGCCACGTTCCTTACGGGGAGAACGGGCAAGGTTCCTGTAACATTTTTTTTGTGATCGTAATCTGACATGGTTTTCCTTTATTGAAGAGTTCACGAGATTTTTATTTTCTATGAATTTAATCTGTGATCTCGATCGGAAACATTGCCGAACACGACAAAAAATGCGCATTTGATGACAGGCGCTTCTATAGATTGATCTGACTCGTTTGATGACGCTGACTACATCTTTTCTTTGATGCCCGCGCGAATCAACCACCAGTTCATTGGGAAAGTAGTCAGAAAGCCACACAGCATGGCAATCTGCATCATGAACCAGAAGACCGGGTTGGTTTTCGCCATCTCAATACTCTCGATGCCAAATATCACAAACAGACAGATACCCATCCAGCCATACATTCCGATCTGCCAGAAGGTCAACGATAGAAAATCGACCTTGAATGCCGTCACAAGTCCTTCTCTAAACGCAAGGTGCCGCATGGGGACGATACTGAAATACTGGAAGGCGACACCAAACAGCAGCGCCAGTAAATAGTCGATTCCCCAGGCGGTGAATACAAGTGAGACTCCCGTTAGACTGATCACGGTCGGCACCAGAAAATGCATGCCCCCTTCCGCGATAATGTCGCCCACCGTGCAACCACTGCCGCAGTGGGTCGACCCGACAACCACGCTTTGCCAGAACGGTTTTTCCGGCATCGAAGACATCGTATGACCTCCCATGGACGGCATCTCATCTGCGTGCTGCGCGCCATGCATGTCGTGCTCACCATGCATACTATGGTCCTGGTGCATACTTTGTTGGTCGTGCATGCCATGACCCTCGTGCATCGAATCGTGCACGCTCATCCGTCCAAACCAGTAATAAATCAGCAATGCCAGCGGTCCTGCATAAAGGGCCGTCAAAGGCCAGACAACATTCATGATCGCCATATGCTGGGGATGTCGAATGACATCGATCAATAGCCAGAATGCACACAAAACAGCGAGGACTAATGAGACAGTGGCAATGGTTGTCAACATATCAGAATTTCCCAGGAGTAAATGGAACTTCGATCGTTAAACTCTATGGGAACGTATTCTAGTGATTTCTCGCTGATACGTCAGTATCAAGTCTGGTAACGTTTAAAATACCTGACTTCGATTTTTTATGTCTTGATCGCTTCGATCATGATCGCCGGTGGCTTGTCGATCATGTCCGCCCAGTAATCCGCTTCGTCGGCTGCGTCAGGAGAAAGACTTAAGGGATGAAATACAACATCACGAAAACCTGCGTCTTCCAAAGCCGAGGAGTACGCTTCTTCCGGCAAGTAGTAGTTGTCGACTTCAAGCAGTGTGGAATCTTTTAAACGACCACTCCATCGGATCAAAGCCCCTTCTCGAACATGATCTTCAAGCTGAATATGGAATCCATATTTCTGGTAATCAAAATGGTCGAAGAAATAGAGTTGAGGATTAGTAGTAAGAGTCACTAACCGACCTCCTGGCCTGAGTTGCCGCGCCAGACCACGACAAATGGCAGCTAACTCCTCTCGGTCGTGCGCATAGACCAAAAGCCATGCTGCGATGGCAAGATCATAATCCAACTGAGGGCCCTTCGCCCGTACGTCCTCGACAAAGTAATTGATTCCAAGAGACTCCACTTGTTCCCTGTCGATTGCCAGCGCAATCATCTCCTTGGAGAGATCGGTTCCCACAACGGTCGCAGCGCCATTCATCTTGAGCTTGCGCGTAAAAAAACCTTCCCCACAGGCGAGATCGACTACCTTTTTGCCCTCAAGAGCGCCGATCAGTTTCAGCATTGAATATTCTTCGACCAGTGACCGCCACGGTCGCTCTTTGACTTCACGATACTGTTTGGCGATCTTGTTATAATCAGTTGTCATTTTCGGTTCTCATAATGTGGTTCCACTGATGATCACGATCCTATCGAGTTTGATATTCGTAGTTAACTTCCAACGATTCGGCAGTGTTCTCACTGTTCGACCGCATGCCATTCAACAAGGATTACCCGTTATTTTTATCTTCCCAGGATCTTTATGAAACACTTTAACTCAAAGGCTTGGGGGATAATTCTGTGACACCTTTTTTTGTTCGCATCGATTTATTTTTTTGGAAACTTTGCAATCAATTGTTGACAGGCAATCACAAATACAATGTTTATAAAATATGACCAGAAAATAATCTTAAAAAGTTCAATGAAATGTGCCTTCGACATAGCTAAATCAAAAAGAAAAATAAAAAACCAAAAAAAGAAAATAGCCAAATGAGGAATGATTTGCTTTTTGGTGCACTTCACCATCAGAACATTTAAAATCAAATACACACAAACGATAATTAGTGTTGGTTTAACGCTTCCAAGGCCCCACTTAGAGACAACCAGCGCCAAAAAACAATAAAGTGAAATAAATGTAATTAAAAATGAAACACCGACCAGAATGTCGCGTGAATTGATTTTTAACATCTTCTGATTCACCTTATTGTATCTGACATATCAAGTTTAAGGAGCAGGAGAGCCGAATGGATACCCTTCTGGCCATACTAAACTGGATAAAAAAGTGTCAGGCCATTTCCAGTGGGACCGTATTTACTGTGGTAACTGTCTCTTTTTATCCCATTCGTTACCGAGGTGGACGGCCTGCGATGAGGACCATCTTTCTTCCATACCAAACTAATTCCCGTCCTCCAGCGGCCAATGTTGCTACTTTGCCACGGCACAAGAGTGTCCGCTTCCCTCCCGCAGTATGGTAATACCAGTAAAAACTCGTCTTATAATCTGGGATGTAACTCGGAGTATTCATTCGATTATTCGTGTAGAGAACAAAGTCCTTATTGTCGTTGGTCTTATAGACGGCCTGCCGTTGCACACGGGTAAAAGTGACTTTCCAATACTTTCGGTTCACTGGTTTCCCTTTTCCCGAAAGAACATTGTCCTGTTTCTCCATCAAGGCGATGCGGCCGAATTGCGGGTCAACGAAATTCACAATCACGGCCCGTTTTTGAAATTCGTAGGTCCCGATTTTGCGGTCGCCGTCCAACACAAGATGATCCGGTGTGAAATAGCATGTCAGCCGGATGAATGTGTTCGTTCCGGGAAGAACGGCAGCCAATTCCCACAAATCGACAATCGAGTCCTTCAATGCAATGGTCGGCTTAGTGCCAACCATTGATTCCCCTGCCATTTTTGGAATCACAATGGGAGCGACGGATTCCGTCTTGAGTGTGGCATTATTCATTAAAACACGGGCATGCAGGTTCCAGCCACCGACCCAGTTCCCTTTGTAAAAAGTTCCACCTGCATGAGGAGCCGCTTTGCCTTGACTGCCGAAGTCGACAGTGCCACGATTTAAGGTCCAGGGATATCCCTTGTTGGTCTTGCCATCCGACATCAGTGTGAGACGGCCATTGTCCAAAAATTTACGATAGGTGGTCGCAACTTCCCAGACGGAGATCTGATCTGCGGCTCCCACGGTTGCCGTTCCCAGGCTAAGCAGCATCCCCAGAATCAAACCAATTTGTTTCGTTTTTAAAAATATGCCTATCATACATTCACACTTTGACTCGTCTGATGTCAATTTTTTATTTATACTCAAATAAACTTGAACCGTAACTCTAACTCATTACCGAGGTGGACGACCTGCGATGAGGACCATCTGTTGCCCATTCATGGTTACCCCTCGTCCGCCTGCGTTTATTTGAGCCTCGGCGCCCCCAAACACAAGTTTTCGCTTCCCACTTTCAGTGTTAAAATACCAGTAATATGTTGTCCAATAATCTGGCGTGTATCGCGGCGCATTGATTCGATTATTGGTATAGAGAATATAATCTTTATTGTCGGAAGTCTTATAAACAGCCTGTCGTTGTACGCGGGTAAATGTAAGTTTCCAGTACTTACGGTTCACTGGTTTCCCTTTTCCGGAAAGGACATTGTCCTGTTTCTCCATAAAGGCGATGCGGCCGAATTGTGGGTCGATGAATTTCACGATCACCGCTCGTTTTTGGAATTCATAGGTCCCAATTTTGCGATCGTTGTCCAACACAAGATGATCAGGCGTGAAATCGCATGTCAATCGGATAAATGTGTTCGTTCCAGGAAGAACGGCGACTAACTCCCACAAGTCGACGATCGAATCCTTCAATGCAATCTTCGGCCGAGTACCGATCAGTGATTCTCCCGCCGTCTTCGGCATCAGAACAGGGGCAACGAATTCGGTCTTAAGTGCGACGTTATTCATGAGAACACGAGCGTGAAGATTCCAGCCGCCAATCCAGTTTCCTCTATAAAAAGCCCCACCAGCATGAGGAAACGCTTTACCTTCCCTACCAAAGTCGACCGTATCGCGGATTAAAGTCCAGGGATATCCTTTGTCGGTCTTGCCATCCGACATCAGTTTGAGCCGTCCATTAGCATCCAGAAACTTGCGATAAGTAGTGACGACTTCCCATTCCGAAACCTGATCAGCGGCCCCCGCGGTTGCCGTTCCGATGCCTAGCAGAATTCCCAGGATCACACTAATTTGTTTCGTTTTTAAACTCATGCCTATCATAGGTTCGCATCTCGGCTAGTCTGAAACAGGTATTATGTTATGCTCATAAAAATACTAAGTGGACATACTATTTTGACCAGTATGCAGATAACATGCAACGCACGTTTAGCTGTATTACCTCTTTGAGAAAAAATGATGTCAACGCGCTGCCGATTATGTTTTCAAATCATCCCTCTGGCTTTGCTGCTCCCGTTCGGTTGTCAGCAGGCAAACAATCCTGTTCCCCTTGATATAGCGATGAAACTGCAAAAAGCAGGAAAAACCGATCAAGCCATTGCTTTGCTAGTGCTGGAAGACATCGAGAAAAACTGTCAAGCGTCATCTCTCAGAACGCTTAAAATGAGTGAGAAACAATTTATTTCGCTGAATCGATGGAGTCGGAGTAACGCTCATGAGGAATCAGTGCTGATGCTACCATTAATCAAAAAAGCTGCCTCTCTTCAAATTGAAAACATGCAGGCAGCACAAGCAGCAGGCTTATCAGCCGAATCAAAAGAAATACAAAAGCAACTGCAACGTTTGATTCGTTTTCTACAGGACAAAAACAGACTTCTGATTTATCAACAACTGGGAATTATCATTGAAAAGAAATTGAATCAGGCTCCTGCAAACAAGGAGACAGGCAAAACAGATTCGACGGACGCTGATTAACGCCAAGATAAGACCGGCGTTGAGACCTCATATCTTTGAGGTCAAGATACTTTCAAGAAATCGCCTCACATTACGACACAATTTAATCCTCACAAACTTCGACTTGATTGTGATGTTTCGAAATCTGTTGCCAAATTCATACTTATTATTTTGTCTCGTGGTATCAATATTGGTGATCGTAAGCTATTGAGAAGTTTTATTTCTACCCAATCATTATAAACTTTTACCCATGCTATTGGCTTGGGCTGGGGAGTAGTTACTGACATACCTTCTTTCGTTGCTGGTACATTTTTTTTGACTGACGAATACCCTTCAACAGCATGTTCACTTCCTTCCCAGTAGACTGAGTAAACATGACCACTGTAAATTAATGGCTCAGAAATTTTTATGTAATAGAATGTCGCCCATATACCACACAGGAAGATAAATAGACAAAGAACTAAAACAACGCCGCTCAATAATCCAGTTTTTCTATTAATGAAAGCACTCCTCTTATCTCATTTTATAGAACGATCTGTTTTCTAAAAGAACGTTTAAGGGTCAGGTCTCGGTTTTTCTACTGTTCGTCTATTTCTGTTGATAATCTTTTCCGTTGAGGCTTCGGATAACAGAACGCATCCATGTATCCAGCTCTTTCTGCATCCGTTCGCGTCGTTGGGTGTGTTGGGGATCTTTGGAAAGATCGGTTTTTTCCATCGGGTCGTCGGTCAGCTTGTAGAGTTCGAATCTGGTGCCGCCGATACGATGCAGCTTCCACGGCCAATCGGTCCAGGCGGCATGCCCGGTCGAGGTGTGTTCCGGAAACTGCGGGAATTCGTCGACGTCTTTGCGCATTCTAGGTGGATCATGCGGTAACGGTGCGCCGGCATGCTGCTTTTCCATGATCGCTTTCTGAATCCGGTCGCTCCAGGTTCCTTGCCCGCCCTGGATTTTGTGCCAGAATCCCATCGGCTTACTACGTTCTGCAACTGTTCCCGCAATGATGCCGCTTACATCCATTCCATCGAGCGGATGCGGCGCATATAATTCCACACCAGCCATGGCCAGGAGGGTCGGATAAATGTCACAGGTCGTCACCGGTACCGAAGTTCTGCCTATGAGCTTACGTGCCGGCCATTCGATGATCCCTGGAACGCGCAGCCCCCCTTCGTAGATGCTCCCCTTCCTCTCGCGGCCACCGGAAGTCTCCCTGACCAGCCCGCCGTTATCACTGCAGTACCAGACAATAGTATTATCCGCGATCCCCATTTCCCTGATCGCTGCCCGAAGACGTCCGACTTGCTGATCAAGCAGTGTAATCTCGCGGTAGTACCCCGCATGCGGTTTGCCCTCGTAAAGGCTCGGGCCTTCCGGCACTTCTGCGTGCGGGTCGTGCGGAGAGGGGAACCAGACGACCGTGAATATCGGACGATCACCATCCTTGTGTTTCTTGAGAAAGGCGAGCGTATCATCCATCAGAATGACCGAGCCCTTACCCTTGCGATGCTCGATTTTTCCCTTACGGCTCAAGTAGGGATCGTTGTCAAAAAAGTTGAGGCCGATCACCCATTCATCGAATCCCATGCCACTCGGATTGCAGGGCGAGTCGGGTTGTCCCGAACCCAGGTGTACTTTGCCGAAAATTCCGGTGACGTATCCGTTGGCTTTTAGTGTTTCGGCGATGGTCTGCTCATGCGGGCGCATGTAGCGGCCATGGTTGGTGACTTTTGTCCGTATCGGGTTGCGGCCGGTCATCACGCTGGCGCGGGTCGGAGAACAGACCGGCGCACCGGCATAGAACCGATCAAATACGAACCCGTCCTTCGCCATGGCATCGAGTGCGGGTGTCTGCACAAACGGGTGACCATTATAACCAGTATCTCCCCAGCCCTGGTCATCAGCCATCACAAGAATGATGTTGGGCTTACCAGAATTTTCCAGTTTTGCCGCAAAGGATATTCCGGTAGCGGACAAGCAAAATATTGCTCCCAGCGCTGCTAAAAAGTTACGTCGATTCACAATAACCTACTCTTTTCTGTTTTGTAGCCGAACTATTGATAGAGTTGTTTCCTGTATTTCAATAGCAAGACCGATCCTCATTTCCACAACAGGATAGCAATCACGATATTAAAGGCGACACCTTTTTATTAATCAAACGTCAAACTCACACGATCTAGCATCGGCTTCGACTTGTTCGCGGTGGTGTCGGTCATTCGTAGTTCGAATCCGAAACCGGTACCGGCGGGTAAGTCTTTCAAATTGAGCTTGGCGGGCGTTTTTTTGACATGTTTCGACAAACCCGGAGTGTAATCGTAGGTTTCTTTTACTTCGGTCCAGTCGGTCCACTTGTCGAGCTTGCCGTCGTTATCCGTATCAACTCCTACGCGGACTTCGACCTTTTCAACCCACGGACCGGTGCTAACGTAATCGGTCTTCTGTTGCGTGAATAAATAGAAACGACCTTCTGCAAATCCGATGTCGGGGTCGGGGTGGCCGTTCCCGATCTTATCGCACCAGGTGAAAGGCCCATCGATACTGGGACTGGTAAACCAGCCTACGCTCATGTGGCCGCCGCCCGCAGGATCGTAGTCGCCGAACAGGTAATATTGTGAGCCGACACAGATCGCCGCCCAGTCACCGTATGCTTCCTGCTCTGGTTCATGGACATTGTATTTGCCGATGTTCGTCTTCCAGTCCGGATGTTGTAACCAATGCGGGTGTTTGTATTCGGCAACCTTGCCGGTATCTTTGGTGCGATTGTCGACAGGGGGCGCAAGGAACTTCCAATCTTTGACACCATCTTCACTGACCGCGTGCGCGGCGAGCGGTGAGTCCCAGGACCGCTTGCTGGCATTGATCGGACTCCAGTCTTCGAGAATCACATGGAACCGCCCTTCTTTGTCACGGATGAATCCGGCGTCAGAGCCGTGCGACGGATCTTTGACTGCCAGACCCATATTCTTGCCAGGCTTGCCATCGGTCAGATCTTCGTCGATATAGACATGCGGGTCCTGGTCGTTGGGGTAGTCGTAATAAATATAGACCTTACCGTCTTTGTACTCGGCGCTGGTCACCCAGCGAGAAAAGCCTTCGGTGACCGGGCCGTGATGAACCCAGTTAACCATATCGCGACTTTGCCATGCATGATATCCGCCGAGTCCTTTTTCCAATCCGCCCGGCGCATCATATTGATTTGGCCAGGGTGTCGTTTGCAGTTTGATATCGAAACCGTCGAGTGTCGCAGGCTTCGGTTGGAATTTCTTCTTTCGTTTGCTGCCGCCATAGCGTCCAAACACCCAATAGTTCTTCGGCCCGATCGTCAGAAAGACCGGCGCGTCCTGCAGATTCGCCGGACCAAGATTGGCAATCGGTTCCCAGTTCTGCCAGAGGGGTGACTGATCAATGACAATTGACTGAGCCTGACGCTTCTTGTCAAAGCGTTTGATTTTGCTGGTGAAAGTGGCAACCTTATTAGTCGGGATCGCTGTACCCTCTTTGATTTCCAGCTTGGATTGCTTCGCCGTAGCAGCCTTCCAATCATCTTGAGAATCGATCACCCAGTCATCCGCTGCAAACGCTGAGACCGCGACGGCTGTGAACAGAGTATTTAGTAACAGGAATGTATTGATGTTTTTCATATGTATCATTTCCAGATTGTGTCCTGTGTCTCAGGCTTAGTCTTGCTGAGGTAATTTAACGCCCGCCGGCAGGAACTGCACATCGCGGTCGTTCTGTAATTGTGGACCTGAGGTACAACGCCCGTTGCGAATCTGCTCCTCCAGAAGGACCAGCAAGGCTTTGACTTTTTCAGGTTCGTCGTCGATTAAGTTTCTCGTCTCGGCAGGGTCAGTGGCGAGGTTAAATAGCTGCATCGGCGGTAATCCTTTTTTCTTCGCTTCACCTTCCCGCGGTGCACTCCAACCACCACTGCCTCGGCACAGGCAGAGCTTCCATTCCCCTTGACGAATGGCAAAGGAACCGCCAATGGAGTGACTGATCAATGTATCTCGCCCCGAGGTCGACTTGCCTTCAAAGACGGGAGTCAGATTGAAACCATCTTCACCACCACGAGCCTGTTTCTTCTGACCGGTGATCGCCGCGAGTGTGGCATACACATCGGTCAAACAGACCAGGGCGCTGGTCTGACGCCCTTCCTCGATTTTCCCAGGCCAACGTACGATGAACGGAACTCGGTGCCCCCCCTCGTAGATGTCCGCCTTATGACCACGGAACTTACCACTGGGATGGTGCCCTTTATCTTTCAGAAGTGGAAAGTTAGCCTGTGGAGAACACCCGTTATCACTGGTAAAAATGACCAACGTGTTCTCATCTAAACCCGCCTCTTTCACTGCTGCCAGCAACCGTCCCATCTCATAGTCCACCTGCATTACAAAATCCGCGTACGGATTCAGGCCACTGGCATCTTTGAAGGGAGCAATGGGAACGATCGGCGTATGTGGCGCGGGTAATGGAAGATACAGGAAGAACGGCTTACCGGCCTTCGCTGACTCGGCTCTGGTTTTCACATGGTCGATCGACTTGGCAAACAGATGCGGCAGCACTTCCGGGATCTTGAAGTCCGAGCCGATCGGTCCTTTTCGATACCACCCATACTGATCCTCTTTTGAAGTGACACCTTCGATGCGATCAGGCTGGGCGGTAACCTTGCCAGTTTCAACCCAGACATAGGGTGGCATATCTAATGATCCGCAATGTCCGTAGTACCGGTCAAAACCATTAATGTCCGGGCCGTTCGTTACCGGCTTTGTAAAGTCGATCGTTTTGCCGTTCTTGTGCCAGTCCCAGCCCAGATGCCATTTACCAATCATCGCAGTATGGTAGCCTGCGTTGCGCATCAAATGGCCGAGCGTAGGACGATCTTTGGGAATCAAGTGCGAACTCGTACCGCTGAGAACACCTCGGGCGAGTCGCGATCTCCAGTTATAGCGTCCGGTAAGCAGTCCGTAGCGGGTGGGCGTACAGACGGAACTCGGCGTGTGTGCATCCAAAAAGGTGAGTCCCTCATTGGCCATATTCTGAAGGTGCGGAGTCTTGATTTTGCAATTCGGATTTGTTGGTGAAATATCGCCAATGCCTAAATCATCTGCCATCACGACAATCACGTTCGGTGGGGCTGCAACGCCAATTTCGACATTTAATCCAATCAGCACTGCGGCTACGAAAATCGACAAGACTGACTTCCAAAATCTATGCTGATTCATTTGATGTTTCCTGCAAAATTGTATATCCGGGACAACCACGAAATACTGAAGAGAAAGCAATTCGTAGGCAGTATTCAGATTAGCCTACCGAGTGACGGATTACAACATGCGTCTCTCTGTCTGGTTAGAGTTCGTTGCGATGGTATACGATCCGAGCTAGAATCAGACTACACATCTCAACAAATGGCTTCAATAATGCAAAGAGGATTCTGCCATGCTTCGCGCTCTTCTGTCACTGACCGCCACCTTGTTACTGGTACAGCCTGCTAGTTCCGCGGAGCTCAAACAACCGAATATTTTATTCATCATGGTCGATGATCTGGGCAAGGAATGGATCAGCTGCTACGGCGCAGAGGGCATCAAGACACCCGCGATCGACAAGCTCGCGGCGACCGGGATGAAATTCAACAATGCGTGGTGTATGCCTCAATGCACGCCTACCCGCGTGACTCTGCTGACCGGGCAGTACCCATTCCGGCATGGCTGGACGAACCACTGGGATGTGCCCCGCTGGGGAGCGGGCGGACATTTCGACCCGAAACGAAACACGACTTACGCTAATGTGCTTCGCAAAGCCGGTTACAAAACCTGTGCCGCGGGGAAGTGGCAAATCGACGACTTCCGCGTTGAGCTAAATGCGATGCAGGAAGCCGGTTTTGATGAGTGGTGCATGTGGACCGGATACGAAGCACACAATCCACCCAGTGCGAATCGTTATTGGGACGCATACATCAACATCAAAGGGAAAGGCAGCCAAGCCTACACCGGTGAGTTCGGTCCCGATATCTACTGCAACTACCTCGTTGACTTCATCCGCAGGAATAAGGACCAACCGATGTTGTTGTATTATCCAATGGTACTGACACACGGCCCTTTGACAACAACCCCTGACAACAAAGACGAAACCAATAAACGACGTCTATTTGCGGGCATGGTACGCTACACCGACAAACTCGTCGGCAGACTGGTCGCGGCACTCGACGAAGCCGGCATCCGCGACAACACAATCATTGTCTTTACCACAGACAACGGCACCGGCGGCCAGAGTAATAAACGCATGGGCCATATCGTGCGGGGTGGAAAGGCGAAAATGACCGAGCAGAACGGCACCGCCATGCCATTCATTGTCAACTGCCCGGGCACGGTGCCTGCAGGTGTGGAGACCGACGCACTGGTCGATTTCACCGACATACTCCCCACATTCGCGGAGCTGGGAGGCGGCAAATTACCGACAGGTCGCGAGGTAGACGGAACGTCGTTCGCACCATTGATCCTCGGTAACACCAAAGAGGGACCACGAAAGTGGATCATGTCCATGGGCGGCGGGCCCGCTACATTGCGCGACGGTCGCGTGGTGCCCAAACTGGCGTATGACGACCGTGTGATCCGCGACAAACGATTCAAATTGTGGATCGACACGAATCGCAAACCGATCAAACTCTTTGATCTCCAAACAGATCCATGGGAAAAACAAAACCTGATCGACTCGAAAGAGCCAGAAGCCAGCGCGGCGTTGGAACGACTGAGCGCGATCGCGGCTAGTTTTCCTGCAAAAGACGGGGCTCCCGTATACGACAAAAACCCACCGCAAAAGTGGGACAAGAAGCCAGGTAGTTCAGGAAAACGCAAAAGAAAAAAGAAACCATAGGTTTCTCTCTTTTTGAACGCCGCTCCTTGGTCTGGCCCGCACAATAAAAAACATTAAGAATGCGGGAAATGTTTGGAATCTGAAAGATCGTCTCTCTATAATCGGTTTATGTCAAATCGAAGAAACTTCATGAAAAACGTAGCGGGGCTGGGAGCTTCGCTGTCACTGTTCACAACTCTGCCGGGACGTGCGAAAGAGAAACGCGCACCTCGCCGACCTTTGATGCTCTGCAGCCGCGGGGAAGAGTGGGCTGAAAAAGTACTCCGCCCCGGCTGGAACGCATTGGAAGCGGGCGGCGATATTCTCGATGCGGTGGAGAAATCCGCGCAGGTGACCGAGCTGGACCCGGAAGACCAGTCCGTGGGATACGGAGGGTTGCCAAATGAAAACGGAGTCGTGCAGCTAGACGCTTCCTTCATGGATGGCAGGACGCACAATTGCGGATCAGTGGGCGCGCTGGAGAACATTAAAACGCCGTCGTCCGTGGCTCGACTCGTCATGGAACGTACCGATCATATTCATCTTGTTGGAGAAGGGGCCCGAGAGTTTGCCAGGGCACACGGATTTAAGGAGGAGAACCTCCTCACAGACAAATCCAGAAAGATGTGGCTTCGCTGGAAGGAAAACCTGAGTGACAAAGACGACCGGTTCCCCCCCAAAGACGGAGATTACAAACTGGACAAGCGGCCGACTGGTACTATTAATATTCTGGCGTTGGATGCCAAAGGCGATCTCGCAGGATGCACGACCACCTCGGGGTTGTTCGGGAAGCTTCCCGGTCGAATTGGCGATTCTCCCATCATCGGCGCGGGGCTCTACGTCGACAACGAAGTCGGTGCGGCGGGCGCAACTGGACGGGGTGAAGAAATCTTGCGCACCTGTGGCAGTTTTTTCGTGGTGGAACAGATGCGTGCGGGTAAGAGTCCCCGCGAGGCTTGCGAGGCACTGTGCCAACGGATCGTAAAAATCAACGGAGGTGCGGACAAAGTCGACTTCAACGACAAAATTGTCGCCATCAATAAAGCAGGAGAAGCCGGCTGTGCGGCAATCCGCGCTCGAAAAGACAAGCCACCCAAGGCAGCCATCATTACGACCGCGGGAGTGCAAATCATCGAAGGCTCCTATCTGATCGAGATCAAATAATTTCTGGAGACGCGACTTTTTTGTGAACTGTTCTTTAAACATAATCTCTGTTGGGAAACTCCACAATGATCAGATACTGCCAGGTTATCATCGCCTTTACCATTGCCTGTTTCAGTCTTTCTGGATACGTACAAGCAGAAGGCTATCTGACGTCGATCGGCAAAGGCGATCATCAGATTCCTGTTGTTGTGGTGAAAGGCACACCTTATGAAATGGGCAAGAAACAGGGAGAGCTGATCAAACAGGACGCATCGCAAATGATTCACTCTCTAATGAAAAAAGTGCAAACCGCGGCTCCAGACCGTTGCTCCAATGCGCATCTGGATGCGGCCTGGAAATCGATCGCACCACATACAGATCCCCGTTTTAAAGAGGAGTTGAACGGTTTTGCCGAAGGGACGGGCATGTCGTTGAAAACGCTGCAACGGGCGCATGCGATGCCTGTGGTGATGGACTATTCCTGCAGCAGTATCGCGGCCTGGGGTGCCGCTACAAAGAATGGACATCTCTATCAAACAAGAAACCTGGACTGGACGATGAGTTTAGGTGTGCAAGACTATCCTTGCATTTGCGTCTACATTCCCAAGGAGGGCGTTCCACACGTGAATGTCACCTTCGCAGGATTCATCGGCGCGAACACCGGTATGAACGCGAAGGGAATTGTCCTTTCGGAGATGGGAGATTCTCCTGGTAAAGATTATCCGTTCGATATGAATGGCGTGCATTTCACGACTCTCTTTCGGCACGTCATGTACGACGCCAATAGCCTGGAACAGGCGATCGACATTTTTAAAAATGCGAAACGGATGAAAAAGTATCACTATGTCGTGGGAGACGGTGCCAATCTGCGTGCCGTGAAGATGCTGGCCCACGCTCCCAATCTCGTAATCTGGAGCGATAATGATCCCAAAGACGAGCTGGCGCCTCAAGTCATGAAAAACCTGGTCTACCAGGACGAAGGCCGCGGCGCGTTTCAGCCACTGCAAAAAGTGTATGGCAAAATCGGCGCTCCGGAAATGATTGACATCGCCTGCCAGATTCCCATTAAAGGCGGAAACGTTCTCGACGTGGTTTATGATGCGACAGCGCTGGAACTCTGGGTCTCTTACGCCAAAAAGCAGAAGGAAGCCTATCAACGCCCCTTCGTGCACTTCAAACTGAAAGACTATCTTAAATAAGCATTGCTCACGAGGAATACAGGTCGCTGGAACAAAACCAGCGCGCTTTGATTCAATCTTTCAGGACGGAGTCGAATAGCTGGTAGGCACGATTGCGTTGTTCCAGCGGAAAGTTGTGATTACTGTCGGGATGATCGATGACCAGCTTTCCTTTCGATCCCAGCATCTCATATACCGGTTTGGCGATCTCAGCACACTTGTCGACACTTTTCCAACGAAAATTGGAATCGTGCAGTGGTGCGTTGACATAGAGAGGACGTGGTGCCAGTGCACCGAGCAGTTCGGGAAAATCAAAGGGAATTTTGTCCAGCTTTCCGCGGTAGTTTGACATGCGAGGCATGTAACGGATCTGGCACCAGCCTTTACCAAAATACCAGACACGTTCGGCCCCGTCATAATAATCCCGATAAGAATCAAAGCCACAACTGCTGACGATGGCGGAAGCGCGGGGATCAAAGACGGCCGTGTAGATGGAATTATGACCGCCCAGAGAATGGCCGATAGCGCCGACTCCCGGTTTCAGGTTCACATAGTCCAGTGATGCGAGCAGGTCAATGGCTCGAGAGTTGTCCCAGATCGCTTTCATCGTTCCGCTCACAAATCCCAGCTTTCCCAGGTTAGGCCAGTAATTCGCCAGATGGGGGTAGGCAGGTGCAATGGTCACATAGCCCCGCTCCGCCAGTTCGGCGGCGTACTGCCTGCCTGCACGTCCCCCCAGTCCCACAACGACTTTATGGCCCACTCTGTTATCGGTGGGATGCAGACAAAGGACTGCAGGAACTTTCGTTCCCGCTTTAGCAGTGTGGGGAATACAAAGGTAGGCTGGCGTTCTGGAACCGGGCGACGACTGATAGGTTATCAGTTGGCGCGTGTATTTCTCCAGCTTGACCTCTTCGAGGATTTTCACATCCAGAGCAACCCGCTGGTCCTCTCCGGGGAACGGTCCCATGACTGTTTCCATCCCGCGAATGATTTCTTTCCGCCGCTTTTCCCAGTCGGCTTTTGTCTGGACCTGATTAACCTTACCTGCTTGATCCCGGTACAGGAGCAGATTATCGGGGTTGAGCCGAACCGGTTGCTTCTGAGCATAAACAGAGACCGAGACGAATGCGGGTAGAATCATCGCGGTGATGAACGTTTTCTTGAGAGCAAAGGTCATTTATGGCTCCTTGGCTTGGTGGGTATCATTGGACGGAAGAAGAGGTGTCTCCGTCGCACAGGCACGACAGGCTGTATCAGACACCGTTCAGGTCAACCGAGGAATTGAACGACGTGTTTCGAAACGACACAGATTCTGTCTCATTCAAAAGTAACATGTGGAACAGGACGAATCAAGCAGCTTTACTGTGGTTTGAAGTCAAACGGGAAAGGTGTCAGAGAAAAGTATCTGCCCTGTTTTCTTTCTACCTAAGGGCACGTAACGATCGAAGATTAATCTGTTCACCGCACTTTGAAAACGGTAACATTCATCACATCGAATAAGACGAGAGCAGGCCCCGGTTAACGCATCTGCATCCTATCTCTCAAGCCTGACTTCATTTCTCATTCCTTCATCAGAGAGAGATCTCATGTTAAAGCACTTACTTCGCAAACGCCTTCCTCTTTTTGTTGAATTCTTCAGTGCCTTTGTACGTTATGCCTCTTATGTGCGCGAGGTCTTCGTGGCACTTCTGTTAACCTTGTTGCTGGGCGCGATTCTGATCTGGAGATTTGAAAACCTCGACTTTGGAGACGCAATCTATTTTACATTGATCACCGGGCTCACGATTGGCTATGGCGATATTACGCCAGAGACGCCTCTGGGAAAACTGATCAGTGTCTGTATTGGTCTGATCGGAATGGTCGTGGTGGGGCTCACAATTGCCATCGCGACGCGAGCTTTGAATGAGACAGCCAAACGACACATGGATCTTGAACGGGAAGATCAGGTGGCCCAAAAAACGCCTTCTGTTTCACCATAGATTCGACTGGCAATCATCGATTGAGAAAATAAAAAGGGGAACGGGACGAATCAGTGAGTCCTACTCCTTTTTTAATTGTTTGCTGGATAACACATCTCAATAAGCAATGGAATCACTCGATTCAAAACGTGAATTGTACGCTCCGATTTGGTACAATAAAGAATGTGAAGTGATGAATTTAATGAGCACCGGATCCAAACATCATGGGCGATGATTCCGGGCAATGACACAAGTCAGCAGAGGTGTAACCATGACGGGACTCGATTCGAAACTGTTTGAGCAAATTGTGTCATTTCGACGCGCGATACATGCTGAGCCCGAGCTAAGCTGGCATGAGTATAAAACCTCTGATCGAATCGCAGCGTTTTTAGATGAGTTAGAAATTCCTTACAAACGAGGCGTCGCTGGTACCGGGATTGTGGCGGAACTCCCGGGAGAGCATGATCTTCCCTTTGTCGCGTTGCGTGCCGATATGGATGCGTTGCCGATTCAGGAAGAAACCGGATTACCTTTTGCCTCTCAGGTTCCGGGTGTGATGCATGCCTGCGGACATGATGGTCACACAAGTATGTTGCTCGGAGCGGCCGCGTTATTAGTTCAAGAAAAACACCGACCGGCGCCCATTCGTTTCCTTTTCCAACCTGCCGAAGAAACCGGAAAAGGGGCAAAATCGATGATCGAAGCCGGCGTCCTGGAAAATGTCGCGCTGATTTTCGGCGGTCATTTAGATCGACATTTTCCGGCGGGGACCGTGGCAGTCACCGATGGTCCCGTGAATGCGTCCAGCGATCAATTTCACATCAAAATCCAAGGTGCGGGTGGACATGCCGCCCGTCCTCACGAAGCCATTGATTCGGTGGTCGTCGGTTCGCTGTTGGTGATGGCGTTACAAACGATTGTTTCACGGGAAGTCAACCCGGCCCATCCGTCGGTGGTGACAGTCGGTCATTTCAAAGCAGGCTCGGCTTCCAATGTCATCGCCTCAACTGCCCAGCTCGATGGCTCGATTCGTGCACAGGAGCAGTCTGTTCGTGAAGATCTTCAACGCTCGATTGAACGCATCGCGCGATCGATTGGAGATTTACATAATGCGAAGATCGAAGTCACGATTGACCTGGGGACACCACCTCTCTCCAATCCACCGGACATTGCTGAACTGGCCCGGGAAGCAGTACGGGAATCACTGGGAGAAGCGACTTTGCGCAAACTCGAAATCGCCAATATGGGGGGAGAAGATTTCGCGTATTACATGGAGGAAGTACCCGGCTGCTATGTGAGATTCGGAAGCGTGCTGGCAGGGAAAGAGGGATATCCGGCCCATTCCAGCCGCTTTGACTTTGACGAGCAGGCTTTGAATGTGGGCGCAACATATTTTCACGCCATCGCGCTCGCCGGTGGCCGCCGACTCCTTGAAGAGGGAGAATGAAACCATGATCGTGATTCGAAGAGCCTGTGAGTCCGATGTCGAAGCAATCAGCGAGATGTTTCAGATTGCGTATGGCGACGATTATTTCTACCCCCAGTATTATGACATCCAATCGCTCAAACGAATGATCTTGAGTGACGACACGCTGTTTCTGGTCGCAGAAGAGTCTGATACGGGTGCGGTTCTTGGAACTGCGTCTGTCCTGTTGGAGGTCGGTGCGCATGCCGATCTCCTTGCCGAATTCGGTCGTCTGGTTGTCCATCCTCAAGGCCGCGGTCAGGGGATTGGCGGAAAATTGATGAAGGCGCGCGTGGAATTCGTTCAAGACCGCTTGCATGTGGGGATTGTCGAGAATCGGAGTGCCCATGAGTTTTCCCAACGCATCTCCCACCAGCATGGTTTTCATCCAGTCGGCTTGCTGCCCAACAAATTTCAACTCGGCGATCGGGAATCAGCGGCCTTATATGTCTGTCACTTCGGACATGCACTCGAACTTCGACGTAACCATCCGCATCTCATTCCAGAAATCTATCCGCTTGCCAAACTCGCGCTGGAAAATTGCCAGCTGAATTGTGATGCCATTATTGAAGCGGAACCACGGGCCTATCCGCATGTCAAACAGTTTCAGATCCAGGAGATGGAGTCTGAATTGTATCCCGTACTACTCCGTTTTGAACGGGGCCGGATCAAACACCGGGAAATCTTCGGACGGATGCGATTGCACTATGGTCTGTTTCAATTACGTGTCAGTCAGGGACAATACCTGCTCGCGTATCGCGATGGTGTGATGGTGGGTGCCATTGGATTCATGATTGATGAACACGAACGAACCGGAAAAATCTTTGAACTGGTTTCTCTGGATGATTCGCCTATTTACTATCTGGTCTCCGAACTTGTCAGGCGCTGCCGGGAAGAGTACGGCATTGACTATCTGGAAGTAGACGTCAGCGCATTCTCAACGCAAATGCAGCAGACACTGTTGGAGAATGGATTTCTGCCTGCCGCCTATATTCCGGCAATGGTTTTTCACGATGTCGAGCGTTTGGATATCGTGCGTATGGTCTGCCTCCTGACCACCTGGAATGGGGATGCATTACAAGTGTTTGAACCGGGGAAGCCCATTGCAGACCTGGTGGATCAATCACTCAGGTTGAGAACGGCACTTCCCAAACTGATTCAGGCCGTGAAGACGGCCCCTTTGTTTGCAGGTTTGTCGGAAGAGCAACAACAGTATGTCGCTGCTTCAGCAGAACTGGAAACACTGCCAGAAGGGCGTGTCTTGTTTCGCCCGGAGGATCCCGCTGACAAAATCCGCGTCATCATCTCCGGAGAAATTGAGATTCAGAATTGTCATGCAAAGACCGTCGGCTCCATCGGGCCTGATGAATCGCTGGGCGATCTGGCCTCGGTTTCGGAACCCTCTCATCGCGTCCTGGCTTATGTCAAAAGTCCGGGGCAGGCGATGCTTTTTTCCAGAGATGCACTCCTGCAACTCGTTCATACTCGTCCCGACATCGGCATGATCCTGTTCCGCAATCACGCGTGTGAGTTGGCTGACAAGTTACAACGCATGAATGTGCACGCCCTCTTCAAACAGGAGTGACCACGAAACAAGTGGAATCGATGATAAAAAGCATGAGTTTGATTTTTGTCATTTAAAGTCGGACTCGACATTTTTTAATGAGTGTGCGATTTAAACAAAAGGGCTCCCGACGGATTATCGAGAGCCCTTTTTTAATTTTGCTATGCTTGAAGAGAAAAATTCAAACCTGCTTGATTAGCCCAGCGTTTCAGGATTTGATTTTCGTATGCTGTCGCATCTCGGTTAGATTTCCCTCTTACCTCACATATCGATTTTGTGGAGTTTGCCACTTCAATCGTCAACACTTTCATACGTCCATCGAAGGTTTCACACTCCAGCGACCAGATCGAACACGATCCCTGTTCACAGCGAGCAGCATACGATGAAACGCAATGATTCAACGTCTGACCTTCGAAATAAAGCGAATCTGCGTCCAATAATTCATGGATTGTCCAACATACAAGAATATTGCTTTCATCCGATCCTTCATACATTTCAAACTCATCGATTGTGGAAGGGTTCCATACTCCGGTTAGATACTTGTCCTCTTTTCGCAATTCGATTTCACGATGCCAATCCTCTACTGCGTCTAACAATGTTTCCGGACGACGATCTCTTATTGTAAAATTAGGCAGCAACGGAGGATGTTGATCACGTTCTTCCTGAACCTGCGAGTTCGCATGAGAACCAAAGCGATGGTATTGAATGTACTCCATGATGGATTCATACTTGGCAGGATCCAACATCGGATGTGCAATAAACCAACGAATCACGGTAACCCAGAACGACTCGTCTTCGAAGCTTCTTCCCAGACGAGTTGCCAACATGGCATCAATTTGCTGCTCGCTACCTCCCATGTTTTTTATTTGACCATAACGTATCGCCTGATAAATATTCAGACGATGCGGTGCCTGTAAAAACTGATGTAACATTTTTCTGGTGTAGGGAATCGGGAATTCACTGATGGGAATTCTGATTCCCCTGCCTGCATTTAGGTACCATTTCTGCATCAGCCTTGCTTCTTTGGAAGGTTTCAGAAACCAAACGCTGTCAAGGAAACGAGGAACCTCATACTTCGCAAACAGATGACGTAACAACGAAGCAAACATCTGATGTGCATTATTCGTTTGTGGTTTCCACTTTTCAATGGGTCGGATCCAGTCAGCATGACGTCCTGTGATCCAAATCAGTCCTCCCAGATATGTATTAAAGGGTGAAGTTTCCAGTCCAGGAATTACACTCTCTGCCCTGAAAAGTTGATTCCAGGGTTCCAGATGCTCAAGCACACGTTCCAAAATACGAGTTTTTACTCTGGGACGGCGTCTGCGTTTTGAATTTTCTTGAATTAACGCACACAGAATCTGTTGTTCTGGTTGGCTGACATCTTTGGCTAACAGGTGACCGCGACAAATATCTTTTATCACGCCGTTCAGTTTATTCTGTTTTCGCTTTTCCTGAATCCGTTTCTCTTCCTCCACCGTTCGCTCATAGAATACTCGTTCGCGATAGAGAACTTTCCACGTTTTATTCGTCCTATTACAGAATCCATGTTGATCGCACCATTTACGATACTCCTCAACCGTTCTGAGGTTGAGTGCCTGAATGTGTTCTCGAAGATCGGGCGAAATGTCTCCTCTTTTATTTTTGAACTTTTTCTTACTCATGGTAAACACCATTCATGGATCGCATGTTTTAATTGATACCGGTAAAAGACCGTTACTTAGCTTTAAGTTTAAAACAGGTCGCGGATATATTTTTCTTTCTCTAAAAAATAGATAAGAGTTTCTGGTATCAAAAGACACGGAACGGAAAATTGGGTTCGTTAAAACTTGAGCAATAATACGAATCAAAAAAGATCAAATTCATCGAAAACAACACTCTGCAAAAACGAGTTTTATACTTTTTTTAAATTTCGAGCGCCGATCATTTTTTTATCAAACCATTTAAACAATTTTGGTATAATGCCATTTCTATAGAAGTGAACCCGTCTTTTTTCCCCTGTTCTTGGGGTCTTATATTTTATTTCATTTCTGAGAGGAGGCTGATATGACTGCTTCTACTTCTCACCGCTCGGTCTTGCGCTATCTCTACAACCACAATCCGTTCTATGTCATTAGTGCGGTGTTGATGTTGTTTGCCGTGCGGTCTGCTTACGGGACCATTGAGATTGGGTCCATCAACTGTTGGATCATGATGGGAGTGTTGGCTGGGTACACCCTGCTCTTAGCAGGGATCGGCGTGCTGATTGTGCGTTGGGGCAAGGTCTGGGAAGATGCGCGGTCGATTCTGTTGCTCTTGCTGCTGCTGTTTCTCGGGGTCTCAGTCAGTATGGATGATCTGTTTTCCCGCATTACTCCTGATCAGGGAATGACCCTGATGATCGCCGGCTTTCTCTTTTCGGTGATTGTTTCCGAAGCCGTCTTGTGGGGAACAGGCATTCGTCTGGGGTTACGTTATCGCATTCCTTATCATCTGTTTCTGGCACTGTTTTATGTGGCTCCCTGGTGGTGTTCTCCAGAGATGCATCCGCGTTCGTCTGCTTCGCTGGAATGGATGCTGTTTCTCTTCCTGGTCGCTGCCTCCCTCCTGTTTTTGTGCCTGCTGCCTGCAGTTCGTGGCGGCGTTGCTTATGTCAAAAGGAACGGAACTCCCTGGGGCTGGCCCTGGTTTCCCTGGATTGCGTTTGGCGTGATTGCCGCTTGCGTCAGTTTAAGATCGTTTGCACTCTGTCTCACGTTCGGGCCTGCGGGACCGATGTGGGTCCAAGGTGTAAGCGGGCCCCCCTTGATTTCCTTTGATACCTTGTGGGGATTCTATTTTTTAATTCCGCTCGGGTTCGTCTTACTTCTGTTACTGTTGGAGGGAGGGCTGGTTACGAACAATAAAGCCTTTCAGGCAGGCGTGATTCGATTTTCTCCGTTGTTACTCTTACTGGCAATGCCTGCGGGAACCGGACCAGTTCACAATGGTTTTCTTTTCAAAGTGACAGATGTGATGGGCTCTCCCATTTGGATGACACTCTGGTTGCTGCTGGGCTTTTATCTCTGGGCGATGGTTCGTCGAGTGCCAGGCGCAGTCTGGGGCGTGCTGGGAGCGTGCGCGCTTTTCTCAATTGTCGGGCCACAGACGCTCGGTTCGCGGACGCTCATTGAGCCCATCCCCTGGCCGTTGCTCATTGATGGAATCGTACTTTTAGGATTGGGAATTCACAAGCGTTCTTCAGGAATCTGCACGGCAGGGATTCTGGCGGCGACACTGGGGATCTGGATTGTAGTACCGGAGACGATCCTGTTCCAGTATCGCTTTACGACCTGTTTTCACATGTTGTGGATTTCCGCGCTGATATTAGGACTGACTTTGAATGATGATTTCAGCCGGGTACTACTTTGTATCAGTGCTCTGCTGGTCCCGCTGGTATCGATTATCTTGATCGTCAATGAACGCGCGGCCGAAATCCCGCTGATCTGGCGACTTGCTTATGTGAGCGTGTGGGCCATTGCCTGTTTATTGATCGCCCGCCTCTGGTCCCAGCGCTGGTTTTTGTATTCCTTTGCAGGCACGCTGAGCATTTTATTTTATGCGTGTGCAACGTTTGGATTTCGGCTGGCAACGCAATCGCTCAGTCGCGAGGCGGTCACCGCATTTATCTGGTCTGTGGGCGCCTTATTGATCGCGTTTCTCATCAGCGCCCACAAAGCCCGCTGGCTTCCAGAGTATGCCTGGTTGTCCTCCAAAAAAGGAACTCAGCCAGAAGAAGATTCGCCGCCGCACTTACCAGAGGAATCTCCGGTTGATGAGGAGTGATGAAAGCCTGGAACGTGATAATTGGGGCAGGTCCCGATGATTTTGGACCTGCTCCTTTGATCTTTTCCCTTTTAATCTTTTAATGACAAAATGAATATCAATTTCAATTTTTCGTGGAAACGTGAGGCCGACGGTTATACTCCCGTCAGCAACTCAACTTTTCTCAACCAAGACGGTGTCAGCCTGTTGGATTGTGTTATAACGGATAGTGGAGGGCTGTGTAATTTGGAAACAATACCATGGCCGGATGAAGGCATAAAAAAGATCAAGTCTGTGGCAACGGGAGAATTAGAATCTTCTGACTGGCACCGAGAAACTTGGGGCGTTGAGTTCAGAAAAAACAAGGCGAAGATTTATTCGTTGCATGACGAGGAGTACTTTCAAATTCTCAGCATTGATGGGTTCTTAAGGGTGTTGCAAGAGTGGAAAGCCTTTCTTCAATCAAAACCAGATGACTTGAAAACGAAAACACGCAACTTTTCAATTACCGGATGAAGATATTTCATCGACCTTGAAAGAAAGGTACTGATTGAAATTTCGGCTTGTACCACACCCCCTACAAGAGCTGTGGCAGCTTGAATGCAAATAGCTTGCCTCTTGAGCAGAATTCGGTGGCTTGAGAGCATTGTAAAAGAAATCGGTCTCGATAAAAATGAATCCACCTCTTAAGAGAAATGTTTAATGAGGCAAGATTCGATTTTCTGTACTTGCCCATTTTTGTTCTCTCTAGATTCAGAATCTCATATAGAGAACCATATTTTTGGTAATCCAGAATTAATAAACAACCGCTTGACTTAGTGTATTATACACACTATTATATTTGCAATTCTTAATGTGTCTTAAAAGATCTTGGTGAGTCAAGCTGGAATAGTAAAATGGATACATTTGATTTGAAAAATAGAAAAAGCACTACAAAACCATCGAGTACTAGTGTTGTCTCACGGTTTCATGTAACCGTACTCTCTAATTTTGCACGTGGTTACGATAAATATAGCCAAGAATATTCTAAGTCACGTATCGCTGAGAGTACGTTTCGAGACAAGTTCCATTTGCTTGAATTCGATGACTTATCAATTGGAATTGAGAAAAACTACAAGCTGTTGGCAAAACTCGATTTGCCGAATAATGAACTGGTTGTCATGGAGACAAGAGTCTTAGAGGAGGAATTGTTCGTCACTGAACTTACAGGTCTGGGACAATATGTCAAAAATAGCGGCATTCGCATCCATCGTGTGTATCTCCTTAATGAAGATGGCTCACTGAGAGAATTCTCAGTAGAGGAGTTGATGGCACGTTCATTGATGGTGCTTCAAAACGAACTGATGACCTATAATCAACTCACACCAAGGTCAATTTCTGTGCTACCCGTTGCAATTGGATGCCAGGCGAAATGTTCCTTTTGTTTTTCCAAGTCGTCAGCATCCGTTGATCAAGATCTTGGAGTGTTGTCTTTGGAACATATCGAACTCCTGTTTGAAAGAGCTAAAAGACGTGGTGCAGGTCGGGCAGTCATTACTGGCGGAGGAGAACCTACGCTCTACCCTCGCAGGAAATTATTAGATCTCATCCGACTTGCGTCTCAATATTTTCCTGAGAAAATCGTTCTGATTACCAATGGTTATGTCTTAACTGAATTACCGTTTGTTGAGCGCTTACATTTTCTTGAAGAGCTTCAGTCTGCTGGTCTGACCACACTCGCAGTTTCCCATCATCACTGGAATCCCGAAACCAATCGTCAAATCATGAATCTGGATATCGATGTTTCAGGGATTACAGATGTTATAAGTACATTCAAAGATCGCTTTCCGACACTTTCGATACGGTTGATCTGTGTTTTGCAGAAAGGGGGAATTGATAACCTTGTTTCGATCCAACGTTATGTTGACTGGGCAGCTTCATTGAATGTGCAGGAAATCTGTTTTAAAGAATTGTATGTTTCAACCAGTGTCGAGTCAGTATATTATTCTAAGCCAGCTAACGATTGGAGCGAAGCACATCAAATATCCTTGAGCCTTCTTTTGGAGTACCTGCAATCTGAAAATTGGAATCGGATAGAAAAATTGCCGTGGGGGTCGCCGATTTATAAACGTACCATCAAGGGAGTTCCAATGAAAATAGCCGCATATACTGAACCAAGTTTGCTTTGGGAACGAAGTAATGGTCTCTGTCGAAGCTGGAACATTATGGCCGATGGTCGCTGTTTGACTTCATTAGAAGATCGTAGAAGTGAAGTGCTGTTGCCGTGAATTACCAAGAATACAGGGCAGCTAAGGAGTCGTTTCTTGAATCTAATCCTCTGCGCCTTGATTGTATGAACACTCAGAAAGCGCTAAGCGAATTTGTACCTCTGGCTATCACGCCTCGAAAAGAATATACCTTTACCGAAGCAATTTCAGCATGGCAGAACGCCACAAGATTGAATCTTGAGAATAGGCAAGTGATCACAGATTGCGGTATTCGCAGCCTTCTCTCGAATCTGTTTGAGATGTTTAAACTCAATCAAATGACAATCATCTTGCCTAAGGATGTTTACCCAGTTTACGCTCAACTGTTAAAGGAATACCCTTATCAGCAATACCAAACGATTCCTGATTTGAACCTAGAATTTTTAGATGAAAGAAATGATCAAACAGCTGCCATGCTACTCACGTTACCGTTGATGCCATTGGGACGTTATCTTAAGAGGAAAGAAGTCAGTACTATCATGAACTGGTTAGCCACTGATCAATCACGATTGTTGATTATTGATGCGGCATATGCCTTTGAAAAAGATTATCGGATCTATGAGCAATTCATACGTACCGATCAGTGTATATGTCTCTTTTCGTTATCAAAGCCTTGGCTGATGCCGAGCCAGTTTGGGATGGCAGTTGGAGCAAACAAATTAATCGAACTGTATTTTCAACAACAAATCGAATTGACTACTGATTGGGTAGGGACATTCTGTGAACACCTAGCCTTACCTCAAAAACTGCAATCTGTATTTTTTGCTGAGTGGAATCGGTTGAGTGCATCTATTAATGCCTTTCAACCTAATTGGCAACCACCAGAAGTAGGATATTTTTCAACAGTCAATTTTACCTTTGATCAATTATTGAAGGAATATAACGTACTTGGTGTACCCGCGAGTGTTTTTGGCTCTGATTGTTCTGATGTTACTGTAATCTCGTGTCTCTTTGATATTCAATCAATGTTGATGGAATTCTTTAAATGAATCGTGCTCTAGAAAATTGTTTACGCATCTATGAGGATGCAAATTTTTATGACGAGGAGTTCCGCAATAGACAATTCGATATCTCTTTTTTTGTGGAAACTGCACAACAAATCGGATCACCCGTACTTGAATTAGGATGTGGGTCTGGCAGAATCGGAATTCCTATTGCAAATGCGAGCATTGAAATTGATGGAATTGATATCTCTCAACCTATGATCAATAATGGCAGATTACAAGCTAGGGAATCGGCATGTAATAATATGCAGTTTCACTTGGGCAATTTTAGCAATTTTGACTTGAACAAATCTTACAAATTGATTTTTTGTGCTACGAATGCGTTTCAGCACCTTTGGGATGATGAGCAAATCAGCAGCTGTTTTGAGTCTGTTCGAAGAAACTTAGCACCTACGGGAATTTTTCTCATAGACATCTTCAATCCGGATTCGAATAAATTGTTACGAACTTGGGAACAAGTTTATGTTTTTAAAGAAATGAATACTCGAGAACATGGGACTTTAGTTGTATCTGCCCGCAGTGAATTTGATCCGACAAATCAAATTCTTCGTTTTCAATTGGATTATCGACGTAAATTAGATGATGCACAAATCAAAGTCAAAGATATTGAAATGAAGTGCCTCTTTCCGGACGATATTTCCCAATTTTGTACGAAGCATGGATTCAAGATAATTGAAAAGTACGGAAATTACGACCGAACACCGATGACTCCCAACTCTCCTAAGCAAATCATTTTTTGCACACCACATTAGATTAACATCCTTTTTCTAAGATTCTTTACACTGGGACAAGGCACATGAATGAATTTGAACATAATAAAGACCCTGCTCTAGATATAAATGCCCCCCTTATGATCTACCGAATTCTGATCGTCGTGTTAGTTCTTCCTGCGGCAGCTATGGCACAACCGAATCAGCCAAACGTGTTTCGTGCTGGCGCAGCGACGAGTAATATTACACCCTTTCTGGGAACCGACCTGATTGGTGGCTTTCACCCTCGTGGCTCAGTTCATATCCATGATGAACTGCATGCGCGGTGCCTTGTCCTTGATGATGGGAAGACACAACTGGCGATAGTCATCATTGATAATGTCAAATTTCCCACCGAACTCCACAACCCGACGAAGAAACGCATCCAGCAGACAACGGGCCTCGCTCCCGAAAATGTGTTGATTGCGGCCACACATACGCACTCAGCACCGAGCCTGCGGGGGACCAGCTATCTCAAGCTCAACGAACCACTGGATGACTACCAGAAATTTGTCATTCGCCGCATTACAGATGGTGTGCAGCGGGCGTTTCATAATCTGGAACCGGCCCGCATCGGCTGGGGCAAAGGGAAAGTGCCTCAGCATGTGTTTAACCGCCGCTGGCTTCTGAAAGATCGGCAGACGGGTTCCAGTCCGTTTGGTGAGGTAGAGCTTGCTGTCATGAATCCCGGCGGCTATCTGAAAGTCCTCGACAAGCCAGCGGGCCCTGTCAATCCCACAGTCTATGTGCTGTCTGTTGAATCAACTTCGGGTCGTCCGATTACCCTCCTGGCCAACTACTGGCTCCACTATGTCGGTGGCGTCGGCAAGGGGCATATTTCAGCGGATTACTTTGGCATGTTTGCCCGACAGCTCGCGCAGCTGCATTCAGAACCAAATCAAGATCCCCCGTTTGTCGGCATCCTCAGCAATGGTGCCAGCGGCGATGTGAATAATAATGACTATGCAAATTACAACAAGCCTGGCCGTAAACGCTACGCGCGTTATGAAAAAATGCGCGAGGTAGCAAACGACGTCGCCCGGGAAGTGCTTCGCGTCGAAAAATCCATTTCATATCAGAACTGGGTTCCCTTAGATGCGGCCGCAGAGAGGGTGACTCTGAAGCGTCGCCGTCCCACAGAGGCGCAGGTGCGGCGCGCAAAGGAATTGCTCAAGAAGGCCACTCCTGAAGCCCAACAGGATCGTCAGTTCTCACGACGCGTTACCTTTGCCCGCCGGGCCATTGAAGCCTCAGAATGGCCGGAAACGGAAGACGCTTTCGTCCAGGTTTTACGCATTGGTGATCTGTGCCTGGCCGCACTCCCCTTTGAAGTGTTTGTCGAAATCGGTTTTGACATTCAAAAGCAAAGCCCCTTCAAAGAGACATTCGTATTTGGCCTCGCCAACGGAGATCTCGGCTATTTACCATCGCCGCGCCAGCATGAACTGGGCGGATATGAAACGTGGCTCACCGTCTCACACGCCGAGGTCGGTGCCTCACCGAAACTGGTCAAGAAGCTGATCGAACTATCGCGTCGCATTCATCCTGATTCAATGAAGAAGTAGTGTTCTAAAAGTAGTGTTGTTTCTGCCTGCGGAGTACCACTATATCAAACTCAATGAATGGCTCGACGACTACCGTAATTTGTCATTCGACGGCCTAAGATCAGGTGCGCAATCTGTGGACACAGTTGCAGTCGCAATACGAGGCAGATACACTCTACACGACCTTAAGTGAATGACTGTGCCTTGGGTCTTCATTCTCAGCACGTCAGAAAGTACCCTCGATTTCGTGCACGCGTTGCCCGCTACGAAACAGGAGTCGACGATGATCCAAAACGAGATCGACGAAGCTGCTCAAGAAACTCTCAAAATCTTTCGGGAATCGGGAGCCATCGTTGAGAATGTGCATATCGTGCACATCTCGGGGCTGCATTTTCCGATGACGATTAACAAAGACGCCATCTTTCCCCATCTCGACCGTATCCAGCGACTGACACACCTGCTGGCAAAGAGGCTCGAGAATCACTCCATCGAGATCGTTTGTGGACCTGCGATGGGCGGACTGATCGTCGGTGAATGGTTGGCGCATGAGCTTGGGGCAAAGTGCGTCTTTGCGGAACACGACCCGAATCCGCAACCCGGTGAGATACGTGGCCGCTTCGTGCTCCGCCGCGGCTATGACCAACTCGTGGCGAATCGTAAAGTGCTGGTTGTCGATGACATCGTGAACACCGGACATTCGATTCGACAAACGATTGACGCCGTTCGCGCTGCTGGTGGCCAGGTTGTGGCACTGGCGTCTTTGCTCTTCGTGGGTAAGTATGACGCCCAGGAGGTCCATGGAGTGGACGATTACTTCTATCTCCTCCAATATGACGTGCCATCGGGATGGCCAGCGGAGCAGTGTCCTTTGTGCCGCGATGGAGTTCCCATCGATACTCGTTACGGTCACGGCAAGGAGTTCCTAGCGAGCCAAAAAACCAGCGACGACGAAGGGAATGCGTGACAACTGGGACAACTACAGGGGATGCTTAAGGAGCCAGCACTCCATTTTCCTGGCTCTGCACTACCCTTTTTCTGTCACCGGAAAATGAAATTCTTTTTTTTCATGATTCCTTGTGTAAAACATCTTGATTTATTTTTGCGACTTGATATCATAAGTGAAATTGAGACTCAGTCTCAAATAAATTGCCCCATTTTGCCCTATACATAGCTTTTTTTAGTCTGTGGATGGGTAATCAAACCTGGTTTTTTAGACCGGAATAGCCCGCAAAAGGTATTTGTGTTGCCGCCAATAGTTGAAGTGAGAAACAGAATTCATCTGCTCCCTTTCACTACAACCACTGCTACAACCTCTCCTCAGTAGCCAGCCATTCATCCGGTGAGTTTCACTCCCAAGAGGGATGTGATTTCTGTCACTTTGTCTGGTTTCTTAATGAAGGAGATACCCACCATGTTGTCACGTAGAACGCGTCTGGATCGTTCCACAGCACACAAGCGGTCCGCTTTTACCCTCATCGAATTACTCGTTGTAATTGCGATTATTGCAATTCTGATTGCCCTGCTCTTACCGGCAGTCCAACAGGCGCGTGAAGCCGCCCGACGGAGTTCGTGTAAGAATAACCTGAAACAGATTGCTCTGGCGACGCATAATTTTCACGATACATTTCGCGAGTTTCCTTATGCAACTTCAGATTATGAGGTAACCGAAGATCTCTCAGATCCATCGAATCTTCCCTCAACAACCTGGGTCACAGGACATATTCAAATTATGCCGTTCCTGGAACAGGATGCCATTGCCTCTCGCTGGGATCCGGAAGAGAGACGTAACAGTACTGTTGACACAGATGGCGATGGCTTTACCAACGCGATGCTGGTGCAGATGATTGTCCCCACTTTTCTCTGCCCTTCGATGCCGATGCCTGCTCCCCTCACAGAAAACCGTGCTCCCTGTAGCTATATCTTTTCAGCGGGAACTCCGGAAACGACTCTTTTGCATTACGCAACTTACTATGGAGTACCTGAACCTGCATTTGATGGCGCGATTGTCCCACGAATTTTGAATCCTAATAGTTCAACGAGTCCCAGTTATGAAAAAAAGACCAGAATGCGTGACATCACTGATGGAACAACAAATACATTCTTAATGGGAGAAACCGACTTTTCACCAACAGGATCACCCTCAACTGGCACATCAGTTGTCGGTAGTGTCTGGGCATTTGGCTATGCGGGTTATACCTGGGGTACAACCCACCATCCGCCCAACCGGCACAACGGTACGACTAGTTATGGGTCATTCCGCAGTTTGCATCCAGGCGGAACTCACTTTGCGATGGTAGATGGCTCAGTTCACTTTATCTCTGAGAACATCAACATGGATCTGTATCGCGCACTTTCTACTCGTGCTGGCGGAGAAATCGTTGAGTTTCCTTAGACCATTTAATGTTTAAAACCACGCGGTCATCCACTTTTCCGAGCTATCGGATCGACCGCGTGACTCTCTATCAATGATGCTTCTGGAGTAAGTCATGTTTCGCGTATTGTGCATGTTATTAATGCTTTTCCCAATAATGCTATCCGTTTATAGCTGCTCTTCCGGTTCTGATATTGAAATCGGAAAGCCAACAGAAATTTCCGAACCAGTTCCCCTCTCACTTGAGGAGTGGAATGCAATAACGAATGCAACGGAAAAGTATGACGTCGACACACTCGAACGTTTAAGAAAAAGTGACCCTGCTTTGAAAAGTGAAAAAGCCTGGAAAAAATTCATGGGTGAGGTAGTAGGACCTCAAATGGCTAAAGACAAACCGATAAAGGAGCCAATCTAGATGCATGTACTTGAAAGTGAGTTGCAGAACCTGACTTTTTTTTATGAGGCAAAGCGTTGGGAAGAAGGGCTCTATTTAACTCAAACCCTTTTGCAAGAATATCCCGACGATGGTCGAATCTGGGAATTCAGCGGTTTAATCTGCCGGGAATTCAATTGCTTTCAAGGTGCCCTGCATGCCTTCGAAACAGCTAATACCTTAATCCCACTTTCAGAGAATGCACAAATTGCATTAGCCGACTGCTACATCCATTCCGAAAAACAGGAGTTAGCTCTTGAGATCTTTAAGTACTTGTTCCAAAAAAATGGCATTCAACCTTCGTTGCTTGCTTTAGTGAAGAGCCGTTTAAAACTTCTGCATGAATCGGGAACAAAAATGAACGACGTCGTTTCCGTCATGGAAAATTCAGAAATCACAGCGGAACAACACTATAACCTGGCTTTCTATATGGGAAATACAGGCTACCCGGTAAAAATCATCGAGCAGGAAATCAAAAAAGCCATTCAGCTGGCACCAGATCATCTCGAATACCGAGTTGGGCTGGCTGGATTTTTGAGTCAGGTAGATCGAGCCAAAGAAGGCTATCAATATGTGGCACAACTCACATCGGAATACATTTCTGAGCTGACTTGTGAGTGTTGTTTAAAACGACTCGTTAACGTTTATATTGCTGCAAACGATCAGCAGAAAGCAGCTAGCTGTCTCGACAGGTTAAAAGAAATCAAAAGTGAAATAAGAAAAGAAAGTTTGAGTCAAGATGGCCATTGAGTCACATTTATTATCAGTACCAATCAGAAGCAAATATTACGTCACACTCCAGGCGGCTGCAAAAGGTTTCGATCAATATCAAGGTAAAGTTGGCATCATTCGTTCGGTCCGTGCTGATGGATTTCTTGAAGTCGACTTTTCCTGTTCTGGTGGCACTGAATCAGTTCATTTGGATTCTTATCTCATGGAAGAGTATGCTCCTCCCATGGATGGGGGGAAAGAATCCCTGAATTTTCACTGTTAAAACAATCGACAGGAATCAATAGTTATTCTCAATGCATGCTTCATTAAGAACAATTTCAAGTCAGTTAAAAAGGTATGTCCAATGAATTTGTTTCAACTGCTTGTGATTCATATAGCAATTTTTTGTGTTATTGGATTGTGCTTAGCATGTTTTCAGCTTCTGTGTTTGTTCCTTAAAAAAGTGATTCACCATTACAGGAGTGCCCTCAAAGTGTCGACTCAAAAGAAATCATTCCCAAAGTCTCGCTCTTGCCTGGCATCTTAAAACAGCCGAACAGACTGACAAGCTCTTTTTAACAATTGGATGTTTATGGGATCGATTTTACTGGAACTGCCCCTTACCTGATATTTTTCGATCCTAATTGAACGAACTTGAAACTCAAGAGTACTAATAGTTCCAAACACTTTTTTAGCTTACTATCTCAATCTGGAAAAAAATTTTGTGTGATCCACAAAAAATGAACTTTAAAGCCAGTCAAGAAATGATATCCAAGGAGGTCTGATATGAGTATTGCTGTTATATAAATCTGAAAACGATTTCATTGATCTGGCGTTACACAATATTTTTTGAGTTGAATAATCACCATATCTTTTCGCTCGAGAGACCAGTCGCTGTCGAATTTGATCTTGTCGGTCGTATGACTGATCGCTGTAGCTGCTCGATCACAGACTCGCATGGAGGATTCAAAACCTGTGAGATTTCGACGATCATCGAGTAAGGGACCGAGAATTTCTTTCGATAATGAACTGCCATACCACAACACATTGCACATGGTTTTGGCACGATCAACACTGCCTGTAGCAAGATAATTCTGATAGACTACTTTTGCACGATCAGGAAATTGCTCACCGATCATTTCTAAAATCCCCTCCTCATAATATGATGTTTCGGAAGAAAGTTCTAGAATGTGTTTGGCCTGCTTGAAGATCGATTGGGAATACGGTTTTTTAACACCATCAAGTGCCTTCAAGAAATATCCGGGGTTTGTAGTCATTTCGGCAATTTCGAGCAGCTTGTCTTGAACTAATCTGTCTTTAGACGTGCTGATCGATGCTAGGCATTCCCAATAAAATTCATTGTGTTTGGTATTAGTGAAATCAATTCTTCTTAGTTGATCGATTAAAAATTCTGCATAACCACGATTTGCCAGTGCAAGCAAACACGCTGGTGCAATCTCTGCTTCTTCCGAGTCTGCAAGATAAATTCGCTGCAATACTTCACCCACTTTTTTACTTTTGTCATACCTCAGCGAGCGGATGAAACTTATACGTTCGGATACAGGCATAGATGACATATAAGGACGATCAGCGAATTTGATATTTGCCGGTTGATCAAATAGTTGGACTAGTAACTCGCGCGGATGAGTTTTAAATCCCGATGAACGAAACTCAAGATCGTCTTGACCGACTTCTTCTAAATACTTGAGATCATAATAGAGAGATTCCATGATTCCGCCAGCATACGTTTCGCCATTTATACGAATAAACTCGTCAAACAATTTTTGTTGTTGTTCTTTGTTCCCAGCCTCGTAGAGCTTGTCGCTAACAAAATTTGAAATTTTGTCAGCATCATACACCGGTTTGTTGAGCTGTTTGAGCACAAGCGTTTCGACAAACTCGGGATAATAAAATGACAAACGAAGATACGCCCCAAATTGGCGACCTTCATGATCTGGCATCTTGAAATCCTGAATGAGTTGCTGAATATGCTGTTCCCGCGTAAGATCCTGCCAATCTTTAATCACAACCTCGCGTAGCTGTTTGGAATATGAAGGCGAACTGACAGCCAGTATTCCTGTAGGTACATACTTAGTTGCCGCGAATCGACGATTGACAATTTGTCCCAACGCGACAAAACAAAGATCACCCACTGTGATCGAATGTTTGTTTGGATGGTTTTCATCTTTCTCGAAAAGGTCGAGATTTACATTGCTGGGAACGTCCTTCCGAGTGCGATTGTTGAAATCATACAGATCGATAAATCCTGTAAACGAGAAGCCTTGCACTGGTTTCATATTAATCTTACGTTCATCGCCGATGTGTTTGATTAAGGTGGGTATAGCATCGATTCCCTGTTCGACAATCTTGCGGAGTGGCTCGCTCCGAACAGGTTGACCGGCACCGATCACCTGTGCTCCCATCATTCCAGTATCTGCGTAAGGCAAAAACTCTGTTCCGGATGAGTATACTAAATATCCAAAACCAGGCTCAGAAACTGTGACCAGTTTGTCAATCAACGTTTCAATTTTTTCACTCGCGCGACTGGTTTGCAAGATACTCAGACAAAACATAATGACAAGGATAATGCGCACGGCAACTCCTGAATGTGATCATTCAATATGATGACTTAGCCACGAGATTCTCATCAATTCTTCTAATTTAGCAGATCCTCAGTATCCAATCTACTAAAAAAATACGTTGCCACAGAGAATCGAGTACCGGAAATTAGGGCTACCCCTCAATTCTTTTTATTTATGGAATTCTATAAATCAATTAAACTCTTTGATTAGCTGACGCGTTTATAGAATAGCCATGAAAAGTTCTCATACGCTTAAGTGCCCCGCATACCATCGTCCTCTGTTGAACAGGTTATCTGATCAGTACCTGTATTGCTGCGAGTTTCTCCCTGACCATTTAAAACTGACTGATCATGATAAAAACAGCGATTGGAGCAGCAGCCAATCCAATTAGAGCATCATCGTCTCAGACGCTAATAGAAAAAAGCGGAAGAAATAGAAAAACAAGAACGGTTTCTAAAAAACGCAGATGATGGTTGGTGTTTTTTCCTAATGAGAAGCTTAAGGGGCACGACTCGATTTTCCGTCCTTGGCCCTTTTTCTATTCAATCCGCGCCGCAGTAACACTCGGTCAGTCGCTGGATTGAAACAAGGGCTGAAAGCATCCGGTTGCGGGCCGGTGGGTTGGCGGTGTGCACGTGAATCGCCGGAGGATCGAAGTCGCGCGTGGCGACGGCTTCTTCAATCCACAGCAGCACATCGTAACCCGTCCCGCGTGTGTCATCGCCCAGATCATGGTCTAGACTGATTTCTCTGACGTTGCCTGTCTCTAAAAGTGTTATCGCTTCTTCAGGCCAGCGTACCTGCCGCCAGCCCGGCGGCGCCGGTCGTACATCGTCCAGATAGATTCTCATGAATTCGCTTTCTATTTTGTATCAAGAACCAGTCTCTCCTGAGAAAAAGTGCTTTCTCCCAGACAGACACGCTCCCCTCTAAAAAGTTCGCCTGCAGCGCGTAAGACGAGCCGACAACAGTAGAAAAGGCTGTTTCGATCCTAATAAAGAATTCATAGGTCAGGAGATAGTGAGAACCGGATTTTTCTGTCTCTGGCCCTTTTATGATGGTCCTTTTTGAAATGCAGACAAAAAGGCAAGACGGTGTGACTAGTCAAGCGTTCTGAACTTCAGTCTTCTGACTTCAAATCGATAGGCACCGTTGGGTCGAAATTGTAGTGCAATTGCATCGCCAGATGGTCGCTTCTCGACAACGCGATCGACAATCTCATTGGCCAGCTTTCCGTTTAAGTAGAGCTGAACCATATTGCCTTTGACTCGAACCAGACAGTTATTCCATTCTGGTGGCTTCCGAAAGACCTTAGTCGCTTGAAATGAATGTGGGAGAGGTACAATCTTTTCTTTTTCATTTGCCTCGATTCTGACTCGGTTGCCACGTTTAAACATTCGGTGTCGTTTTCCATCAAAAATGTGACCGAATAACTTGCCCTCGCGTTGCCATCGATTGGTGCTATAAAGGTTTGCGGTATCTAATTCGGCCTGATATCCGGCTAGATTCCCCTTCTTATTAACCTTTTGACTTCGATCCACAAGAAAATAGACTCCAGCATCCTGTGGCGCCCTACTTATGATTCGATATTCCAGTCGGAATTCGAAATTATCTTTTAGCTTGCCGTCCCAAATCAAATGGTGAATTTTCGGTAGCGATTTCCCGCCAACCGACTCAGCGACGATGACTCCCTTTTCTGATGACCACCATTTGCCTGGATCGCTCCAATCATCGAGACCATCAACACTGATTGATTGCCAGTTTCCGGGTGCCTGGGAATCAGCAGTCTGAGGTAGTGAGAGGAATATGATTAAACAAGCAAGAAGGCAGAAATAATGTGGTTTCATCAATTACATGCCTCAAAAAATGAGATTCTGAAAATTGCATACTTATGATTAACTATCTGGCTTGATTCAATCTTAACCAATGAGTTCCAGGATAGATTAGCTATTATGCTAGCAGAATGATTCAGCAATATCCAAGGTAGAGTGACTTCAGCATCTCTGCTATTTGATGATAGCTGGTAAATTTTGGGGATACCATTTTTTCTTACAGGTATTGCGAACCTAGCCCATACGACCGAATTGTCGGTCGAGTTCGGCATGGCTGAGTACTAATGCCGAGGGTCTTCCATGTGGACAATGATGGGCGTCATCGATGAGATGGCGTTGTTCGAGCAGGCTGAAGATTTCTTCCTGTGTCAAACGCTGCCCCGCTTTGATGGCGGCTTTACACGACATCATCGTGATTAAATCATCCAGCAGGTCCCGTCGGGAAGGCTGTTTGGATTGATCGAGGTTATCGGCAATGTCGCGAACTAACTGCTCCAGATTCACCCGCTGTAACATCACAGGATAGCTGTTTACCAATAGAGTGTTGCCGCCGAATTCTTCGATGCCCAGACCAAAGCTGTTGAGCATTTCCGCATGGTCCAGAATGAGAGCCGTCTCTTTGGGACTCATCTCAACCGTCAAAGGGACGAGTAACTTCTGTGATTCGACAGACTGGGCCAACACACGCTTCCGGAAATATTCATACATAATTCGTTCATGGAGTGCGTGTTGATCGATGATTGTCAGCGCCCCTTTGATCTCAACGACGATGTAGCAGTTCAATACTTGAATCGGTCGTAAATCTGCAGTCGCGACTTCCGCAAATTGATCTTCCTGTCGATCACTTTCCGGAATCAGAACGGGCTCTGTACTGACCTCTTCAGATTGTGACAACGCACGTTCGGCAGCTTCCTGAAACCTGGCAAGTGTTGTGCTCTCACGGGCAGTCGTACCCTGACTGCTAAATGGTCTGGCTGGATCGGGTCTGCTGGAAATTGAACGCGGTGTAGAATTCACTTGTATCGGAGGACGCTCTTCGGTCGCTTGTCCCAATTGTTCCTTCGCCCAGCTGGTCAGGTCCATTTGTGTTTGTTTTTGCTGAGGTATTTCAGGCGGTGTGATTGAACCAGAATCAATGTCACCTTTTTTGGTCAGTGACATCTGCGTTTGCAAGTCCATACTCAGAAACTGGCTGCGCAACGTCGAAAGTAACTGACGATACAGATTCTGGCCGTCCCGAAACCGCACTTCCGATTTCGTCGGATGCACATTCACATCAACCATCGAAGCCGGCATATCCAGATAAAGGAACGAGATCGGTTGTCGCCCCACCATGAGTAGTCCTCGATAGGCTTCGGTCAACGCATGCTGCAACGTGCGATCTTGAATCCAGCGACCATTTAAAAACAGGTACTGCCCTTTGCGAGTCGATTTATTTTGACTGGGATGAGACACATATCCCCAAATGCGAATGTCATCCACTTCTGACTCAACCCAGATCAAGTGATCGGCCAGTTTCTTTCCATAAAACAGACGCAGGCGATCGATCAGATTATCTGAAGGGGGCAGATCAAAGATGACTTTATTATTGTGCCGTAACACCATGTAGAGTCGAGGATGTGCGAGTGCCGCGCGGGTAAACTGTTCGCTGATATGCCCAAACTCGGTTTTGGTCGTTTTCAGGAATTTTCGTCGCACTGGTGTATTGGCAAAGAGCTGCCTGATTTCAATCGACGTTCCTAAAGGGCAGCCGCAGGGCTGTGGTTTACCAGCGGCTCCCGTATTGACTTCAAATTCGAGACCCTGAGATTGATCGGCTGTGCGTGTGCGAATACGAAACTGGCTGACTTCGGAAATCGAAGCCAGCGCCTCGCCGCGAAAGCCCATGGTCTGCACGCTGAAGAGATCATCGGCTGAAGTAATTTTACTGGTGGCATGGCTGGAAACGGCGAGCAATAAATCGTCAGGGTGAATGCCTTCGCCGTTATCGACGACGCGAATCAGGTCGGCCCCTCCATTCATGATGTCGACTTCGATTCGGGTAGCCAGTGCATCGACACTGTTATCGAGCAACTCTTTGACAGCACTGGCTGGACGCTCGATGACTTCCCCCGCGGCGATCTTGTTAATCACGCTGGTATCGAGTTGATGAATGCGGGAAATCGATTCCACAGAGGCCTTCCGTTCCATTTGCTGATCAGTCCGACTGATGAGTTGGGTTTGTTTATCTCTATCGTTATTTTTAACCGCTCAACGAAAGAATCGCAATGAAACCCACTCGCAGAAGTCAGTTACTCAATACATCTAAGAACCTTGATTCCTAGCTGCCCCAGCGTTGATGAATGTCGTGCTTGATTCCCAGATGATCACAAATCCGCCCTGAAATGAAATCGACCAAATCATGAATCGTAACCGGATTATGATAAAAGCCAGGTGCAGCCGGCATGATCGTCGCACCGGCTTGCGTCAAACGAACCATATTCTCCAGCGGAATCAAACCGAGTGGCGTTTCGCGGGCTACCAAAATCAGCTTGCGTCGCTCTTTCAAATGCACATCGGCAGCCCGATGAATCAGGTTGTTACAAGCCCCCGAGGCGATACTTCCCAGGGTTCCCATCGAACAGGGACAGATCACCATGCCGGCAGTCAAAAAAGACCCGCTGGCAATACCCGACATAAAATCCTGGTAATGATGATAAATCAGTTCTCCCTGTTTCACATCGGATTCCCCCAGCACAGAACTCAACGCAAAATCTTCGTTGGACGCATTCTTCATTTTGCTGATCGCGCTATCTTCCGGGAGGTTCGAAGGATCGGGAAGAAGTTGCTTGGGGTCGAATTCCTCTAAGTCGATCTTGAGTCCGAGTTCCTGCTTTAACACATAAGTCGCAGCCGGGCTCATCGTAAGGTGTACGGTGCGGCCGGCAGCCATCAGAACTTCGACCAATCGTACGGCATAAATGGAACCACTGGCCCCTGTGATTGCAACGACAACGTTAGACATGCGGATGCACCTTATTTACTACATCTGAGTTGATTCTGAAACGGGTTACTTCCTCTCAGTTGAGAGTTCCGGTTTCGTACCCACATACAGCGTGGCAATTCCGAATGTGAGTGGATACCAGCGCGTTCCCTGTAATCCACACTCATCCATCAAATCGGCCAACTCCTTGCCATAGGGAAACTCTGATACCGACTCCGGCAGATAGTTATAGGCTGACTGTCTGTTGCGGGCCAGTAATTGTCCCATTTTTGGTAAAATATGTCGAAAATAAAATTGATAGCTGGCTCGAAATAGAGGATTGGTGGGCATCGAAAATTCCAGTACAGCAACCTGACCACCGGGCTGACAAACGCGAATCATTTCTTTGAGCCCCTGTCTGGTATCGGATACATTTCTCAATCCAAATGAAACAGAGACAATCTGAAACTGATTATCGGCAAACGGTAGCTGCTGCGTATCTGCTTCAAGAAAATTCAGAGCTGCACTGTTGTTTTTCTTCAGTGCCAGCTTCAGCATATCATGCGTGAAGTCGGCACCAATGACTTGTGTTTTGCCGCCGGTCTTTTTGAGATACGAAATAGCAAGATCACCGGTTCCCGTACAGACATCCAGAATCGGTGCTTCTCCCGCCGGTGCGACTTTCCGCACCGTTCGCCACCGCCAATAATAATCTACACCTCCCGAAAGAAAATGGTTCATAAAGTCATAGCGGGGCGCGATCTCGCCAAACATCTGCTGCACACGTGAGCCGGTTTTATCTACATTCATAACTAAGGTATCTGTTCAATTTCTTTCAGGAAAGGCCTAATTCATCTAATCGGCTACGTACGCGCTGTTGTATGTCTGATGTCATTTTGAGTGCAGCGGGCCATTCGCGGGAATGGCCTTCTGCCGTTGATTTCCGGGTCGCATCGAATCCCAGCTTATGGCCGATACCCATCACATTTGAACTGTGATCATACACATCGCCGGGACCTTCTGAGTAAATCAAATCACGTCCGGTATTCACATTCGTACTGACATGATACCAGATTTCCTGCTCATCATGCACGTTCACATCCTGATCCACGACGAAAATCATCTTTAATGAGAGTAAGCGTTCCAGACTCCACAATGCATTCACAACGCGGCGTGCCTGCTGTGGATAGGATTTCTGAATACTCACAAACATCAGATAGCGCCCCACACCTGCTGAGGGAAAATGAACATCTACAATTTCCGGTACTATTAATTTCAACAAGGGCAGAAAGATCCGTCCGGTTGCCTGAGAAAAGATGCCTTCTTCCGCGGGCGGTGCGGCAGGAATCAAAGCCGGCCAAATCGGATTCGCGCGATGCGTGACGGCAGACAAATGCAATGGGAACACCATTTCCGCCGAACTATAAAAACCTGTGGGGTTGGCAACCACACTCACTTCCTGTGGTTCTGTTGTGGTATCAATGAAGCCTTCCATTACAATTTCGGCCTGTGCGGGAACATCAAGATCGATGGTACGACCTTTGACCAGTTCCAAAGCGCGATTGCGAAGAAAACCGCTGAAAGCATAAGGATCCGTTGGCGTTGGAAGTGGTGCGTGAGCTGTATAGAGGCAAACGGGATCGGCTCCTAATACAACCGCCACTGGCATTTGCTGCGCGCGAGACTGATACTTCTGCAAGAGCTGGTGACCCGCGTCATGTTGGCTCCAGCGAATGGCCAATTGCTGATCTGAAATGACTTGAATCGGACGTGTGTTGACAAATCGGGTATTGGTATCGGGATCAAAGGTCACAATTTGCGCCGCCGTGATTGTCGAATATTCTTCATCCGGCCAACACTTTAGGAGAGGAAATTCTCTGAGATTGACATCGCGACCTAATTTGACCACCTGTTGGCAACTGGCTGTTTTGACAACCCGCGGTTTGATATTGAGTAACTGCGAAAACTGCGGAATCATCTGCAAAGAATCGAGCCAGCCTTCCGGAAGGTCAGGCTGTAACAACCCCGTTACTCGATCGGCAATCGTATCGAGAGAACCAGTACGCAAAATCTGCAGCATCCGCGGCAGACTACCATACAAGTTTGTGAGAACAGGGATTTTATGCCCGATCACGTTATCGAACAACAGGGCTGGTGCAGTACCATTCTGGTTCGACTTGATGACATATTCTGTAATCGCAGTGATTTCCAACTCCGATTCCACCGGAGCAGAGATGCGTCTTACCTGCCCCGATTCTTCGAAGTCTGTTACAAAATCGGCCAGATGGTCCGCATTCATCATTATGGTGTTATTCATAGAAATTCAGAAACGATTCGATTACATTCAGGAATCATAACCGATTTAGAACATCCCACAAATGATCGCAGCAGTGATCCTCTCAGAATATTGGGATCCCAAAACAACACAGACCTTTGAATCTTCCGGACTTATCAATCATGCTGCAACGCTTTCTGCTATTCTGGCTGATTCTATTATCTGCTGTCGCTGTCTTCTGGGATCAACTCATTCCCTTCGATTTCCACCCCTTTCATGCTTCGAAGCCTTATCTTTCGTATTTATTTGCTTTGACGATGTTCGTTATCGGCGCACTGCTTCCCGCCGATGAAGTACGGGAGGTCTTCCGCCGTTGGCATACCGTATTAAGTGGCACATTTGTGCAATATACTGTCATGCCGGGATTGGCTTATCTGATGAGTCTGTTCTTTTTGAACAATCCAGAGTTGCGCATTGGTATTATTCTGGTAGGCTGTGTTCCCGGTGCCATGGCCTCGAATGTATTAACCCTGGCTGCACGAGGGAACGTCAGTTATTCGGTCTGCCTGACCACAACAGCGACCCTGCTCTCCCCCCTGATCGTCCCGCTGTTCTTGTATCTCGCAGTTGCGGGTACTGATATTGACGCAGTACAACTCGCGATCGACACATTTGTGAAATTACTACTACAGGTTGTCATTCCCGTGATTGCCGGGCATCTGCTCGCTCGCAAAAATCAACGATTCAGTCGATTCATGCAGTTAATTGGACCGACGTTCGCCAATCTTTCGATCTTATGGATCATTGCGACCATTATCAGTTTGAATCAGAATCGTCTGCAACAGGTATTTTTGTCTCTCGCGGCGGCTTTACTGGTGATTAACATTTTGGGATATCTGTTTGGATATCTCGCCGGTGCGGTCGTCAAACTTGATGAAGCAAAACGAAGAGCACTAACACTCGAAGTGGGCATGCAGAACGCTGGTTTGGGAGCAGTTCTGGCGAGCGATTTGTTTCCGGGCAAAGAATTGATTGCACTTCCGCCCGCCCTTTACATGTTTGGTTGTATGTTGACGGGAACCATCCTGGCGCAAGTCTGGTCACGGAAACAAAAGTTTAAAGAAACAGCAGAAGATCAAAGTGAGGAAACGTTATCAACGTAATTGATTAGGTTTCTTCGAGGCGTGCTTTCAATTCGTCACGTTCTTTTTTGGTAGCATCCAAATCGAACATCAGATATTTGACATCCAGACGTAGCTGAGCCAATGCTTCTTGAATCAGACCCAGAATACGACGGCGGCGTTTCACAGATTCCACAACTCGTGAATAGGAAACTTCCAACTGCGACTGAAGCTCTGGTGGAAGCTCTGCGATTTTCTTACCCAGATCGATTACTTCACGGGGTAAACTTGCACTATCTGATTCGTCGGAAAGTCGCGTATTCATAATGTATCATTTCTCAGTTTGCGCCTGTGCCTTCTCCATATCCATGAATCCACATGGAAAACTTCGTAACTAATAGAACAGATTTTGTGCCGATTATAAAACTTTAAAAAAGAATTTAATGTAAGTCTTATCTAATAAACAACTTATAAAACATTTTCACACAGACGTCCCTTTAACCAGTTTCGCAAAAATGGAAGGCTTCGTCTTGGCTCAATTTGAAGATTCTTCTAAAATCTCCAGCGATTCAAGCTGTTTTTAGCTACTTCAACGCTTGGTTGAGAAAAAGAAACGCTGACGTTGATCAAGTGAAACGAAAACCGTTTGTAATCAACAATTTGTAAAGAATGCTGAACGATGTTCGGTTTAAAGAAACTGGGAAACATATAAGCCCAGCAGTAGTTGATCACTTTTAAAAACCCTCCAGACTTTAGTATGTAAATTAGTCTAGATTGTGACATTTCCACAGCGTTTTCTACCCCAGGATGGGCCAGAGTTTGGGCATTGATGCCACACAAAATTTGTGAGTTAATTCAAGGACGAATTGGTCTGCTGGCGGTTCTGATTCTGGAACTGTGCAGCGCATCGCTCTTGCGCGCCGAAACCTATCATGCTAATTTTGATGATACGTCAAAAGTCAGTTGGCAGGTTCGCATTGATCCTTCTCAAGCACAAAAAAAGTGGCATGTCCGAAATACGACGACACCCCATGAAGGAACGGCCGCCGAACATTTGCAAATCGTCACTGGCAATGTCGGTTCCATCATTGAACTGTCACACCAGCTACCTTCCAGTCGTATTATTAATGAGTTGACGGTTTCACTCTGGTTAAAGTCCAACAGACGGGGTACTCGAATTGGTCTCGAGGCGGTACTGCCACATCAAATCGATCCGGAAACGGGGACGATGGCCAGAATCTATTTGATTGGTGATACTTATACCGACGAAGAAAAGTGGCAGCAACTTCGTTGTACTACCTCCGAAGGGCTCGTAAATCAATCCATTGGATTATTACGAGGACGGAGCAAACTCCGTCAAGTCGATACACGAGATATGTATGTGGAACGAGTTCTGATTGTGACGCGTTCCTCTTCAGATCAAGTGGAATTTCTTCTGGACGACTTAAAACTATCACCGATTGTAAAACCCAGCCAATCAGTAATGGCTTCAGCGGCTGCGATGCATAAAAAAAGATCGAAGCCGATTGTGGAATTTCTGCTTGATCGAATCCAGGTACAGGGAAAACCAATGTTTCCCCGGATGACCCGCTTTCATGGAGAGAATCTGGCCGAACTCAAACAGACCGGCCTGAACGTAGTCTGGGCACCTCAATTCGATGATTATGAGTTTCTCTCGCAATTACAAAACCAGGGTCTATGGGCCATGGCAACGCCTCCTCGTCCTCAAGATGAACATGGCTCATTCCTCCCGTCACGAGATGCGACACTGATTCCCTTCGAGGATCAGACAGCCCCCATCATTTTCTGGAATCTGGGAACACGCATTCCAGGCAAACAGGGGGTCGAACTACTCAGCCGGGTTGGACAAATTCAAAGTGCTGATCGGCAATTCAAGCGGCCGATTATGGCAGACGTCCTGGGGAATGAACGACAAATCGCACGTGAAGTTTCAATGATCGGCTCTAGCCCTCATATACTAAATAGCGATGTCAGTTTGCTGCAGTATCGAAATACCCTGATCGACAAAAGTCGGATTGCGCCGGGTCGCTTTCTCTGGACCTGGATTCAAACGGAACCGACATCTGCAAACAAACGCTGGAGAAGTGGATCCAACAAAACACCCATTGTAATTGAACCTGAACAGATTCGTTTACAAACCTATGCGGCGCTCTCAGCAGGTTGCCGTGCTACCGGCTATTGGACAACGAATCGACTTGATGATACCACCACTCCGGGGGCCTTAGAACGGAAACTGGCTATTCGTCAGTTAAACATGGAAATTGAACTGATCGAACCCTGGCTGGCAAGGGGAACGGTCACGTCTCACATTCCCTTTAGTTTGAGACAACGCTCGACTCCACGCATCAGACAATTAGGCGCTGCCTTTAAAAATTCTGGTTCGAAACGACTACTACGTGATGAACTTCTGGCAGAACGGGAACTACAAATTCAACAGGACAAGCAAATCGGCCAGGAGTTGCAGGCAGCCATCATTCATTCTGAATATGGCGTTCTCATTCTACCGGTCTGGTATCGCAATAATGCTCAGTATGTTCCCGACCAGATGGCCGGAAATGAAGCCACGATTATTGTACCTGGCGGAAATGTCTCTGCCTCAGCCTGGGAATTAAGCACGACAGAAATCCGAAATTTAGAGCGGAAGCGTGTGAATGGGGGCGTCCAGATTACGATTCCCAAATTTGATATGACTTCAATTATCATTATGACTTCGGATCAGGGTCTCATTGAAAAGCTGAGAAAAAAAGTTGGTACACTTAGCCAGCTTTCTGCTGAAACCAGTGTGCAATTATGTCAGGCAAAACTGGAACGCTGTCAGAAAACAAATGCGGAACTCGTTCATTTAGGCGTGAGCCAGATTGCACGCATGGATGGACCGGCGATTCTCGAACGTTCTCAACGATTGGCGAGCGAGGCGGAAACTGCATTAGCCAGTCGGGACTATCGTACCGCGCGTATGCGTGCTTGTGATTCCATGCAAATGCTCCGTATTTTGCAAAGAACTCAATGGCATGAGGCGACACGCACTTTTTCCTCTGCTCTAACAAGCCCGTTTACAATTTCGTATAGCACACTGCCCGACCATTGGAAGATGATCGAACGAATTGGACGCAGTTCAAAGAACATTGAACCCAACATGTTACGTTCTGGTGACTTTGAAGATATTGATACAATGGTTGTTGAACGTTGGAAACACGAACAAAACTCGATTGAGGGAACCGAAGCGATTGCCGAATTGTATCCACGAGATAAAAAGTCTGGCAACTTCAGTCTGAGATTATTGGCGGCCCCATTGAAACGCAATGAGATCCCTTCAAATATCAAGGGGCCGTTAGTCAGAGTCACGACTCCTCCCCTTGCGGTTCGCAGTGGTCAAATTGTGCATATTACCGGTTGGATCAAAGTAACGACTTCCATTACCGGTAACCAACAGGGTGCTACTCTGCAAGACAGTATTATGGGGCCAGGCGGTGCACTTCACTGGAGCGAAAAGAGCGACTGGCAAAAATTTGACCTCATACGCGAAATACCGCAAACTGAGAATTTGGTCCTCACAATGTCACTCAATGGACTAGGCTCCATTCTACTTGATGATTTGCGCGTTATCGCCTATACACCTGAGCCTAAACTCTACGAACACACAAATGCCACCCTCTCCCCTGATCCAGAAAACACTCCCTCGGAGCCATCCCGATTCAATCTGTTGAAAAAATTGCCGAAACTGCCTCCATTTCCTTTGAAAAAATAGGCATTTTAGCAGTTGAGCTACCCTGCATTCACTATTCCGGAATCGCTTCACACTTGAATGACGGGCCGGAACTTGCTAATAAACTGTATAAAAGCAGCGTCAAAAGCCGACTCAAAGTTCGAATACTCTGAGCCATGAGTTGGAAAAGGCTGGAGCCTTACAATTGTGCTCTCTGAAATAACCATATCCGGTTCCATGCTGCTCGCTTTCAGTGATGAAGAAATCGACACTTCAGACTCATCTGAACAATAACCCTGAATGGGTAAAATGTACGCTGTCATTCTGACTTTAAGTATTCAGAACAATAATATTTTTAACTACTTTTAAACTGAACAGGAAAAACCAATGCCGATTGCAACCCCAGCTCAATACGCAGCGATGCTGGATGCCGCTCAAGAAGGTAATTATGCCTATCCCGCAATGAACGTGACTTCTTTAGTCACAATCAATGGTGCATTAAAAGCGTTTGCAGAAAAGAAATCAGATGGAATCATTCAGGTTTCCACAGGTGGTGGCCAATTTGCCTCAGGCCTGGAACAGAAAGACGCCGTCCTGGGGGCAATCATTTTAGCAGAAGCAACTCACCGATTGGCAGAACGATACGATGTGCTGATTGCCCTGCATACAGACCATTGCCAACCAGGAAAAGTTGATTCATTCCTGAAACCATTAATTGCCGAAACAGCCCGACGTCGTGAGGCCGGACTTCCAAACTTATTCCAGTCGCATATGTTGGATGCATCGGAATTACCTTTAAAAGAAAATCTGGAATTGTCTGTCGAACTCTTAAAGCTATGTGCAGCAAATGAAATCATTCTTGAAGTAGAAGCCGGTGTTGTGGGTGGCGAAGAAGATGGAGTCGACAACTCGGATCAGCCTGCCGACAAACTTTATACTTCCCCCGAAGACATGGTTGCCGTCTATGAAGCACTGAATGGTCTGGGCCGTTATATGTTTGCGGCAACTTTTGGAAACGTGCATGGCAGTTACAAACCGGGTTCGGTCAAGCTACGACCAGAAATTCTCAAGCTCGGCCAGGAAGCAGTAGTTGCCAAATATGGTAAAGAGGCAGCGTTCGATCTCGTGTTTCATGGTGGATCAGGTACCCCTGAAGATCAACTGCGTGAGACTCTGGAATATGGTGTCGTGAAGATGAATATTGATACTGACACACAGTATGCCTTCACTCGTCCTGTAGTAGATCACATGATGAAGAACTACGATGGCGTCTTAAAAATTGAAGGAGAAGTTGGCAACAAAAAAGTTTACGACCCCCGAAGCTATCTGAAAGCGGCAGAACAGGGTGTCGCAACTCGAATGGGCGAAGCTTGTGATGACCTCTATTCCACAGGAAAGACGATCTTCGGCAAGGTTTAGATCTGCCACGATTCATGATGAAAAGATAAGAAGGCACTTCCACTGGGAGCTGCCTTCTTTTTTTATTTAGAACGAACGACATCCATTTTTGACATATTCGCCAAACGCACAACCAGAATTTTTTGAACGTCGGATTTTTGACCGGTTCCACGGAAGAAATGATGACCGGCTGAATTGGGTTCCGGATCATCTGTAGCGGTGATGATTGTCATCTCTCCCACATTGAGTGTCACTTCAAATTTCTGTTTATAAAACGGTGTCGTGTTCTGCCGGTTTTCAAGTTGCCAACCGATGTTCGTGGGTGTGCGTCTTAATTGTTGCGCACCGTAATGAACTTCGGGAGTAAATTCGAGGCGTGCCCAGCCATCTTGAACTTTGTGAGCCTTCACCCGCATTACACAGCGTGCCTGTTCAAATTCTTTTGTTTCTACTTGTGCTTCATCTTCAAATAAATCAAGACTGCACTGCTCATAGAATCCACTGGTTTGAATGTCTGTGGGTACTCCGGATCGCAGCATCAATCGTCGCCCAGAAAGCAATAGAGATTCATCTTCATTTTCCACTCCCCCCAGATGAGACTTCAAACCGAGTAAAGTCTGTAGTGCCATTGGAGGAACAGAGCTAACATGTCCGACTCGAAACCCGTTCAGCTTCAAATTCTTCTGGTCCATCAATTCGACGGCACCAATTTCATCAACTTCATTCCAAAGCGTTGAGCCGAGCAGCGGATCTGTGACAGGACGCTCAATAAAAACAATCTCTACCTGCATCGCATCTTGAGATATAGGGATTGCCGGTAATTTATTAACTGTTTTTTTCGTGGCGTGCTTGTGCAGACCCAACACAGCCCCTTCTTCGATCAGTGCGCACCCTGTCACCTTGACTACTAGAAAAACCAGAGCCACAACCAGAAACCATGATTTGTGGTGAAGTAACTTCATGTGTGAATTGGGTAAGAAAAAAACGGAGAGGAATGCTGACGATGTGACATCGTTTTGTAGATCAGAAGGGGTGGGGAGTCTAACGGACATCAGAATTTATGTCAATTTCGAATTGTGCACCTCGTGTTCTTCAAAGATCCAGGGGTTCATATGTCAATTTTCCGCTACTCCCGAATCAGGCAGGACTTCCGAACATTGGCTCATATTGCCAAGTTATCCCAGTCCGGCTATGATCTCCGTGCTTTGGTCTACCACACGCAATCATATATTCACATGAATAGTTTCATTCTTGTCGTTGGATCAAAATTTAACAATCACGATGATCAAAACTCATGGCATCACAACAGATATCTGACAATTTACCTGAAATACGAATTGGTTCCGGCCAGGACTGTCACCGGCTTGAATCCGGTTACCAACTCATTTTAGGAGGAGTCCCCATTGATTTTGATATGGGGCTTGTTGGACATAGTGATGCGGACGTCTTACTCCATGCGATTACGGATGCTTTATTGGGAGCAGCAGGCCTTGGTGATATCGGTGAGATGTTTCCCAATACAGATGATCGCTGGAAAGATGCTGATTCAAGAAATTTACTTATGACAGCCTACCAGGAGGTTCAGAAGGCGGATTGGCAAATTGTAAACCTGGATTGCACAATTTCGGCAGAACGACCTAAACTAGCCGGTTACAAACCATCAATTCGAAAATCAATCGCCAAAACACTCAACATTCACGAGCAGCAAATTAACATCAAAGCCAAGACAGGAGAACGTGTGGGCCCGGTGGGAAGACAAGAAGCGATGACGGCAGATGCCATCGTGCTTTTAACACGTGAGAAACAAAATAACTAGAACCTGTGCTTGCTTTAGCGAGCGAATCCTTATTTGAAAACAGAAAGTAATTCAGGTATTTGGGACAATGACACTAAGAATTTACAATACTCTGAGTCGAAAAAAGGAAGACTTTCAAACACTCAAACCAGGGAAGGTAGGTATCTATCTCTGTGGCCCTACAGTTTATAAACATGCTCACATCGGTCACATGGTGGGACCGGTGATTATCGATACCATCGCGCGCTACTTAAAGTACAACAACTACGAAGTCAAATTCGTTAATAATATCACAGACATCGATGACAAGCTGATCAACAGAGCCGCCGAACTGAATACCACGGTGGACAAGTTAGCAACTGAGATGACCCAGGATTACTTTGAAAACCTGGAAACAATGGGCGTCGATTCGATTACTGATTTCCCCAAAGCAACCGATTACATCCCGGAAATGCTGGAGATCATTCAATCGTTGATCGAGAAAGGGAATGCCTATCCTCTCGACGGGGACGTCTATTTTTCTGCGGAGTCAGATCCCAATTATGGTTCTCTCAGCGGCCGCAAAATCGAAGAAATGATTGCGGGCACTCGTGTGGAAGCCAATGATAAAAAGAAGAATCCTGCTGACTTTGCTCTTTGGAAACGATCGCGCGAGGGAGAACCTGCCTGGGACAGTCCCTGGGGACCAGGTCGTCCCGGTTGGCACATTGAATGCTCTGCTATGAGCCGCAAGTTACTCGGTGATTCGTTCGATATCCATGGTGGCGGCCTCGATTTAATGTTCCCACATCATGAAAATGAACGCGCCCAGTCAGAATGCTGTACAGGAAAAAATTACGTGCGTTACTGGGTGCACAATGGGTTAATGCAGGCCAGTGATGCTCCCGGGAAAGTGGGAGGACAACATGACCGTCACGGAGATGTGGTTGTAGACCAGGAGGCACAGGAAGCCGATAAGCTCTCGGGTTCCAAAGGTGCCGCCTCGGTGAAGGAGCTATTCGCCATTCATCCCCCAGAACTTGTGCGTTTGTTTTTACTGTCGACTCATTACCGTAGCCCCATCGCCTTCAGCGACGAAAATATTCAAGAAACCGGGAAAGGTGTCGAAGGATTCTACCGCTTCTTTGAGACGTATGAGCGGATCACGGGAGAAAGCTTTTACCATCTTCCTGCATCAGAAAAACGAGAACATTCGGTTTCTCTGGAAGGAACGCCTGCGGAATACTTTCAGCAACTATCAGAATTGCGTCAACGATTTCTGGAAGCCATGGACGATGACTTTAATACTGGTGGAGCGATCGGCGTACTATTCGAGTTACGCTCGACATTAAACGCATTAATCCATGCACAAAAACTGGATGGTGAAGGAAAACAGAACCAGCCTATGATTGATGCATTGAAATCGGGAGCCTGCCTGCTGAAAGAATTGTCGAATCTATTGGGTGTATTCCGCAAAGCACCTGAAAAAGAAGCAGAGGCCGATGATGGACTCGCCAATCAGTTGATGGAACTGGTTTTGGAAATCCGAGAAGAGGCACGTGCCAGCAAAAACTGGGATATCGCTGACAAAATTCGCGACGGATTAGCAGCGTGTCAAATTACTGTCGAAGATCGTCCTGAGGGTAGTCTGTGGCGTCGTGGCTAGAATTGGAATTGTTAGATCAATGCACTGATCGATCGAGCCAAACATGAATTTAAACTCGACAATGGATGATGAAGAGTTAAGAAATCCCACTCGGTTCCTGGGAATCGACCCCGGTCTCAACCGGACGGGCTACGCATTACTGGAACATTCGTTAAAAGGCCCGGTGCTCTGTGAAGGAGGAATCATTCGTTCCACTCAGGAATCGAATCTGGCAAATCGCGTGCATGAAATTGCATCTGGAATTCGGGAAGTCATTGAAGAATATCGACCAGATGTGATGGTCATTGAGCAGGTTTTTACGACACCCAAATTTCCCAAAAGTTCGATCATCATGGCTCATGCCCGTGGTGCAATCATCTATGTGGCTCACGAGGCAACTGTTCCTGTTGTGCATTATACACCAACTCAAATTAAAAAACTGATTACCGGCAGTGGTCGCGCCTCCAAGGAACAAATGCAACACGCCATCAAAACAGAACTCGGGCTGAATACGGTTCTGGAACCTAACGATGTCGCTGATGCATTTGCTGCGGCTTTGTGCCATTACCATACAATTCGCATTGCCTGCATCTGACAGTGTATTCACAAATCAATACTCAATCGAGCAACTATGATTACTAATATTCGCGGACAACTTGTTGAACTCAATCTCACTGAAGCGATTATTTCAGTTGGTGCCTTTGATTATCAGGTTTTTATTCCTGAATTTGTTCGCCGACAGTTACAATCACTCATTGGTCAGGAAGTCAGTCTTAAAACAATCCAGTACATTGAAGGTAATCCACAAAAAGGCAGGCTCACACCTCGCTTGATCGGATTTATGAACCATGCAGAGAAAGAGTTCTTTGAACTCGTCTGTTCGGTCGATGGAGTGGGTGTTAAGAAAACCTTGCGTGCCATGGTACGTCCAGTAAAAGAAGTCGCGACGGCCATTGAAGAAAATGATCTCAAGCAACTCACAACACTTCCTGGCATTGGTCCTGCTGTTGCCGAGCGAATTGTCGCGAAACTCAGACGCAAAATGACGAAATTCGCACTGATTATAGCGAAAGAGTTTCCCGCCGATGAGCAGAGCCCCGATGTGTTCGGAGAGGCTTATGAAGCGTTACTGAGCTTAGGGTATTCGGCAACGGAAGCCCGCACAAAAGTGGAAACCATCGCTGCAGAAGGGAAAAAATTCAAAAACATCGAAGACTTCTTGACGGCACTCTATCAACAGGAACGCGGATAACAGCCTGAAACAGGTGTAAATTCATTTCCGCTAAAATCATCATAACCGATAGATCAGTTATGTCTTTACTCTGAAGTTCTTTGTAAAGCACCTAAAAAGGTTTACCATCAGTTCTGTTGCTGTATCTAAACTAAATTTTAACATTCCTGCTATCTTCCTGCGCGGTTCACAAGAATTGGAGTGAACCAGTTCAGCGCATGACAAATTAAATTGATGTGACAGAAACTGAACGAAAACAAAGAACTACGGCGTTAATTTTATGGTTGCTCAATCAGTCAAAAATAAAGCCAGTCAATACACTTCTCTGGATATTGACCGACTCCGCATGGGAGTCAAATTACAGGCTCCCATTTTTGATGCTGACAGTGAAAATAATATCTTACTGTTAGCCAGCGGTAAAACGATCACAAAAGGTACGATTGAAAACCTGAAAAAACGTGGAATTCGTAGTGTGCGGGTCCATGAACGTGACCTGCAAAATTTAATGCTCCCTCCTGGTGAGAGCCAAAATTCTGAACCGAAATCGAACCAGAATAAGAGACGGCAGAAAATTCGGCTCCAATCTGTGCAGGCCGCTTCGCAAAAACAGGAGATGGATACCCAACGCACAGATTCTCCCTGGCACATTCAGACCAGTTCTTTCTTGCATGAAATCAAACCGGTTCAAAACAGTAGTTATTCTACTGAAATGAAAAATCAGTATCGGGAACAGTTTACTGCCTTAACTAAAATTACGGGCAGTGTGTATAAACAATTGCTTTCAACTAAACAAATCAGTATGCGACAGATCTATGACATCACTAATATTTCATTCGTGCAAATGGCAGAGGACATGGATCTTTTTGTCTTAGAAGGAATGACGCCAATTGATGTCGGCAATTTCTGTAGACATGGGCTGCAAATGTCGAGTCTCGCAATGGCAATTGGCACGCAACTCGGATTAAGTCGTGAGAATTTGATAAAGCTTTCCATTGGTTGTCTATTGCATGATACCGGAATGGGTCGCGTGAATTCCCAGGCACTCTGGAAAACAAAACCCCTCAATCCGATTGAGATTCTCGAGCTGAAAAAACATCCCACGATTACTTATGATTTATTAAATCAGGTCACTGAAGTTCCGACAATTTCCAAACTCATCGCATATCAAATCCACGAACGTTGTGATGGATCAGGCTATCCCAGAGGCCAAAAAGGGCACCAAATTCATCCTCTCGCGAAAATTGCCAGTGTGGCAGACGAATTTATTGAGCTTGTGTCGTCGCGTCCCAACAAACTCGGGCTACTACCTTATCAAGCTGCTGAAAAACTCGTCTATGAAGCTTCGTTGGGAAAATATGACTGCAACTCCGTTCGCGCCTTATTGCAATCCATTTCTCTGTACCCGGTCGGCTCTCTCGTTGAACTTAACAACGGAAAACAGGCTATTGTGATTCGGACAAACCGAACATATTACGATAATCCGATTGTTGAAATCCTGGAACAAGATGGTCTACATCAATTGACAAATCTTCTTGAATATGACGACGTGCATGTCGTTCGTGCCGTGTCTGAACAAGAACTACAAATGGCTTGAGTTCCCAGTTAGCTCACCACTCAAGTAAGTCCTTGAAATGATCATTGCACTAAGGCCACTCTTAAATCCATGACATTGGTCTGTGTGGCCCCTGTTTTCAATAAACCATTACAGGCTGCAAGACAGGGATAAGAGTTATGTTCTTTCAAAAAAACATCAGGATCTAACTGAAGTGTATGCGCCTGTTGGAGAATGGCGGTATCAAGTATGCCACCTGCTGCATCGGTGGGGCCATCTTCTCCATCAGTTCCTCCAGATAGTATGCAGACATTAGAAATTTCCTCATTCCAAAGACGCTGCATTGCAGCCAACACTACTTCCTGATTCCGCCCACCTTTACCTGGATTCTGCGTGGAAGACAAATCGACTATAGGTTCGCCTCCACTCAAGACACAAGCTGGTTTCATAATAGGTCCTCTGCCCGCATAAAACTCGAGGCAAACTTCTGCCAGTTCTACCCCAATTTCAGCAGCAATACCTTCGTTCTCAGAGCCCATCGAGTAGATTTCGTAGCCCAACTCCAGCGCTGTCTGTTTTGCTGCTTCCAATGCTGTCGCGTTGCTGCCAATAATCTGATTGATGATTGTTGTCTGATCAGATTTTTTCAGTTCAGAAGATGGTTTCCGATTATTCTCCAAAACTTCCCAAACAGTGGCAGGTACTTGTTGCGGATCTTTTACAAGTCGTTTTAATACTTCTGCTGCTTCATCCGGTGTTGAAGAGTCAACAACTGTTGGCCCGGAAGCAATGAACTCCAATGGATCGCCAACAACGTCTGAAATCACCAGTGCGATTAAAGTCCCGCAAGTGGCGGCCTCAGCTAAACGGCCTCCCTTGACTTCGGAAATTTGTTTACGAACACAATTCAGTTCCTGAATACTGGCGCCTGATGACATCAGCAACCGTGTTACAGCCTGTTTGTCTTCCAGCGTCACGGGAGGGAGAGGAGCGGGTAATAACGCACTGCCTCCCCCTGAGATGAGTACCAGACAAATGTCATCCGGTGATAAGTTGGAAACCTGCTGAAGGATTTGCTTTGAACCAAACACCCCTTCGGCCGTTGGTTCATTTAAACTCGCAGGTCGTGCCGCATGCAGATGGATTCGTTCCAGAGAACGCACACAATCAGCGGGTACGTTCACCCAGCCAAAAAGCTGCTTTTCAAGAATTGAACCTTTGAGAGCCGCTTCCACACCAGCGGCCATACCGCTACCTGCTTTACCAGCTCCAACAACAAGTAACTTTTTCTGGTCATGTAACGGTATGGAATGACCACAAATAGTAAGTTCGTTGACTGTAACCTGGATGGCGTTACGAACGAGTGCTTCTGAATCGACTGCCCTGACTCCTGCATGCCAAATCTGCAATGCATGTTCAGAAATTGAAGGAGTTTCAGACATAGCGACCTCGGAAGAAAAAAAGCGTGCTCTCGAAGAATAAAAAACCGTTATGGATCTACTTGCCCCGAAGAAGATTCTGTAACGGTTGTATTTAAAGCACGCGCAAGCTTTTTTGCAAGGACACGGCCTTCTACCTCAGTCGAAGGAACACCTTCTTTGATTAATTCTTCTCGATAATGTCGATCTTCTTGATCATGCCAAAGAGGATCAACCTTGGCCTGGGAAATGGAGCTCACTTTCCAGACGCCTGTCGAACTTTTAATAAGGTGGATATCGGGCTTAATGGCATATCCGGTCTTCTGAATTTGAATTCGAGCCTCGGCGGTACTGCCCGTCAATCGAACTTGAAGAAAACGATAATCGAGGGGTTCAAGACTCTCCTGCGAATCTTGTTTCAATTTTGCAGCCAGTTCTGCTTTCTCAGGTGTCAGCAGAGCGCGAATTCGATTTTCATTCCCTGTTTCCAAAGCCTTCACAAACTCTAGCGCAACCTGCTTCACTTTATAACGATCGTAAAACCGCTGTGCACCCCAAACGACCAAAAAGAGGCCCATGGCGATGAGCGCTATAATCAGAAACTTTTGAGACAGCGGCCGTTTGACCATTAGGCGCCTGGGCGAAGATGACTGTAGGCTGAAAGAATCGCATATAAATCAGAGGGAATTTTTACTTCGTCGTCGGAGAAGTCAGAGACCCAGGTACGACGATAGTAAACCGCTTCTGCTAAAGCGTCTGCAATTTCCCCAAAACGGACATTGACTAAAGAGTCTGCCTGTTCTGGTGTTTCTTCCTCACCGGTGAAAATTCGAAGTCGATGTTGCATTGAGAATCCTTCCCTATATCGAACTCATTAATTTTTGACTGGTTAAACTCTAACCAGGCAGAGGTATTTCCCTGCACACAAAAATCATTTCATAAGCACTGAACATACTAAAAGCCAGAATCCGACCTGGCGTACTATCTATTATCGGCTTAATCAATTTAGCATCTTGACCGAAAAGTTCAGTTTTTTTTGATTTTATCGACTGTAAGATCTACTCATTTTACTCAGTGTGAAATTGAGTCTGTAAAAGTTACCAGTCGATCGGCGATTTTCGCGCATTGAAATTGATCGTGGATTTTTCAAACAGCAATCTTTGCCGGGTAGAGATGCCTCTCACTTCGAAGAGGTTCAGGAATGACATCATTCAAAACCGAGCAAGGCCGGAAGTTCGCGCATGGAACGAAAGGATTTCGCGCCGAATGCTTCCAGTTCTGTTGGTGAACTATGGTCGGCATAACCAAGTACTGGAATCCCCGCAGCGACCGCTGCCTGGACTCCCAGATGACTATCTTCCACGACCACACATTCTTCCGGATGGACTCCCATTTGGGAAGCCGCATAGAGATAAAGATCCGGTTCCGGTTTCCAGACTCCCAGAGTATAGGCAGAATAAACTCGTCCTTCAAAGAAATGAAGCAATTCCGTAATTCCCAATGTGAGCGCCATCTTTTCTTCCGGACCATTCGAGGCGACACACTTTGTGACAGGAATCGACTCCAGGGCTTCGCGAACTCCTTGAATTGCCTGTAGTTCCACTTGAAATACTTCTGCCATCTGCGCCCGCACTTGAGTAGCAAAATCATCCGGTAATTTTTTCCCCATTTGCTCTTCGACGACCACAATGCAGTCTGCCAGTTTGCCTCCTTTAAATTGCTGGACTGCCTGCTCGGGTGAGAGTGGATAACCCATTTGAGTAATCATTTCCGCTAATACACGATTTCCCAGGGTTTCACTGTCAACCAGCACTCCATCGCAATCAAAAATCACAGCTTTACAAATCATTTCGCTCAATTCATCTCTCTGCTGGCTAGTTACTCGGGCAATTCAATATAAATACCATCATCTTCCACAAAGACGGGAAACGTGGGATGACACAAACGCTGATTCAGGCAATGCTGTCCGGAAGTCACATCAAACTGCCATCCATGCCAGGGACAGGTAACAATCGTTCCATTTAATGTTCCCTCGCCCAACGGCCCCCCCGCATGTGGACAGACTCCATCCATCGCATAATACTGCTGATCCACATGAAATAACGCGATGACTTGATCTTCGACAACAAACTCTCCCGCTGAACCTGCAGGAATTTCATCCTCAGCTGCAATCCGTACTTTTTTACCCATTTGCCCCTCCGATCCGCTTCCTCAAAAGTCCAGATACAACCCGATGACCAAGGTAAACAGGATCTTGATGTCAAAGCGATCCATTCAATAGTCGTTCGAAAAAACGGCCAATGAAATGCGACAGTAACGACTCGACTCGCACCTTCAGAAATCAGGCTCTGAGAGAGGTTGTAGTAGACTTATGCGCCTGAATCAATTCAAGCAGCCTTTTTTTCCGGAAGAGACTCGGACAGACGCTTCTTTTTTGCACGGACACGCGGCTGACTTTTCCAGCGGCGATGAACCCAGAAATACTGTTCCGGTGATTTTCGAATCGCTCTTTCCAAGGCCGTCGTAAACTGTTGAGTAATCTCACCCACGGGATCATTCGAAACACATTGAGTAGAATCGATCAGTTGTTCACAACCCAATTCGAAATGGACCCATTGACGATTCTCAAAGTGATCGGGAAGCCGACGAGAGTAACCAACACATATATAGGCCCGATACTCAAGAGCTAATAATGCGATTGACTTAAACGTGGATGCCGGTTTGCCAAAAAAGTCGACAAATAATCCCCGTTTTCCCGCATCCTGATCACCAAGTAACGCCAGATGCCCGCGGCGCTCGATGGTGGCAATCATGTCATCATAGCCTCCACTTTTTGCCATGGCGCGATGTCCGGTAGATTGTCGAAATTTCTCAAACCATTTGTTCAAAAAGGGATTATCTAATTCGCGGGCGACGACGCCCATCGGAAATCCAAACAGGCCAAATACGGAAACCGCCATCTCCCAGTTGCCATAATGACCACTTAACAGGATCACGGGTCTACCAGAGCACAAAGCGGTAATTAATTCTGGTGGATAATCAAACTTCATCACTTCATAGATATTCCCACGATGTAACTTACGTGGTAACTGGATGATTTCGACGACCATTCGAAACAGATGCACCCACATTTGATAGATGGTCTGCTCAATTTCTTTTTCAGATAGTTCCTCACCAAAGGCGGTTCGCAAATTTTCGGAGGCGACCTGATAACGCGTCAGCTTGCGAGGCAGACAATAGTGGATAAAGAATGCAAGACATTTCGCGAGCGCGACTGATTCTCGAACGGGTAGACACCGCACGATGCAAACTAACGTGCGGAAGACCAGATATTCCAGACGGTACCTTGCCATTCGCCAATTGATCATACTACCAATTCCTCAAGCTTCCCTGCTTTACTTTCACGACTTTGTCCGACTATGCAGACTAAAGTCGTGAAAGTGTCTTCGGAATCGGAATTTTCGTCAACCCCCAATTCCATTATGCTGAATTCATCGGCCGATTTCTCTTCAACTGCCATTTGATGGCCAGACAAGGGAAGAGGAAAAACAGAAAGGCACACAGCTTCAAGAAGGTCATCCCATAATAATTGATTTGGATAAACTCTGGCTTACTTAACTCGTTAAACCATTGCGATTGAAATTCCCAGGCCCAATCTCCAGCTTGAGTAAAAGCGGCAAACCAGACCAGGAGCACTCCCATGGTCATTAAAAAGCACTTGAAGCAAATTCTTCCTACATCACTTAACAATTCACGATTATCAGACTGGCTCATTGTGATACTCCTTCCATCTCAACATATGATTTGACTCAATTTTTGGCTTTTGAGACACATTAGTGATCACAGTGTCAGACAATAAAACGACCAAATTCGCCTGAGCGATTACTTTTTTTCTCGGATTTAAAACCGTTTTTGTATATATTTATGTATATACTTATAGCAAGAGATCTATTTCTGACTGATTCTATCACGTTTTCTCAGCTTCATTTCGTAGTAATGAGTATGTTGCACCGATCACATCAACAATCTGCAATGCAAGTTCTACTGACTGCAGTCACGGTGTGCGCATTCACTTTGCTAACGAGTGAATCGGCGAATGCCACGTGTGGTGATTATCTTTCCCACGCTGGTCAGCAAAATGAGAATCCAACAATCCTGTTGTATGCACCAGATCAAAGGCCACAATCCTATCCCTGTTCGGGTCCGGAATGTGGCAATCAACAATCTAATCCGCAACCGCAAACGCCTGCGACTACGCTTACAATCTTAAAGCCCGCTTGCTCTCTCTTTTTAGAAACAGTTCCTGCCCACACTCTTCGGAGTGAATCAATGTGTTATGGAACATTGATTCTACCTGAGAGCCATGGAAGACGTGTTGATCGTCCTCCACAGGCTTTGGCCTCTTGAAACGCATTTGTCACAGAAACAATGTTTCTGTCGTTTCATGAAACTTGTCAGTGCGCAGCCATTCTCAATTCAGAGATGGTCTAACGCCGATCATTGAGTCATTGATGGGACGAGTTTCGATTGCAGCCATTTTTTGCAGGATCTATTGTCACTATGACATCCTCCGATTCATCAGTGGTTGAATCACAACCACGCCGCGTTGTTCGCCGCGCCGTCGGTCCGAAATTGCGCAAGGTATTATATCTGGTTTTGTTTCTAGTCGCGTTACTGGGCGCCAATTCCATTTACCTGGTCAGTATCACTGTTTACGACTGGTTGAGTGGTGAAACTCTGGAGAACTGGTTTTATCAATATATGTTTCTAGGACATTTGATCCTGGGACTATTACTACTGGCTCCCTTTGTTCTGTTTGGCGTAGTGCATATCTTTAATACGAAGAACCGTCTCAATCGCCGCGCGGTGCGTGTGGGTTATGCGCTGTTCATCACTTCCTGCCTGTTATTGATCTCCGGAATCCTCTTATTACGGATTGGCTCATTCGACTTAAAAAACCCGACCGCACGGTCGATCACTTATTGGTGCCATGTAATCTCTCCACTATTTGCCATCTGGCTTTACTGGCTGCATCGGCTGGTAGGCCCCAAAATCCGCTGGAAAGTTGGCATCACATATATGGGTTTCATTTCCGTCATGGTGGCTGGCATGTTAATGTTCCATTCGGCTGATCCCCGCAAGTGGAATGTCGCTGGTCCCCAGGAAGGTGAGAAATACTTCTTTCCTTCACTGGCTCGTACTGCAACCGGCGACTTCATTCCGGCAAAAGCATTGATGATGGATGACTATTGTCAAAAGTGTCACCCTGATACTCATGCTGACTGGAAAAACAGTGTGCATCATCTCAGCTCATTTAATAATCCCGCTTATCTGGCATCAGTTCGTGAAACACGCAAAGTGGCTTTTGAACGTGATGGCAACTTACAAGCAGCCCGCTTCTGCGCAGGTTGCCATGATCCGGTCCCTTTCTTCAGTGGCGCCTTTGATGATCCCAACTTTGACGATATCAATCATCCCACAGCTCAGGCAGGGATTACCTGCACTTCTTGCCATGCCATCACTCACGTCAACAGTGTGCGCGGTAATAGTGACTTCACAATAGAAGAACCAATCCACTACCCCTTCGCTTTTAGTGACAACCCGTTTTTACAATGGGTCAATAACCAGTTGGTAAAAGCAAAGCCTGCGTTTCATAAAAAAACGTTTTTAAAAGATTTGCACAAATCAACTGAATTCTGTGGCTCTTGTCACAAGGTGCATTTACCCGAAGAGCTAAATCAATATAAATTTCTACGTGGGCAAAACCATTATGACTCTTTTTTACTGAGTGGTGTTTCTGGTCATGGCGCACGGAGTTTTTATTATCCGCCGCAAGCAGAAGAAAATTGCAACAAATGTCACATGCCTGCGAAAGCCTCAGATGATTTTGCAGCCAGACACTTTTACGATTCTAAAGAACTCAGTGTCCACAACCATTTGTTTCCCTCCGCCAATACAGCGATTGCCGCCCTGCGCAATGATTCGAGCACAGTAAAGGCCCATCAGGATTTTCTCAAAGATAATCTGCGTGTCGATTTATTCGGCATCCGGGAAGAGGGAACCATCGACGGAAAATTGACTGCCCCCTTACGTCCCGAAGTCCCTGTGTTAAAGCCGGGTAAAACATATCTGTTAGAGACGGTACTCCGTACCCTGAAAGTAGGACACCATTTCACCCAAGGCACTGCCGATTCGAATGAGGTCTGGCTGGACATCGTTGTCAAAAGTGGTGACCGCATCATTGGCCGCAGCGGTTCTCGGGAAGAAGATGGGACCGTTGACCCCTGGTCGCATTTTGTGAATGCGTTTGTGATCGACCGCGAAGGCAATCGTATCGCGCGTCGTAACGCAGAAGACATTTTTGTCGCCCTCTATAATAATCAGATTCCCCCCGGCGCCGGGCAAACCATTCATTATGAGCTCAAGCTTCCCAAGAATCTAACGGCTCCGGTCACCGTTGAAGCCAAACTGCAGTATCGAAAATTTGATACACACTATATGCAGTTCATCGCATCCTCTCTTGAATCCAAAGGACAGAAACTCCCTGGAAAGCAGCCGGGCGTCCCTTATGTGAATACGTTGCCAATTACCACAATTGCCTCTGATACGATTACGTTTCCCGTAGAAGGAGTTACAACCAAGGTCACAAACAAGCCAGTTGAGATTCCGGAGTGGGAACGTTGGAACGATTATGGCATCGGACTCTTTCTCAAAGGCAAAGCAGAATTAAGACAGGCGACTGAAGCATTCGAACGAGTCGATCAACTGGGCCGCTATGACGGCTCTTTGAATCTTGCGCGCGTTTACTTTCGTGAAGGACGATTATTGGACGCTGTAGATATTCTGAAAAAAGCCACTACATTTACTGATCCCCCCGCCCCTGCCTGGACGCTCGCCTGGCTAAGCGGCAAGGTAAACCAGCAGTTGGGACATCTGGAAGAAGCAGAACGAAACTTTCGCAGTGTGCTGGAAGATCAGACCGAAGAGCGAATCCGCCGCGGATTTGACTTCAGTAAAGATTATGTCGTCATTAATGACCTGGGGCAAAACTTGTTCGATCAGGCCAAGCGCTTCCGTACCAAAGCCCAGCAAGACCAGCGCGATCAACTTCTGGATCGGGCAAAGGCGCAGTTCTTAAAGACACTTGAACTGGATCCGGAAAATGTGACCGCGCATTACAATCTCTCATTAATCTATGAGCAACGGGAACAAGCAGAACTAGCAACCAAACATCGTAAACTACATCAGAAATACAAAATCGATGATACGGCAAGAGGGCTTTCCGAACGAAAGGCTCGTGAAAAGTACCCGGCGGCTAACCACGCGGCCGAACATCCTGTCATTTATTCACTCAATCGAACGATAAAACCATAACGCAACAATTTTCACTTCTCTAAAATCAGCAGAGTCTTTGAACGAGAATTAGCAAAGGTCATTCGATGGCAAAACCAAACGACGCTAATCTGGAAGAAGAAACACAACAAAACGACGAATCCATTGGTCGTGCCTTTTGGTATTCCCTGATCGTGATGGCGGTCGTCGCGCTTGTTGGAGGGGCAATTTTTTTCATTACACAACAAGGTCAGCCTCAAGAAATAGTAAAGGAAACCCCATTAACCTTACCCAAAGAACGTGATGTTGAAGAAATCATTCTCCCCAAGATTCCCTTTACTGACATTACAAAAGAGGCAGGCATCGATTTCGTTCACAACAATGGCGCTGCGGGAGAAAAACTGCTTCCTGAAACGATGGGAGGTGGCGCTGCATTTTTTGATTATGATAATGATGGTGATCAGGACTTACTGCTGGTCGGCGCACAAAATTGGCCATGGGATCAAAAACAGGAAATACCAAGTACAGGATCTTCATTGACCTTGTACCAGAATGATGGCACTGGCAACTTTAAAGATGTGACTGCCGACATGGGCTTGAATGTTTCGCTCTATGGAATGGGAGTCGCCTGTGGAGATTATGACAACGATGGACGCGTCGATCTGTTTATTTCCGCCTTGGGAACCAATCGTCTCTTCAAAAATGAAGGGAATCGTTTCAATGAAGTCACGAGTCAAGCAGGTATCGGCGGCCCCTCAGAGCTTTGGAGCACTAGTTGCGGCTGGTTTGATTATGACCGTGATGGCGATCTGGATCTCTTAGTCTGCAACTATGTGGAATGGACTCGCAATTTTGATCGCGCGCAGAATTTTACTCTGAAAGGTGGCATTCGCGCTTACGGTCGTCCACAAAATTTTAATGGCGTACATCCCCTGCTCTATCAGAATCAGGGAAATGGAAAATTCATTGAAGTGTCTGAACAAGCCGGTTTGAAAATTTTCAGTGCAGGCACAGGAGTCCCATTAGGAAAATCACTGGGGTTGAATTTTTATGATTTTGATCAAGATGGATATCTTGATATCTTCATCACCAATGATACCGTTCAAAATTTTCTGTTTCATAATCAGCAAAATGGTACTTTTTCAGAAATGGCCGCAATCTCTGGCGTTGCGTTTGACATGGATGGCAACGCGCGCGGTGCAATGGGCATTGACATCGCCTCATTTCGTAACGATGACACCATCGGAATCGCCATTGGAAACTTTGCCAATGAGATGACAGCCCTCTATACCTCTCCCGGAAAAGAAATGCAGTTCATTGATGAAGCGGTCTCAAACGGACTGGGTCCGCAAACACGGTTGGCTTTGACATTCGGCGTCTTCTTCTTCGATGCCGATCTTGATGGTCGCCTCGACTTGTTCTCTGCCAATGGTCATCTTGAAGAAGACATCAACATTGTGCAGCAACGGCAGCACTACAAACAAGCGCCGCAATTATTCTGGAACTGCGGTCCCGAACATGCTACTGAGTTTCTCCCCTTAGATGAATCTCTTGTTGGCTCTGACTTCGTGCGACCTCTGGTGGGCCGTGGCGCCACATTCGGTGATATCGATGCAGACGGAGATTTGGATATATTAATAATGACAACCGGAGACAGACCCAGACTCTTACGTAACGATCAACAAACGGGTCATCATTGGGTCCGTTTCCAGCTCACGGGAGATCCGAACAATGCAAGTCCGGAGAATCCTCTGGTTTCCAGCAGAGATGCACTGGGCGCCCGAATTCAAATCAAAACCAAATCGGGTCTACAAAGCCGAACTTTAACTCCCGCGCGCAGTTACTTATCCCAAACTGAGTCACCCATTACCTTTGGGTTAGGTAATGACAGCGAAATCATCTCTGTCTCGGTTATGTGGCCATCTGGAAACATCTCGACATGGGATAACCTCGAATCGGACCGGTTGTATCAGATTTCAGAGCAAAAAGGACTTGTTGAGAAATAAAACCAGACGTTTTACCAATGTTAATATTTCCAGTGAGATCCTGGAAATAGGAAAGAAATCCTTGACAAAATCGCATCAACCATGTTTGATATATGCGTTGTTAAAGAACGCTCTGAGTAGATAGTTTTAAATTTGTCTTGAAAAACGAAGAGCAGATTTGGCATAATACGTTACAGGTGGTTTTTTAAAAGATTCCTACCCCAACTACATTAATGTGTTACAGTTAGAAAACACTACCAGAATCACCTGCAATTAAACTCTACTATTTTATACAAATTTTAGAGCCATCCGCTGAGTAATTCAGCTTTTATCCAACCTGAAAAGATTTGTGCTCAAACCAGACAATAAGTTAATACTCTGACAAACAAGAGCCCTTAACAAAACACCGCTTATCCCCACGAACGAAAATGGAGATTTCACTATGAGCTTGAAACAATCACGTCGTGACTTTTTGCATGTAGGTTTTGCAGGTGGTATCGGACTGACTTTGCCACAGTTCCTGCGAATGAAAAGTGCACAAGCGGAACTGAAACATTACGAAAGTAAAGAAGGTGTCGCAAAATCGGTCATCTTCATTTATCTTCCAGGGGGAGCCGCCCATCAGGAAACATGGGATCCCAAGCCTTATGCTCCTGTTGAGTACCGCGGGCCCATGAATTCGATCGACACAAATGTTTCGGGAGTTCGATTGAATGAGAAGATGGTGAAAACTGCACAGGTTATGGACAAGCTGACAATTTGCCGTTCCATGTCACACGGTGAAGCGGCTCACGAAAGGGGCACACACAATATGTTCACCGGATATCGTCCTAGCCCTGCTCTGCAATTCCCCAGTATGGGAAGTGTAGTCACACACGAATTCGGTCCTAAGAACAACATGCCACAATATGTGTGCATTCCTAATCAGCCCAACACATTTGCAGGTACAGGATACCTTAGCTCTTCCTTTGCCCCATTCAGTGTTGGTTCCGACCCAGCATCTAACGGTTTCAAAGTACGTGACCTGAATCTGCCCGGCGGTGTTGATACCAACCGATTCACACGTCGTCGCTCGATATTGGGAGCCGTTAATGATCACTTTGTTTCCAAAGAAAAATCGGATGCATTGGAAGCCGTTGACACCTTCTATAAGCAAGCCTACGACATGGTTTCTTCCAAAGCTTCGCAGGAAGCTTTTGATCTCAACAAAGAAGATGCCAAAACTCGTGACGCTTATGGTCGTAATTCCGCAGGAGCTCGCATGCTGCTTTCACGGCGTCTTGTTGAAGCGGGTGCTCGCTTCGTAACCATGACATACGGCGGCTGGGATATGCACGATCGTATTCAAGATGGAATCAACAGAAACGTGCCTTCGTTTGATCAAGCATTCGCTACTTTGATCTCAGATCTTAGCACACGTGGACTGCTCAAGAGCACTCTAGTGTGTGTCTGTAGTGAATTTGGTCGAACACCAAAAATTAACGCGACATCCGGACGAGACCACTGGCCAAAAGTCTTTAGTGTCGTAATGGCTGGGGGAGGCATCAAAGGTGGAAACATCTATGGTGCATCTGATGCCATTGCCAGTGAACCAGAAGACAACCCACTTTCTGTAATGGATTGGGCAACAACGATCTACCATTGTATGGGAATCGTTTCTGATAAAGAACTCATGGCACCTGGTGACCGACCCATTGAAATTGTCAATGGCGGTAAAGTCATCAAGGAGCTTCTTGCTTAAGCAAGCGTTATATAATTTGAAACCGAAATGTTAGCACGTGAGAGCTTCTCTCGTGCTAACATTTCAATTCAGGCGAAATAAAAAACAGATATTCGAACATCTACTTTTCCAAGGGGGGGAACTGTGATGCCGCAGAAGTATACCAGCTCTGTCTGCACCGGAGTTTTGGCAATCGCATTTAGCTTGTTACTCGTGGATCTATCCGAGGCAGCAAGCCCTGGCTTAAATTATGTTCGTCCTCGGGGTGGACAACGTGGCACGGAAGTCAGCCTGACGTTCATTGGGGCTCGATTATCTGATGCCGTTGAAATTCTTTCCTATAAAAAAGGGTTCGAATTTAAAGAAATCAAAGGTAACCCCAAAAACGCGAATGTCTGTACCGCAATCGTAAAAATTGCACCAGACTGTGCTTTGGGTGAGCATACTTTCCAGGTCCGCACGAAAAGTGGTGTTTCCGACTACAAAACATTCTGGGTCGGACAGTTTCCCGAAGTCGCCGAAAAAGAGCCCAACAGTAAATTCGAAACCCCCCAGGCCATCGAGTTAAACCATACGGTAACCGGTGTCATTCAAAATGAAGATGTTGACTATTTTGTAGTAAACGCAAAAAAAGGTCAGCGTATATCAGCCGAAATTGAAGGCGTTCGTCTGGCAACCACTCTGCTCGACCCTTATGTCGCAATTCTTGATGAAAAACGATTTGAACTGAAAGCAGAAGACGACCTGCCTCTGTTAAGAAATGATACTGCTGTTTCCGTCGTTGCTCCCGCAGATGGAAAATACACGATTCTTGTTCGCGATAGTTCATATCGTGGAAATGGCGCCGCCTTCTATCGCCTGCATGTGGGAACCTATCCTCGCCCTACAGCCGTTTATCCGGCCGGTGGTCAGTTAGGAACAAAGCAGAAAGTCACTTTCAAAGGCAATACAGTCAATAATCTGGTTCAGGAATTTCAGCTTCCCAATAAACCAGATGATGATTTCCGTCTCTTTGCTTCCGATGCAGGAGGCAGTGCTCCCTCTGGTAATGTCTTCCGCTTGTTCCCGCATGGTAACTCATTCGAGAAGGAACCCAACAATGAATTTAAACAAGCATCAGTAGCAACTCTCCCAAATGCTTTTAATGGCATTATCGAGAAAGCCGGTGACATTGACTACTTTAAATTCCAGGGAAAGAAAAACCAGACATTAGAAATTGAATGTTACTCACGTCGGATCCGATCCCCCCTTGATCCAGTGATGGCCCTTTATAATGCCAAGTTTCAAAGACTGGCCGCCAACGACGATTCACGCGGTCCCGACAGTTACTTCCGTTACAAGTTTCCAGCGGATGGTGAATATTATCTATCAATTACTGACCACCTCGCCCGTGGAGGTGAAGATTTTATCTATCGAGTTGAGATGCTGCCTGTGACTGCCTCATTAGATCTGGGTATTCCCAGAAATGCACGCTACTCTCAGGAACGTCAACGAATTGTTGTTGCCCGAGGAAATCGCTTCGCCGCTGTCATTAGTGTCGCTCGGAAAAATTTTGGGGGTGAGATTGTTCTTGATCCTAGTAACATTCCCAAAGGCATCAAAATGATTGCAGAGCCCATGGCCGCGAATTTAACCACCATGCCGGTTGTGTTTGAAGCTGCCGCCGATGCTCCTGTAGAAGGCGAGCTGATTGCGCTCAAAGGTCGACATGCCGATCCAAAACAAAAAATTGAAGGTGTCTTTAAAAACCGGGCTGACCTGGTTCGAGTTCGTAATAACCAATTGCTCTGGTTGAAAGATGTGGCTCAAATACCTGTAGCCGTTGTAGAAGAGCTTCCCTTTAAGTTAGATATTGTAGAACCTAAGGTTCCACTCACACGTAGTGGTTCGATGCAACTCAAAGTAGTTGTCACTCGAAAAGAAGGTTTCGATAAACCAATCACTTTACAATTTCCCTTCCGACCACCGGGAGTGGGCGCTTCCAGTCGCGTCACCATCCCGAAAGGAAAGAATGAAGCGTTCTATCCTCTCAATGCTAATGGAAATGCACAAATTAAAAAATGGAAGGTTTTTGTGATTGGTTCTGCTGATGTTGGTGGCGCCGCCTGGGTTTCATCTCAGTTGGCTTCGTTGGAAGTTGCCGACTCGTTTGTGGATCTCAAACTGGCACGTTCCGCTGTGGAACAGGGAAAAGAAACAGAAATTCTCTGCACCGTCAGCATGAAAAACCCATTTGAGGGTGATGCAAAAATCAAACTGGTAGGACTACCCCCCAAAGTCACCACGACAGATATTTCGTTTAATAAAGAGAGTAAAGAGGTTGTATTCAAAGTGAAAACGGATCCCGCATCACCACAGGGACGGCATAAGAGCCTTTTCTGCCAGGTGGAAATTCCTATGAATGGCGAAACCGTTGTGCATACAACGGGACGTACCGAACTCCGAATCGACAAACCTGCCCCACCCAAAAAGAATGAACCGCCCAAACCGAAACCAGTCGCGAAAAAAGCGCAACCCAAAAAAGAAGCGCCTCCGAAGCGGCTGACTCGACTGGAAAAACTCCGATTAGAAGCCCAGAAACGTCTGGAATCTGGTTCAAAATAACGTAGATTTAAAATAGTTCGCTCAATTCCGAATGAGTAGAACTCAAACTTAATATCACTTTCCTCAACGAAATTCTGTTGACGAAAAAAGGTTTTTGATTATGTGGCGTCACCAATTAGTATTTCGCAGCTTTTTGTCTCTGGTTTTTATTGGTAGTGGACTCTCTCTCTCCACGGCTGATGATAAAGCGAAACCGGCACCAGCCAAACCTGCTCCAGCCAAACCTGCTCCAGCCAAACCTGCACCGGCCAAACCTGCACCGGCCAAACCTGCTCCGGCCAAACCTGCTCCGGCCAAACCTGCTCCGGCCAAACCTGCTCCGGCCAAACCTGCTCCGGCCAAACCTGCTCCGGCCAAACCTGCTCCGGCCAAACCTGCTCCGGCCAAACCTGCTCCGGCAAAGCCCGTTGCTCCTAAGCCAGCACCTAAGTTGGTCAAATTAAATGTCTATCCACAAAATATTCAACTGACTACCAGTCGTGATCGTCAATCAATCATCGCTCAGGTCGTGTATGACAATGGCCTCACTCAGGATGTCACAGCACAATTACAATTGAAACCTGCAAAACCTGGTATTGTGCGTCTAGACAAAAATGTACTTTACCCAGCCGCCGATGGTGAAACAGATTTAATTGCCAGCTTTGGTGGTGCGAATGTAAAACTGCATGCAAAAGTTGTGAAAGCGAAAGAAGATCGCCCCATCAGCTTTAACCTAGACGTTATGCCCACGTTCATGCGGGCTGGTTGTAATACAGGAAGCTGCCATGGCGCCGCCCGAGGAAAAGATGGATTCCGATTATCTCTATTCGGATTCGATCCCAAAGGTGATCATCACCGTTTAACACGCGAACTCAGTGGACGGCGTATTAACCTCAGCCTGCCACAGGAAAGTCTCCTGATCGAAAAAGCCATCGGTGCTGTACCGCACACTGGCGGAAAGCTTTATGAAAAAGGTTCGGAACATTACACAGCCGTACTTCGCTGGTTACAAGCTGGTGCCCCCTACGATGCGGGCGTCATTCCGACTGTCACCAAAGTGGAAATTTACCCTAAAGGTGGAGTCATGGATGGAAAAGGAACCAAACAACAGGTTTCTGCTGTGGCTACTTATTCCGATGGAACGACACGTGACGTAACTTCCCTGGCATCATTCTCCTCTAATAATGACAATTCAGCGACGATTACGAAAAAAGGACTGATTACCGCCAACAATCGTGGTGAAGCATTTATCATGGCCCGCTTCGATACACACACTGTGGGATCGCACTTTGTCGTCCTGCCTAAGGGACTTAATTTTGAATGGCCCAATGTCCCCGAATCGAATTATGTAGACACACTCATTCACAACAAATTAAAGAAGTTACGAGTCATTCCTTCCGAGCTCTGCTCTGATGCCGAATTTCTGCGTCGTGCCAGTCTCGATATCTGTGGGATCCTTCCCACAATCGAAGAGTTCAATCAGTTTGTCGCTGATAAAGATCCTAAAAAACGGGACAAACTTGTTGATAAACTGTTGAACCGCAAAGAATTCGTAGAAATGTGGGTCATGAAATGGTCGGAATTACTGCAAATTCGAACGGTAAATAACCGTATCAGCTATAAATCTGCCTTGCTCTATTACAACTGGTTACAGGAACGGATCGCTTCCAATGTTCCTATTAACGTGATGATTCAGGAACTTCTTGGTTCTACCGGTGGTACATTCGCCAATGCAGCAACCAACTACTATGAAAATGAACGCGACACGTTAAAAGTTTCCGAGAATGTAGCACAAGTTTTCATGGGTATGCGAATTCAATGTGCCCAATGTCATAATCATCCTTTCGATCGCTGGACGATGGATGATTACTACAGCTTTGCTTCTTTCTTCTCGCAAATTGGCCGCAAAAGAAGTGAAGATCCTCGTGAGTCTATTATTTATAATCGCGGTAGCGGAGAAGTTCGGCACTTAGTTGATAAACGCGTCATGAAACCAAAGTTTCTAGGCGGTATTGAACCTGATACCCGTGGTAAAGACCGTCGTGTTGTTGTTTCACAATGGTTAGCTTCAAAAGAGAACCCTTACTTTGCCACTAACTTGAGTAATATTGTCTGGGCTCACTTTTTTGGTAAAGGAATCATCAATGAAGTCGATGATGTCCGTGTCAGTAATCCGCCAGTGAATCCTGAATTGCTCAATGAGCTTGCAAAACGCTTCACCGACTACAACTATGACTTTAAGAAACTGGTACGCGATATTTGCACTTCGCGAACCTATCAGCTTTCGACTCAGACAAATACCACCAATGAGAAGGACCTGACTAATTTCTCACACGCATTACCCAGGCGCATGCGTGCTGAGGTGTTACTAGATTGCATCAGTCAAGTTACCAATGCACCTAATAAGTTTCGTGGCTTGCCTCTGGGGGCTCGTGCAGTCCAAATTGCCGACGGAAATACTTCAACTTACTTCCTGACCACATTTGGTCGTGCGAAACGTGATACCGTCTGTTCCTGTGAAGTACGTATGGAACCCAGCCTTTCACAAGCTTTGCACCTGCTGAATGGTGACACCGTCAACAACAAAATCGTCCAAGGTAAATTTGTTGACTCCAGACTCAAAGCTGGCAAGAAGCCTCTGGAAATCGTTGATGAAATGTATATTTCCTGCATCTCGCGTAAACCAACTGATAAAGAATATTCTTCGCTGGTTCAAGTACTTGATGCAAACAAAAAAGATCAAGCGAATACCTTAAACGATGTATTCTGGTCATTATTGAACTCTCGAGAGTTTCTGTTCAATCACTAAATGAGAACTCGGCTTAGCAACTTAAGAGTTTCAACTGGAAGCTCGCTTTTAATATGGTATGACTATGAAAAACTCACTCTCTAATCATTGGTGCTGTCAATTCGGCAAACGACTCATTGTCGCCGGTTTGTTTGTCTCCATGCTATCTACAGGACTGCATGCTGAGGATAAAAAGCCCGCGCCCAAGAAAAAAGTAAAAATCACTTTTGACGAACACATCAAGCCTATTTTTCGTGCGAAATGTTTTGCCTGTCATAACACGGACAAAAAAGCATCTGGCCTGGATCTGACTAACTACACCGGATTGATGCAAGGGGGAGCGGCTGGAGAGTCACTTGAACCTGGTGATGCTGACGGCAGCTATTTATACATGCTGGTCACACATGAATCTGAACCATTCATGCCTCCTAAATCAGATAAACTCCCCGACAAAGATCTCGCCTTAATTAAAGCATGGATCGATGGTGGTGCCCCTGAAAACGCAGGCAGTAAAGTCGTCATCAAGAAACCAAAGTTCGATTTTGCACTCAAAGGTGCGTCTTCAGGTAAGCCACAGGGACCTCCTCCTATGCCTCCCCGTATGAGTCTGGAACCTGTCGTCCACACCAGTCTGGGGACGGCTGTGACTGCCTTAGCTACCAATCCCTGGTCTCCTTTAGCCGCTGTAGCAGGTCAAAAACAGATTTTGCTATACAATACCAAAACACTGGAACTGTTAGGCGTACTCCCCTTCCCGGAAGGTTTTCCACAGGTCTTGAAATTCAGTCGTAATGGCAGTCTTTTGCTGGCCGGTGGAGGTCGCGCTGGTGCCAGTGGACGAGTGGTCGTCTGGGATGTGAAAACAGGAAAACGCCTCTTTACAGTCGGCGATGAACTCGATTCGGTTCTGTGTGCTGATATCAGTTCAGATCAGAGATTTATCGCCTTGGGTAGTCCGAGTAAAGTCATTCGCGTCTATTCCACCAGCACAGGAGAACTCGCTTATGAAATTCGAAAGCATACAGACTGGATGACCTCACTGGCCTTCAGCCCGGATTCCGTTTTGCTTTGTTCTGGTGACCGTAATGGTGGCGCCTTTGTCTGGGAAGCGGCCACAGGTAGCGAGTACCTGACTCTGAAAGGACATAAAGGTGGAATCACAGGAATTTCCTGGCGTTCTGATTCCAATATCGTTGCCACAAGTAGTGAAGACCAGTCAGTCAAACTCTGGGAATTGGAAAACGGCGGGAACGTCAAATCCTGGAATGCACACAACCCCGGAACCTCAAGTATCGAATTTGCCCGTGATGGTCGGATCGTGACCTGTGGCCGTGATCGTGTGACAAAGATTTGGGATCAGGCAGGAAAACAGCTCCGCGCTTTACCTGCTTTTGCAGATCTTGCTGTCAGCGTCACCATTTGCGATGAAAGCAACCGTGTGATCGCCGGCGATTGGACGGGAAAAATCAAAGTCTGGAATGCAGCCGATGGAAAAGAAGCGGGTGAATTAACCGCAAACCCACCACAGTTGTCGCAGCGTCTCACGACTGCAACAGCCGCACTGAAATCCACTCAGGCGAATCATCAAAAGCTCTTAGCTGTCGCTCAGACTGATAAAGCAGCAGTCGCAAAAGTGAACGCCGACATCGCTGCTACACAGAAGCAACAAACCGATCTGCAAAACAAGTTGAACGCGCTCAATGCAAATTTAGCGGCCAGTCAAAAAGCATTAACAGGTGCGCAAGGTAATGTTACAAATTCAACCAAAAAGATTGCTGCAATCAATGCACCTTTAGCAGCCATCAAAGAGGCACATGCCAAAGCAGATGCCATCAGTAAAAAAGTAGCCGGAGATAAAGACCTAGCCGAAGCAGCAGCAAAGCTGAAAGCGGCACTGGATAAAAGAGTGGCAGCAAATGCGGCTGAGCAGAAAAATCTGGCTACGCATCAGGCTGCAGTCAAAGCCAATCAACAAAAGATTGCACAATACACACCACAAATCAAACAGATGACTGCAGCTCTGCATGCTGCAAAAACTAAACTGGCCGGATTACAGAAAGCTCTGAAGCCCGCAACCGATAAAGCAACCGCTTCACAAAACGCGGCCAATGCAGCTGCAAGTGCTTTCACCGCGTCTCAAAATCAAGTCAAACGCTGGCAAGCTGAAATTGAATTCGCCAAGAAATTTAACGAAACTCAAGCAAATGCTTCAAAATAAGTGAACCCCCATACTCACGACCAAGTCCCTCAGGCATTCAGCTGTTTGAGGGACTTTTTTTATGGAACAAATTGACTTAAAGCCCTAAAAGTGAGCGTTACAAAAACTAGTGTTTCTTCAGTCACTCACTGATGTTTCAATTGATTAATTCTTTTTAAACAGTCACATACAAAATCAATACTATTCAATTCCAGAGGAACTATGTAAGGCAATGATAGGACAGACAACGGCCTCTATTCTTATATTCTTTCCACACGAACCATTCTCGGTATCCAGAGTTGACTCAGAATTTGCTTCGGAATATGAGGCGGCAAAAACAGTCGGATTCACCACTGGCTTCTATGATCATGACGTACTTGAACAAGGTGATTTAAAAACGGCACTGAAACCTTTACCATTTTCTGAGAATAAACAAAGGTTAATTCTGCGTGGCTGGATGATCCCTGGAGAAATCTATACCTCTCTTTTTGAAGCTTTACAATCGAAGGGCTATAAGCCAGAAACCACACCCGAAGCATATGAAGAAGCTCACTACATCCCACACTCATACCCACACACTAAAGAACAGACATCAAGATGCTCTTGGATTTATGGAGATAATGTAAACGCAGCATGGGAATTATATTCTGAGTTCTCAAACTCAAATGCAATAATCAAAGATTGGGTTAAGTCAGCAAAAAGCCGATGGAATGACGGATGTTTTATCCCAGCAAATACCAATGAAAAACGCTTTAGAGAAATTTATAAAGTATTTAGGGAAGAGCGGGGAAATTTGTTTAATCGTGGAATAGTCTTACGAGAATTTATGCCAATCATTGAACACGGAAAAGACATGCGAGGAATGCCTATTGTTGAAGAAACACGTCTTTTTTTCTGGAACGGAAGTCTCATAGTCCCTCCGAAACCCAGTGATCCATCGCCTTTAGATAATTGTAATCAATGGGAGCAGATCGCGAGAAAATTTAAATCGCCATTCATAACAATTGATGTTGCATATTTAACGGATGGAACTTGGAAAATTGTAGAGGTGGGTGATGGGGGAGTTTCAGGGTTACCTCTCGATCTTACTCCAGATAGATTCTATAAGTGCCTTTGGGAGCATACTAATAATCAAGTATAAATCTACCTCATTCACAGTATTATACGATATCTGTTGTCTAACATTTCTTTCTTACCGAATTGAACAGTAGCGTTAAATCTGTAAATGTATGATTTATTAGAATGATCATACTAGTGAATGGCATGCAGATTTACATTTTGCTATTTTATTTCACAATTCAACTCATAAGATCTTTTGTCATCCAGAGGTAAAAAGATATGGCGCAAAGCAATTCCCGGTTTGCGGTGGTCGCAGCAATCGTAGGTAACGCGTCGATTACTCTCGCCAAAGGAGCCACATTTCTTATTACCGGCTCGGGAGCTATGCTTTCAGAAACAATCCACTCGATTGCCGATCTCTTGAATCAGATTCTATTACTCATTGGAATAGTACGTGCTGATCAAGCCCCTGATCAACGATTTGAATATGGTTATGCGGGGGAACGATATGTATGGGCATTAATCTCCGCTGTTGGAATCTTCTTTCTGGGCTGTGGCGTGACCATCTATCACGGCGTGCAATCACTCTTTCATCCTCCGGAATTAGCGATGGGAGAAATGAACTGGGCCATCGGGGCACTGTTGTTTGCGCTTGTTATTGATGCAATCGTTTTTTACCTGGCGATCAAAGGGGAATGGAAAAACGCGGTTCGTTACAATAAACCCTTTCATAATTATCTTCGATATGAAGCTGATCCGGCTGCGGTTGCCGTCATTCTTGAAGATGGTGCTGCCTGTCTGGGTGTGATTATTGCACTCGCTGCAATCTTGCTCACTCAAATAACAGGACATCACTATTGGGACGCCATCGGTTCGATCGGCATTGGAGTTTTGTTGGGTGGGATTGCCGTCTGGCTCATCATTCGTAATCAGGAATTACTGGTTGGCCCCAGTATTCCACGTGAAGAAAAACAACAAGTCGTTCAGATTCTAAAAAATAATCCCCTGATTGACGATGTCATCGACCTCAGATCTCGCGTGCTTTCCATCGATAATTATCGAATTAAAGCAGACCTCAGTTTTAATCCTGCAGAACTGTCGAAACGACTTAAGAAAAAAGCGCTTGCCGCTTATCCAGATATAAAAAACGAACAAGAGTTCGAGAAGTTTTGTCAGAATTATACAAAGGACCTACTTGATACTCTGACGGAAGAAATCGATAAAATCGAGGAAGAGATTCAAAGGCAAATTCCCAAAGCACAGCATCTTGACCTGGAAGCCAACTGATGTCCCTGATTTCATTTGAAATCAGAAGTTTCTCAATCCTTAATCCCTGTGATCAGCTTCAGAGCCGTCTATAATAAAATATTGTCTCTGGCAGTTTTGATTCTTTAGCAAATCGAGTTGAGTTTTCTTAGATATGTCTACGCGTGTTGTATTGGCGATGAGTGGCGGGGTCGATAGTTCCGCAGCCGCCCATTTATTACTGGAGCAGGGTTACGAAGTGATCGGGCTGTTCATGCGGTCGGGTGCGACAGAAGAAACAGTCTGCGCAACGGACGATAAAAATACACTGCCCATACTCAATTCGAAACCACACAAACAAGGTTGCTGCTCGGCCAGTGACGCCGCTGATGCCCGCCGTGTCGCTGATATGCTGGACATCCCGTTTCATGCACTCAACTTTAAAGACGCCTTCGGACGTATCAAAGACTACTTCGCCGATGAATATCTTGCCGGTCGCACACCCAACCCTTGTGTCATGTGTAATAACTGGCTGAAGTTCGGCAAGCTCTGGGAGTTCGCAGAACAAGTCGGCGCTTCCTATATCTCAACCGGACACTATGCACAGTTGAATTCTGTTCCCGGAGAAAGTCAGCCGGCACTGGTACGCGGTCTCGATCGATCAAAGGATCAGTCCTACGTTCTCTTTGGTATCAATCGCGGTTTGCTCGATAAAATCATTTTCCCAGTGGGAGGATTCGTCAAACCGGAAATTCGCGAACTGGCGGGAGAAGCCGGCTTGCGAACAGCTAACAAACCAGATAGCCAGGAGATCTGTTTTATACCCGACAATGATTATTTTGGCTTTCTCAATCGCTATCGTGGTGAGCAGGAAACCGCTGGCGAAATGGTTGATACTCAGGGTAACGTCGTCGGCCACCACAATGGTTTCGAAAATTATACCATCGGCCAGCGCAAACGGCTGGGTGTTGCCTTTGGAACACCACGGTTTGTCATCAAAATTGAACCAGAATCAAAACGCGTGGTAATTGGAACGCGCGAGGATCTGGCTCGAAAAACGTTAGAAGCCAATCGTAGCAACTGGTTGATTGACAGTCCCGGTTCTGAAATACGCTGTCAGGCTCAAATCCGGTATCAGCACAAGGAAGCAGACTGCACCGTTGAAATTCTAGACGAAGATCGCTTCCGTGTTTCGTTTGATAATCCGGAATATGGTGTTGCACCAGGTCAAGCGGTGGTACTTTATGACCAGGATCGAGTGCTTGGCGGCGGCTGGATCATGTAAGCACCCAATCAAGCGGCGGCTTCCATTTCGTTGCGGTTTCGCCGCTTCTTACCATGCTTGTTTTGCCTGTCATCTCCACTATTGACGCTTACTGAATCGGTCGCTTGTTCGCGATTGGAAATCCAGGTCAAAAGAGCTGGTAAGGTGACAAGGGAAACGAACAAGCAACAGGCAACACCAATCACCAGCACCAGACCAACACTATAGAGCCCCCGATGCGTTGCGATCATCATACTTCCAAAACCGATCATGGAAGTAAGCGAAGTCAAGACGATGGCATTAATGGTACTTGGAGATGTTTTATAGGCGCCTTTTTTCATCCGATAATCATGAACGACATGCACGCCGTCATCGACGCCAATCCCTAAAATCAAGGGTAACACAATCAGATTTGCCGGATTGAGATCGATCGACATCATTGCCAGAATCCCAAACATGACAATACCACCAACGACGGGAGGCAGCATTGTCAAAAAAACGTCGTAAAGACTTTGTCGATCTAAAACAAACGCAACTCCGATGCACATCACCAAAAACATGCCTATAGCTGCTTCAATACTGATGGGCGTTCCTCGATTGAAGAGAATAAACCAGGTGCAAGTTGCAAGAACTAACGCAGGAATCATCGACATGGCAGCGTGTCGACGGCTTAAATAGTCAAACAATAAAACGATGCAAATAATAGCCAGAGCATAAACTGAAGCTGTTTTGTAACTGACCTTGATCTGCTGCGAAGCCTCATAATTTTGTAATGGCGTTCCAGTGACATCGGGGTCAACGGAGCGAACCTCTTTTACAAATTCTTCCAGCGGACCAATCTCCCAGATATGATCGCGGGGATATACCTGAATCAACCATTTCCCCTCTGCACTCACAAAGCGAGAAGTCAAAGACCGAGGAAGATCTGAAAAACGAACAGGAGCCGGGTCGGAAGCCCCTCGTAACGCTTTAAATTGACCTAACAGAGAAGCCGTTGTGCGATACTGAAATTCGTCAAGAAAACGTGATTGCTGAGACAGTGTCATCGACTCAAATCGATTCAGAAATTGATCGAGTACACGTGCCGTTGCCTGAGCTTTCGGATGGTTATAGCGAGACAAGAGCACATAAAACTGTTCCAGTTTTCGTCCAATAATGAGAGGATTCAATCTGTTAACATAGGGAACAGTATCGGGCAATTGCTCTAACTGAGCCCGAAACGATTGAACGAGCAGATTTGTCTCACGTGGCGAATGAGCGGGAACGCGCGAAGCCAGCTCTTCAACATGATGTACGGTAGGCAATGCTTCAAACTTCCTGCGGAGCGCATGGGCTTCGTCGACGCTATCTGCCACCGAAACCGCGAACAAAAGAGAATTTTGAGCATCATTAAAAATGCGTTTTTGAACTTCCACCGATTCCAGACCGGAAGCTTGCAAGTTTAGCAGGTTATAATCATAAACCACACGAGACTTCCAACCGTCGTCTGTTTTTTGCAGCATCTGAACCGCACAGAAAGCAACCACACCCAAAGAGCACAAAGCCACACTCCGTGGAAATCGGATGATAATTTTCTGTAACCATTTCCCCTGAAAGGGGGTGGGCATCTGCTTGACTTCGATATTCCGATCAGCCCGTGATAACAGTGCAGGCAAAACAATAAATGTCGCAACTGCACAGAGTAGAATTCCACCACCGGCGATGAATCCTAACTCGGCAATTCCCAGAAAAGGTGTCAACCCAGCACAGTAAAAGGCCAACGCTGTCGTCAATGCTGCAGTAACAATACCGGTTCCTACGGTACTCGATGTCTTAAGAAGTGCCGCTTCCAGATTTTCCCCATGATGACGTAGTTCGATGTAACGAGCCAGATAATGTATTCCAAAATCGATCCCGAGCCCGATCAGAATCACAGCGAAAGAAACCGAAAGGATATTTAAGTGACCAATGGTTAACGTTGTATATCCAAACGCCCACGCCATGCCTGCCGACAGCATGATCAACGCTAGGATGGGATGTCTAAAACCTCGAAACCCGATAAATAACAAGAGTCCCACACCGAGACAGGAGATGATTGATGCATTAATCATATCGGACTGTGATTTGCGCATCTCATCGTTCTCAAGTACCGGAATTCCAGTCAGGCTTATCTTTGCCTCAGGGTTTTCGGCTGCCACTTCTCCAATGATACTGCGCATTTTTTCAATCGCACTAGTCGCACCATCAAACCCGTTTTCCTGATGTACGGGGAATACTTTGAGAAATCCCATCGTCCCACTTTGGTTCAATAGATAGATCACTTCTCGTGATCGCTCGCGCATTCGTTCATTCACGGGAACAATTGAAGGCCAGGGAGACTGAAAATCACTCTGATTCGCCAGATAACGCGACATACTGTTCGATAGAATCGCAGCGTGGTTGAAGAGAGGCTCCAGATGTTCTTCGCGTTCTGCCCCACGATAGCTCGTGGATCGCGACTGAATCTGATATTTCAGTCGATCATAGAGTAAATCAACCTGTGTTAGATCCCAACGTCCACCACGATAGATCGGGCCATATTCATCCAGTCGATCTAATCCCGTCTGTAACTGCTGGGGGGTCAAATATTGTAATCCCTTCGACGGAAGATCACCGGGATCAATTTGATAGAGCGGATTTTCAAATAACTCAGGATGTTGTTCAATCCGCTTTCCCAGAACGCGTAGTACATACTTTATGGCTTCGGGAGTATCCGACTCAACGACACACACCAGGTCAGAGGAACTACCAAAACTCTCTGTATAATTGATCCATTTTTTATGAAAGGCGGCTGTGGGATCAATTAAATCAGCACGATCTGTTTTGAATTCCAAACGGAAGACCGTCAGTAACACACAACCAATGGAAATAATGAGCGCAAACGCCAGACTAAACTTAGAGTGGGTGACCACAAACTGGGTCATCGCGCACAATGTCTCGCTGAGGAATGAGCGTTCCTGATTGTCTGAAGAGAGATTGTCCACAGAACAACTTCCATGTTGCTACTTAATTGGTCTCTCATTCGATCTTAACAACCGGGCAGGAGTGAAGGGATCGAGCAAATGAGATGATTATTGTATTATGAAACGACAGATCTTATAGCAATATCCATATTGCCAGCAACAGGAATCTTATCGGTATTGAAGATGTAAGTCTATTAAAATTAAATCTTTAATACACGTTAGATAGATCCGGATAATGTCATTTCGTGAATACGGTGTTATCGAGGAGGAATCTCTGAAAAAGAAGGAATTACTTTGCCCGATAACAGGGATTTCATCGGCAATTTCGCATTCCAGAGATCAGTTTTCTCTCGTAATCCACGCAAACCTGTCTTTATTTTTTCCTCGTTCAGCAAACTCTCAAAAAGATTCAATTCCGCTAACTCTATTGAAAATCGCTAATTAAATCCATTTTTGTAAAACTCAGGCAGCACCTTATCGGCATTTTGCCGAATACGACTTGACCCCTTTTTCAAATTTTCATAAAAACCGTGCCCCATCGCAATGGTTTTGTAGCGAGCCTTAGCTATCAAACCTTGCACACTTCACATTACTCTTTCAAATACCCCTCTCAAAGACTCTCTTTGTAGGACATGCTCATGTTAAAATGCGTCATTCGTTCAATTCCCGTAGTGGGGATTACATTGTTTTCTTTGGCTGCCGGTACTGCCCAGGCTCAATGGCGGCCCTTTGACAACTGTAATACCTGTGCACCACCACCCGTAATTCAAAATTGCTGTCCCCAACCAGTGGTACAGTGTCCGATTCCGGTTACACAAACAACCTATCGACAGGTACCGGTAACAGAGTACCGCCCCGTCAATCAGACTGTGATGAGGCCGGTTACGGAAACCAAATATGTTGATCAACAGGTGACTGAGTACCGGCAGGTACTTGAGCCCAGAACCGTTGATGTGCCTTACACGTCATATCAGAATGTGACGGAGTGTCGGCAGGTTCAAAGAGACATGGGTCGCTGGGTAGCACAACGTCATTGCATCCCACGTGTGTCTCCTTGTGACTACGATAACCGCCCCAACTTAATGGGGTGGATGAATCGAACCGGTTACTCGATGAGAATGGCATTCACGCCACGATACCGTACCACTAGACACTACGTTCCTAATGTTGTGACACAAAACGTGCCTGTCACTCGTCAGGTTGCCGTGCATCAAACTCGGAAGGTGACATACAACGTCGCTAAAATGGTTCCTTATACAACGACTCGCAAAGTTGCCGTTAACTCCACACGATATGTGAAGACAACAGTCACTGCCATGAAGCCGGTCACTGTCATGCGAACGATTCCCACCACCCGTACTGCTTATGTCTATCCATCTAATGGTGGATTTGGTGGAACGGCCACAGCTTTACTTCCCACGCCTGAACCTTATACTTCAGCGGGAGCCCCCGAGCCAATTCGCCAACGATCTGCATTAAACAAAAAGAAAGATGACACATTTGATGCAAACGGCGACAAATACAAACGGGATCCTGCTTCTGATCCACGGAGATCCAGCTTAGATGATGATCCTGCGTTCCGACGTTCGTCTTATCAGGAATCAACCGAGTCGGCATTCCCTCCCACACGCCGAGCCGGTTATAAGCCGAAGTCTTCAGGAAACTCACTACCTTCAATCGTTCGTGCCAGTGGCTGGACTCGTCGTGTTCCACGCTCTGAGCAATCAGCGCCTGCTACATCCAACAGCGATTTTTCGGTAGCTCAACGAACACCATAATTCAAAGTTTGAAAACATGAGCACTTTGAAGTGCATGGGCTCACTCGTCGGATATCAATCCGACGAGTGTTTTTTTATGCGCTCTTCAGGATTGACTGTTAGTAGCTCAGAATCCCTTTGTTTTTCTCACTTCTTTTTGGGTTGGTTCTGAAGCTGCTTTTCGACCTTGGCCCAGGCATCCCGCAATGTCACAGTTCGATTGAACACCGGCTTCTCAGGTGAGGAATCCTGACGATCCACACAAAAGTATCCCAGACGTTCGAACTGAAAGCGGCTGCCCGGCTCGGCCTCTCTCAAACTTGGCTCCAGCTTGCACCCCGTTAAAACCTGCAACGAATCTGGATTGAGATTCGTTTTATAATCAACTCCTTCAGGCAAATCTTCAGGATCGGGAGTCTTGAAAAGGTGATCGTAGAGTCGGACTTCCGCATCAACGGCATGTGATTCTGAAACCCAGTGAATTGTTGCTTTAACCTTTCGACCATCGGGAGCATTTCCCCCCTTTGTCTCAGGATCGTAAGTACAACGTAATTCTATGACTTCACCTGTATCATCCTTGATCACATCGACGCAGGTCACAAAATAAGCATAACGCAATCGAACTTCTTTGCCGGGAGAAAGCCGGAAGAACTTCTTTGGTGGATCTTCCATAAAATCCTCTTTCTCAATGTAAATGACTTTTGAGAAAGGTACTTTCCGTGTTCCTGCAGATTCGTCGTTGGGATTGTTTACCGCATCCAACTCTTCGGTCGTATCCTCGGGATAATTATCAATCACCACACGTAAAGGATTCAATACTCCCATCACACGCGGAGCAACCTGATTCAAATGTTCTCGAATGGAATTCTCCAGTACGACTTTATCGGTCATTGAATTAAACTTCGTCACCCCGATCGTCTTACAAAATTCGCGTAACGATTCTGGTGTCACACCCCGACGTCGCATTCCACAGATTGTCGGCATGCGGGGATCATCCCAGCCAGAAACGTAGTTACCCTGGACCAGTTCCAATAGTTTCCGTTTACTCATGACTGTGTAAGTCATGTTTAAGCGTGCAAACTCAATTTGCTGAGGATGAAAAATTTCCAGCTCATCCAGAATCCAATCATAAAGTGGCCGATGGTCTTCAAATTCGAGTGTGCAAATGGAATGTGTGATCTTTTCGATTGAGTCTGAAATACAGTGCGTATAGTCATACATCGGATAGATACACCATTTGTCCCCCGTACGATGGTGGTGCACATGTCGCACACGATAGATCACAGGATCGCGCATATGGAAGTTTGGTGAAGCCAGATCGATTTTGGCACGTAAGACAAATTCGCCTTCCTTGAAATCACCATTTTTCATACGTTCAAAGAGTTCCAGGTTTTCTTCGACCGACCGGGAACGACCCGGACTTGGTTTACCTGGTTCAGTAGCAGTTCCTCGATATTCGCGCATTTGATCCGCGGGTAAATCGCAGGCATACGCTTTTCCTTTTTTGATCAACACAATCGCGTATTCATAAAGCTGATCGAAATAGTCAGACGCAAAATACTCACGATCCGCCCAGTCAAACCCCAGCCAGCGAACATCTTCTTTAATCGAATCGACGTATTCCACGTCCTCTTTTTCAGGATTGGTATCATCGAACCGCAGATTGCAAAGGCCACCTGGATTCTCACCGGCAATACCAAAATTGAGACAGATTGATTTGGCATGCCCGATATGCAGATAACCATTCGGTTCAGGCGGAAAACGTGTATGCACACGCCCGTCATGTTTGCCTGTTTGATTATCTTCTTCGATGATTGTCCGAATAAAATCGGTTGGTGTTTTTTCTTCGGGAGTCGACATCCCTTACTCCTTAAATGATTTCATCAATCACAGGACCAGCCTGTCTCGATTCTACTGCTTAATTACTCACTCTGACTAAGAGAAATCGCATGATCAATTCGCTGAACGCAACTTTCTTTCCCTAGAATGGCCAGACAATCAAACATTCCGATTCCCGTCCCTTTTCCACTGACGGCCACACGCAACGCATGAATAATCTGCCCCATCCCAATCCCTTCCTGTTCCACAAAGTCGTGCAACAGTTGATCTAATGCCTCCGCATTAAAGTCGCTGGCCTGAGCTAACTTTTCTTTCAGTTTTTCTAACAGAGTAACTGCTTCTGCGGATTTTTTAATTCGTTTTTTGAACGCTTTTGCATCATACACCAGTTGATCGTCGGCAACAAAAAATTCATCGAAGTCCAGAATGTCACTGGCGATTTTCAAACGATCTTCCATCCCGATAATCACATGGCTGATCCTTTGTTTGGTTTCGGGAGCACTCGCGTCTTGAACCAAACCTGCTTTTTCCAGAAAAGGACTGCAGCGCTCTACTTTTTCATCCATGGATAATTGATTCATCCAATGAGACTGAAAACTGAGCAGTTTATCCGGATCAAGGCCTGCAGCAGATTTGACAATGCGATCAAGGGTAAAGTTCTCGATAATCGTGTCCAGCGACATAATTTCGGTCTTATCGTCCAAAGACCAGCCCAATCGGGAGAGTGCATTTAAGATTGCTTCGGGAAGATAGCCAATCTTCTCATAATATTCGACCATCACAGGATCAAGGCCTCCGGCATTTTCCAGACCAATCCGTGGAAAGACAGCCTCTGCTTTATCAAACATTTTTTTGAATTGAGGGCTCTTTCGGTACTTATCGAGTTTTCGTTTACTCAGTTTTTCTTTTCCCCCCGGCGCTGCGACAAACGGAATATGAGCAAATTGCGGCAGTTGATAGCCCAATGCCTGGAAAATCAAGACCTGCACTGGTGTGTTTGAAAGATGTTCTTCCGCACGAATCACATGTGTGATCTTCATTTGTGCGTCATCAATCACGGTCGCTAAATTATAGAGAGGTGTTCCGTTCGCCCGCAGGATCACCGGGTCTGACATCAAGCCCGCGTCAAACTCAACATGACCACGCACGGCATCATCAATCTGAATCTTCTGATCCCGGGGAACCAACAAGCGTACTACGGGAGCACGTCCTTCTGCTTCGTATTGTTCTTTGTCACTTTCTGAAAGCTCCAATGAACGGCGAATATTCAGATAGTTTCGCTTTTCATTTTGAGCCGCTTCTCTGTCAGCCTGAATTTGCTCAGGTGTGTCATAACAGCGATAGGCTTTACCTTCGGCCAGTAGTTGATCAACGGCGGACCGATAAAGGTCATTTCGCTCGGACTGAAAGTAAGGTCCGTTATCGCCTCCCACTTCGGGTCCTTCATCCCAATTCAGTCCCAACCATTTAAATGCTTGTAGAATGGGATCGAGTGCTTCGGAAAGATTGCGTTCCTGATCAGTGTCGTCGATGCGAAGAATAAATTGCCCACCGTTGTGCCGTGCCCAGAGCCAGTTAAATAAAGCAGTCCGCATACCTCCAATATGCATGTAGCCTGTTGGACTAGGGGCAAAACGGGTTCGAACGGTACTCATAAAAATGCTCTTATTATTTCTCTTGGCTGCCAAAAACGAGAGGATTCCTGCAATCTCAAACGTACGATACTAGAAAGTTTCGCACGGTAATCAGGATCGGGACGACCGATCATAAAAGACCTTCGCGCGTTCGACAAGTATCTTTAAGGATTCAACTTAGCGCAATACTGCGTTTTCCGCAAATTCTCTCTCAGCGTAACGGTCTTGACGCTTCTCTCAAAGCGACCTAGCATTTCCTTATGAAACGTTTTTTACTACTTCTCTTTGTACTACTCCTCCTGTTGGGAGGAGTCACAGGAGGCCTTTATTGGTCTTCTGCTCAGGTCCCTGAATTTTATCAGGCAGCACTTCAGGCCGAATCGAAACCGGAAGTCCGGCAGCAAAAAGCCAAACAGTTCGTTCAACGTTCGATGCAACTGGTGAATGATGTACACAATCATGAACCACAATGGTCACAGGAATTTAGCGAACAACAGATTAATGCATGGCTGGCAGAAGAATTGCATCAAAAATACAACGAGTGGGTACCAAAAGGAATTTCTGATCCAAGAATCAAGTTTGGAAACGATCAGGTCGAATTGGGATTCCGTTTGTCATTGAAAAAATGGTCGGGCATCATCAGTCTGAAATTCAAGCCCTGGTTACTGGAAAAAAATCGCCTTGTTCTTGAGCTGGAAAACGCGCGGGCTGGGTTGCTCCCCATACCAATCGAAGAAGCAATCGCAGATTTGATCCAGGAAGCACGTAAGGATGGCTGGCATATTGAATGGGGGCAAAATAATGGCAACGACGCGTTAATCGTGAACCTGGATCATGGCAAAAATGAATTACCCGACTTGACGGCCTTGGAAGTTCAACCTGGTCTCTTTCGCATTGCCGGAAAAGCAGTTGCTGAAAACCAATAAACCACATTAAAAAAACGCGGTGTAATTGAACGACCACTGGTTTTCCTGTTCCGTTTTTTTGAGTGTGACCCGTCCCGCCAGTTCTTCCCCTGTCAACAATGCCACAATTAATCCATCGCTGCGTTCCAGAAGTGAAAATGTACCGCGGTCCCACTGCTGAACCTCACCACGATCTCCAGAGACTGGTCCCTCGTAATCCAGATAAACCAGCCGATGATCGGGCAGCGCTTCGGCAACCAAGTCAATCGATGATTCATCGGATGCCGGATCTATGGCTGGTAGCTCATTGAGACGCCAGGTTTTAAGCACGCCTTCTTCTTCCAACATCAGGTCCCAATGCAATTGGGGATGGTCATGGCGAAGTATGACAAATTGTCGCATAACATAGCTCTTCAGGAAATCGATTGATTGATGAGTTGATCCCAGTGCTGAAAATATTGTGTCACAGAAAACCGCCGTGTCACTTCCAGCGCATTGACAGCAAATTTCTTTCGTAGTGTTTTATCGCTCATTAAATGCTTGAGGGTATTAGCCATTTCAGAAACATTTCCCGGTGGTATCAATAACCCATCGATTCCAGAGCGAATGATCTCCGTTGGTCCACTTTCGCAATCAAAACTGATACAAGCCAATCCACGTGACATCGCCTGTAACAATGCATTAGGAAACCCTTCATATCGCGATGGAAGTACAAACAGCTTTCCCTGGTCCAGAATGAGTTCAGGATCTCCCACCCAACCCTTCAATTCGACCTGATTTTGTAATCCACGTTCATCAATAGTCGCTTGTAATGATTCACGTAACGGCCCCTCTCCTAAAATGCATAACTTCCATTCGGGAAATTCAGCCGCCAGTAAAGCAAACGCATCGATTAACAAATCAAAACCCTTTTCATAAGAAAGCCGACCCATACCAAAAATCACATTCGACTCCGGCCGTGAGTTAAGCGATCGTTCTGTGACAATTGGAACTTGTGCTGAACGAGGAATGGGAACGGCATTCGGAATGACTTCAATTTGTGAGGGTCGCATCCAGGGCTTGAAATATTCAGCAACTCCTTGAGTTTGAACAATCAATTTGATCGCTCGTGGATATGTTCGTTTTCGCAAAAATGACCACAGTCGCCCGATCGGATGATGCCGCGGGTCAGAACGTTCTGAGATTAGAACAGGCCAGTTCGCTTTTCGCGCTGCAAGCAACGTCAAAACGTTCATGCGATCAGTAAGACTGATGACAACATCGGGTCGAGACTCCGTAATCATTTCTCGCAATCGTCTGACACGCAGCCTGTTATTAAACACCGCTTGAATCAGATGATCAGAGTCCTGCATCACACCTAAAGCGTACCGCTGGACTGATTCTGAAAACGTAAACGTATCAGTTTTCGCAGAATCCAAGGTAATGAGAGTGACTGAATCCCCGATGTGCGCCCAGTGGTTTGCCATCATGGTGGCAACACCTTCTGCACCGCCGAAGCTGAGAGAAGGAACCGTAATCGTCAGTCTTCGACACAAAGTATTCGATGCCCTTCATGTAAGCTGTTGTCAGAATAAGAGATACAACAGCGAAATATGTACACGGTCCACGGAATTAAGCGTATCGGATCTGAGTTAGATCGGCAAGGGGGATACGTTCCAGCGAAACTTTCTCTTTAAAATTTGATCTACACCATCATTCAGAAATCTGTTAAATTTCGGCTCCTTTCTTCGGTCTCTCTTCTCCAGAGAGGCTGGCATATTTATCCACAGATTCCTACTTCATTTCCGTCATACACATTACCACGGATGGTACTATGGCCCTTATACCCAAATTCAGACTTCCGTTCCTTAGATCATGGAAATCGCGTGGGCTGACATTATTACTGGTCAGTCTGCTCGGTGGAGGAATGTTTCATTTCGGAATCAAACCGAAGCAGGTCACGAACTGGGTTACTGACTTCGTCTCTTCTACGATTTCCAGTTCGACGCCATCAGACTGGGATTCCACCGAAATCGACCTGCCACAATCTGAAAATACCATTCGGATTGCTACATTTAATATTCAGGTGTTTGGTCAAAGCAAAATGAAAAAACCAAACGTACCTCAAATTCTGGCACGTATTATCCAGCAGTTTGATGTAGTCGCAGTCCAGGAAATTCGTTCGCAGGATCAATCATTTATGGACGAATTCTTGAGCATTGTTAATTCTGGAAACCACCGTTATGCCTACCTGATTGGTCCCAGATTGGGAAGAACTGCCAGTAAGGAACAGTACGCCTACTTCTATAATACCGAACGAATTGCTGTGAACGATAAATGGACTTATACGGTGATCGATAAATACGACAAGTTGCATCGCCCCCCTTACATTGCTCATTTTCAGACATTGAGCTCTTCCAGTAAGCAGCCGTTTACGTTTTCTTTAATCAATATTCATACCGACCCGGATGAAACGAAACAAGAACTGAATGTTCTGGACGATGTTTACCGAGTCGTTTCCAACGATGGCAGCCAGGAAGACGATGTCATCTTGCTTGGCGATTTGAATGTAAATGATCGGAATCTGGGAGAGCTGGGATTGGTCCCCGATCTCATGTGGACCGTCTCCCAAACCCCCACGAATACCCGAAAATCAAAACAATATGACAATATCTTGTTCAGCCGTCACCGTTCACAGGAATTCACCGGAAAGTCTGGCATTTATGATTTCAAAACACGCTTTGGACTAACGGAAAAAGAAGCCCTGGTCGTTTCCGATCATTTACCGGTTTGGGCAGAATTTCATGTTTCGGAAAGTGGATTTGCGCGTCAAGCTTCGGCAAGGCAATCTGAAGCACGTTGAAACCAACGTAGTTCATCGATCTTTTGAATCGGTTGTGTGTAATGTTAAAAGACTGATTTCCGGACGGCAGAACAAGCGTAACGGATGAATCCCCGACACACCACGGCTGACGTGCAACACGGTCGAACCACGGGCAAACGTCCCACTTGCATAACGCGTCCCGTGCAAACTCGGCGTAAAGACCGGGCCGATCAAAGGGAAGCGGACCTGTCCGCCATGTGTGTGACCGGAAAGCACCAGATCATACCCCTGGCGAACAGCCCAGTGAAAATTATCGGGGGTGTGACTAACGAGCAAGAGGAAGTCAGACTCTGCTCCACTACCTTCCTCTATAGCTGGTTGCTTGAGTTCCGGATGCGCTCCCATCCAGGGGACTTCGGTTCCCGCCAGTTGCAGCGTGTGTCCTTCATGCTCCAGAAGAAATGGCTCAGTAGTGAGATCGATCCAGCCTGCTTTCATCATAGTCTCTCGAATCTGAAGACTATCCTGATGCCAGTCATGATTACCTAGAATAAAAAAACACCCCAAAGGTGCTTGCATCGGGCTCAGTGTGTCGTCCAGCCAGTCGAGACATTTCATTTCGTCTATGAGGTCACCAGCGAAGATAATCAGATCAGGCTCTGTTTCCTGAGCAATCCGACATAGCTCGATAAAATACTCACGTTTCAATGTGCCAGAAAAATGGAAGTCGCTCAAATGCAAGATTCTCAGACCTTCCCAGTTCGCAGGTAGTCGGGGGAGTTCGAATTTTTTCCCCGTGAATTCCACACTGAAAATCTGGTTAAAGGGAAGACCGGCCAGATAATGATAAGGCCCCTCTCCGATCAGATCCTGATTGAGTCGCTGGCGGATGTGGATCAGTTCAGACTGGTGTTCGGTCTGCTGGCGGGGTGGTTTATAAAGCAGATGGCGAAACCCGGAATACAAGAAGCCCAGAAATCCCAAGGCACACACGAATAGGACAGGCTTCCACCAAAAAGGGAGTTGATTCCAGTCCCCACCTACCAGAACCCCTGGCGTGTACAGCCCCACAGAGAGAAAAAGCACTATGGGAAACAGAACCATTAATAGCTCCAGCACATGCCTCAGTCTCTTAAGGCGGACATCGTGTATCGGCAGAGCGTGTGTGCGATTGATGACCACGATCCAGAGCTCAGCATGGCCGACTGATAGCACCAGCAATATCAATCCATTGGCTATTGCTTCCATAATGATCTTTACATAATTCGCTGAAAACGGATCTTAAGATAAGAAAAAAATACGACTGCAGGCGAATCATAGAAGATCGATGCCGGAATGCAAATACAAACGGATCAGCAATCCAGTGTTCACTGGACTTCTGCGTGGTATAATTCTTCAGCAACCGTTAATCTGCTGATGGCAACAACGAATAATTAATTTTGCATGAATGGAACAGGGCCCCGATGGGATACCGAGGACTGCGTGAGTGTGTCAACGATCTGGAACGGACGAACCAGTTAATCCGAATTGAACAAGAGATCGATGCCAATTTAGAGGCGGCGGAAATCCAACGCCGTGTCTATCAGGCAGGCGGCCCTGCCATTTATTTTGCCAATGTTCGAAATTGCAAATTCCCGATGGTCAGTAATCTGTTTGGTACACTCGAACGCACGCAATATATTTTTCGCGATGCCTTAGCGGCTGTGAATCATCTCGTCGAATTAAAAGTAGATCCTTCCCAATTCTGGAAGCACCCCCTGCGCTATCTCGATGTTCCTTTCTCTTTGTTACACATGCTGCCGCGTTCTCGCTCCCGTGGTGCCGTCATTGAAAATCAAATTCAGCTTCAGGACCTGCCCCAACTCCGAAGTTGGCCTGATGACGGTGGCCCCTTTGTCACTCTGCCTCAAGTTTATACAGAATCGCCCAAGCGTGGCGGCTTGATGAACTCCAACTTGGGGATGTACAGAATTCAATTGGCTGGAAATGAGTATCAACCGAATCAACAGATCGGATTGCATTACCAGATTCATCGCAGCATCGGCGTTCATCACGCTGAAGCGATTGAAAAAGGAGAGCCTCTCAAAGTAAACATTTTTGTCGGTGGCGCTCCCGCGATGACGCTCTCTGCTGTGATGCCATTGCCGGAAGGCCTTTCGGAACTCACATTTGCGGGTGCTTTGAGCAAACGTGCCATTCGTATGATTCGGAATAAAAACGGCCTGCCGATGTACGCTGATGCCGACTTTTGTATTACGGGCTGGGTCGATCCGGAACAATTACTTCCCGAAGGTCCGTTTGGCGATCATCTGGGTTACTATAGTCTGGCTCACCCTTTTCCTGTGATGAATGTGGAAGCCGTCTACCATCGCAATGATGCCATCTGGCCATTCACTGTCGTCGGCAGACCTCCTCAGGAAGATACCGCTTTTGGCGCTATCATCCATGAAATCACAGGACCTGCGATTCCCTCGGTCATTCCTGGTGTGCACCAGGTACATGCTGTCGATGCTGCTGGCGTCCATCCATTACTACTGGCAGTGGGGAGCGAACGTTACACCCCTTACGATAAAGAGCGTAAACCACAGGAAATTCTGACTAACGCCAATGCCATTCTGGGACAGGGCCAATTGAGCCTGGCTAAATACCTGATGATTGTGGCCCATGAAGATAATCCTCAGTTAGATGCTGAAAATATTGGAGCATTTTTTTCACATTTACTCGAGCGAATCGACTGGAAACGCGACCTGCATTTTCAAACCTGCACAACGATGGATACACTTGATTATTCGGGAACAGGTTTTAATTCTGGCTCTAAAGTCGTGATGGCGGCCGCTGGTCCGACAAAACGTGCCCTACCGACATCCATTCCTGACAGTTTCTCACTTCCGACCGGATTTTCTGACCCGAAACTCTGCCATCCTGGTATTCTGGCTATCAGGGCACCAGCATTTGAGGAAAACAATCAAGACCTCCCTCGTTTTTGTAACGAATTGCCGTTAGCTCATCCCATCAATGAATTCCCGCTGACTGTACTCGTCGATGACAGCGACTTCACCTCCACCAGTCTGAATAATTTTTTGTGGACGGTTTTCACCCGCTCCAATCCCGCCAGTGATATTGATGGCATAGAAGCATTTACAGAAAACAAACATTGGGGCTGCCAGGGTTCGCTGGTGATTGATGCACGCATCAAGCCACACCATGCGCCTCCTTTAATTGAAGATCCTGAAATTACCAAACGAGTCGATCAACTTGGTGCGCCGGGTGGCCCCTTACATGGGATTATTTAAGACTTTGGTAAATGCTTAAGTAATCGCCGCGCCTTACTTTTCCAACGAACGAACTTGCGAGCGATTCCCCGCGGACTTCCGTTAATATCAAGTAACATACCTTGCAAAGTTTTACGCGCGGCCTGGTGGTCACCTGCTTCTGCTTCCAATGTTGCCAGCATAAACATGGCCTCAGGTTGTCGCCAACGTTTCGTATGTTTTATCAGATGCTCTCTGGCTTTGTCTGGAGTGTCTAATTGACAAATCGTTTTACAATACAACAGCGATACGTCGCCAAACTTATATTCGGGATCGGCTTCCAGAATGAGGTGACAACGGGTTTTTGCGCTCTCATATTTCTTAAGCTGCATTTCAATTTGTGCGACCCCCCATAACGCTTGCAGATTATCCGGTTCTTTATTCAATGCTTGAAGATAGGCATCTAAACTTTTCTGCTGAATACCTGCCTCTTTCAAAGCGTCTCCCCAACGCACAAACTGGTAGGCATTACCAATTTGTAACGCCGCTGTCTCTAGTTCATTGATGCGACGCTGATGAAATAAGGGTCTGGCAAATTCTGGAAGCTGAAATTGATTGGTAGGCAACCAGCGAATAAAGAAATAAATGAACGCTCCAAAAGGCTGGAATACCAGAATCACCCAAAACCATAAAAAGCGATCCGGATCTTTACGGACACAATCGACCAGCATCCAGATCATAAATATAAAATAAAGAAACCAGAAGGCGTCCCAAACAAATCCCATCACAGGTGACGGCGCACCATAAGAATAGGAATCGTTCAAATAAGGATTTGAAGGAGGAACTGAAGGTTCTTCTTGCGCAAACATATACTCGCTTTACATCTGATAGACATTAGAGCCTAATACGAATTATTGCCAGCCAGGCAAATCTCCCAACCACGAAGCGAGATACATCGCCCGTGGAACAGTGGATTCCAAAAGTGCCTGCTTGCGGTTCTCCACCTGACTTGCTTCAGCAGATCCCAATAAAATATCAGCCAGGGATGCTGGATGATTATACTTGATCACGCGAACTTTTTTGAGTCCGATTTTTTCCTGCAAACGAGCTAAAGCATCCTCCTGATAACCAATCTCGTCTATCAAGCCGTTCTCTTTTGCATCGGCAGCGGGATAGATCTGCCCTGTTGCCAATTTTTTTACCTGTTCGTAATCAAGATTTTTCCGATTGTCCGTGATGACATTTAAAAAACGTTGATAAGACTCATCCAGAATATGATCCCAGATTGCTCGTTCCCGTTTGGTGAGATTCCGAAACGGATTCAATGAGTCTTTGAATTCACCCGTTTTGAGTGGATCTGACACAACACCTACTTTTTCAGCCAGCCCACTCATATCAAAACGGGGAATAATCACTCCCAATGAACCGGTCCAGGTGGTCGGTTCTGCAAAGATGACTCCATCCTCACCGGCCCCCATTGCAATGTAATACCCTCCCGAAGCTGCCATCCGCTTCATGTAAACGAAAATCGGTTTCTTCTTGCTCAATTCAGATAGACGGTGATAGATTTGTTGACTATCGGCAACAAAACCTCCTGGACTGTCAATTTCCAGCAAGACACCTCTGACCTGATCATCTTCATGTGCTTTTTTGATCGATTTTAAAATTCGCTCGGTAAAAGGGGGCATGATTGTTCCTGAGACAGAAATAATGGCAATCTTTTCTGTCGCAAATCGATCACCAGCTTCAAATTGCTCAGTGGGACCACCGCTTGAGCTAAAATATTCCTGATACAAGGTATAAAAGCCCAAATTGAAGATCAGCGAGATCATTAAGAGTAAAACCAATCCACGTACCAGCCAACGACGTCTGGGGGGACCTTGTTTCTCACCCTGATGAGTGGTGACAATGCTCTTTGAAACAGGCTTCTGCTGAGGATCATCCATATGAGTAACTCTCTAATATTAAGGTGTTTCCTGTGGAGGAATGAGCTTCATTCATTGATTCCATCCTGAAATAGTACTGAACTCACCAACTTTAAAATAGGAAACCTGCAAACGATGGCAACCCTAGAGCAAGATTATCAATAAAAACGGTCGTTCGGGTTATTTCAAAGATCCCGGCGGAATCTACTCCTACAATCGACATAGGCATCAAAACAGGACCAGATTCACGACGATAGAAAACTCAGCAGGGCTAGTCTGCATAATTATGTCGATTATGCGGAACTAATCATTTGAAAGCAATATTCCGAATAAATGAAGACTCGTCAATACGAGAAAACATTCAGAATGCAACTTTATTGAGTGCTTCCTCATGGATTCCATTTGGTTAAGGCTCAAGACTCAGGAAGCAGGAGATTTCAGGAGATGAAGGCAGGAACAAGCTTCTCCGCTCGCGTTTTAATTTTCAGCGCGATTTCTGGCTTAATGCTAACGAATTTGAACTTACTGTCTGCGGATAAACCTTCCGTTAAAGTAAATTCAAAAAAAGTACAAAGCAAAAAACCAGCGCGGAACCCGCAAAGTACATTATTAGATGCCATTCAACGTGAAATGCATTCAGCACGTCGTGGCACAAAACCACGTGCCATTTTTCCAAAACAGGAAAAGAAAAATACACAGATACAACAAGTCGGTTTGACTTTGAATCCAAAATCATTATTTCAAAAAAGAAGCACTGGTTCTACAAAAAAGAAACCAGAACAGAAACGCCCAGTCATCGTTCGTGGTGGTCAAAAACCAACTGCTGCAAATCCGCAATATCAGACTGCAGTTCCACGACCTAATGCAAGGTCAGGCCAAAGTGAGATTCAACGCCAGTTGGAAGCGTTATACCGCCGAGATGGCCGGGTAATGCCTCCCATGCAGCTCAACGCTTTGCCTCAAACAGCCGGAGCCAATTCTGGCAGCGGACGGGGTGTTATCAATCAGTCTCAACCTTCAAACGTACAGACAACTCCTCAGAATATTGTGAAAACTCCATCTCAAAATCGTTTTCAGCAACCGAGTGAACAAAGAAAATGGTATGAAAAGTTCTTACCTAGAAAATCAAACCAAACCCCCAAGCGTCTTCAACAATCAAGTCAGATTGTCAAAAAAGCACCACTCAGTTCGCCAGTAACCAAAAAACCAGTTTCGCCGGCACAGCCTCAATTACCAGCTGCACCAGCTCCTGAAACTCAAACAGTTGTAACAACCCCACAAAAACCAGCTGAAAATAAAGCATCTGTTGCGAATACTGTAGCTCCATCGACTGAGAAACTGAGTGATGAAGAACTGGAAGAAGCAGCCAATGGGCTTGAAGAACAAAAAATAGCTGAAACGAAGGAAACCGATGAAACTCAGTTTGCTGAAGAAATAACAACAGAAACCAGTCCTGAAAACGTAGTTCTCGAAGATGAATTTAAGAATCTGTTTCCAGATATGTCTGAAGAAGCTGCCGATAATTTCGTCAAACCCAAGGCCGAAAAGAAAGAGAAGGAAGCAGTCAAAACTCCCTTCAGTGGTTTGGTGCTTGAAGAAGAAGGCTTGAAGAAGTCTGATGAAAAACAAAAAACAAAAACGACAACTCCTGAGAAGGAAGCGACTCCTCAGATTGCTAAGGAAGAGCCCAAAAAAGAATTTAATCCCTTTGAGCCGCAAACCACACCAGTAATTGAACCTGAAAAGAAAACCTCTTCAGATAAAAAAGTGGTCAAAAAAGAGTTGGAACTACCCGAAGAGAATCCATTTAAACCACAACCAGAACAAAAGAAGAAGACTCAACCGGCACCAATTCCCGCCAGTAAGATTGCGACCAGCGACTATCATGATCCGATTGAAAAGAAATTGGCACTCATTGCCAGTCGCGGCAATATTAAAGGTTTAAAGGGATTCTGCCCCGTTGCCTTACGAGAGAATCGACTTTTGGTCGACGCACGACCTGAATTCAGCTCTTCCTTTAAATCAATGAACTATCAGTTTGCTTCACTGGAGAACAAAGTGAAGTTTGACCGTGAACCTGCAAAATATGCTCCGGCTGCCGGAGGCAGTGACATCGTCCTGTTAGTTGATCATCAGGATGACAAAGAAGGGACTTTGGATTTTGCATCCTGGTACAAAGGTAGACTCTACTTGTTCAGTTCCAAAAGCAATATGGATCTATTCATGAAAACGCCGGCTCTCTATGTTGGTGTCGAATAATTTGTGAGCTTTGTTCCTGCTGCTCCTAGTTAGCTCCCGATAATTGATGTGATTATCGGGAGCTTTCTTTTTGAACCCCAAAGCTCATTTTGTTTCACCTGGCAGAGCGAACAGAAAACCAACGCGAAGAAACGATTGCTTCGCCTGCGATTAATAATTTCCGCCAGCGAGGTAATCCTGCTCGGGAAGAGTAAACATCGAAATCCATACGCTCAATTTCATTAAGAATGCCACCATAAATTCGGTACATGGCTCTTAATATCCCTTGTCCGGCAGGCGAGATATAATCAATCAGACGTTCCGAATTTTGGTAAAATTCTCGCGTCCTTTGCACCTCAAACTGCATTAAATCTTTAAAGCGTTCATCATAAATCTGTGCCTGGATATCGGAACGTGAGTAATTGAACTGCTCCAAATCATCCAAAGGCAAATACACTCGTCCCTGATCGACATCCTCTGTCAAATCGCGCAAAATATTTGTCATTTGAAACGCGAGTCCACATTCAATTCCCGCATCGAATGCACGGTCATCATGAAACCCCCAAATGTGTATACAACACAACCCCACAACGCCAGCAACGCGATAACAATATTCTGCTAATTCATCAAATGTCTGATAAGAAACGGGTTGTAAATCGGACTCGACACCTGTAATCACATCAAAAAAATAGTGTTCTGGAATTTCATAACGTTGAACGATATCGAGCAACGCGGGGAAGCAGGGATGGTAAAATTCATCTGAGAATTGCTTTCCATTTGCTAACGCCTGCTGGAGTTCTGATCGCCACTCCCTTAATGATGCGAGACGTTCCTCAAACGAACGTTGTGGATCATCACCCAAATCATCAACGTTTCTCATATAAGCATACAAGACGCACATCGCCCGGAACTGTTCTTTACGCAAAGCAAGAAATGAATAGTAGAAATTCCCTGCTGTCTGTTTTGCCAGTTGCTGGCAGTACGCATAAGAATGAGAAAGAGAGAGAGCGGTCATCGAATCTATCGGATCGTCGAAGAAGGTGCAGGATATCTAACAGACGTCAACCATGATAACCAGAGAACTCTCAAATGAAAATCCGTTTGTTTTCAAGTAGCGTCTCTTGATTCATTAAAAATTAAAGAAAATTCAACCCATGAAATAGGGTTTTTGCTCGTAAATAATACGGCGTTTCCTAAGGAGAAATAACAAAGATGAAGTCGATATTTCTACAGTAATTTTGCACCATTCACCCTAAAAATAGACAAAAAAGCGTATTTGCTGGCTCACTCTCTTGATGTAATGAAATGTAAAAACCACTCGAAAATCTTGAGAAATACGACCGTTCAGGCACGGCATATCCACACCCTCAGAAACTGTTGCAATTAATTTGCATTAGAGATTGACTTCCGCAAATCATTTGCAATAATGATTGCATTGTTACAAAATTTTATATCTTTATACCGACTAACGTCCCGGAGTTTAGAGATGAAGAGACTCAAGAAAACTCAGCGTGGCTTCACTTTGATTGAGCTTCTGGTGGTGATTGCAATCATCGCGATTCTGATTGCGTTGCTGTTACCGGCCGTACAACAGGCACGTGAAGCAGCCCGCCGCAGCACCTGCAAGAATAATTTAAAACAAATAGGGCTGGCACTTCATAATTATAATGAGACCCACAATATCTTACCTTCAGGTTGGATTGGCGTTGAACCCGGGGTTGGATCCAATGTTGAGTTTGGTAGCGGCTGGGGTTGGGGAACCATGGCTCTCCCTTATCTCGATCAATCACCTCTCTACAATCAAATCGACTTTAATCTCGATATTAATGATCCTGGTCAAACTGCTGGTCTAATCGATCAAATTTTACCAGCGTTCCGTTGCCCTTCTGATCCTGCCCCTAACACGTTTGAACTAGAAGAAGAGGGAAATCCAGGAAATGTTTTAGCGGTACTGGCGCTCGCTAATTACATTGGAGTCTTTGGAAGCGATGAATTAGATGACTGTGAGATTGTTCCCGCGGGCTCAGCCTGTCAAAGTACCGGGCTTTTCTTTCATAACAGTAACACACGCTTTCGCGATATTACCGACGGCCTCTCACAAACACTGTTTGTAGGTGAACGAAAAACAGACCCGAATTTCGGCTGGTATACTACTTGGGTCGGAGCCGTCCCTGAAGGCGAAGAAACGTTTGCTCGCGTCCTGGGGGCAACAGACCATACTCCTAACGACCCCGCTTCTCACTTCGATGACTTCAGCAGTAACCACACAGGTGGTGCCCAGTTTGTCTTCGGAGATGGACGCGTCCGATTCATTTCTGAGAACATTGATTTGGGAGTCTATCGGGCTCTCTCAAGTATCAGAGGCGGAGAAGTCACGGATTTCGACTAAGATCAGAACATGATATAAACAAACACGTGTAATTGAAGGTGCCGTGCGAGGCGACCAGACATTTTGTAATGGTCTGGTCGTTTTTTATTTCCAGAAGAACACAAACAGGCTTTGCAGGCACTCAATAGCCGGGTAACCTAGAAGTAGACTGTGACTGTTGTCTTTTCTATTTCCAAGGGGATCTCGTGATCAACATGATATGGAACCCAAAACACACTCTTCAATTGTTTTCTGTTTTGCTTGTCACATGCTGTTTTGTTTTCCCGTCTAACAGAGTTGCTGCAGATCTGGCTTTGTTACTGGCTCCCGTAAAAAATCAAACAACCTCCGTTCCACAGTGTACTCTGACGCTACGTCTGGTGGAACAAAATGAGAATGGTGGTAAACAAAATGTTCCTGGGATGCTCCGTATCTTGGACACAAACGGAAAGCCACTCACCTTACCCGAATTACTTAACCGTGGGACGGGCATTAGTAAAAAGTCAACTTCAAAACGAGGAGGCATACACAGTTGGTATGTCGTTCCTGAGGAAGTACAACTGAAACTGCCAAAGGCAAAATTGATCTTACAGGCGTTTTCCGGTCTGGAAACAGAGCTTACTCAGAAATCCATCAATCTCACTGATAAAACATCGAAAAACGTTACACTCAATCTCAACCGCTTTTCCAACTTGAGTCCAGAGTACAAAACGGCGAACACACATCTCCATTTGATGCGGCTTACCAAACAGGAATGTAATGAATACTTAGCACAAATTCCTTTCGCAGATCGACTTGATCTTGTATTCATCTCATATCTGGAACGCGCTGTCGCTGATAAAACTTACATTACCAATCGATACTCGATGGCAGATCTGAACGCATTATCTAAAGCATCAGGCGTTCTATTTGGCTGGGGTGAAGAACATCGACATAATAGTTCAGGATATGATGAAGGTTATGGTCATGTCATGCTGCTGGATATTAAAAAACTGATTCAACCGGTGAGTATTGGTCCTGGTATCATGAAACAGGGAACCGATGGTATTCCCTTATCACGGGGAATTAAAACAGCGCTTCAAGATCAGGCCACTGTCATCTGGTGCCATAATGCCTGGGGAATGGAATCGACTCCTAACATCGTTCAAGGTAAAGTTCACGCCTTGAATATCTTCGATGGCGGAACCCGTAGCTCCTATGAAGACAGTTTTTACAAATATCTAAACGCAGGCTATAAAACTCCTTTTTCAACCGGAACAGATTGGTTTCAATACGACTTTTCCCGGGTCTATGCAGCCATAAAATCTCCCTTATCAACTTCAACCTGGTTAGAAAGCTTGAAAGCAGGTCGGACTTTCATCACAAACGGCCCGTTACTGGATCTGCGAATCAATAATAAAACAATGGGAGACCAGTTAAAGCTTTCGACAAAAAAGAATCAAATCACAATTCGCGCTACCGGGACAGGCCGGATTGATTTTGAAAAACTGGAGTTGATACATAACGGAAAGGTCATAGCCACGCAGAAAACCTCGCCGCTAAAAAACCATTTTGAAGCACAAATCGACCTGAAGTTAGAAATCGACCAACCCGGCTGGATTGCTTTACGAACACCATCTCCCTCCGTTCCCAAGGATCCCAACCGGCAGCAGATGACACCACTCAATGAGTATGGTCGTGAATTATTTTCGCATACAAGCCCGATTTATCTCGAATGGGAAGGCCGTTCGATATTTGATCAGAATCAGGCTCAAGTGTTTCTGGAAGAGATGAAGCAAAATCGAGAGAAAATTACGAAACAATTCCGGTTTGCTGATGACCTGGAACGAGCCCATGTTTTAGATGTCTACTCAGATGGAATTGAGAAACTCACTGGTCAAATCGAATCACCGTAAATACCGTTAAATCGGTGTCTTGAGTCTCAGAGACTTATTGCCTAAAATAGAGCAATCGAGCAGGAACGACATTAAAGCCTGCCATATTTGACTTCAGAAAGTTCTTTTGAAATGATCCGATTCAATCTCACTTTAGTTTCTCTTATTGCTCTGTTTAGTTCTTCACAGCTCTATGCCCATCCCGGACATGGAAATGAAGTCGCCAATAATCCCCATGGGCTTCTGCATTATCTGACCGAACCGGTTCACTTTATGCCGGTTGCTGCAATAGGAGTGATCGTTCTCCTGTTCGTGACAGGGAGAAAATTTCTACAACGTTTTCGCAATCGTCAACAGGCAGTGATCATTTCCCGCGAAATCGAAAAAGAGAAGTAATTGATTCAATTGATTTCGGCAGCTTCCTCAGCACGTTGAAGATAAGTGCGAATCGCCCGTTGATATGTTTGCTCTGCTTCACCTCTTTCATGTTCGGCAATTTTTTTATGCCGATTTTTCCACAGCAGCTTGATGGATTCTGCACACCATAGCGCGCTCTCGCGCGAGGCACGAATGGGACGTTCTTTCACAATAACATTCACCGGGTTGGTATGCAGTTGAGGAAATTGCCGTAATGCAATCCAACTGCTTTGTGTTACAGGAACAGTGAATTTGAGTTGATGAATTTGTCCATCAGCGGGAACAGATTTTTTGGTCACGACTTCGCCATTGCAAACAATCTCTACCAATCTTTGTCCCCCCGTTACATAATCGGAATTTCGTGGTGCATGCAAGATACGCGTATCTCCCTGTGCGCGGCGACCCTCGGGGGGATTTAATAATCCGTAGGCAACTGCTTTAGGAGTCTCTGGAGCAAAAGAAACTGTTGCATTGATTTCTACTGTTGCCGGCACTTGAAGTGCGACATCTTCAAAACCCGGGGACTGACCATTCACCTGAAAATTCAAAGCATGAGCAAAACCATCGGACACATATGAACGTCCCTGTTTGATTCCCAGGCACCATTGGCTGAAATCAATTTCGTCTATCTCTCCCAATTGTACGTAAACTCTCCCCTGCCCCACGCGACGACTACTCATACAAGGAAAATCCGTTTCACCACTGACTTTGAGCGGATAGCCGCAGTTTAATATATGGTACCATGTGTTCCATTCTGGAATACGTTCCGTATCCATCGCGCTGACAAAGTCACAAACGCCTTCCGCAGTGCTCACACAAATTTCCATGGCACCACCTCCATTCATCTCCGGTACTGCCAGATTCGGCAATTCATCAGCCGCCTGTTCCAAAGCAATCGTTAATTCTTGCACATTCAATTCAGCGTTCTTATCTTTATCAATATTAGTGAATGGCTTAGGCAGTAGCCCCTTCGCTGCTTCAGTGGAATTCAACGTTTGCGACTGGTTTTGATCAAGATTCTGTATCAGTCTCTGTGCTGCCTGCGGCGGGTTGACTCGCAGAGCGGAATGCGGAAAGCCGGTTACGCCACCTTGTTCCTGACACCAGCGCATGACAGGTACTGTCCAGCTTGGCCAACCCTTGGTTGTCCCCAACGTGCCTGGATAGGTTTGATTCTGTAAGTTGAGTAAACAAACATGTCCCAATGCAGCTGAACCAAAACCACTGATTTCCAAATCATATTTCAATAAAGTCAGCGGCTCGCTCACACGATCGGCGGTAGAACCAAAGAACTGTCGCTGTGCCTCAAAACAAGGTCCCCAGGTTAATACGCATCCTACATTCAAACCCTCACCCTTGACCTGGTTGAACATATCGCGAGGAGTGACTCCTTTCGTCGGATTATCATAGTGCGCACAACCGGCTGCGTGGATATGGTGATCTCCAGAGTAAAATCCGAATTTGCGAGGATTAACCCAACGCTTCAATTGAACCTCAATTGTCTGAGGAGCATCTTTTGATACAGTCACTTTTTTGGTCAATCTCTGATATTCCGGCCCTCGGCTAAATTCCAGATCTAAAACTCCTGAAGGGAGCAAAACGGTGTCGCCGTCTTGTCGATAGATTTGTGGTTGAAAAAAGAAATCGGGAGCCAGCCGCTTTGCCTGTAAAGGATAAACTCGTCCTTGTGAATCGCGAAACTCCAGCCGTGCTGCCGAGGGTTGACCGTCATAATCTTTGATCGAAAGTTTCACGGGCACAGCTGGTTGAACATGAAACAAAACAGGTACCTCTCCGCGAAAGCCAATATCCTGAGTTCCCGCACCCACATCGAACCCCAAAGTCGCTTCCCGTTTACCAGATTCGTGGCAATAAATTAAAGCGATCGCATATTCCACCTCGAGACCACTTAACTTGACTGTCATAGGGCTCGCCTGAAACATTTCCACTTCCAGAAAACGATCCTTTTTGCTGTTAATATTTTGATTCCGATTTAATTCGGTTTGTGCCTGCCGCTTCAAACTGTTTAATGCGGCTCCCGAATAGACGGGACCTGCTTGAGGACTGGAAATCTGTAACTGGCGAGTGACAGTGCTGTGGTTAATGATCTTGATAATAAAAGGCGTGAACCCTCCCTGCTGTAGATTTGCCTGCGCGGGTCCTCGGGCTACTTTAGTGCGTACTTCGGGATTCAAAGAAACAATACAAAGAACCTCTAAATCAAGTAATTGCTGAATTGCCTTGGAATCGCGTTGCTCACAAGCGGATATCAGTTTTTGAGTCAACGGTTTGGAAAGTGGTGAACCCAAATAATTCAATGCATTGATGAGCCGTTTCACATTGGCCCCAAGTGGCTGCCCTTCCACTTCTTCAAAAACAGCCTGTTGTTGAGCCGCCCAGAGTATATGACAGGGGACCAGAGTTAATACAAGGCAGAATGAAATTCGACAAATAAAAGCCATTCGCTACACCTTTGGTTCAGTTTTCGAACAACCATTCAGAATTGCTATTTAGTTTCAGATAACTATTCGACTGAAAATTTATGAACTGTCGTCTGCTCGTAGACTTTTCCGGGTTTAAGAATCGTGTTCGGAAATTCCGGTTGATTTGGCGAGTTAGGAAAATGCTGTGTCTCCAGGCAGAACCCACCATGTTTCTGATGCCCACCACTGGCTTCGGTTCCATCCAGGAAATTTCCTGTATAAAATTGAACGCCGGGTTCGGTAGTAAAAATTTCCATGACTCTGCCAGATTGTGGATCTTTGACCCGCGCACAGAAGGCAGGCTGTTTTTCTGATGGATTGATCACCCAGCAATGATCATATCCCCCTTCCACCTGCTCGATACGTTCGCCAATTTTGTGTGCTGTGGTAAAGTCCATCGGGGTGTCTTTCACAATTGCCAGCTCTCCTGTAGGAATAGCAACCTCTGAAACGGGGAGATAGCGATTGCAATTCAAAACCAGTTCATGATCCAGAATATTCTCTTTCCCGGCCAGATTCCAATAACAATGGTTTGTAACATTTATCGGCGTTGCCTGATCACTGGTCGCCGTATAATCGATTTTGAATTCATTCTCATTATTGAGGGAGTAAACCACTTTTAATGTCAGTTTTCCCGGATACCCTTCCTCACCGTCTGGACTCACATAACTTAAACGTACTCCAACTTCATCAGGATCGGAAAAACTCTCAGCAGCCCACACTTTCTTATCGAAACCCTGTTCGCCTCCATGCAAATGACTGGGAGGATTATTCTGGGCGAGCTGATACTCTTTTCCATCCAGAGTAAATTTTCCCTCAGCGATTCGATTCGCATATCGACCACAAATCGCACCGAAATAAGGTCCCTTTTTTTCATACTCTGCTAAAGTATTAAATCCAAGGGTCACGTTTTCAGTCTTTCCCTCACGATCCGGTACGTAAACGGCGGTAACAATTGCGCCGTAGTTGATGATATTAACGCTCACACCTTTCTCATTTGAAAGTAGAAACTGAGTAATCTCCTGGCCATCAGCAGTCGTACCATACGGTTCGCTTTGAACAGCCAATTGAAATTCACTTTCTGTATTCATCTCAGTATCCTTCTCTGGAGCAGGCTCGATAGACTTTGTAGATTGCGGTTGTTCCTGTGAACAACCAGCGAACACGATTAATAGACCCAACAAACAAGTACATCGTTTCCAGCGATTCATCAAAGTATCCTCTTCTTGAAAGCCAGTGCCATTGATAGACTCAAACCTCGACCTGCATCAAACCAGAATAACAAATCCCACAACAAATGTAATCCAGAAACAAAATTTGAATTAATAAGCCATCTATCGTCGAAAACATTACATTTTCAATACGGTACGTTTTTTTCAAATGCGAACAGCAATCCCTCATTCTGATGAATTCAAGTCCGTTCATCAAAGCGCACACCTCTGGGTTTACTCGGCATGGAAACCGAACGCATTCCCCCGCCATTTGTGGCAATTGACTTTAATTACATAACTGATTTCGCAATTTGGACTTCAAAAGTCAAATTGTCATAGCTATGTTGGCCACATCTATCTCAAGCATTCATATGGACACTATCAATTCTTTAAAATTTGAAGATTATGGACTAATATTTGATTTAAACAAATATATGCTAATCACTTAAGAGAATATTAAAATGACGCCCAAAACTACGTCAAAACCAATGTTTTACTAGCTATAATTGAGGGTAGGTGAATCAAAGAAGCAGAAATTTTAGTTGAGACATCAAAAATTTCAGCAATTTTCCATCATTTCTCCTCTCTTTTGCGTAATGAAAATATAGCGTGTCATTAACGCGGAGAGGGGAGGTAGACATGCAGTTGAAAATGGTCGATAAAAAAATAGAGGAAAAAGAATCTCTATCATCTGGCGGCGTAACCAGTGACGCACGTTTGGTAGAGGCAGCTCGCAAGGGTGATGACAGTGCATTCGGTGAGTTAGTCCTTCGCTATGAGAGACGACTTATTCGTGTGATCATTCAGTTTGTCAAAAGCCCGGAGTTAGCTGAAGATCTGGCGCAGGATACTTTCCTGAAAAGCTACGAGCGGCTTGATCAATTCGATACATCCAGACGGTTCGGCCCCTGGTTATTTCGAATTGGGGTCAATCATGCGTTAGATTATCTTCGTAAACAAAAAAGAAGAGGTTGGTGGTTATTGTTTAGTGATAGCCCCTCCGATTCTCCCTTTGACCCGGCTGTTCCGGATCCGAGGGCCAAAATTGATATTAATCAAGAAGTGCAAGCCATTCTGGAAGAGATTCCTGAAAAGTACCGAACTGTGCTTGTGCTTCGAGATCTGGAAAACTTTTCTACTTCTGAAATAGCCGCCATTCTGGATCGAAAAGAAGCTACAATTCGCTGGCGACTGGCTGAAGCAAGAAATCGTTTCCAAAAACTATGGTCTAGCCGACAAAATGTTGATACCTCCATGTCGAGCAAGGAATAAAGAGACATGTACTGCGCACAATGCAATGGTTTGAAATCACGGGTCGCCCTCGCAGTTGGTAACGACTTATCTGGTTCAGAACTTGAACTTTTAGAAAAACAACTCAAGAACTGTGATCAATGCCGCTCTCAATACGAAGAGTTGCAAAAAAGCTATGACGCACTTCAGAAACAGTTGGACAGTGCACCTGTGCCTTCCTTACAAGACAGTGTCTGGCCTAAAGTCTCAGCTAAGATTGCTGCACAACGCCGAAAAAATCGTCCTACCCGGTTCAACTTCTTGTTGCCTACCTTGACGACGGTTGCCTGCTGTCTGGCTTTGCTTCTGGTGACAAATTCGCCTAACCCTGTACAACAAACTTTCCCTACTCCAACGAAATCTTATCATCCCGTTTTCATCGGTGATCAGAATCTGAGTCCCGTCGATAATGTGATTCGTAAATTTCCGGAAAGACAGTGGGGATTACCTGAAACATCACCCGCAATCGACACGAATCCTTACGGATATAATCTGCCTCGTTTAAGGCACGATTCAACAAATTTGAACGACTTACATTCCATTAAATTTTAAGATAGCTGTATCTTTCCAAACTAAGGCTGGTCAATCGACCAGCCTTTTTTTTATGATGATGAGCAGTAGAGCGCCTTTCACCACCAACCTGATGTAAATCATGTGACACGGGAATGTATAACTACTCATGTCGATTACCATCTCTTTAGCAACCAAAGCCGAACAATCAGAGGCTTCGGCTTTTATCTTTGCGGACGCAGCAGAAGCTGAGCGAGAGTCACAGACTCAGGATTTCATGAAATCGATTTCTTCAGGAGAAATCGATAAAACTCAAATTCTGATCGCGAGAGATTCAGGTGCGCTGATTGGAGTAGGAGTTCTGATATTCACAGATTTAACAACGGCATTCTTATGGCCTCCTTTTACGCAGCGTGACGACTGTGCAGAAGCAATTCTACAGGAAATGGCTACACGTATCGACCAATCCGAAGCCAGTATCGGTCAATCCTTGCTGGAACCAGGACAGATGAATCATCGACGGATGCTGAGCCGTAATGGATTTCCTCATTTAACCAACCTGATGTTCATGAGACATCCTCTGACCAAACTGAGTCAAGCCACTTTAAATGATGAGCATTTGCTGTGGATCAAATTTGATGAACACAAAAACCGCAAACGATTCCTGGATTTGCTGGAGCTAACACATCAGTCTTCTCATGATTGCCCCGCACTGAATCAATCTCGAACTGCTGAAGAATCATTAGAATCTCACCGGAGTTCAGGAGATTCTGACCAGAATCACTGGTATCTGTGTCATCGAAACGGAGTCGATCTAGGCGTACTACTGATGACTGAACACAAAAAAGATAATGTCTGGGAAGTCGTCTACATGGGAGTGGCTCCAGAATATCGGGGAAATGGGTACGGTGCTACTTTGATTCAACATGGATTACTGGAAGCCCAGACCCACAGCCAGACGGCTGTCATACTAGCCGTTGATTACAAAAATTCCTATGCGATAAAGATTTATGAAGAATTGGGATTTGTGAGTCAATACACTTTGAGTGTTCATGCGCGGATCTGTTCTCGTTTTCCCGAAAAAAAAACAACAAATCAATAAACAGGTTTTGAACAAACAAGCGTTCTCTTTCTGTGAATTTTTTTCTGCGAAATTTGTCATTTTCTACTGGTAAAACAGCTTTTGATTTCGGTCTCAAAAATCTGAAGAAAATCCTCTCCGTTTCTGTTTGACTCTTTGTTAAATCAAGCTAGTATCAGAAGCACTGAATGAGTTAACGCAGCGGGCTGGAAGACAATTGCCTGAAGATCTTCCTGATGCTGTTCACAATGGAGCTTTTTAGCGCATCATTTCCCTATAAATTTCACGACTATGATTTTTACAGAAGAGCAGGATTTCGCTTTTCTTGTGTTATAGCAAGGGGATTGTGCGCGCAAGGGGAGGGTGCAAGATGCAACCCAAGTCTTTGGCAGTGGAGGGTACGCTTTGTGGGTCAACACAAAAGCAACCAACGGAAGCCAAGCTGGGGCCTGTAAATACCGAAACAAGTGAGCAATCGATTACGCAATTGCTCGCGCAGCAGGTCGGTGAACGCAGCTTCCAGAACTGGTTTGCAGGAAAAGTCAGCTTCAAAATAGAAGGCAATCTTCTCACCATAGGCGTTGCCAGTCCATTTTTGCTGAGCTGGATGCAAAAAAAGTTTTCTTCCCAAATCTACGCGACGGCTCTTGCCTGTATTGGTCCCTCAGCGGAATATCGGTTTGAAGTGAATCCTGATCTGGTTCAAGTTTCAAATAACAAAACCTCAAATATAGAGCCAACTCACTCGACTACTGTAACTTTAGAAACAAATCCCTCTTCTTCGAGTTCAAAAAAGACATCAGGCGCGCACAAACGAAGTGATCAGAAGAAATTAAAAAAAGAAACATCGCGTTACAAAGGCAGGCTCTTTTCGAACCTTTCAACATTTGTAACTGGCAAGTCAAACCAACTGGCGTATACGGCAACGCTTCAAGCCAGCGATCAGCCGGGAGTGCTTTACAACCCACTCTTTATTCACGGTGGAGTCGGTGTAGGTAAAACTCACCTTTTAGAAGGATTCTATCGCAAAGTCCGACAACTCTATCCTTCATTGCAAGTCGTTTTTCTTACAGCAGAATCATTCGGAAACTACTTCTCGAAAGCATTACAAGAAAGGTCTGTTCCCAGTTTTCGTCAGCGATTCCGAAATGTTGATGTGCTCATCATCGATGATGTTGATTTTTTTGAATCCAAACGGATCTTTCAGGAAGAGCTCTTACACACGATCAAGCATTTGGAAAGCCATGGCCGACAACTCGTTTTTTCGTCAGACAGACACCCACGCCTGCTAACGAAAATGAGTGAGGAACTTACGACTCGGTTTCTCTCAGGACTAGTCTGTCGTGTGGAATCACCTGAAATCGAGTTGAGACTCGAGATTACCCGGCAACGCGCTTTGAAATTAAAGACTCCTATCACAAAGGGGGCTTTGGAATATGTTTCCAGACGATTTACCAATAATGTCCGGGAACTGGAAGGCGCCATGAACTGTCTGCAAACGTATCACGTCATGACGAAGCAGAAAATCACGACTTCAATGGCACGTCAGATTCTGGCTGATCTGGAACGTGATTGTATCCGAATTGTCAAACTTGACGATATTAAACAAATCGTATGCTCTACCTTCGGCATCTCTGAAGCAGATTTGAAATCATCTCGCAGAGCCAGGAATATCAGCCAACCTCGAATGCTGGCTATGTTTCTTGGAAGAAAATTAACGCAAGCGGCATATAGTGAAATTGGAGAGTTCTTTGGAGGCCGTAATCACAGCACTGTGATGTTCGCAGAAAAACAGGTCAGAAAATGGCTTGAAAATCGATCTTCGATTCAAGTTGCCTTACAAGAATGGCCTATGGAAGAAATCATCGAATCTCTCGAACAACAGCTCTTAGCCAGTTAAGTTCCTCAACCTGGTCGTGAGCTCTGATCAATACTGACTTTGTTGCGCTGGAAAGTGGTAAGGTGATGCTTGTTGTTGTGCTCCCCATTGAACGGGAGACGATATTTGCTGGTTTGGACCCTGATGGTTTAAGACTGGCTGTCTTTTGACGGCGGTAGGTCTGTTACCACGACCATACCCGTTTCTCTGGATTTGCTGGTTTGGTTCCAGGTTATGAGAACGCACATTCGCAGGCGCAAACGCAGGGTTATTAGAAAACATTGCAGACTGAGGTACTGATGAAGGAATTTCATGAATTCTTCCAAGATTCCGATTCTGCGTATCAGAATTGAAACCATTCATCTGCGAAGTTTGTTGATTTGAAAACTCGTAACCAGCCTGACTAATTCCACGAGATGTCTGCTGCTGATAGGTTGGCTGCCCTGTGCCGACCTGGCGAATGCTTTGACCACCTGTTTGATAAATATTCTGTTGGGGAACTTGTGCGGAGGAAGGTATTGGATTGCTTGTCGGAATTTGTGAAGGCATTAAAGGTGAACTATTCGGATGATTCGGCTTACCGTCGGCAATTGGAAACATTTGGCCGGGTCCCATGTTCATACCAGTACGGGCAGCTTCCTTGACCAACTGCTGCTCATGATTCTGCGGAATGTTTTCTGAATGCGATCTCTGTTGCTGTGGTGGAGACTGGGTTGAATTGATTTGATAGTTGGGGAATTGTCCGGGAGACTGATACTGTCTGCCGTACATCGGTTGACCTGCACGCGGAACATTCGCAGGTGCCATTTGCTGCCTTCGCATCTGCTGTTGGATCTGCGATGGAGAAAGTGGACGCGCTGTCCGGTTTTGAATCTGCTGTTGTTGGTTTTGTTGTTGCTGTGCTTTCGATGCCCAATAATTCGAAGCTTCAACTGCCTGGGCGATGCCTGGATCACCTGCCGGTGGCCAGGCTTGAATTTGAGGTGCTTTGGCTCCAGATGTAGGAGCGGTTTCTGAGGGATTCACCATTAAAGGCGGAGTATCCTGAACATTCCTGGTCGCTTGATTGGGGTAACCAGCGACTTGCTTTGTCATCAGTTGATTCGGACTGATTGAAGGCAACTGCTGATCACCTCGCGCCTGAATAGCGCGGTCTCTTTCCCGCTTCATCATTTCTGCGATCTGCAATGTAGGATTATTTCCTGCTGGGTTCACCATTTGATGGGATGAGGATTGTCCACTGCCTCCGCCACCCACATGTTGGATATTCTGACCATAGTCTGTCTGAAATTGACCCGCAGTTTGAATTCCCCCCATTGTATTTTCCGGTCCTACCATTTGTACGTTATGCGACTTTACGCCTCCTTGGGCCAAAGTAGTATTCGGTTCAACGCCCGGGAAGAGTTGGGCAAATTTCAACTGCGCTTGAGCCTCTCCCCCCGTCATACGAAACAGAGACAACGCCTGATCATATTGTCCCATTCGTCCGTAGTACCATCCGAGATGATCGAGAGAGCGTCTGTGACCTGGTTGATATTTGAGTGCTTCATGCAAGTATTTCTCTCCATAATCATCACGTCCCTGTAACATATAGGAATAGCCAATATCACTCAGAAGATCAGCATTCGAGGGATCTAGTTTTAATGCTTTCAGATAATAAGCTTCAGCCGTAGGAAAGTTGTTCTTTTTATCTTCAATAATTGCGAGTCGATGCAAGGCCCCAAAATTCTCAGGGTCAAGTGTAAGAACACGCTGATAGTACCCTTGCGCTTTCTCAATATTTCCACTGCGGTCGGCATCATAAGCCAGATTTAATTCACGAATCACTGTGGTATCGTTTGACTCCAAGGGAGCTGGTTCTGTGGAACTGATAGGTAAAATTTTGGATTCCGTTGGACGAGTAAGGTGGTTCTGATTTTGGTTGGGTGTCGAAAGTTCTGCCAGGCTGGCCGACGGATCTGGTTGAGAATTCCGCCGGTTTCTCTCAGATTGTCCTTTCTGTCTCTCAACAGCCATCGCTTCTCTTAAACTTTTCTGTATATCAGACTCATTCTTCATTTCAGATGAATCTTGAGCAAATGAATCCGATAATTGAGAACTTCTGGCGAAAGGACCAGACTGGCATCCATACAATAGGATGGAGATAACTGGTAGGAATATTACATGTTGAAACATACGAGTTTTCATCGGGTATCAACCTTGACTCAGCGAATACAGATCGCGCTGCTTCATTTAAATTTATGATTTGTTTAAAGCCAGCAATCTGGATGAAGCACAATCGACTCAATTCCAAGTGCACTAATGAAATCACATATTTTTAGACGGATTCCAGTCTCGGCCTGCATTAGATTGAATATTGATTTTGCTTCTTTTACTGGATTGTCAGCAAGAAAAGTATATTTGTGGATTGAGGGACATTGAGAGAGAAATGGTTTAATGTGAGATGTGAGGCGAGGATTTTAAGCTGATTCCCGAATCGTGTCGATACGAGTTTTGAAAATAAATTGAAAGACAATATTCGATCGACATCCCAAGATCTGACCGCTGTTTGAACAAAATCAATAAGAACAACTCTTCTTAAATTCCTATCAAATATGAATTTAAAAAACGTCACAGGAGAAATGATTCTCTTGTGACGTTTTGATTGTCCTACTTGAAAAGCCGGTGACAGGGCCTGTGAAGATAGCTAATTCAGGCGAAATTAAAATCCACCACCGCCAAAGCCACCACCACCAAAGCCGCCGCCGCCGAAACCGCCACCACCGAAACCGCCACCGCCAAAGCCGCCACCAAATCCACCACGAGTAAAGAGAAATCGGTAGTAGTCGATTTCCGCTTCTCGGGAATTCAATGACCGCCCATAAGGGGTTGCAACAAAGGTGCGCTGATCAGCATCCTGGTTTCCCAGATCTGTTAAAATCCGAGCAACCAGTTGACGTCGAAATGCATCAAGTTCCGGGGCATAGTTATTATCACTGCGTTCAACAATTACCGGATAAGGAGCACTTCTCATCCGTGCTCCGATTTCGAGAATGTGATCTTTTCCGTTTGTGGTAAGTTCTGCACTATTCTCGACAAATTCATTTCGGTTGATAATAAAATCGACCGCTTCAGCATTGGACTCCATTGTGTGATAATGCGCTCGATTCACACTACCCAGTGGATAGACTTCAGGAATTGCTAATGAGCGTTTGTGTAATCCCCACTGGCCACCACCGCCCCAACCACAGCAACCTGCTACCAACAGTATGCAGAATGAAGCAAGAACTAGTTTTTGTATTATTGGTAATCGGGCCATCATGTCCCTCAATTGTTATTTTATACGACGTTTTATCTTATATTGATTTTCAAAATACGAAATTCAGTTATAAGATTCAGACAAATCGTATTTCAGTATCAATTCTATGATTCACGTTCCATGAGCTGAAAACCCATTGAACAATATTTAGTTCTCGTACTTCGAGAGTTAATTCCCTCGACCGATCCAGGGAAATTTTGATTGACTCTTTGGTGATTCAGAAGAATCAATTCGTTTTTTAGGATCCACATAACCTGCTGGTTGGACCCAATTATTGTTGTTTCTACCAGCCTTCGTGTTCTGGAATCTATCTTTGATCATCTGAGTAAAGCGCGGCTGATTTTGTTGTGATAGATTTCCTCGATTCAAATTCTGAGCCTGAGGTCCACTTGCTGCCGGTGCGGGTGGCGGAAGTGATGGCGGCTGATTTGAATGAACCGGCCTCGGTGGTCTTACTGGCCTCGTTTGACTCGGAAACGGACGACTGGGAGGAATAGGCTGTGCTGCTGCACCGTTCTGATAAGTTCCCGTACTCACTGGAGGATAGTAAGGTGAAGCGGGTGCTGGATTAAATGGCTGATAACCGACTTCGACTCCCTGTCCTGCTCCTCGTCCATAAGGCTGCAACTGATAAACGCCTCTGTCTGGGGCCCCTTCTGTCATATTGTATTTGTATAACTCTTTATCATGAGGCACTGTCACCTCGAAACCTGGATAAGGTGGCACTTCATCTTCTTCCATTGGCCTGACCAGTTGAGGAGTCACTGTAATCAGTAATTCAGATTCCCCCTGACTCGATTGTTTCGAGCTGAATAAATAGCCGCCAACAAGAGGAAGTTCTCCTAACCAGGGAATACGTGTCACTCCAGTCGTTGTATCATGCCCGAACAAACCTGCTAGCACGATCGTCTGGCCTTCGCGTAACTCGACAGTTGTTTGGGCTCTTCTGGAATCCAAACCCGGAATACCAGAGACTGCGTTATTGTCGTTGATTTGGCTATATTCCGGAACGATTCGCATACGAATCAAATCTTTGTCAATCACAATTGGTGTCACTACGATTGAGGTACCAAAACCTCGGAACGTAGTTGAAGTTCCCTGGGCTCCCCCTACCCCCACAATCGTAGGTACCGCAAATTCACCACCGGCCAGAAAACTCGCCGAGTGCCCACTTAATACGGTTAAAGTCGGCCGAGCCATAATTTTTGTTGTGCCATTCTGAGCCAATGCATTAATGAGCACATTCACTTCACCTGCTTCGAAAATACCGGTCAAAGTCGAAGGAACGCCACCCATCGTTGAACCAATAAAATGTCGACCATTGTCAAACAGAACACTTAAATCAACACCCAGTTGTCTCAACATCGTTCGGTTCAGTTGCGCAATAGTCACATGAATCATCACTTGAAATTCTCCAGGAATCTCAAGCATATTAACGATTAATGAGGATGCATAATCGAGATTGACGCCACTATATGTGGAGTCAATGCCAGCTCCCCCGTAGCCAAAACCATTTGAATAAGGCTGCGGCCCACCAAGATTCCCATCCAGACTGATCACTTCTCCCCGAATGACAGAAAGAATATGGGCAGCCTCTGTTGCATCGGCAGCTTCTCCTTTAACAATGATTTTCCGTGAAAGTGGGATCAAGTACACTTTGCTGTTCGGAAATAAGACTGCTAATTTTCGTTCCAGTTTGCCGTAATCAATTCGTCTCTGATCACCATAGTCAGGATCCTGTATGGTATGCACAAGATAGGTAATGGGCGTTTCATCACCTTCAAACCAGAGCGTGAGAGTGGTTGTTCCCAGTTCCAAACCAACAATGGCCACTTCCGTAGGTGAGTAAGTAACAAATTCGATGATCGAGGGATCTGCAATTGCATATCGCCGAATTCGGGAGTTCGTAATCACCAACTGACTACGGCGAATAATGATTTCCATTTCATCAAAGATTCCGGGAGTAGACCGGATCTGTGATGGTAGTGGTTTTCTGGTAATACGTCCTGTATCCTGAACCATACGAATACTTGGACCATGCGCAGGTACTTGCGCATTCTGAATTGGTACAATTCCGTTTTGTACCGGCATCACTCCCTGAGGTTGCTGAACATAGGGACGTTGCTGGAATTGTCCAGACTGATTTGGTTGAACTTGCGCTGGTACGTACTGATCTCCCCTTGGAACAGGCTGAGGCAGTTGGATCATCGATGGGCCCTGAGCGAGTACCGACTGCGCATAAACGACATTTGCCAGTACAATAGCAATCAACTTTGTGAGATCTTGAAATCGATTCTTTTCAAAATTTCGAAGTGCCCGTCCGTGGCAGTTCTGCTTGAACATCCGCAGTCGCTCCCCAATTACCTACTCAGAGGAAAATGGCAATTTGCGTTATCATTGAGCCCTTGCTCATGTCAGAGAACAACCCGAGGGCTCTTAAAAACATGACTTAGAATCAGTGATAACGTTTATCAAATGTCAGCAAATTTTCCTTAACTTGCTGTATATCAATCATTTCAGTGTATGATTCAAAATGCCCCAATCGACTTGGATCTCGAAAAGTTGTTCCGAACTTCAAATCCAATGAACGCAATTTGGGTAAATACATACCACATTGTATTGTTTGTATCGGCTAATCATGAAAAGAGGATTAGAGTGGATCGACTTATTTTTCCTCTTCTACGGAACGTCACACCTTTTACGCCGCTATTTTAGTAGCAATAAAAAAACCCAGGCATGAAGCCTGGGCGATGGGATGCAATCAAATCAGTCTTAAAGACTGTTCATTCTACTAGTGAATCACCAGCGGTAGTTAGTGTCACGATTATAAGTAGGAGCCCCTGGATTATACCAAGGTCGCCTGTAACTGTATGAGGGAAAACGGAAATGCCCGTATTCGTGCGACCGATAAAACCCGGGTCCAAAGTGCCTTGTATAAGGATCAGATGACAGAGCCTGGTCTTGCATTCCTGTATTCGCACTATGGTACCCACCATACCAGGTCTGTCCCGCATGCATACCCACGCTAGGTCCAGTCATTCCATAAGTACTTCCTGGGCCTTGAGTAGCGCTATAGTAATAAGGTGTTCCCACTTGGGGAGCAATATTGTTGGGTAACCAATATTGATTTCCACCCCGCACATAAGGCCCACCCTGATAACCAGGGACAGGACGTGTAATCGCATCAGGATTTTGATTCTGCGGAGTATTTTGAGGTGCGACGTTCGCAGCGGGATCTGGACTGGGTGAAACTGAGCTTGGTGGAGGAGGTAATGTCGATGATTTCCCTAAATCAGCCCCTGGTATCACGGGATCATCAGCGTATAGAGGAGCAGCACCGATCAATAATATCGTTATTATAATTTTAAGTTGTGGCATGGTTAGTCCCTTACATCTCGTGTAAGAATTTCAGAATATCATCAAACGATGACTAAAAAACGCATCAATCACAATTTTGAAAAGCTTTTATTGTGAATCCATGCTGAATCTATCAATAATCACGATTACTGCCTGGATATCTGAACCGGGTCGACTTTTGAATTATCTGAACCACTTGAGCGTTCAATCCGCTCACAGAACTGCCAGTCACTTCTCGTGTCTACCATTAAACCTACACCATTTTTAGGTAAGTCGAGACGAAATCCGTAAAAAAGGATTCGCTCCTCTACCGGATTCGGCAGATATTGCCGTTTCATTTTGACTGGATGATCTAACCCGATTTAAAAATATTCAGGTTATAGCGCGCTTATGTGATTTACATCTTACGATTTTTATGATGAACCTGAAGGAACGGGTATTTGATCATCCGATAAATAAGTAATGCGAGGAAATGATTCAACCTACTAAAATTAATCATTGTTATGATTCACAAAACAGAAACAGTCACTGTTGAGTGATGTAGAGGAATTTCGGATATGTCTACGACTTTTTTTGCAATTGCCATTACAGCTGCCCTCGGTGGAGATCCTGCGATTTCTAATGGGGCCTATTATGGTGCCGCCGAGATTCCTGGGGGAGCTTATTATCCAACAACAGGCGGCCCCGTTACGAGCGGCGGAGTCACTGGTGGAATCTTTGGAGACGAGTTATATCCCTTCGATTCACAACACCCCTGGCAGCATGGATATTTTCAGGAAATTTCACCTTATAGCGGCTATCATTTTTTCAGGCCCTATAATTACCGACACGTTCTCTCACAAAGTCAGGTGGCTGCGGGATGGGGAATCACCCCACAACTTTCTTATTCACAACATTTCTGGAATCGATACCAGGAACAAGCTGCCTGGAAGAACTATGCACTTCCTCGGCGAGAGAAGGATTTGGAACGAATTCAGCAACGAAAGGAAGCCCTCAAACGGCAGACTTCCTACTATCAACAACAACCTGTGATGGTCCCCGTTCAATACCAGCAGCAGTTTCAACCACAACAACAGTTTCAGCAACAGCCGATCCAGATCCAAAGCCCAGAACTCAGTCAAGCTCCGAGATATTAATCATCGGTGCTACTCAGCGTTGGCAGAATCAAGCGTCAGCAGTAGAAAGCACGCGAGAAACTTCCTCTTTCGTAACCGGCTGAATCAAACCCCGTTCTGTGATGATTCCCTTGATATACTCCGCAGGGGTCACATCAAATGCAGGATTGTAAACATCGACTCCTTCGGGGGCAGTCTGTTTGCCAAATCCGTGTGTGATCTCTTCAGCAAGACGTTCTTCGATCGGAATTTGATTGCCACTCTCTAAACTCAGGTCAAATGTGCTGGAAGGTGCAGCAATATAAAAAGGAATTCCATGCGCATGCGCCAATAAGGCCACCGAGTAAGTTCCAATTTTATTCGCAGCGTCTCCATTGGCGGCAATACGATCTGCACCGGTAACTACCGCCTGGATTTTCTTTTCCTGCATCACCCAACCAGCCATGGAATCACTAATTAAAGTGACGGGTATCTCACGTTGCATGAGCTCCCAGGTCGTCAGGCGTGCTCCTTGAAGCAACGGTCTGGTTTCATCTGCATATACGTGAATCTCTTTTCCCTGCCGCGCCGCTTCAAAGAAAACAGAGAGCGCAGTACCACCTCCTGAAGTTGCCAGCCCCCCCGCATTGCAGTGTGTGAGAACGCCATCCCCTTTCGACAACAGTCTGGCTCCTACTTCACCAATTTTATGGCACATCTGCAAATCTTCCTGCTCAATTTTCAGTGCGTCATCCAACAAACGCTGATGCATTTCACCGCCGGAAAGTTCTGGAGAAAGATCGGCCAGTTTTTGCAATCGTTCGAGTGCCCAGAACAGGTTGACAGCCGTGGGGCGACTTCCCGCTAAGTATTCTGAAACCTCTTTCAGTCTCTGATCAAAGCAGCTACGGTCTGAACCAGCAACGGTCTGCAATCCCAATACCACTCCGTAAGCAGCGGCGATTCCAATTGCGGGTGCCCCGCGAACTCGAAGCTTTTTAATTGCTTCCCAAACGGTCTCAACGGTGCGGCATTCAATCTCTCGAAACTCAGTCGGGAGTAAGGTCTGGTCGATCATCTGAAGATATCCATCTGTTCCACCGATCCAGCGCAGTGTTGCAACCTCTGCCCGTGTTTCATTTTCAAATTTCATAACCGTTCATCTTCCTTGTGATGCAAATCCTAAAACTAAATTTGATGTCATATGCTGATTTTAATCAAAATCAGTTCAAACAAAAAACCCACTGCTTTCACTCTGTTTTCCATTGATTCTGGTAATCTCACTTTGGTATGCTCAAGTTGACACGCCTTCTTTAAGATCCCTAAATATCACAGGGTTTCCTACCTGAGTCACTTTCAATAGCTGAATATCAAGGAATCAATGCCATGTTTCAATTATCTGTTAAGAGTTTCACTACACTTTGTTTGTTTATGAGTGCCTGTTTCTGTGTCACTCAGACCGCTGATCTGATTGCTGAAGAGCATTGTGATAGCGATTTTGTAAGTATCTTCAATGGGAAATCATTAGATGGCTGGCAAGGTGCCACCAATGGTTATTACGCCAAAGACGGTATGCTCATCAGTAAAAAGGAAAGTGGTGGTAATTTATTTACCAACAAAGAATACAAAAATTTTATTCTACGATTTGATTTCAAACTGGAACCCGGAGCCAATAATGGGATTGGCTATCACGTTCCTCTCAAACCCAAAACCAGCCCCGCCTACGCAGGCAAGGAAATTCAAATCCTCGACGATACTGCGGAGAAATATGCCAAGCTGCAAAACTATCAGTATCATGGCTCATTATATGGAACCGCACCAGCGAAGCGAGGGCACCTCAAACCAGTGGGTGAATGGAATTCCCAGGAAATTATGGTTGATGGAAATAAGCTCAAAGTGACTTTGAACGGAACGACCATTGTCGATTTCGATATGACTGATGCTAAGAAAAACGGTACGATTGATGGCAAGGAGCACCCCGGTTTGAAACGGGATTCAGGACATATTTGTCTGTGTGGTCATGGTGCCAAAATTGAGTTCAAAAACATGCGTATCAAAGAGCTTCCCTAGTTTGCTCGCATTATTCTAATTAGATATAGAAACAGGATTGGTACTAATGAATTCTGAAAAGAAAGAGTCTTTGTCTGAAGTGACTCGTCGAAGTTTTCTCCAGGCTGGTAGCACCGCCGCTGCCGGTCTGGCTTGGACAGCACAAAGTTATGGAAGTATTCTTGGTGCCAATGACCGGATTCGCATCGGTTTCCTTGGCGCTGGAGGAATGGCGAATGCCCACATGAATACGTTCAATGCGATTCGCGAAAAGAACAATCTGGAAGCAATCGCAGTCGCTGACTGCTGGAAAAAGCGCGCTGAGGAAGGCAAGGAAAAAACGGGAGCTAAACACGCTTTTTCTGATTATCAAAAAGTTTTGGAAATCAAAGACATCGACTATGTCACGATTGCGACTCCAGAACATTGGCACGCGCAGATGACAATTGATGCTTTGGATTCTGGTAAAGCCGTCTATTGTGAAAAACCAATGACACACAGTATTCCAGAAGCGCAGGCGGTCATCAAAAAACAAAAAGCGACTAAGCTCCCGATTCAAGTCGGCGTGCAAGGCATGTCCGATGATTCCTACAGTTCTGCCGCGAAAGCAATCGAACAAGGCGTTATTGGCCAGGTCGTTCAAGCGCAGATCGAGTACGTTCGGCGTTATGGATCACAGGGACCGTGGCGTCGTCCCGGTCTGAAGGATGATGAACCGAAGCCTGCCGATTTGAACTGGAATGCCTGGCTCGGAAAGGCTCCGAAAACAGACTGGAATCCCCATCATTATTATGAGTGGCGAAACTACTCTCAATATTCGGGCGGGATTTGTACTGACCTCTTCATCCACCGCATCACACGTATTATGAAAGCCTGTAATCTGCTTTATCCACGTCGTGTTGTGGGTATGGGAGGTATCTGGCAGTGGCGCGATGACCGCAACCTGCCGGACAACTTTGAAATGATTTGCGAGTACCCACGCGGTATGACGGTCTATGTTCTTGGGACGATGAGTAACCGTGTCGGCATCGATCACCTCATTCGTGGCTATCGTGGCACACTCTACTTCACTTCGTCCGGCTGGGTCGCTAAAGATAAAGATGGTAAGGTCCTGGCAGAGCATAAAAAATCCGGTGCAGAAGATACGAAGCTGCATCATACGAATCTGCAAAATCACTTACGCAACGGTGAAAAATTGAATTGTCCCAGTGAATTAGGGTTAGCAGGTGTTGTCGCTGTCAACATGGCAAATGAGTCCTGGAGATCCGGGCATATGATGGGCTGGGATACCAAAAATGAAAAAATGGTTCCCGCAAACACACTGAACCTCAGCCACTATCCCGAGAACGATTCCTGAGCAAACACATGTCAGTCTCGCCATGATTCCCATCCGAAATTGTGATTGACAAATTCAGGAACATTGAACTTCACGAAAACGACCTGTATTCAGGTCGTTTTTTTATTTCTTGACTTACTGCTGCCCCTCCTTAAACTGCGCGATTTGCGTCGCGCGCGTGGGAATGTTTTCTAAACAGTGAAAATGGTTGCCCCTGTTGATCTCAGCACTATCAAAAACCAGTTGTTTTTTCATTTTGTACAATGAACAAATTAAAGACGTTCAAAACCATCAGTCGTTTTTTTGCTGCTATCAAACCACATCACAAACATTTCGCGACATTTCAGGTTAGCATCATCTGTGTTTCATCTCGTATCGCGTGCCAATCAACGCTTGACTCATTCACGCCATTGAAGATGATCCCACATTGAAATCACTCAACGGTAAAACAACTCTGATACTTCAAATGGCTCATGCACGACTCAAGTCCCATTTTACTTGATCTTGAAGCGATCGATAGAGATGAAAATCCGTCATTAGTAAACGCGCATGAATCATTACTTCTCAGACTCCAATAAAGGCAAGCTTTCCCACACTCGTTTTAATTCTGGCACCGTTTCCGGGAGAATCGATAACAAATTCTGACGATCAGAAGACAAAAGCTCCGTGAACTCATTCGACCGGTCAATTCCCTTAAAAACCTGGTGCAGTCGCTCATACACGTGGGAACGAACCGGTAATGGTAAGGATTGAAACGCCGCAGAATAAATCATATAGCTACACGGAAACGCGAACAGTCGCTGCTGCAAGTCAAACTTTCTCAGGGACCGACCCTGTGAATCAAAAGGGCCGCGTCCGGTGAACTGACTCGCAAAAGCAGATGTGCCTTGAATCGGAAATTTGAGCTTTGCTTCACCCACGAACAACAGATGCTTAACAAGCTGTTCGGCATCTTGTTTCCAAACCGCATCCTCTTTCAGCTCTTCACCACGGTGCTTATCAATCTGCCACGCATAGTTCGTCCGAATCATAAAATTCTGGGCATCAATTTGATGTTCAAAGACCATCAGTGCCACGAGATCACTATGAGGAGCAGGATAAGCGGCCACATTTGTCAGTTTTGTCAGATCTTTAACATTCACACCGGTCTTGTTGACGACAGGTTTTTTGGGCCGCTTTGATGATGGCAGATGGAAATTTCCCATATGCGGTGTTTCGCCATGTGTTCCCGTCACATACCAGCCTCCCCAGCGTTTGGATAAGGGGCTGGAGTGGTCCGTTCGAAAGCTTCCCGCTGATAGAACCGGCAAACCTTCAGGATCAACAAACATCGATCGTACTAAAAGTCCGGGAACATTCTTTGTGCGTGTTGAAGAATGACAGGTCATACAGCGCGCCACCTGTCGCTGAAATTGAGGTTTTGCTGGAGTTTGTTCAAGTGTGTAAAACACCAGTCCCAGCTTTTCATCGGAAACCATCATCTCAATCAGCCCATCCTGAACATAGCCAACGTAGGCTTCATCATTAAAGTAAATAGAACGTGGCCGTTCCCTTCCGATTAAGGGACGTTGCATGCTGGTTTTCCCAAATGTCAACATCTGTGAAGAGACAGGAATTTTCAACTCCTTGAGTAACGGAAGCAGATACCCAAAATCGTCGGCAAACTTCCATGTCTTTCGGTTTGTATCCAGTTCTTTCTGTAGTTCGGTAATGACATTCTGAGGAGTCGCATCGCTGTAGTTGATCGGTGCCGCTTCAAAATCGAGGGGAGGAGCAGCCCACAACAGGCTGCTCCTGACACCAATAATAAAAGTCATCATCACAATGATTTTCAGGTGATCGCTCATTGAGAGTCTCCTTCTCTGGAACTGACCTTCACCGTTTTTTCCTGACGATCTACGGGAACCAGCTTCCGAATGCAATACAATTTGCTGCCCGTTCTCATCACCAAAGATCCATTCACGGCAGCATACCCGTATTGGACCGGGTCAGCAAAAATCAATCCGTTACGAGTCCGCGACCGTCCTCCAGAGTTTCGTTCAGATCGCTGTGTTGAGCGCGGCTTGCGAGCTGCTTCCTCACGCCGTTTAAGATCAGCGTCTCCGGCTGCAGTGGCACCGTCAAACAGTTCATTTTGAGCAAGTTCCTGAAACTCACGTCCCGCGGCGATCACCGTCGTTAAACCATCCTTACCAGGAAAATAGACACGATCACCGAGTCCGAATGGTGTTGCCCAGCAAGACTGCCGTAAACGTTTGATGTAAACCTGCTTGCCTGTGGCGACATCAAAACAATAAACAACACCGACTTTATTCACCCAGTACGCCAACCCCTGATGTACCATTGGCGAACCGAATGAAGGCATCGCATTATTCGTTTTCCAGAGTATCGTCTGTTGGTATTCCTCTCCCACCCGTTTCACCTGCATGGCGAAGTTCGATTTCTTGGCATCAGCCAGCCGCTCATCATGCATGCCAGGTGAGGCACTGATGAGAAACTTACCATCACCAAAAGAAATCGGCGTGCAGGCCCTGTTGCCGCCGACTTCTTCAAACATCCACAACTGCTTACCAGTTGTCGGGTCGTAACCATCAATGCTGCCACTTGAACTACAGACTATATGATCTGCCTGATTGACCTTTAATACTGTGGGCGATGCATAACTCTGTCGGCTGAAACGTTCGGTTTTCCATTTCGTTTTGCCAGTCTGTTTATCAACAGCCAGTAAATAGGAGGGTCCTTCGTGATCAATCAGCACAACAACTGTGTCTGCAGTCTGTGTCAGAGAAGCGGCCAGGCCGATCCGCACTTCAAATTCACCATAATCATCGGTCAGCGAGCGAGACCAGATTTTCTTGCCCGCATGATCCAGCGCCATCAGATTTCCGGTTTCAAAAAAAGCATAAATGTGCCTCGCATCAACGACGGGAGTCGGAGCGGAACGGCTTTGAAAATAGTTGGCACGCACCGGTTGTGAAGACGCCGTTTTAAAATCCCAGACCAACTTCCCTGTTGCAAGATCCAAGGCAACAACGTGACAGTCGTTTTTCATTGCTCCTTCAATCGAAGTCACAAAGACACGATCTCCCCAGATCACCGGACTCGACTGGCCTTTACCGGGAAACTCGGTCTGCCACGCAATATTTTCCTGGGGAGACCAGACGAGGGGTATGGATTCAGCGGCAATCGCGGTCGCTCCTGCCCCCTGAAAGGCGGGCCAGCGTTGTATTTTTGAATCTTCAAATGGTGTCTCTTCTGCTATGCAGAGTACACAAGTCAAACATACGATACCGGCAGACAGAATGGCCGTTTGCCAACCTGTCAGTTCCGGTTTAAATCGATTTCTATTCATCTCAGTTTCTCCTGGAAACATGGAATTTAAGATTAATTGGATTAAATTTTGAGTAGTACGTGTCATGTCATTAGCTAAAACTCACCAATCACTTCCCCACCATTTTTGGTGCCGAGTGCACGCCAGAGATTGAGATCGATATTGTTACTGACAAATCGCACCGAGGCATCACCCAGGCCGACATGCACACCCCCCACATGCATACTGCGTGCAGCAAACCATCCGTATCCATTACGATGCACGTCGGGAGTTTGAGGATTTGGCGTCATATATGTATTGAATGTCGTCATGTGTTCTCGCCCCCAGATCCAGGAACCACGTCCACGACCATCAAAGTTCCCGGCGGCGGCTGCTGCTGCGGCAATATCCGGATTATGTCCTGGCGCACTTGTGAAGCCTTCACCGGGAGCTCCCAATCCGCCACCTCGATATCGTGCCATTTGGCGTTGAGGGTCAGAGACAAGACCACTGCCGTCCAACTTGTTCCCCATCAGAGACTCTGAAAGGATCAATGTATTCGTTGAGCCGTCAGTCAGATCCCGAAATCGGCTGGCCGATCCCATAAAAAACATTCCATTCGTTTGTGCGCGGGTGTCGTAATTTGTATCTATTCCATCACCAGAACAGACCACATAATTCGTCCCGGCAAACTGAGCACTGCCTGTATTAGCATTTTGAAAAATGGGAGATTCTGGCTCACTCGGGCAAAGAAACAAAGGTAATACCTGACCCGCAACAGCAGTATGCACCGGGTTCAGGGACTGGCTACCCCCGGATCCCAACATCAGTGGAACTTCAAAATCGATCAAATTCTGTAAGTTCGCCTGATCAACAAAAGGGAGAATCCGCGCTTGAACGGAATAGCCATACGTGCTTGCTGAGGACAGCCCGGGAAACACAGTGTAGGCACTCTCATAATTATGAATCGCCAGGCCGATCTGTTTCAGATTATTCTTACACTGCGCACGTCGGGCCGCTTCCCGCGCCTGTTGCACGGCAGGTAACAGTAACGCAATCAAAATCGCAATGATGGCTATCACCACCAACAGTTCTATTAAAGTGAAGCCTCGGCTCCCACGCCGAGAACCTCTCATAGGGAATAACATTGTGTTCCTCGCAAATATCAAAGAGTGAAGTTCGTACGTTCCAACTGGCCGCGCACAATTTTTGCGCAGAACTGAACGAGAGCTTTTAAAAAGTAATCAGTAGTCTGACTCCGCGAGGTCGATGCGGCCGGTGGTAGCACGCTCACAGCAGGTCTTAACCCTTCTTTGTGGAGAACGAGCCGCGTCCCACCGTAAGCGTACTAGCACAAGCCGCACGCCAATCCGAGAGCCTGGTTCTCAGCGCGCAGCAGCGCACTGGAATTTAGAGCCCGGGCGAATTCAGGCAACAGAGGTGGAATTCACCATCAGGCGAGGCGGTGGTTCAGGTGGTTCTGCCGCAGATCGTGGAGCTGTGGTAGAAGTGGGACGCGTCCACACCACAAGATCAGAGTAGGAAACCATTGCTTGAACTTCGGGCAAAATTGCCCAAGGCAGGCTGTTCCAGAAAGGCCCCTGTCCCTGACACTTCTGAGCGAATACTCCAATGACAAAAAAAGTTTCATTCTCTTCAGCTGAAACTTCAAAAGAAGTTGTTTTCTCTGGTTCATCTGAAGAGGTACAGCAATTCTCTGAACTCGATACGACAATTTCCTGCTGGGAAGATTTTTTTTGTTTCGTGCAACATCCCTCGGTCTGACACACAGATTCAGTTGCCTCTTGCTTCGCTGCAGCAATCACATAAGTCGGAGGTGTGACACGATTTGCCTTGGACCAGGCAACTTTTTCCCTGTTACTGAAACAGCAGCAACTCTTCCAGCACTGTTCCGCAGAGCGACAACCACAAGGTCGATTCTGACAGGGATAAGGCGTCGATAGGTCTTTTTTAAGAGGTGATTTCGAATTGGTTGGCAGGGGAACAAATGAAGCGCACAAAGCAAACAGTACCAGCAGGCTAACCAACCTGCGTACACTGACGTTCCTTTTTAATCCGAGCCAAACAAACATGAATGGACCTCGCGCCGACTGACTTTGACGCTGCAAAAACCCTTTGTTGACTCGCTCTCCACAGATTCAAGACTATCAGGAACCCCTCTCCAAAGCAAGGAAACGCCTGGAAATGACTTCAAATACACTAAGCAATTAAAGAAATCATCGGAGCGAAAATTGATTGCAAGAACGCAAAAGAAATGAATCAGACAACCCAAAAGGCAGGACAGTAACTCAATGTTGAATTCTTATAACGCACCACTACCAGTCAGGATGACACGGATCGTTCGAAACAGGATCTTCAGGTCATTCCAAAAACAGCAGTTTTGTAAGTACATCAAGTCCAGCGAGACTTTTCTGCGAAAGCCTTCCACATTGTTATCGTACCCGTTCACAATTTGAGCCACTCCAGTCAGCCCGGGCTTCAAACCAAGACGATTGAGATAGTTTGGAATTTCTTTGCTCAAACCTTCGATGAATTCCGGACGTTCGGGACGCGGACCGACTAATGTCATTTCCCCTTTGAGTACATTCCAAAGTTGAGGAAGCTCATCCAATCGCGTTTTACGCATGAAGCGTCCCAGCCCTGTGACGCGCGGGTCACCCTTAACGGCAAATTGAGCACCATTCTTTTCGGCATCTACCGTCATCGTGCGGAATTTATACAGAGTGAAAGGCATCCCATAGCCTGTTTCATCACGACGATCAGCATGCGTTCGACGATCAGTGGCAATTCCGACTTCAGACAGATCAAGTTGTTCTTTGCGACGATCAGTTTTCGTTTGATTTCTCAGATTCAGGCCGACTCGGGTCTGCTTGAAAATCGCAGGTCCCGGAGAGCTGAGCTTGACCACGATCACCAGAAACAACAGTAATGGAGACAGCACTATCAGCATGATTGAAGAGACGATGATATCGAGTATTCTTTTGCAAAGTCGAGTTCGCTCGGATAAACAACGGACATCGACTCGTGGTTCATCCAGATCGAGACGAGTCAGCCAATCCGTGGAGCGCCAGACTTCCACATCCATGTACCCTTTGACCAGATCCGATAACTCTCCCTGAGGAATCGCACTTTTAAAGGGCATACTCGATTGGCCTGCTGTCGCTGAACTCATTGGGAAAACGCTTTCATCTGAAACGAACAACCTATGATCAAAAGCCCCTGCACATCGACTGAATCTGTTCCACCTGCGTTTTTGTAGAAATCACCACAGGCAAATATCATACACTAAGTGCTTTAATCTATCTTTGACTGAAACTGTTGGTAACTTTTGCCTCGGGGCCGAGAGTACAAGTCCAAAACTCACCTGAGTTTACTTTTAAAGTCATTACGCTTAAAAGTTAGCTCGTAGTTTTAGTAGCGAATCCCGATGTTTCTAGAATTCATCAAGTAACCCTTGCTCAATTGCATTCTGAAGCAAATGACACAAAAAAAACGGCCACAGGAAAGATGATGATTCTGTTTCCTGTAGCCGTTATGACGATTATAACGCTCAATTACCCTTTACGCGTAGATCTTAGAGCGAAGAGTCTCCCTTGATTTGGCTTGAAAGTCCGCCGGCTGCAGGCAGGTACATTTTTTCTGCATAGTCCATCACCATCCGGTCTGCATTGAACCGCCAGCCTAAAGTTCGAATGGCACGCTTCATTCGTGAAATCCAACCCAGGGGAAGGTCATCCTCATTCCGGTCATAATAAAGTGGAATGACTTCTTCGTTCAATACCTTCATCAGATTGAGACCATCCCGATCATCCTGGATTTCCTGATTGACATGCGTTCGTCCCTTTCCAATAGCAAAACCGTTTTGACCATCGAAAGCTTCTGCCCACCATCCATCCAGGATAGAACAGTTGAGACCACCGTTTAATACCACTTTCTGCCCACTGGTTCCGGATGCTTCAAGTGGACGACGCGGGTTGTTCAGCCAGACATCAACGCCTTGAACAAGATGACGTCCCAGATTGATGTCATAATTTTCAAGCAACACAATTTTTCCACGGAACGGTGGTTCTTGTGTTAATTTGAAAATTCGCTGCACAATCTGCTTACCACGTTCATCGGCTGGATGTGCCTTACCCGCAAAGACGAACTGTACAGGTCGATCTGAATCTTCGATAATCTTGAGAAAAGTATCCATATCCTTCATCACAAGGTCAGCACGTTTATAAGGGGCAAAACGTCTCGCAAAACCAATCAGCAAAGCATCCGGACTCAAAGCGGTTTTCAAGTGGCTGATTTCGCTCTCAGAAGTACCTCGTCGATGCGCCTGCTTGACCAATGATTCACGAGCATAAATAATCAGGCGATTTTTTAATGACTGATGCGTTTCCCAAAGATCTCCGGGGGAAATCTCTTCAATTCCAGACCAGACATTTGACTCCCCTGTATGGTAATACCATTGAGTCGGCAATACACGGTCGTAGATCACACGCATCGGCGCAGCCAACCAGGTTGGCATATGAACGCCGTTTGTAATGTGACCGACCGGAATTTCTTCCTCACTTCGCCAGGGCCACAAAGAAGCCCACATACGACGGCTCACGACTCCATGCAGGTTTGATACCGCGTTCGCCAGACGACTCAATTTGAAGGCGAGCACGGTCATACAAAAAGTTTCTCCCTCATTCTGAGGATCGACCCGGCCTAAGCTCATCAACGCATGGTGATCCAGCCCCAGTTGATCTCCCAGCGGTCCTACATGTTCTTCGACCAGGCCTGGGTCAAACCGGTCATGACCTGCCGGAACGGGAGTGTGCGTTGTGAAGACACAGGCAGCAGCAACATCGCGTAACGCATCATCAAAAGAGAATCCATCCTCATGCATTCGGTTGCGTACACGCTCCAAGGGAGCAAATGCAGAGTGGCCTTCATTCATGTGAATGACGCTTGGCTCAATTCCGATGGCCTCCAGGGCCTTCACACCACCGATTCCCAGCATGATCTCTTGACGAATTCGCGTTCGCTGATCGCCACCGTACAACCGTGCGGTCAAGTGCCGATCTTCTTCACTATTTTCAGAAATGTCAGTATCGAGTAAATAAAGGGCAACACGTCCGACATCAATCCGCCACACCTTGGCAAAGATTTCACCGGTGCGTGTGACAACCGAAATCACAACCGGTTTTCCCTCTGGCGTGAAGGCTGGTGAAATTGGCAAGTGACTCGTTTTTGCTTCGGTGTAAGACTCCTGCTGCCAGCCCTCTTTATCAATATGCTGAGAGAAATACCCTTCTCCATAAAACAAACCGACAGCCACCAGAGGCAGACCAAGATCGGATGCACTTTTCAGATGGTCACCTGCCAGCACACCTAAACCACCAGAATAAATATGTAATGATTCGTGAATCCCAAACTCAGCCGAGAAATAGGCGGCACAGCGGTGCCCCAGAATTGTGGCATTCGTTGAACCCCACGTATCCGATCGCTCCATGTATTCCTGCCAACGGCGATAGGCGACATTCACACGGGAATGCAAACTGAGATTACTAAGTTTGTCTTCCAGTTGTTCTGGCGAATACTCTTTCAGTAATAAAACTGGATTATGATCGAGTTCAGACCATTTCTCCGGATCAATCAGATGAAAAATCTGCGTCACATCAGGCTGCCAACTCCACCAGAGATTCCCGGCCAAATCACATAGTTTCTCATAAACTGTTTTTTTTATTGACATTAAAAACCCATCCAATCCATTACGATTTATGCAGTTCTGCTTTTCCACAGATTCTTTCAGTGGTTAATGATCATTCCATTCTCACAACTTTGTTGAACCAGCAGAAGTGAGTACTGAGCGTATCATAGAAAAAACGTTTCATTCAAAAAAGGGACTCAAAGTATACTTAACCACCCAAAAACGGGGAGCCTTATTGGTCACCGATTCGGTATGTTAAAGCGAACTTCCCATTATTCCCTCCATCCCAGTTATCCCATCCATCCTATGCTAGCTCTAAAAATTCCATAGACTTCCCAAGTACAACAGAAAAACAGGTTATACTAAAATAATAATCTGTTGATATCTCCTGTTCAGCGTCCAAAATGATACCTCATTTTAGTGACGTTGTTTGAATTTGAAAGAAGTTTTTGCGATGAATATTCAGCGAGTTTCCGATCTTCCTTCACCACCTGTCCGTCCGGAAAACTCTCATAAGGGAACGTTCGGTAAAGTACTGGTTATCGCTGGCAGTTCCGGTATGAGTGGCGCTGCCTGCCTCTCTGGCTTGGGTGCATTACGTGGCGGATCGGGGCTGGTTTTTCTGGCCATTCCTGAATCGATCCAATCGATCGTCGCTACTGTGAATCCCTGTTATTTAACCATTCCGTTACCGACCGATCAACAAGGCAATCTATCTGAGGCATCCAAAACACATTTATTCAATCAACTTCATGATTTTGACGCCGTTGCCATCGGACCCGGTTGTGGGCAACACACATGGGTCCAGGAAATGACACTCAAGCTTTACACAGAACTCAAACAGACATTGATTGTTGATGCAGACGGCCTGAATGCAATCGCCACTTCAGGTAAACCGTTACCAAAAGCGGCAGGCCCCCGGATTCTGACTCCGCACCCGGGTGAGTTTTCACGTTTGATCAATCGATCAACCACTGAAATTGCCCAACAACGAGAGGAGCTTTCCATTGCGTTTTCAAAACAACATCAAGTTGTGTTGTTACTGAAAGGGTCACACTCACTCATTACAGACGGCACTCGGATCGCCGTCAATACAACGGGCAACAGTGGTTTGGCAACTGGTGGTAGCGGTGATGTACTTACCGGATTAATCACTTCACTGGCCGGTCAGGGACTGGAAGCTTTTGAAGCCGCACAACTGGCCGCACATTTGCATGGACGCGCGGGAGATCTCGCCGCACAACAACTATCGCAACCTGCCCTGATCGCCTCTGATCTTCCCGACTACCTGCCTGAAGCCTGGTTAGAATTACTTCAAAGTCAAAATTGACGATGTATCCACAGTCTTACCACCTGTAAATCGTCTTGATCCGCTTACTTTGTTTTTTGCGTTACAGACTGATTGGCTGGCATGGGATATACAGGTGCATTCGCATCCGGCGTTCGTTTCAATAGTTCGGAGAGTTGAAACCCATAATATTTCTGATTCGCAGCAGGGCTGCCATCACTGCTCGCATTGGCTACCCATAATTTCGTTGATTTTGGCTCGAATAACACATTATGTAAATTCGATTTCATCGCGACAGGACGGCTCATCAGCTTGATCGCAGATTCGGCGGTGAACGAGCCATGCCCTTGTTTGACTCGCTTGGAAAGCTCTTGATAGCGATCTCCGGCTGAGAGCAATGCGGCATCCTTCACTGCATTCGGTAGCAGGGGATGAGCTTCCCCGGGCTGAATCAGTTCCATCTTCTCCCAGGAAGTCGCCATACCAACCGCTCGATTGGTTTTGCCATCGGCAATCACATAATAATACTCACAAGTACGATAGTTATCGCGAAACACGGCAATCGCCTCATCCAGATCTTTGGCAGTTTCTAAAACTTCACGCACGAGAAACGCCATCGGCACCCCAGACCAATGCCCTAAACCTCTTCCTCCCATTTCTCCAATGGAAACGGATTTCATGTTCATCCCGGTCACAGATCCGATGAATCCGGCGTACGAAACGTTCACAAACGGGATGCCGCCCTTTGGTTCTGCGACGACTAATACCGCATGATCCTGTAAGCCCCAGTCACAGGCATAATCCAGAACACGTCCGTGATAGAGAGTTCCATCTTTCGTAGCAGAATTCGCAATCGAAAACCCACTACAATGAAACATCTCCGGAATAAAATTCGTGGCCCGCACATCTTCGAAAGCAATCTCTGCCCCTGCTGCCAAACCTTTCATTTCCTCTAAATATTTTTGAGGAGTGTAAGGCTTTTGAATTTGAACGATCGTTTCAATCGCCTGCCGTGGCTTTAATTTCACAAGCCCCAAATCAACGAGTGTCGTGTCTCCCTTATCATTTAAGAGAGTATACATATTCTTGCGAATACTCTCTTTAAGAAGGACTCCCTGTTGATACCCCATTTCATAATGAGTTCCTTTAAGATGGAGCACCAGATAGCCATCAACATTCTCCAACCATCCCTCACCACAGCGTGCAATCGTCTTACTCTCAGCAGAAGCTGTGACAGATGAAAACAAGACCACAGCCAGTAGTACTAATGAGCATAAATCTGAGAATTGGCGCGGGATACGAAACATACGAAGATCCTTTTCACTTTTCAGAACCATCATTGAAAATGGAAAATGAGTTGATTTCAGACAAGACCCTTATTATGACAAATCAGCAGAAAGTTACAAAATCAATTCTTCCTGTTGTCAACAAAAAATGAACATAAAAACACATTTCAGACTCGCATCGTAAATCAGATGCTCATAGACTTGAAATAGTCCACCTGAATGTGTGAAGATTACGGCTTGAAGACCCGCAGTAACTGTAAATACCTCATGTGTTTCTCTCCAGTTTCAGGAAATGCTGCGGGAATCGTTAGTATCTTCACACGTGGATTTTACGTCTTTTCACTCGATCTTTGTTAGTAGTCTTTATGTTCCGAGTTTTAGGCAACACTGTTGTCCGGTATTGGCAAATTTTTCTTACTGGCTGGATTTTGGCATTAGTAGGAATTTCGTATGCTGCCCCCGAATGGTCAACAGTAGTACAAAATGGTGAGTTCGCATTTCTGCCGGGGGACTCTCCCAGTCTCTTGGGAGAAAAATTGTTTAAGCGCGCTTTCCCAGATGATTTACTCGCCAGTAGTATTGTGATCGTTGTTCGCCGTGAACACGGTGATCAGGGACTAACTGAAAAAGACCTCAAGTTTATTGAGGAAGATCTCAAACCACGACTTGAAGAGATTGCAGAAAGTGAGGGAGGCTACGCAACTGAGGATGATGGATCTGGCACTCCTGAAAAGACATCTAATATTTCGCGTATTCGGACTTATACAGACAAATCCATCGGTGATTTACTGCAAAGCGAAGATAACAAAGCTTCGCTGGTGATCGTCGAGCTCTCGACAGAATTTCTCGACCAAAGCAATGCGAAAACAGTCGCGAATATTGAGCACTTGATTCAACACGATGATGAATTCAAAAAGGAAATCGAGCCAGGCTTAGACATCACACTCAGCGGTATTGCTACGGTCGGTCGCGATATGATGCGCGCTGCAAATCAAAGTGCGGAAGCAACCGAACTCTGGACTGTTTTACTGGTTGTCCTGTTACTCATCATCATTTACCGTGCTCCGATCTTGGCGTTAATACCATTATTCACGGTTTTTGTTTCTGTGAAGATTGCCCTTTCGGTTCTGGCGATTCTGGGAGACTGGGGGTATGTCGGGCTCTTTTCCGGGATTGAGGTCTACGTGACAGTCATACTCTACGGAGCGGGAGTGGATTATTGCCTGTTCCTGATTGCCCGTCACCGTGAAGAACTCGATAAGGAATGTACTTTCAAGGAGGCGATTTCCAACTCCATCGCCACGGTGGGAGCCGCGCTGGCCGCCAGTGCAGGAACCACCATGTGTGGAATCGGGATGATGGTTTTCGCACAGTTTGGTAAATTCCAACAGGCTGGCATTGCGATGTCGTTGAGTCTGTTTTTTGTATTGATGGCTTCATTGACACTGAGCCCTGCGCTACTCTGTCTGGCTGGACGATTTGCTTACTGGCCACAATCGTTCAATGAACGAGTCGCGATCTCCGCAGGCTGGCTGACTCCCTCCAGCGTCATGGCGCGACTCATGCAACGCAATTGGGCCGGTTCTCTCTGGGAATCAGTCTCGAACGCTCTACTTAAAAGTCCGGGTAAAATTTGGCTGTCAACATTTCTGGTTCTGTTTCCGTTTGCACTGATCAGTATCGCCTGTTACGGGAATTTGAGTTATGGCCTGCTTTCAGAACTTCCCAGTGAAGACCCCAGTGTTGTGGGAACCAAGGCAGTACAAGGACATTACCCCGCTGGCGCAACCGGACCTCTGACTTTATTATTTCAAAACCCGAATATTGATTTTTCAAATTCCCAGGGTCGCGAAGCAATCGAAACGCTCACAGAGGCATTACTGAGCCAAAAAGAAGCTCTGGGCATCGCAGACATTCGCAATATGATCAAGCCGTTTGGCATTGATGCGGAAGATGAAATGGAAAAGGCCAAAGATTTGCGAGGACTAGCAAAAATAAAGGCCATCAGCCGTATTAAGGTCATTAAAAACTATTATGTCAGCTTAGAACCTGATCTCGAAAATCATGTGACACGCATGGACCTTGTGCTCGAGAAAGATCCTTTTTCACACGACAGTATGATGCAACTCGAACGTGTGAAAGCTGCCGTCAGTAAATCTCTTCCCAAAGATCTGCGCAACGACACAAAGCTCTTTTATATCGGTGCCACCGCGAGCATCAGCGACCTGAAAGAAGTAACAGACGAAGACCAGGCCCGCATCGATATCCTCGTACTGGGTAGTGTATTTCTCATTCTGGTGATCTTGTTAAGACGCCCTGCGATTTCTGCCTATCTGATCGTGAGTGTCTTTTTCAGTTATCTGGTCACCCTGGGAGTGACATTTACTGTCTTCTGGGCGCTTGACCCGGAAAACTTTGCCGGACTGGACTGGAAAGTTCCCATGTTTCTCTTCACGATTCTGATCGCTGTCGGTGAAGACTATAATATCTATCTCATTACACGTATTGATGAAGAGCAAAAAACCAAAGGTCCTGTAGAAGGTGTGATCTCTGCTCTCAAGAAGACGGGCGGCATCATCTCCAGTTGCGGGATCATTATGGCGGGTACGTTCTCATCGCTTATGGCAGGTACCCTGGTTGGAATGCAGCAACTCGGTTTTGCACTCGCGTTTGGAGTGTTGCTCGATACGTTTATCATCCGGCCGATCATTGTGCCCGCGTACCTCATCATGCTCTATCGCGGCTACTTCGGTTCCTGGGGGAAATATCTTGGCGCTGCCCAATTTCTGGAAGCAAAGCCTCAACCCGAACTCGATTCAACCCACGCCAAATAACGAATCGGAACAGGATCATTCCACTCAGCGAGGTGTATGAATAATCAACTCGGGCAAGGCAGCCGAACGGGAACCACAGACTGGTGGATTATCGGCAGGACGAAACGTGAAGACGGCAGAGAATTTTGGTTGATCGGTATAATTGCGGGTGGCTGCATGAAATGTGCGACAGTGGAAGAACAAGACATCCCCCGGATGTAATTCCGCAGAAATACCCGTCTTTATCAATTCCTGATTCTCTGGAGCATCGGGGCTCAGGAAAATACGATCATCCAGACGGTGTGGTTCGAACTCCATCCGATGGGTTCCAGGGATGACTTTGAGACATCCGTTGTCCAGAGTTTCCTCTCCCAGAGCAACCCAGACGCTGATCAATTCTTTCCGTTCAAAAGACCAGAACCGGATATCCTGATGCCACATCGTATCGCTGCTGAATTCGGGCTGCTTGGTCATAATACAATTATGATGAGCCAACGGCATCACATAGTCGGGCCCCAATAACTGAGCCAGCCGTCCTACCAATACAGGATGGTTCACCAGTTCCGTAAAACACATGCCCCGGCTGTGTGCCTGCTTCAATCGACGCACTGTTTCCCCACCCATCACATTCCGAGAAGGAGGTGAGCCCGGGTATTCCACATCGGCCTCATACTCCACAGGTTCGACCACATTGGCTAACCCCTCTTTCGTCGTCGCAAGCATTTCTTGCCTGAGTGACTCGGGGCAAAGATTTCGCAGTATGAGATAGCCATCGTTATCGAATTTGCTGACTTCTTCCGGAGTCAAAAGGTCATGCGTAATGGATCTTGATGATGAAGACATTGACTTAACTCTTATTATATAACACTCAAACCGAAACCAAATCCAATAACATATTCACCGGCTTGACACACCTGCATATGATACAGTTCGCGACTAAAAAATCAAAGGTGGGGCTTATGCTCCAATGTCATATTCCTGCCGAACTAGGCTATTTCCTGATCTGGGCAGAAATTCGGAGAGCATGTTCAACCGCCTCACGTACGCCCGCGTCATTTTCAATCAATTCATCAAGTTGTGCTTGAACTTCGACCGGTAAGGGCTGAAGTTTTGTAAGCGCAACAGCGGCTTCCTGCTGAAAATGCCAAGGTGAGTCCTCCAACAGTGCAGCGATATCTCCCGCAGTGTCTGTTGCGCCAATGTCGCCAAGTGCACGGGCTGCCACATAACCCATACGCTGATCCGTCAGACATTTTACCAAAGCCTCAGTCGCCCGTTTCGCGTCGATACCTCTAGTCCCATAAGTTGAAATTGCGTGAGCAGCACTAAGGCGAACTCTACTATTTTTATGCGACAATGCGTAAATCAGCGAATCTAAGACGTCTATCTGATACGCCTTGTCATCGTCAGTAGGTTCGTTGATCTCCACAAACCCCAAAGACCATGCCGCTGATTCCGCTACTCGTGGAACATCGGTATCCACTTTCGTGATTAGGTCAGAAATTGTCTCTGCATCCGCCTGACCAATTCTGCCAAATCCGCCAGCCGCAGCGGCACGCACTGCGATGTCATTTGAATTGAGATACTGTCGAGTCTGCGGGATCGCTTCCACATCACCATATTCAAGACGATTCAGAGTCCACACACGATACATAATTCCTATTGTTCCAAAAACTCCAGTCATCTGTAAAACAATGAAAATGCAGGCTGCTACAACCAATGCCAGAATAAAGCGAACCACCATAACACCTCATTTTCTGTTATTGTGTTTTCATAAGCTTTCTAATCACGTTCACTGAACTCTCTATGAATTACCAATTCAAAATGGGCGTTTGGCTTGATGATGTATTTTTTGATCAAGTCGGGTTTGAGATTAATATCACTTACCCCATTGCGCGGTATCCACTCAAATATTTCACTGCTACTTTTCTCTTTACTATGAATCTCATCTGAAATCCACTCGACCTCATAAATGGTGCATATCTCATGAAAGTGCGTGCCGTCCAGATCAAAAAAATTCTCGACGATGACTGCAGGCCGAATCACCTCGAACCCCACACCGATTTCCTCGGTCAATTCCCGCCGCAACGCTGAGTGAGAGTCTTCATTCGTTTTAATCCGTCCCCCCGGAAGAAACCACCAGTCCTGCCCCCGGAAACGGCATAACAGCACATCTGCCCCGCGCGTCACAATCGCCGCCACCCGCAAATTAATTCGATAGCCATTCAAATCAACACTGATGTCACTCATTCGAAATCCTTGAGCTGAGGAAGTTTTTTTTCAGTTTGTAGAGAACACAACCTCAGAGCGTTTTCTCCTAAACGATCATGCCTTCTTTTAATAAGGACACTTGAGCAAAGATACCGACACACTGATTCATTTTTTTGTCTTCGCAGACATACATTATATTGAATTTCATCAGATGATTCTGAACCAAAAACATAAGGCAATTACTTTAATTCAGTACCTGGTTGCGCAGTCGAGCCATGCTCAATAATCAACCTCAAAGTGCCATTTAATACCATGCTTTGCCGCTAAATTTAGGAGTCTTTCACACTCTTGTAAGTCGTCTGTGACCCCCTCTGTTTGCCCTGCAGAATGCCCTAGTAATGCTCGAACTGTAGTTAGGCCTTCTTCAGCTGAGAACTGTTGAAGTGCTGGTAACTCAATATTATCTGAGTCCACTCCTTCATCTGCCAAAAAATCTGCGGCGTGTTCGGGATCAATACTGAAAAAATCGGAAAGGGGACACACTCCAAGATCGCGTGCCACTTGATCAAGTGAATCAGTAGCACGGGCCAGACATTTCCCATCCATGAAAGAATCGACCCCCTCAATTTCGCGTTCTAAGACTATGAAATATGCTACTCCCATATCATTTCCTCGTGTTGTGTTGTCTGACTGATAGCAACATCACACACTGTTATTGATACATGTTGTATCCAGACAAAAAAGGGAAAGTTCGTTTTATAATATAGCTCTGATATCACAACGGCAACATAGATAACGACATAACCATTCGCTTTGAGTGACTTGAAAATTGATAATAAAATCTCTTTGCCGAAACCTATGATCAAATCATTTCGACAACAGCGAAATCACATGTTTCCAGCCAAAGATGCGGGCCAAATCCAGGGCGGTATCGCCGTCCGGTGTTTTTAAGTTTTTATCAGCGCCATGCTTCAGCAGAATTTTGACAATCGTGGCATTCCCCGCCAGAGCATCGCGGTGCAGCATCGTCCAGCCGTCTTCATCAGTCGCGTGTAACGGCTCCTTCGATTCGCGCAGGGATTCCTTTAGTGATTCCCCCATGTTGATACTCATCGGATGTTCGATCATGGCCCGCCGTTGCGTTTCCGGGTCAACGACGGACTTTTTGCCAAACAGGCCCAGGAAACCCGATTTTTGCTCTGGTTGTACATAAACCACTTCGATCTCTTCCGGATCGCCAAAATCCAGACCCCAGGCCTGATCATGTTCTTTTCTCTCTCGAGGCGACATCCGTGAGCGAAGCAGGTTCACGGTATAAGCACCATATACTTTTCCCTGAATCGCAAACATCCAGTCGGTGATTTCTGACAGGGGCTCACAGACGGGATCTCCGGCACTCATATTCGTCAACCATGCAGGCGAATTGAGTAGTGTGCCCGTGAATTCCTTGCCGTCACATTGAATATCGCTGACCCACATATGCTCGGTATCTGGATCACCGGGAGCAACATCAGGATCGTGAAAGGCAAATTTCACGGCAGCCAGATCCAGTCCCGGAACGATACGACGGTATTCCCACGACATCTCCCGCCAGAAATAACGGAATGATTTTCGTGCCCGTTTACTGGTAGCGAGCATCTCCGGATCATCGCCTTGATACATCACGATATTCTCTTCATTACTCATGGCCCATTCCTTTCCTCAAAGATTAAGTTGTGTCTCTCGGTTAACAGAACTGCCACAGTTCACTCATTTAATTACCATATGGAGTTTCCCAAACATGCTGCTGACAAAAGCCTATTATGGCAATTTGCACTTCACAATCACAAGCAGATTCTCAAATTACCTGCTCGAATGGATTTCCTTTAGCATTCGCAGTTGCTGTGAATTGAGCCTGACTAACGGTCGTTTTGTTTGAATCAACTGCAGTGCAGCATCCGTTGTTTGTGAATGACCTAAGTAAACAAGTAGCATGGCTGCAAACATACCAGTCCGGCCGTGACCTTCAGCGCAGTGAATCAATATCGTACCATCAAGGGCAGCAGTTTGTTCGATCCATTGGTTGAGCTGTTCCAGGGGAGGGACCAAGCCATCAAGAATTGGATAGGAGAAATATCCTCCTGATCGCAATCCATTAGGTTCATTGAATTCACAGGTCAGATCAATCACATAATCAATATTGTCCGGTCGTTCGGTAGAGAACAATCTACGACCAATGAAAAGCTTCTCAGTCAGTTGATTGACAGGAGGTTCGTGTCTTACAAGGCGGAGTAAATACCAGATCGACCACAGATAAACCAAATACGGCAGTAATACGAGTTGATTGATGGGAGAAAGTAAGCCACTTTCCGACTTTCCAAAGACGCGTGCCCCCAGTAAGAGATATCCAAGCGCAACAACGCCAAAGCTAAGAGCCGGCCAAAGCAACAGGCACCACCATCCACGATGAATAACAGCAATGGCTGCCAGCAGAACTGCGACGATAAGAAAAAATATTCCGTATTTCATGAGGAGCGTGTCTTTGGCTTCAAATTGCTTTAACAGTTGATCATCACATCACAGAAATGAGACTGGCTAAGCTCGATCATCCATGCATCCGTCTTATAATCAAAGAAATAGTCTACCTGAATATAACACGTTAGCAGATAGTTTTCTCGTATTCGTCACGCCTCAGACAATAGACAAAACAATCCTCGTCACCGAAGCGGCGTCGTTCTGAAAACTGAAAACCGAGCCGTTCGTAAAATCGATGTGCGCGGGTATTTCGAGCGAGTGGATCTACGAGCACGGCTTTGACTTCGGAATTTGAAAAACACTGGTCAAGGGCCAACCGCATCATGGTCGTTCCATATCCCTTTCCCAGATCGCCTGGTTCTCCAATCCAGATGTCAATCGCTCGAAAACCTTTTTGAATATCGCCCCAATAGTGGGTCTCCTCTATGGCAGGATCAATAATTTGCAGAACTCCGATCGACCGCTCGTCAACTACGGCGATCAGTTGTTTTCTCCATACGGGGTCTCGATCAAGTTCCTGTTCCCAATTCCAATCACTATCAGGATCGCAGGCAATCACATGAGGTTGTTGATCCCAGTGCTGCAAGAGTGCTAAATCTGAAAGACCGGCTTTGCGTAAATGCATTTAGAATAATTCCACTAGCTCATAACAGAGGATTTCAATTAGTTTTCGGTTCTTTAGATAGCAAATCTGACCGCTTCATAACTACTGTCGGAACTGACTTCCTGAGTGCAAAATAGAGGCGGCTCGCACTCGTAAGCATCGGCTTCGCTTTCAAACTCGGCCTCGACGATGACCGGTGCCTTTTTCCCAACAACAACATTGATGCTGAAATCGACTCCCTGACAGGAATAAGAATACCGCTCCCTGATAAGCTCCTGTCTGGGAATGTGAGCAAGGGCATGATATTCTTCTCTGCTGAGGTAAAGATTGGTAATCGGCTCTGAGATTTCGCTCGTCTTTCCGTATTTTTTACAGAGCTTGTACTGTAACTCCCCCCGATATTCTACTTTTCTCAGTCTTAGTCGTGAGTTGTCGAGATACTTATCAGTGATGAGCCGCATTGGTAGTGAGTCGAGTTCTGGCAACAGTGTTTCATCCACCAACCAGCGACGTTCTATTTCTAACTCACTGTACTTTGGCTTCATAGATCACCAGATTCGCCTGAGATACATCATTTGCTGTTTTTCCGCATACGCGCATTGATAGAAGATGCCGCTAGCGATACCCACGATTAATTCTATATTCCTTAAAGATTACAATATCAGAAAGTAATCTCCTGCACGATCATCCCTTCTTCCAGCAAGGGGACTTGAGTTACGACTGAACCATACGGATCAATCAAAGCGGTGGGACCATAGGAAATCTGTCCGTCCCTCTCACCTGTAACGTCAGCAGAGATTAACCACAGCCCCGTTTCGACCGTTCGTTCTGCACGAATTGCATTGTGTTTGAATCTCCACTTTTCCGCATTATTATAGCTCAGCATGTTATAACAGGGGCAGACCATCAAATGTGCGTTCTGGTTCGCGATTGCCGCGGCACATTCTGAAAAGTTAGTATCATAACAGATATTGATTCCAAACCTCAGCCCTTCGACTTCAAAGATAGGAAACTTCTCACCTGGCTCAAAAACTGATTCACCTGGTGCCAGCTTTGTCTTGCGATAACAGCCCAGTAACTCGCCCTGTTTGACGACAATCGCGGAAATATAGAGTTTGTCTCCCTCTTTCTCGATCATGCCGATGACGAGTATCGGTTGAACCTTTGCAAGCCTTTTGAGAATGTCGGCAAACGAATCGGAAGACACATCGACCGCGCGCTGCTGGGCTTGTTGTTCTTCAGCTACATATCCTTGCAGATAACTCTCCGGAAAGCAGACTAACTGTGCCCCCTGCTCTGCCGCACGATCAGCATATTCAATCATCTTGTTCAAGGACTGTTCGATATCATCCTGGACATCAAGCAACTGACAAGCGGCAACGGTAGCACTCTGGTTCATTTTCTTTGCTCACAGTTATATTGATACGACTGAAAAGAAAAAAATGAAGGACAATGGATTTTACTTATCTCACATATATTTTAAATCCGACAGGCGTACTTTACATAAATGCATTTTTTTAACGTTTGTCTTAGCCATTCGACCATCTCCAGTTCCAAAAACTATGACGAAGTTACCTTTGAACGTCCATCAGATTCGCTGATAGTATCAACATTGTGTGTAACCGAAGATCTGAAGGCAATCATCACACAAGTGATCAGGAGCGGCGGAAGAAATAGCAACAAGAATTCAGAGAAATACGCATTAGGAACTTCAATGGTTTTATATTGAGGAGTAGGCTGTCTCAGAACCCTGATAAATAAAGTCAGCGGAATTGAAAGAAAAAAGAGGATCGCCAGAGTTTTAGTGAATCGGTAATTTCCCTTTGGTGTGTATGTGGCCCATGCTGCGAGTCCAAAGTAGATAGCAACACCGAGAATTGGGTAGACCACCTCGTTTCGCCAATATGCAATGTCTGCTTGACGATCAATTTCATAGGTATTATGAAAGTACCATGAAGTTATCGTATAGAGACTTATTAGAACTAGCGGGACGACGCCTCCTACCAATGCACCAATCAATCCGGCGATCATTCCCCTCATGATGATCATGTCACATTTCCGAATCAAAAAAAGGACCCGAGCGAATTAAATCATTTTTACCCACCTGCCTATACATAATGACAAGTCAGCTTCCTACCATGCAACAAAAAAATGTAATGGGAAGCAGATAATCAGGTGCGCAATATCCTCCTTTAGATACAAATTAAAGTTTTATTGAACTGAACTCACCTACGGCAGCTCAGTTGCACCCATCAAGTAGCGATCGCACTCGCGGGCCGCGCCGCGGCCTTCGTTGATGGCCCAGACAATCAGGCTCTGGCCGCGTCGACAGTCGCCGGCAGCGAACACACCTTCAATGTTGGTCGTGTACTGCTCATGCTCGGCTTTGAAGTTCGAACGGGCATCGGTTTCCAGATTGAGCTGCTCACTGATGAGATGCTCAGGGCCTAAAAAGCCCAGTGCCAGGAAGACCAGATCACATTCCAGGACTTTTTCCGAACCAGGCACAACACTGAACGGAGGACCGTTCTCGACCGGTTTGGACCAGTCGACTTCGCAGATCGTAAGCCCGGTTAGATTACCCTGCTCATCACCGGTAAACTCGACCGTCGACATCTGGAACAGACGCGGATCTTTACCGAAGACGGCGGCCGCCTCTTCGTGACCGTAATCCACACGGAAAATTTTAGGCCATTGAGGCCAGGGGTTATTCGCAGCCCGCTCAGCGGGTGGCTGCGGAACAATTTCCAGGTTAATCAGACTTTCACATTTCTGTCGCATTGCGGTTCCCAGACAATCCGTACCCGTATCACCACCGCCGATCACCACAACTTTCTTGCCTTCGGCATTGATGAAGTTTTCCACGGGCGAATTCTGATAGTGCGTATTTTCCAGACCCGATTCCAGCAGGCTCTGCGTATTCGCAGTCAGATATTCCATCGCAAAATGGACCCCTTTGAGATCGCGTCCGGGAATGGGCAGATCACGGGGCTTTGTTGCACCAGTGCAAATGACGACGGCATCAAAGTCCTTCATCAATTGATCGGCCTTAATGTCGACACCAATTGAAGTATTGGTGACAAACTCGACTCCTTCGTCGGCTAGTAAATCAACGCGTCGCTGTACAATCCACTTTTCCAACTTCATGTTGGGAATACCATACATCAGCAGCCCGCCGATGCGATCGGCTCTCTCATAAACGGTGACGCTGTGGCCCGCGCTATTGAGTTGAGCGGCCGCCGACAATCCTGCGGGACCGGAACCAATCACAGCCACTTTCTTGCCGGTACGCACTTTGGGAGGATTCGCAACAACCCAGCCCTGATCGAAAGCATGATCGATAATCGAGTTTTCAATGTTCTTAATTGTCACAGCCGGTTCGTGTATTCCCAGCACACACGAGCCCTCACAGGGAGCCGGGCAAACGCGACCGGTGAACTCAGGGAAGTTATTCGTCTTATGTAGACTCTCAATCGCATCCTGCCAGCGACCATGATAGACATGGTCGTTCCACTCCGGAATCAAGTTATTGATCGGGCAGCCCGACGCCATCCCTGCCAGTGTTTTCCCGGTATGACAAAAAGGGATGCCGCAATCCATACAACGTGCGCCCTGGTTTCCGAGTTCTTCTTCGGTCATATGCTCGTGGAACTCGTTCCAGTCCAGAATACGCAATTCAGGTTTTCTATCTGCACCCAGTTCTCGTTGAAACTCCATGAAGCCTGTTGGCTTACCCATAATTCTATCTCACTCTAAAAATGTGTTCGCTCTTCTTACAGAGAAGGAAATGTTCCTGGAGACGTTACTGTTTGTGTTTCAATACGGCAGCAGCATCAGTTCCAGGCTAGACGCTGGCTGCTGCCTCAGCTTCCTCCGCCGCCATCTCCAGCAAAGCTCGTTTGTAATCGATGGGCATGACCTTCTTGAACAGCTCAAGTTCCTCATCCCAGTTATCGATGATCGATCTGGCAACGGTCGAACTAGTAAATTTCCGATGATTATCAATCAACGTTTTCAACTCTGCGATATCATCGGCATCTTCTACCTGTTCCAGTTCAATCGTTTCCAGATTGCAGTTTTGCAACAACAGACCATGAGGATCGTAAACATATGCGACTCCGCCCGACATGCCGGCTGCAAAATTTCGACCGGTTTCACCGAGAATCACAGCACGACCGCCGGTCATGTATTCACAACCATGATCGCCAATGCCTTCGACCACCGCCCTGGCACCTGAGTTCCTGACACAGAAGCGTTCGGCAGCCTGACCACGAATATACACCTCTCCTTCAGTGGCTCCGTAAAGATTTACGTTACCAACGATAATGTTTTTCTCGGGAGAAAATGTGGAATCCTCCGGCGGATAGATCACAATTCTTCCACCACTCAGACCTTTACCAACATAGTCGTTTGCATCGCCCTCGTGCTCAATTGTAATCCCATGTGCTAACCAGGCTCCCAGACTTTGTCCGGCAGACCCTTTACTGTTGATGTGAATCGTTTCATCGGGCAGCCCTTCAGCACCATGATGTTTGGAAACTTCATGACTCAACATTGTGCCGAAGGTACGATCTGTGTTTTTGACTTTCACATCCACCACCACCGGCTCGCCATTTTGAATTGCGGGCTGACATTGATCGATGAGAATGTTATCGATGACCACTTCCAGGCCATGCTCTTGATCTCGAGTACAATAGGTCCCCACGTTGGGATGTGGCTTCTCAGCAAGCTTCAGAATGGGTGTCAGATCCAGATGCTTTGCCTTCCAGTGAGCAATTCCCTCATCCAATTCCAGAACATCACTACGACCGACCATTTCATCCATCGTGCGGAAACCGAGTTCAGCCATGAGCTCACGCGCTTCTTCTGCCAGGAGGAAGAAGTAATTCACCACGTGTTCGGGCTGACCGGCGAATTTTTTACGCAGTTCCGGATTCTGTGTTGCGATACCCACAGGGCACGTATTGAGATGACACTTACGCATCATAATACAACCCATGGTAATCAGCGGCGCGGTTGAGAATCCGAATTCTTCGGCGCCCAACAAACTGGCAACCACGATATCTCGACCTGTTTTTAATTGGCCATCCGTTTGTAATCGCACACGGCTACGCAGGTCATTCATGACAAGCGTCTGATGGGTTTCAGAAATTCCCAACTCCCAGGGCAGACCGGCATGCTTCACGCTGGTCAAAGGAGAAGCTCCGGTACCACCGGAGGCACCTGAAATCAGAATATTATCCGCATGCCCTTTCGCGACACCTGAGGCAATCGTTCCCACACCGACTTCAGAAACCAGCTTGACGCTGATCCGGGCAGAAGGATTCGTATTTTTCAAGTCGTAGATCAACTGTGACAAGTCTTCAATCGAATAAATGTCATGATGTGGGGGCGGACTGATCAATCCAACACCGGGAGTCGAATGACGCACGGAAGCGATGATTTTATTGACCTTGTGACCGGGTAATTCACCACCCTCTCCTGGTTTCGCACCTTGAGAAATCTTGATCTGTAATTCATCCGCATTGGTTAAATACCAGCTGGTCACACCAAACCGACCTGAGGCAATTTGCTTGATCGCTGATCGCTTGGAATCTCCACCTTCCAGAGGCTTAAACCGCGAATAGTCTTCTCCCCCTTCTCCCGTATTACTTTTCCCGCCCAAACGGTTCATGGCAACAGCCAGCGCTTCATGAGATTCAGCAGAAATCGAACCATAACTCATCGCACCGGTACAGAAGCGTTTGACGATTTCCGTAACGGGTTCGACTTCATCCAGCGAAATCGATTCTCGTTTTTTGAATTTCAATAGACCCCGCAAATGACATTCGCGAGTTGTCTGTTCGTTAACGGCTTTCGCAAACTGCTTGTAGGCATTTTTATCTCCGGAAGTCGCTGCAGCCTGCAGGTTGGCAATGTTTTCTGGTGACCACGAATGCTTTTCTCCATTCGCACGCCAATGATAGACTCCGGGATTGGTCAGACTGGATACCCGAACCTGATCCCTGTGAGGATAGCCGATGTCGTGTCGCATTTCGCTTTCTTGGGCTACGACATCAAAGCCGATTCCCTTAATTCGGCTGGCGGTACCCGCAAAACAGGTATCGATGATTTCCTTATTCAGACCGACGGCTTCAAAAATCTGTGCGCCTTTGTAACTTTGTAGCGTCGAGATGCCCATTTTGGCCATCACTTTTAACATCCCCTTACCAACCCCTTTACGGTAAGCGGCAACGATGGAATCCCGAGTCCATTCTGTCGCATCCAGTTCGCCAGCTTCGAGAGAATGCCATAACGATTCAAACGCCATGTAAGGATTGATTGCGTCGGCACCGTAACCAAATAGCAGACAGTGGTGATGAACTTCGCGGGCTTCACCCGTTTCCAGGACAATCCCGATTTGAGTACGCTGCTCATTTCGTACTAAGTGATGATGAATGGCACCACAGGAAATGAGCGTCGGCAAACCAACTCGTTCCGCATTCACAGCACGGTCGGATAAGGTAATCAAACTAAAACCATCGGCAATCGCCTGAGACGCTTCTTCTCGAATCCGATCTAAAGCAGCTCGGAATCCCGCTTCGCCTTCTGATTTAGGATAAGTGACATCAATCGTTTTATTTTTCCAGCCACGATAGTCCATCACTTTAATCGCAGCCATCTCTTCATTCGTAATGATTGGCTCAGGAATCAATAAACGATGACACTGCTCTTCAGTGGAATCTAATAAGTTCCCTTCCGGACCGATATAACATTCGAGTGTCATGATCACTTCTTCACGAATCGAATCGATGGCCGGGTTCGTCACCTGGGCAAAGAGCTGGTGGAAGTAATCATACAGTAAACGAGACTGATCGCTGAGGCAGGCCAGAGCCGCATCATTACCCATCGAGCCAATGGGATCTTTCTTGGCTTTGATCAGCGGAATCAACATGAACTTCAAAGTTTCAAATGTAAATCCGAAAGCCTGCATTCGCGACAACAATTCAGTTGTAGGAACATCCTCTACTTCATCTGCGGGGGGAATATCGTGCAAATGAATGCGCTGATTTTGTAACCATTCATGATAAGGTCGCTCAGTGGCATATTTTTCTTTGAGTTCTTCATCAGGAATCAGACGACCTTCTTCAAAGTCAACCAGGAACATTTTTCCTGGCTGCAAACGCCCCTTTTCTTTGACGATTTTGGGATCGACTTCCAGTACACCGACTTCACTGGCCATGATGACACGATCATCGTGGGTAACATAGTAACGACTGGGGCGTAAACCATTCCGGTCCAATACGGCCCCAATACACTGACCGTCAGTAAAGGAAACCGAAGCAGGTCCGTCCCATGGCTCCTGAAGTGCAGAATGATATTCATAAAACGCACGCTTCGCGACAGAAATAGAATGGTGATTCTGCCAGGCTTCCGGAATCATCATCATCATGACTTCTGGTAACGGACGACCGGACATCAACAACAATTCCAGTGCATTGTCAAAGTTACCAGAATCGGAACAGTGAGGCTCAATGATCGGGAACAACTTCTTGAGATCAGCACCAAACAGGTCGCTGGACATCATCCCCTGTCGGGCATACATCCAGTTTGCATTACCACGCAGGGTGTTGATTTCTCCGTTGTGTGCCATAAATCGACATGGCTGAGCACGATCCCAACTGGGAAAGGTGTTGGTAGAGAAACGCGAGTGGACCATCGCCAGGTGACTGGTAAAATCCTCAGCCTGCAAATCCGGGTAGAACGGCATGACCTGATCGGGAGTCAACATCCCTTTGTAGACCACAACTTTGCTGGACAGCGAACAGAAGTAGAACATCAAGCCCTGAGGTAGGCTCCCTTCACGTAACTGTCGGCTGGATGACTTCAATATGATGTAGAGTTGTCGTTCCAGATCATTCTGATCTGCAATTTTTCCGTTGGGAGTCGAGATAAAAACCTGCTCCATCTGAGGCATAGCTCGTCGCGCGGAGGGACCGATGTCGGCTTTATCCGGATTAACTGGCAGTTCACGCCATCCCAAAACAACGAGGCCCTGATCCTGGGTGATTTCTTCAACGACCTTTTTGCAATGCTCACGCTGCGCAACATCGGTCGGTAAAAATACCACTCCCATCCCGTAGTTGTTCTGCTGAGGTAAGTCTAGATCCAGGTCCTGCTTGACAACTCTGGTCAGAAAATCGTGAGGAATCGAAACTAAAATTCCGGCACCATCACCGGTGTTTTCTTCGCAACCACAGGCACCTCGATGTGTCATATGACGCAGCATTTCGTCGGCATCGAGCACAATTTGATGCGAACGATTGCCTTTGATGTGCGCGACAAACCCGACACCACAGCTATCGTGCTCGAATTCCGGATCATAAAGTCCGTGTGCTTCCGGCAGACGCCCCACTTGAAAAATGGAGTTTTGATTATTGTTTTCGGAATCAGTTCCACGCCGAACAGTTCGACTTGTCATCTTACTTCACCATTTAAACTAATGTTTGACAAAATCAATGCCGAATGGCATTTTGGTTTTTGCGAATGAACTTCGCACTCTTTCGGGATCGGCACTTCGCCTCCATCAGAATGATGGCTCCCTGGTCGGGATTTCTCCCACTACTTTCAATCGCTGGATCCCACCAACGCAGAAAAACACTTATCAAGAAACAACCAGATTACTCACGCGCTATCAGAGGACCGAACGAAAATGCATCATTATCGGGAGAGTTTTCGCTTTTTGAGGCTGATACCTCGGTCGATTCTCTGCGAGCGATAGAGAAATTAGCGGGGTCTTCGTGTAAGAGTTCTATAAATTTCGAAACCGCATCGGGTGTCGACTTCTGCTTTCTTTGAATGATTCCAATTGGACGAAACCACTCGATTTGCTCCAGGTGCACTACATTTAATGACTGATCCTGAACTTCCTTATCAACAGTAGGTAAAGGCAGAATTGCAATACCTGCTTCTGCCTCGACAGCGCGTTTGATATTCTCAATGTTGTCAAATTCGTGAACCACTTGCGGATGGACCCCGGCTTTTTTCAACCAGCGATCAATCTTTTGTCGAACGACTAATTCAGCGGTAAATGCCACAAAAGGTTCGTCTTCAATTTCACTGACCGAGCAACTTCCCCGATCAGACAAACGATGATCAGGAGGCACCACGAGTACAAGAGGCTGTTCCTGCCATAAAATACTTGTGAGTTCTTTGTCTTCCTTCGGAAATGAAACCAGTCCCAAATCTGCCTGATTTTCACAGATCCTCTGATAAACTTCGTCGGGATGTAAATAGTCCAGACTTACTGACACATCTGGATAGAGTTCCTGGAACTGTTCCACGTATTCATGCATCTGAGCCAACCCTACCGAGTAGATGGCGGCAATTCTGACTCTGTTTTTGGTTTTGCCCACGGCACTTCGAACTTGCTCTTCGACATCTTCAAACGACTGTAACAACTGCTGGCAACCATCAAAATAGATCTCGCCAGCAGGAGTGAGCTCAAAAGGCCGTTTGGAACGATCAATCAACTGAGTACCTAATCGCTTTTCTAATGTATGTACTGCCTGACTGGCGGCTGACTGAGACACACGTCGAACCTCAGCAGCTTTGGAAAAGCTACCGTGAATCACAACGTCGCAAAAAAGTTCAGCATTACGCAGGTGCATGGAAGTAAAACCAACCCCATTTATAAGGAATACTAATAATAGACGGCCCTAAGTATTTCAATTTCGAATACGAGACAGTGTAGGCTTCAAACCTTCGAGAAGTCAAGCGCACGCATTTCCTTTCGAAAGTCCTTCTTAACCTTAGGAAAAACGTGATTTTCCCAAAACTTTTCTTTCAAAACACTTATGAAGAAAGCACTTAAAAAGATCAGCAGTCATCGATCTGTCTTAAACTTCTTCCCCTTATGGCCGAAGTACACAGAATATTAATACAATCCGGCCTGTATTCAAATTTATACAAGCGTTTGTCAAATTGCTTCTGCATAACGAACGAAGCACCTCTTCTCGTTCAAATTCATCGATTTTCGTTACTCATAATCACTTTTCTTAATCCAGATACCAGTGATTCGCGTTGGTTGTGTTATGTTATTGATGGAAAATGGGATTTCCCGATGAGTGATTTTTGCTCGATCTCCAACCAGCAAAGCGAACCTCAGCGAACCTCAATGTAATAGATTTACTGGGCTTGGAATTTTTGACTACTGAAGCACAATCATGTCTGCAAACCTACTCAAGTCCCCCAATCAAAGATAAGATCAGCATTTCCTGCTGTAAGGGAATGCACTTAAGAATACGCCCATCTTCACTTTATCTTTCAATCTGAAAAGGAACTCTGATGAAGAAATTAAGCACTTTTTTGACTCTACTTTTCTTAGTCGGAACGCTTCCCCTTCTCTCCGGCTGTGGAAAATCAAAAGAACAACCAGGTCAATCGTCAGCAAAGCCATTAGGACCTGCCGAGTCGATGACGGTTATGATAGATGGTGTCAGTAACCAAAAAATGGAAGCCGTCTGGGAGTTCCTTCCCGCCAGTTATCAGACAGACATCAATGGTCTGGTAAAAGAGTTTGCCACCAAGATGGATCCGGAAATGTATAATGGTACGTTCCAGACAGCCCAACGCCTGACTAAGCTGCTCAAGGACAAAAAAGCATATATCCTCAAAAATCAGACCATTAAGGGACTGCCCGTACCACCCGACAAAGTCGATCAATTCTGGGATCCAACAATTAGCTTATTGAATACCATTGTTCAAAGTGACATTTCCAATCTGGATAAACTGAAAGACTTTGACGGTGGAAAATTCTTATCCACAACCGGCAACCAATTGGCGAAATCTGTCATTTCGATTTCTGATCTAATCCCTACCAAAGAAAATGAGCCCAGCTTTTCTGAGAAAATGAAGCAGACTAAAGTCACTGTTGTCTCCACGGAGGGTGATACGGCCACAATTAAAATCGAAGCCCCGGGTGAAGAGCCAAAAGAAGAAACTATGGTCAAAGTCGAAGGCAAATGGATTCCCAAAAATTTGGCAGACAACTGGAAATCCAAAATGGAAGAAGCGCATCAGAAACTGGCCGAACTCACACCAGAAAAAGTGACCGCTCAGAAGGAACAAACACTGGCTGGACTCAAAAAAATGAATGAGGTTTTAGCTCAATTGGAAAACGCGAAAACAGAGGAAGAATTCAACCAAACTCTGACTCCGATTGTTGCTCCCGTCGCCATGTTTGCACCGATGCTCATGATGCAAATGGGACAATCTATGATGGGAGCCCCCCAGGGAGGGCCAATGACCTTGGGAGGACCTCAGAGTCTGGGGGAAAGCAACGCTGCTGATCCGGAAACAGTTGTGACCATTGTCATTGATAAAAAATTATCAAATGCTGAGCAAGATCCTATTATCGACGAATTAATTAAGGTCGTTGATGGGGCAAATATCCTACCGAATGTTGTAGGAGAAACGACTGTCATTCGCGTTTCACCAGTTAAGAACGTGGAAGAATTTGCCAAGAAAATCAAATTTGGAAAAACGACCAAAGTGGATCCCAAAACACGTTCCATTAATGTGGAGCTGGCAAAATAGCCCGTATCCAAGTTTATTATAGCGGCTCAAGGATTGTTTGAACCTCGTATCATCACTCTTTGAAGCCGCTATGGTTACATTGGAAGCGCTATAGTATTTGATTTCTCTGTCGAACATAAAAAAGGCCACTTCCCTAGTTCACGGGAAGTGGCCTTACATTTTTGCTGGTTTGCGCAGCAAGCATTCAAACTTTTCTGGGAAAATTAAGCAGCTTCTGAGACGTCTTCGTCATCTTCAGCACAAGCTTCAATTTCTGTATCCCATTCTTCTTCACCCATCGCTTCTTCAGCCTCTTCTTCATAAACGAGATAATAAATCTCATTCATCGCTTCTTCGAGGTAAGAGCGAATATTTTCACTATTGGTAGTCTCAATCAAATTTTCCAGTTGTGCGACCACACGATCCACTTCTTCACTGGTGATTTCTTCGAACTGTTCTTCGTTTTGTTCTGACATTGTTACCTCCCTGTCCTGTGTTTGATAACCATAAGCACGAAAAGCACGAATTTTATTATCGGTTTTCCAAGCTTAAAGCATTAGCACTGCCCTGTGCAAAAATTACCAGACGAATCAACAAATCCTAAATATCCGCAGTTCGTCTACCAGATCAATTTTTCAACTCACTCTAATCAGAAAAGAAGTAAAAACACTCACGACTTCTTTTTCTTTTTCGATTCTTTTTTTGCGGTTGTTTTTTTCTTGGATTTCTTCTTTTTTTTCTCTTTATTGACGGACTTATCACTAAAAATTCGGTCCCAGCCATTTGAGAAATCTTCGGTCGAACCTGTGTGGACCGTATACCCCGTCACTTGAATCTCCTCCCTTATCAAAAATACAATCAAAATCAGATGAGCGACTTAGGTAAATTATTTATGAAACCAGAAATTGTGGCAAGCCTAAAAAACGGGTCTTAAACAGCAGATGTCCCGATTTTGGTAGACTGAATCCAGGTTTTAAAAAAGTGAGCTTTCAAATGGCCCCGAAACGACAACCTCCGTATTACGCTGTCATATTCACATCCACCCAAACTGATGATTTGGATGGATATGCGGAAATGTCTGCCCATATGGAAAAGCTTGCCAGCAATCAATCCGGATTTCTTGGCATAGAGTCTTTTCGTTCACTAGATAAAAAGGGCGTCACGATTTCGTACTGGAAAGATTTGAGCGCCATTCGTGCCTGGAAAGAAAATCCAGAACATCTGACTGCACAACAACTTGGAAAACAGCAATGGTATCAGGACTATACTATCGAGATTGCTAAAATCGAAACAGCTTACGACTTTCAGACCGGCTGCCCTCCTTCGGAATAGGGCGGGACGACGTTCTCCTACTCAAACCGATTACTTTTTCTTCGTCGGTTTCGAAGTCGGTTTTTCCTTGGTTTGTTTCGTCTGCTGCTTTTGTTTCTGCATTTCGTTTTTTGATTTTTTCGATTTTTGTAGTTGGAAATAGGATTTTCCAATTGTTCTGGGAAATTCGTTGTTCGAAAGCTGAGTATCGGCAGTCTCCCGATGTGGGTCCAACGTCAGACTTTTCAGAGGTTTGTCAGTCAAAATCAATTTGGACACACTTTCATTGTTCAAACGCCAGATTTCTGCGGGGATCCGGATCATCTGAGTCGAATCATCTTCTAACGTCAGTTTTAAAATCACCGGCATCACAAGACCACCGTTGTTTTTGAGGTCGATCAGATAAAAGTATTTCTCTGTTTCCAAAAGCTTTTTTTCTTCTATATTCAATTGCTTTATAAGAGCTTCAAACTTTTTCCGATCGGCGTCAGTCACATCTAAATCATCAAACTCGTTATAAAAATCCTTCAATTCCGGATATTGATCGGTTCGCTTGGGAAGTTTTTTGTTTCGCATCTTGGAAAGCGATTCGGGTTCTGCATCTCTCTCTTTTTTGCGTCGGACTTTGTCTACATAAGGGTCGCCTGTTTCCAGCGAATACTGCTTAACATTTTCAATAGCAATATCAGTATGATCGGTGGTGTAAAACCAACCCCGCCAGAACCAGTCTAAATCAACTCCCGACGCATCTTCCATCGTGCGGAAAAAGTCTGCTGGTGTCGGTCGCTTGAACATCCATCGCCGGGAATATTCTTTGAATGCATAATCGAACAATTCCCTGCCCAATACGGTTTCACGCAAAACATTCAGGGCCGTTGCAGGTTTACCATAGGCATTATTCCCAAACTGTAAAATCGATTCTGAATTGGTCATGATGGGAACCTGATAATTACTTTTCATATAGCCCACAATCGCACGCGGCTCTCCACGACGCGAGGGATAATCGGGTTCCCACTCCTGTTCTGTCAAAAATTGCAGAAACGTCGTAATACCTTCATCCATCCAGGTCCATTGCCGCTCGTCACTATTCACGATCATGGGAAAATAGTTGTGCCCCACTTCGTGAATGATCACGGAAATTAAACCGTATTTGGTTCGCTTCGAATAGGTCCCATCTTTTTCTGGCCGTGGTCCATTGAAACAAATCATAGGATATTCCATACCATACACAGGACCGTTTACAGAAATTGCAACGGGATAGGGATAAGGAAACGTATACTTTGAAAACACATTCAGCGTATGAATGATGGCGTGGGTTGAATATTTACTCCATAATGGTTCCCCTTCGTTCGGATAAAAGGACATAGCCATGACCGGCTGGTCCGGTTTGCCTTCCACCTGATGCCCTTGAGCATCCCAAATGAATTTTCGGGAACTGGCGAACGCAAAATCACGAACGTTATCAGCCTTAAAAATCCAGGTCTTCTTACCTTTCGGCTTTGAAGATTCGTTCTGTTTGGCTTCTTCGGGCGTCACCACAAACATCGGCTTTTTCGCCGTTTCTGCTTGCTTGAGTCGTTTCTGCTGCTCGGCTGTAAGTACGTCTTTAGGGTTCTGTAAAAGTCCCGAAGCCGCAACGATGTGATCATCGGGTACAGTAATCCGTGTTAAAAAATTACCAAACTCAAGCGTGAACTCGCCACGTCCTAAAAATTGCTTGTGCTGCCAACCGGTATTGTCTGTGTAAGCTACCATGCGAGGATACCAGTGCGCAATTTCGTAGAGAAAATTCTTATCGTCTTCGAAATATTCAAAACCGGTTCGCGCAGGCCTGCTTTTGGAATCGTTGATCAAATAGCTCCAGTCCACTGAAAACTGTGTACTTTCATCTGTTTTTAGCGGTTGAGGTAAATCAATGCGTAACATCGTCTTGATGACTGTGTAGGGAAGTGGCTCTCCTTTCGCGTCGCGAACCGCTTGAATTTTCATACTGCCATCGAATGTCTCTTTCGCCAGTAATTGCTTCATCGATTTAAAGCCGACTTTTCCCAAGGGAGAACTTGTTCCCGAGCGATGCGCGTCTGAATCAGAAGAAAGAATATTGGTATCAAGCTGTAACCAGAGATAACTCAATGAATCAGGAGAGCGATTCGTATACGTGATCTTTTCCGAGCCAATAATTTTCTGCAGTGCATCATCGAGTTCTACATCGATTTCATAATCGGCTTGCTGCTGCCAGTATTCTTTGCCGGGAGCCCCTGAAGCGGTTCGGTATTCATTGGGAGTCGGCAAAACTTCTTCTAACTGCCGGAATTTATCCTGCTGTTTGAACTTGTTGTTATTGACAACCTGACCAAAAACAACGGGGCCGGTGAAGGAGAACAACGCAATAGAAACAGATGCGGCAATGGACAAGAATCGATCACGTTGAATAGGTTTTGTTTTCATGAAGTTCGTCACTGTTTGCTCGTTTGCGGTATAAGTTTGAAAAATGATTCTAGAAACAAAAAGGAACTAAAGGCCCATTCTAACCAGATTTACACAGGAAATTGCAAGTGATTTCTATTAACAGGCAGACTTCCCCCTTGATGTCTTACGTAGAAAGGCCTGTTTTAGCGGGCAAGAAATTTCAGGATTCCTTCCCAGGGCTGCATATATGTCAAGAATGGAAGTCCATCAACGGTTGGTTCACGTTGTTTTGTCACACCATCGACGGCGTTTGCCTCATTGACGATTGATTCCAGAACCTGTTGTTGTTCGGCTCGTTGCCACTGAAAAAGAGCGTCAGATTGTCCCTTCAATAATGCCACCGCAGCAGCCAGAGCAGAGGCTCCCCAATTACTGGTTCCCGCTACAATATTCCAGTCGGTGGCAATGCGGCAGGGAATCAAACCGGAACTGTCTGAAGCGATTCTGCGATCCAACTCTTCCCAGGGGATGATCCCCATTCCAATTTCATTCCCACCATCACCAACGCCAATCGTTTTCGCTTCCGGGAAAAATTCAGAAAGTCGTTCAAATAAGAGATGTAGCGGAGCGGTATACTGATCGATTATTTCGCCCCGCATATTATGACAGCGATCGAAATGAGCTGGAGTCACCTTGCTTTGAAAATCAGCATATGCGGTCTCTGCTTGACCCGGTTGTTGTGTGAAAGAGTCTATTGTGTGGCTGGGCCCCACACGCTCGACGGAGATTAAATGGCTGATAGTCTGTTGATGGAAAAATGATTCTATCCATTCTTCGTTCTCAGTTGACAAAACGTTCATTTTCGAAGCGGGGTACGAAAAAGCCTCCATGGTTGCTGCAACCACGGGAGCACACAACTCATCAGTCACGACTGATGTATTGATTCCACATTCTTCCAGCAGCGAAGCCAGCAAAATGGCGCCTGGTGGACCATCAGTTTCTGCTGAGGGAATCACTGCAGAGGGAACATAAAAACCTGTAGAAATGACGACTTGTGAAGCGTTCTGAAACAGGTGATTCGCAGAATTGAGTAAATGGTCGCGACAGAGAGGTCCAAACTCAGATTCCGAGCTAATTAGTCCTCGCTTTCCCGGATCTCTGCGAATGAGACGGTCAAACTCTCGGATTGTGTCTATTTGTGTGCTGTCCATTCAGGACCATTCACTTCGACGAACATGTGAATTATCAGGATAGTGAGAACCTTGCACCTCCAATTTGTCAAAGCCAAACAGGAATGGAATCTGAAAATGCAAAAAGAACTCTATTTTTGATCAGTTTAGTCAGGTTCTGAGCGAAACAACAGGCTATGCCGATTGAAAAAGCATGACAAAGAAAATACGATATTATTATGTTTGATTCCCGCTATTGGGACCAATCAACATTTGAACCTTCCTGCTTGTGAGAAAAGGCACTCTTAAGGGAAACGCTGGTTGTCATAACGCCTGAGCATTGCCAAAATTACCTGGGTATTTTAGGCTGGAGAGCCTCCCGCCCCGCACAAGCAAACCTGTCAGAAAACTATTGCGGATTTGAGCAGATCAGCCACGGTATTTTTCTTTTAGTAATGAAATTGTTGGCGTTGCCGTAGCGCATGTGGACAGATGGGATTAGAATTGAGCCCGTGATGCCCCAGGATACCCAGATGGAGCCGTTTCCATCTCATCCAGATTTGTTCATCTACCATATTCATAAAATTGAGGATTCACTTCTGTGAGATTTGGGTTTCGTCGTCTTATTTTGTTGTCGCTCATCCCGCTGATCAGTTTCACGGGTTGCGAACAGCCGCAAGTCAAGTTTGTGTTCTCCCAAAAGACCAATGAACTCATTCCTGAAGCTGCCAAACCCGTCAAAGAGGCACTGGTCAGACAGTTTGGCAACCCTTTTGAACTCACCCAATTTGAGGGTCTTCCAACTGACTTCGGCGATGTCCAGGGAACGGTAAAATCGGTCGAGTCTTCCGGAAAAGACCAGCCCTTGATCCGGTTTCAGGCAACAGGGCTCGAAAATGCTTACGATAAATTATTAGGTCTCCCTCTGGAATGGACGTCCGGCAAAGGACAAGGGCACATTTCACGGATCAAAGAATATGATTTTGAGACAGGTACCATCGCTGTTGAAAAATCTCCAGAAATAGATCCTCAGTCGGGTGATACATTTCTGATAGAATGTGTTCGCCTGCAGTTTGGTCGTGATCTTTACAACCGTCACTGTATGCACTGCCACGGCATGAGCGGTGAAGGAACCGGCCCGACTTCACGCTATCTGAATCCGCCTCCCCGCGACTTCCGCCTGGGCATTTATAAATACACGTCGACCAAGCCAACCAGTAAAGCACAAGAGGCTGACCTCGCACGTACGGTCAAAGAGGGTATCGCAGGTACCTACATGCCGTCCTTCAAGTTGTTGACAGATGACGAAGTCTCTGCCATCGTGAACTATGTGATCTGGCTTTCGATTCGCGGAGAAACAGAAAAGAAACTCGTCGATGAGCTTTACCTCGATTATTCCGAAACCGCGATGGCGGAAAGAACGAGTGAAGAGGGCGGCGAAACACGTGAAGAAGTGCTTGAAGAACTTAAAGAGTACATGGAGTTGGACTTTCCCGATACACTCGAATTTGCCACATCGAGCGTGGCAGAAGCTTGGGAAGAAGCCAATCTGGAAGACGCGATTGTCATTCCCCAAAAACCTCGCGTCGCCGACACACCCGAATCGCGCGAGCGAGGACGCAAACTCTATCTGAGCCAAAAAACCAAATGCGCTTCCTGCCATGGCCCGCAAGCCCGAGGCAATGGAACAGCGACTCAGGATTTCTGGACGAATCCTGCAACGAATGAAAAATACTCTGAGCGAGGATTACACGATATCTGGGGAAATCTACTCCCTCCGAGAGATTTACATCGTGGAATTTATCGTGGTGGTCGAAGACCTATTGATACATACCGTCGTCTCTACTCTGGAATTAAAGGGACCCCCATGCCTGCGTTCGGCGGTTCTCTGACAGATGAAGAATTATGGGACATGGTTAATTATGTCATGAGCTTGCCTTATGATGGGAATCGCTGATTTTAAAACGATCAAATGAATGAAGACGAATTTCATCCTCAACATGAAAAGCAAACAGGAGACCTGTAGTGGGTAAAGGGTGGTGTTTATTTTTTCTATTCTGGCCGATAGCAGCAGTCGTGTCCTGCGCGATGGCGCCATTCGTAGGCTGGTCGTTTCCCTACAATAATGCGCAAGCCGCCAGTAACCTTGGAATTCGCATTGATGACTTGTTTTATATCATACTGATCGTCACCGCTATCGTATTTGTCGGCACACAGGCTGTTCTGGTTTACGCTCTGTGGCGAGGTGCCAATAATCGTGAAGAACGCGCTACCAATATCCATGGAAACCACAAACTGGAATTGATCTGGTCAATCATCCCTGGTGCCATTTTGCTCTTTCTGGCAATCTACCAGATGAATATCTGGGCAGATTTCAGAATCAAGAAATACTATCCCGAAGCGGCAGTAAAAGACCCGCTCGCAGAAGTCACGGCCCGCCAGTTTGAGTGGCGTTTTCGTTATCCTGCGATTGGTAAAAAACTTCAACAAAAACCACAGCCAGATGACCTTTATTCTGTAAACGAACTGCATGTCCCGTTTGGAAAGCCGGTCATGATTCAGTTGCGTAGCGACGATGTACAACATTCATTCTTTCTACCGGCTTTAAGAATTAAACAGGATGCCCTCCCTGGCTTACAGATACCGGTCTGGTTTGAAGCAAATAAACCCGGAACTTATGACCTGGTCTGTGCCGAACTTTGTGGCTGGGGTCACTATAAAATGAAAGCCCATGTGATTGTGCAACCGGAAGACGAATATCAGGCCTATCTGAAAAACCTGACTCAAAAACAGTTTTACGATGGCTTAGGAAAAATCGCCGCCAAGGATACCGGCACAGAGAGTGAGGCCGTAGAGAAATGACCACATTGAATCCCTCACCAACCGGTCTGCAACCGATTCTGAATCCACAGGCGCACCACGCCCCTGGAAACTTTATCACAAAATACATCTTCTCCACTGATCACAAAATCATCGCGATTCAGTTTATGTTTACAACGTTACTGATGATGATTGTCGGTGGTGTTTTGGCACTCGCTGTACGCTGGCAACTCGCGTTCCCATGGGAATCGATGCCCATTGTCGGACCCTGGTTATTCGCAGCTGAGGGAGGGCAGATTTCTCCCGAATTCTATACCATGCTGTTCACAATGCATGCCACGGTGATGATCTTCCTCGTCATCATCCCCATTCTGGCAGGAACATTCGGTAACTTACTGATTCCACTAATGATCGGTGCAGATGATATGGCATTTCCCAGGCTCAACATGTTGAGCTACTGGTTTATGTGGCCCGCTATTGCCTGCTTTGGAATGAGCTTCGCATACGCTGGCGGCCCTGCTGCAGGCTGGACTTCCTATCCGATTCTGGCAGACCTGGCGCAAGCGGCTCCCGGTTCTGGAACCGCTCAAACTCTCTGGCTCCTGGGTGTGACTTTCATTGGCTTCTCATCAATGATGGGTTCGATCAATTATATGACAACCATCATCAATATGCGTGCACCGGGCATGACATTCTTTCGCCTCCCCATGACCATTTGGGGATTGTTCATCACCGCAATCCTGCAGGCATTTGCACTACCTGTGCTGACCGCCGGCGGTTTCATGCAAGTCACCGACCGTTTACTGGGAACCTGTTTTTTTTATCCGTCAGGCCTCGTAATCAATAACGCTGCTCCCACAGTCGGCGGGGGACAGGCACTGTTGTGGCAACACTTATTCTGGTTTTATTCCCATCCTGCCGTTTATATCATGCTACTTCCTGTGATGGGCATGGTCTCTGACATGTTAAGCTGCATGTGCCGCAAACCGTTGTTTGGTTATAAACCGATGGTCATCTCCATGTCGGCAATCGCCAGTCTGGGATTCATCGTCTGGGGCCACCACATGTATACAAGTGGAATGAATCCCGCTGTCGGCATGGCATTCATGGTCGCCACCATGATGATCGCACTCCCTTCCGCCGTGAAAACGTTCAACTGGACCGCCACGATCTGGGGCGGAAAAGTAGAATTTAATACGGTTACTTTGAACTGTATCGCCTTTTTATCGATGTTCATCGTGGGGGGACTCAGTGGGATTTTCATGGCCGCGGTGCCCGTCGACGTCTATTTTCACGATACTTATTTCATTGTCGCCCATTTTCATTACGTATTGTTTGGTGCGACTCTATTTGGTGTTTTTGCTGCGATTCATTTCTGGTTTCCAAAAATGTTTGGTCGCATGATGAATGAAAAGCTGGGCAAAACGCACTTTGTGCTGACCTTTATCGGTGCCAATGGAACATTCTTCCCGATGCACTTTCTGGGAATGCAGGGCATGCCCCGACGTTATGCAGACCCTTATCTACATGGATATTTGGAGCATTTGCTGCCAATGAATCAGTTCATGACGATCTCTGCGATCGTCATGGGATTCGCACAAATCCTGTTATTCATCAATATCTTCTACAGTATGTTTTTCGGCCCCAAAGCGGGACGGAACCCTTGGAACGCCACCACTCTGGAGTGGACAACACCTTCGCCCCCCGGACATGGAAACTTCGATTTTATCCCCATGGTCTACCATGGCCCTAATGAATATGCCGTCGTGAATGGAAACAAAGATTTTCTAATGCAAACAGAAAAAGAAAGTCTTCCCGCGAACGAAGCTGTCGCTACAAATACTTTAGACGAAACCTAAGCAACTGTTTGAGGTATATGAGAGCAATCGTTATGAACAAACAACAATATCATCCCTGGCTTTTCAAAATCGCATTGGCAACCACCATCGCCACGTTGCCCCTGATGATTGTTGGTGGTCACGTTACCACAGAAGGCTACGGCATGGCGTTTCCCGATTGGCCGACTTCTGATGGAGAGAACATGCTGACCTACTCCTGGTTGCATGAAGCCTCAGATAAGTTTTATGAACACGGACACCGTTTACTGGGGATGCTCGTCGGATTCTTATCAATTGCCCTGGTCATCATCGCCTTCAAAGTCGAAGAGAAAAAATGGATCCGAAATACCTGCCTCCTGGTCCTGGCATGTGTCATCATCCAAGGAGTTCTGGGAGGTACGCGGGTCACTGAAAACAGCAAAGCATTAGCTATGGCGCATGGGATCTTTGGTGCCTGTGTGTTTACTCTGATGGCATTTTTAACGATGGTCACGGGGAAACGCTGGATCGAAATCAGTAACGATCCCCCCCAATTAACACCCGGTTATGGACGTCGTTTGGCGATTACCGTTCCCTTAGTGGTCCTCTTCCAATACTTCCTGGGGGGCTGTCTCAGGCACTTTAACGTCGGACTACATCCTCACATGAGCTTTGCTTTTGTGGCGTTAATTTTTGTGATCATAGAATTTCGCAGCGCACGTAAATCCGGGATTAAATGGCTGAAGCGTCCCGCGATGGGCATGCTGCATATTGGCATCTTCCAGATTCTCCTGGGGTTCGCTGCCTGGATTACAAAATTTGGTCTTCCAGCAGCAGGATTTGTCGCAACTGCGGGTTCATGGGAACAATCTCTTTCACGCACCGCGCACCTGATTACCGGAATTCTGTTCCTGATGACGACTATTTTATACTCAGTCAGGGTGTTTCGACTTCACCAATTGAATAAAAACAATATCATAGACGCGGGACAAAATCTGTCACCGACTGATACTTTACCGAATGCTGAAGGTAACGCTTGAAATGTCTACAACACAACAATCTTATATCGCTGTCGAAGAATCAAAACCTGCTGCCAAACCGGTCAGTTTGGCACGATTCGGCGATTATCTCGAATTAATCAAACCCCGTATTTCGACGATGGCTTTGATTTCTGTTGCTTTAGGCTACACGCTGGCCAGCGCACATTCCTGGTCAGTGATCCCGCTGATCCATGCCCTCTTAGGAATTGGTTTTGTTGCCGTTGGGTGTAACTCTCTGAACCAACTGCTTGAAGTCAAGAGCGATGCTCTCATGTCTCGCACAGCCAGTCGGCCATTGCCTTCCGGTCGAATTTCGGTTTCGGAAGTCTTAATTTTTGGCGTCGTGGCTGCTCTGTCGGGCATCTTCTATCTGGCGATCATGGTGAATTTATTGACCGCCTTTTTATCAATGCTGACTCTGGTTTTATATGTTGTCGTTTACACACCACTGAAACGCTACACTTCATTTTGTACAACAATCGGTGCAATTCCCGGAGCTATGCCTCCCATCCTGGGCTGGACGGCCGCGGGAGGAAATTTAAATACGTCATCCTTTACAATCTTTGCCATCATGTTCCTCTGGCAATTTCCTCACTTTCTGGCCATCGCCTGGTTATACCGACATCAATACCACCAGGCCGGACTGAAGATGCTACCAACGGCAGATCCTGCTCGCGGTATTGTAGGCTGGATGTGTGTCATTTATGCAATTCTTTTGATTCCAGTGAGCTTATTGCCCCAATTTGTTTCTCTCGCAGGAACCTTTTATTCAGTGGTCGCTTTCATAATCGGTATTGGCTACTTAATGTTTTCGATTCGATTTTTACGCGATGAAACCCCCAAAACAGCCCGTGAATTAATTTGGTTTTCATTAATTTATCTTCCCGTACTGTTATTAACCCTCACCTGGGATCGCCTGCAACTATTCAATTGATGATTCAACAAGAGATCGAATTCAGGAATCAACGATTCGTTGTTTGCCTGTGATGTGAAGTGAAAGAGTACAATGAGTCACGATAGTCATTCGCCACAATATCGAATGGGACTTCCCATACCACACTCCAAGTTAGGGATGTGGCTGTTCCTGGCGACAGAAATCATGTTCTTTTCTGCCTTTATTGGAGCCTACATCGTCCTGCGTGCCGGCTCTCCCGGTTGGCCCACCGATGCCGAGGTCACACATATTCGCGTTTGGGCAGGCGGACTGAATACATTCGTCCTGATTTTATCCAGTTATTTTGTGGTACTTGCACTGGAAGGCATGAAAGCGGAAAACTTCGCCAAAGCACGTCGCTACCTCGGACTGACGTTACTACTGGCCTGCGTGTTTCTCGGAATCAAAGCTTACGAGTATTCCGGCAAATTCTCTCATGATATTTTGCCGGGACACATTCCCGAAACACCGCGCATGGCAATCACAAAAGCCATGACAGAAATGAACCAAGTTGTTGATGGTCGCATAATCGCTTTATCTGACGTAAAACCCCCTGAAAAATTGGATCCTGCGAAGCCGGAAGAAACGGCTGTTCTGCCCGAAACGAATGGTGCGGAAACCAAAGAACTAGAGACTCCCATTGAGGAATTGCGACAACTGCTACAAACAGAATTAGATTCACCTGATACTTCTGAAAAACGGAAAAAAGAACTGACCGCTTTATTCGCCCTCGATTCCAAGTTCCGGGAATTAAATCAAAAAGCACTCGATGAATCGATCACATTATCAGAAATGAATGAGGAACTGGCTACCCTCAAGAAAGACCCACAATACGGGGCGTTCCTCGCACCAGTCCATCACCTGCAGCCCATTATTTACGGAAACCTGTTTGCTTCAGTTTATTTTCTGCTCACAGGCTTTCATGCCCTGCATGTCGTCATCGGTATGCTGCTATTTATTATTGTTTTGGTCCAGGGTAAACGTCTCTGTGAGAAGTGGAGTGACTATGTGGAAAACATTGGCCTGTATTGGCATTTTGTTGACCTGGTTTGGATCTTCCTGTTTCCTTTGATCTATATTATTTAGCCAAGCGTACCGCCTGAGAGCAATTCATAACATGTCCGATCAACAATCTCACTCTTACGTCAAATATTCCTCAATCTTTATCGCACTTTGTATTTGCACAGTGCTGTCAATCATATTTGATATCATCGATTTGCGGGAAAAAAATCTGCTGGGCTTAAATGGGGTAATCTTACTGACGCTCATCGTCCTGGCAATTGCCTGTGCCAAGGCGCTGTTTGTCATGATTTATTTCATGCACTTAAAATTTGAAGGAAAATGGAAGTATGTTCTGCTAAGCCCCACCATCATATTGGCGATGGGACTGACCATTGCAATGACTCCCGACATTGGCATTCATTATTACACAAATGAATCTCCTCAAGTAGACTATCTCAAACAGGCAGAGCGGGCCGCTTTGGAAAGTGGATCTGCCGATCATGCCGAAAACAGTCATGTTGAGTAATACACTAATTCAGGAAACAACATCCGCATCAAGTATCGGTGTTACTGAAATATCACACCGCTACGGTGATCGGCTTGCCCTCAATCAACTCAGCTTTGAAGTGCATCCTTCTGAAATCTTTGGATTGCTGGGGCCAAACGGTGGTGGTAAGACAACGCTCTTTCGCTTGCTCTCCACCTTACTGCCGCTTCAATCTGGTACGGCAAACATCGCAGGTCTCGACCTGGCAACAGAGTCACAACGAATCCGGAATCTCATAGGCGTGACTTTTCAATCTCCCAGTCTGGATGGCAAATTGACCGTTCAGGAAAACTTGAAACACCAGGCGCACCTTTACGGCATTTCCGGTGCATTGATGCGCGAGCGTATTGAAAATGCACTTCAACATTTAGGGCTCACCGATCGCAAGCACGACCTTGCCGACTCATTATCTGGTGGATTGAAACGACGTGTTGAAATCGCCAAAGGCTTATTACATGCACCACAAGTCTTACTACTCGATGAACCAAGCACAGGTCTCGACCCAGGTGCGCGGCACGATCTTTGGAAATACCTGAAACAGTTACAGCGAGAGGATGGCGTGACCATACTCATTACCACGCATTTAATGGAAGAAGCAGAACAATGTGACCGGCTGGGCATCCTGCATCAGGGAGAATTGGTCGCATTGGGAACTCCCGACGAATTGCGTGCCTCAGTCGGAGGTGACTGCTTGACCATCCATTCAGAATATCTCGAAGAACTGCAAACAAAAATCACTGAAAGATTCCGTGTTGTCCCGCAAATCGTGAACCACAGTTTGAGATTAGAACACCCAAGAGGACACGAATTCCTCAAAGAACTGATTGATGCCTTCCCGCAACTCGTGACGTCCGTATCACTCGGAAAGCCGACACTGGAAGACGTCTTCATCCACGAGACCGGACATCAATTCTGGCAGGCGGAGGAGGCTGTATGAACCAGACCTCCTCTATATCGGCGGCCGGACCTGCAAAACAGTTTTTGTTACCAGTCCTGACACTCGCCCAACGAGAAGTTGTTCGATTCCTACGTCAACGAACTCGCGTGATCGGTGCATTAGTCCAACCGATTTTGTTCTGGATTCTATTTGGAGCCGGCCTGCGAGGTTCATTCAAACCACCAGAATGGGCGGCGTCAGGCATGACCTACCAGGAATACTTCTTCCCTGGTGTGACTGTCATGATTTTGATGTTCACTGCCATTTTCTCTACAATCTCGATCATCGAGGATCGGAAAGAGGGATTCCTGCAAGGAGTATTGGTCTCTCCTGTACCTCGTACTTCCATTGTTCTGGGAAAGCTGCTCGGCGGCACAATCCTGGCGGTTTTACAAGCTGTCCTGTTTATTTTGCTCGGGCCTCTATTAAAAATTGTAGGGCTCGCCCCTGATTTTCAAACGGGTGTTTCGCTAGCCACTTTCATACCACTGATCCTGTTTCTGTTTCTGCTTGGCTTCAGCCTGACAGCTCTCGGCTTTGTCATTGCCTGGCCCATGGAATCCACACAAGGCTTTCATGCGATCATGTCAGTTTTTCTGATGCCGATGTGGTTACTCTCCGGCTCTTTTTTCCCGGCGGGAGATTCGGGATGGCTCTCGTGGATCATTCGAGCTAACCCGTTAACCTATGGGGTGACCGGATTGCGCCGCATATTAACTCCCGAGCCAGGTCTGTCCAGCACACCGGGAAATCCTTCGATGATAATCTGCCTGACCGTCACAAGCATGATGTGTATAATTTATATAGCTCTTGCCATCTGGATGACACAAAAACGATCAACCAGAAATGCCCGTTAACCCGGGAAAGTTACACTCTTAGAAATTAAAGATATTCAGTATGAATGAAAATCAATCAATTCGGCGCATACCTCGAATTTTAATTTTGATGCTTTGGGTACTGGTCGCCATCAGTGCGATTGCTACCTGGAAGCTGAAATCCCAAAGCGATCTGGCATTGAAAAAAATCGAATCAGAAAAAGCGGCGGCTGCAAAGTCAGATCCAGACAAAGCCCCAAACGGCACAAATAATAATACGGATAAAGTTTCGAAAGGTCCCATCTGGCCTGAAGAGGGAATCGAGGATTTTTCACTGACGGAGCGAAGCGGCCGCAAGGTGACAAAGAAAGACCTTTTGGGAAAGCCGTGGGTAGCCTGCTTTGTGTTTACGCGTTGTGCTGGTCCCTGCCCGCGTGTCTCCGGCCAGTTTTATCAGCTACAAAAGGACTTAAAAGATACAGACTTCAAACTGGTAACAATTACTGTTGACCCCAAAAACGATACACCTGAAGTATTATCCCGTTATGCGGAATCTGTGGGCGCTGATCCGGAAAAGTGGCTCTTTCTGACGGGAGATCAAAAAGACATTTTTCATCTGATCGAGAAAAGTTTTCTAATGCCCGTTCAGGAAAACACGGGGCCTGCCAGAAAACCCGGCTTTGAAGTGATCCACACCACAAACGTGATGCTGGTTGATAAAGACGGTCGCGTCTTAGGAAAATATAACGCAGTGAACGACGCTGAGATGGCTGCATTGAGAAAAGCCGTTCGTGAACAAGTTGATTCAGAAACTAAAAAAAAAGAAAAGCAGGAAGCTAAGCCAAAACAAGCCACTCCTCCTAAAGCTGGTATGATTTCGCTCACTCCTTTGTTGACTCATCAGATCTCGGACCGATTGTCTGCGCTATTCCTGAGTCAGACAGAACCAGAGGCTGAAGAGCCAACAGCAGCAGCAGCAGCGGTGGAGGAAAATCAAGTCGAAGCGAAACAGGCCCCTGACTGGGTTCTGCAACTCCCGACTGTGAATGCCGTACTCAACGGGTTGGCAACAATTTTGTTGATCCTCGGTTACAGTTTCATTCGCAAAGGTGAAAAAGAAAAACACAAAAAAACGATGCTCACCGCGTTTGGAACTTCGATTTTGTTTCTGGTTTTCTATCTGCTCTACCACTTTGCGTTACAAAGCTACACAGGTAATGCTTCACGCAAATTTGAAGGGGAAGGCCCGATTAGACCCGTTTATTACTTTATTTTGATTACGCATGTCATTCTGGCAGCATCTGTGCCGCTACTGGCCTGGATCACCATTCGACGTGGACTAAAAAAACAGTGGGAAGCACATCGCCGTATTGCCAAAATCACATTTCCGATCTGGCTATATGTCTCGATTACTGGCGTTATTATCTATTTCATGCTTTACCATTTACCGGGAGCGGCCTGAGTCATCTTGAATTTTCTCTGAAATTTGATATCGTTTAGTTTAACAATCATAACTCCTTACCAGAGTTACAATCATGTTGAAACGTTTTTCCTCTATTCGAACCTGTTTACTTGTTGCCTTGATGCTGAGTTTGTTCTCCTTTCCCCCAGTCATCAATGAGGCATCTGCGTGCCCAATGTGTAAACAGTTGAACGAAACAGACGACAAAAAACCAAAGGCCTACATGTACAGCATCACGTTTATGCTGGCAATGCCTGCGATCCTCTTCTCCGGTTTCGGAATCGTCTTCTATAAAATGAATCGCCGTGAGCAGGAAGCACTGCTCGAAAATGAAAACAGCCAGAACCCGCACGTGCCCAATGCAGATCCTGGCTTGAATGACTGATCATCATGTGATCACAATCATGATCTAATGCAGTTTTCTCCGGCGCGGTGTATTCCAGACTGTTGCAGCTGAGGGAGCTGGAACAAAAGCTCCTTTGGCGCTAGCTGATGGTCTTGGCGAATACTCATCATACGCGGCCGTCTGTGGTGTCACTGTCGATTGCGTTTTCAAATACGCATTTTGTGACTGGATCACCTGCCACTCTGAATTTGCCTGGGCAGCCTGTGGTATCTGAAGCACGGCAGGATTTGGTGGTAAGGCAGGACCGGCACTCACAGAAACAGGATTGGGACTTCCTCCCCAGACTGCTGTTGGTCGTGCAGCCAATGTGGGAGCGAGCGTCGGAGTCGTCCCTAAATCCAACGAAGTTGAAGACATCGGCGTGGGATTGGGAACCGTTAAAGGAGCAGGAGTTGTGGAAGGAGTCGACGGTACGATCTGAGGCTGCAACGTCGGAGTTGAATTCATGATAGAAGGTTGTGTTCCCAGACAGCCTGGGCAACTCGGTTGCGGAGACATCACTGGCACACGACGCCTGACTTGGTAAGGTGTTCGTACATAGCTCGTCTCCCGACGGTACTCAGTGCGCGGGATTTGTTTTGTCACCATACGTGGAACCCAGACTCGCTGCCAGCAACCTTCATCAACAGTAACCTGTTGATAGGTGGTCACAGGAACGGTTCGAGTTTGAGGTACCATTCTATATTCGGTGCAAATAATATCCTGATAACAAATCTTGGGAGGAGGAGGCATACAAACACCCGGGCAACATGAAGTGACCGGTGCACATCGTCGGAAAAAACGCCGGGCTAACTTTCGACAGCGATGTCCACAACGCTTATGCTGCGGATAGTAGCATCTGGTACCACATTGATCGAAGAGTCTTCGAAATAAATGTGCGTCAGCCTCGCTGGAAAAAATCAAGAATAATGATGCTACGACGATACTATTTCGAACCCAGAGGGACATCGAAAAACTCCTTTTCATTTTATGTGCTTCCTGGCACGATCTTGTTTCGTTTCTGTCTTTCAGTGTTGAAAGCTACGCCTCAAAATCTCGGCTGAAACGAATAACCCACTTTCTTCATTTATCGGCATAATCGTTAAAGTCTCTTCATCTTAAATTTTGTAATTTATGGAATTCCCTCCCCCCTCATTCGAGTGACATTTAACGCTAATTCTGAGAAAATAGGAACTCTATGCTTAAATATGGTTTTATTAGATAATCTCTCTAACATAATAATTTGTAACAACTTAATTCGATCCAGAATAAACTAAGGGAAAATAGAAATGGCAGACGCACAATTAGCTCATATGGTTTACTTCACTCTCAAAGACACATCTCCTGAAGCTTCAGAAGCGATGGTGGAAGCCTGCCATAAATACCTAAAAGATCACCCGGGCGTACTTTATTTTTCCGCAGGTGTCCGGGGTACGGAATTTGAGCGTGATGTCAACGACCAACAATATCATGTGGCTTTAAACGTGGTCTTTGATAACAAAGATTCCCACGATAAATATCAGGTTGCGGCAGATCATCTTGAATTTATTGAGGAAAATAAGGCAAAGTGGGCTCGGGTCCGTGTCTTTGACAGCTATGTACGTAGCTAACGAATAACGAACGTTTTAGATCAGAGAACGGGAACCACAAATGGTGTCTGATACTCCGGATGCGGTAGCACCTTAACGGCCGTTTGATAAACGGCAGAAATACGATCTTCCGTTAAGACTTCCTGTCCGGTTCCCGCAGCCTCAATTCGTCCTTGATTCAATAAAACGATTTGGTCGGCAAAGCTACTGGCCAAATTCAGATCATGCAGCGTCAGAATCACTGTCAGATCTCGCTCGTGCGCCAAATCGCGTATTAAAGTAAGGATTTCGACTTGGTATTTCAGATCCAATCCCGTCGTTGGTTCATCCAGACAGAGGACCTTCGTTTGTTGAGCCAATGCACGGGCAATTAAAGTGCGCCGCCACTCGCCTCCTGAAATCTCGGTAATTTTCCTCTGACGAAGTTCCACCAACCCTGTTTGCTGAAGTGCTGTATCTACGTAGCCTGCATCATCTGTCTGAAAGGGTTGAGCCCAACCACGATGGGAACTGCGTCCTAACTGAACCGTTTCTTCAATGGTCATCGGCCAATGCGGTTCTTCCATCTGTGGCGAAAGCGCCAGCCTTTGAGCAATCTGTTTACGTGAGAGTTGGTCAACGGCCAAGTCTTCAATCAGAATTTTCCCTTCTTTCAACGCAATCAAATTGAACAACGAACGTAATAAGGTCGTTTTTCCCGAACCATTTGGCCCCAGTAATACAAGCACAGTTCCTGCCTGAATACCAAGGGAAACCTGTTTTAATACTTCGCGTTCTGCGTAACCACAGGAAACATGTTCCATTTCGATTTGATTCATGACAGTTGCCTCTTATAGCTTTGATTGCTGCCCACGACTGACTAACAGGAATAGAAAAAACGGGCACCCCATCATAGCCGTCACGATTCCCACCGGCATTTCCGCTGGTGCAATGACTGTTCTCGCCAACGTATCTGCAAAGACCATTAAGGCGGCTCCCAGTAGACAACTCCCTGGTATCAATAATCCATGCCGGGGTCCGATAAGGATTCGCATCATATGTGGGGCCATTAATCCTAAGAACCCGATGACTCCGGAAACAGCCACGCATGCAGCAGTACACAATGTCGCTGCAATTAGAATCACGAAACGAAACTTTCCGATGGAAAGTCCCAGCGTCAACGCCGTCTCATCACCAAAAGAGAGCAAATCCAAAGGTCGCGATAGTAACCAGAGTACTCCCCCACTGAAAAAAATGACGGGGCCTGCGATCATGATTTCATTCCAGTGCCGACCGGAAAAACTGCCCAGAAGCCAATTAAATATGGTAGACAACATTTCGTGATTTAAAAACATAATCAGGGAAACCAAAGCACCAGTAAAACTGCTTAATGCCATCCCTGCTAATATCAGAGTGAGTAAGTAAGAATTTCGCCCTGCTTTGCTCAAAGCAGCGATAATAAATACAGCCCCTACGATAACAACCGCTCCAGCAAAAGCAGAAAGAATCAACCAGGGAATTTGCCAGGTTGCAGTCATGGTGATCGTGCTGCCTGCGATGAAAGTCAGCGCCAGGGTGGCCCCTAAAGCAGCACCGCTCGAAGCACCAATGATAAAGGGATCTGCGAGAGGATTACGAAACACTCCCTGAAATGCTGCCCCGGCCACCGCCAAACCTCCCCCGACGCAGGCAGCCAGAATTACACGCGGCATACGAATTTGCCAAAGGATCGTGTTGACATAGGAATCGTCTGTCGGATTCCATAATGCGTCCCAAATTTCATGTAGGGAAAGTGACACTGCCCCCCAATGCATGCCCAGAAACAATGCGGCAAACAAAAGACCGATGAGCGGTATCATTCTCCAGGCTAAAAAGGGTTGCCGCGACTGCATGACCGGAAGCATCCACTCTAATTCTATTTATTTCTGAAATGCTTCAGGGTACAACGCCTGAGCCACCTTCTCTAATCCCTGTACCACACGCGGGCCAGGTCTCGAAATAAAATCTTCCTCAATAAGATAAATCCGTTGATTTTTGACTGCATTCATTTGCTTCCATCCGGGTTGCTCACTCATTTTTTTTACGATCTCCGTGGCATCTGAGTGGTCTTTTTTCGAGCGTGGTAAAAGAATCACATCCGGATTCCGCTGAATCAGAATTTCTTCACTCACTTGAGGGTAAGCAAGATCGACATCATCAAAAATATTCTCACCTCCGGCCAGATCGATAAGCTCACCAATGAAAGACGTTGGTCCGGCTGTCATGAGGGGCTGATCCCAGACTTGATAGAACACATGCGGACGACCTTCTTTCTGATATGGTTTTATTTTTTCCTGAATGGATGTCGTTTTCTGCTGAAGCTTCTGGATTAATTTCTCTCCTGCGTCGACGTGCCCTGTAGAACGGGACATTCCGCGTATCGAACGTTCAATCTCAGCCATCGATTGTGATTCAAATGATAACACAGGGATCTTCAGTTTTGATAGTTGTTCGCGGATGCGCTGATGGTAGTCTCCTCCCAATAAGACCAGATCCGGCTTTAACGCGACCAGAGTTTCCAGATTTATACTTCCCGGATTCGAAAGGCTTACTTTTTTTAACTTCATTGTTTCTGTGGGATAATCACAATTTGTAGTACAACCTACCATTTGCTCACCCGCACCAATGGCAAATAGAATTTCGGTATGTGAAGGGAGGAGAGAAATAATCCGTACCGGTTCTTGAGCGATACTCGTTTCTATCCCTTCGGAATCCTTCACTGTCACAGGAAACGTTGAGACAATCTGCAGTTCTGTTGATGCAGGTGCGGTTTCATCAACGGCTGAGTTTTGTTGTGCCGTCCGGTAATCGCAACTTGCACTCCCTAAGAGTGCCAGCAGAATCAAGATCAGTTTGGAATTGATTTTTTTCATGAATCTATCGGTATTATCTCAATGAGAAAAGAGAAGGTGGTATCAGCCACTCATTGTAACATCAGCCCGGAATGCCTCACAATGAGCATTCCGGGTCTGATGACCGCGACAGGCTTTAAATTCCTAAAAACGATATCAGTGAGCCGTAGCCACTTTTTCGCGTAGAGATTTGGCAGCTTCCACCATGTTTTTCAATGATGGTTCTACTTCTTCCCACTTGCGAGTCTTTAGCCCACAGTCTGGATTGACCCAAATTTGCTGAGGCTCCAGAACATCCAACGCTTTTTCAAGCAGATCTTCCATCCATTTGACCGTCGGAACACGTGGTGAATGAATATCGTATACTCCGGGTCCAATTTCATTGGGATATTTGTATTGCACAAACGCGTCGAGCAATTCCATGTTACTACGTGATGTTTCTATGGAAATCACGTCTGCATCCAGGGCAGCAATGGCTTCAATAATATCATTGAATTCAGAGTAACACATATGCGTATGAATCTGTGTCTCGTCCCTGACTCCCGCTGAAGCCAGACGGAAACAATCGACGGCCCATTTCAAATAGGCGTCCCAATCTGCACGACGCAACGGTAACCCCTCACGTACAGCCGGCTCATCGATTTGAATGATCCGAATCCCGCTTGCTTCCAATCCCTGCACCTCATCTCGAATGGCAAGTCCGATTTGTTGACAGGTTTCGCTTCGAGGCTGATCATCTCGTACAAATGACCATTGTAGAATTGTTACAGGACCAGTCAGCATTCCTTTCATCAACTTCTTTGTACAAGATTGAGCATATTGCGACCACTTTATGGTCATCGGCCCTTTACGGCGTATATCACCAAAGATGATCGGTGGCTTCACACAACGGGAACCATAACTTTGTACCCAGCCATTCTGCGTGGCCAGAAATCCTTCCAACTGCTCCCCGAAATATTCGACCATATCATTTCGTTCGGCTTCACCATGCACGAGCACATCAAGCCCTGCCTCTTCCTGGTATTTGATGTCTCTGGCAATACACGTTTTCAGAAACTCTTCATAATCTGCATCCGAAAGTTCCCCTTTTTTGTAAGCGGCACGTGCCTTACGAATTTCATTTGTCTGAGGAAACGATCCGATTGTGGTGGTAGGAAATAGTGGAAGTCCCAATGTTTTCACCTGTTTTTTATATCGATCAACATAAGGACTTTGGCGTTTCAGGATTGATTCCGTCACCGAAGCACAACGCTCTTTCACATCCTGCCGATGAACTTTGGGAGAAGTACGGCGGGCTTCCATCGCAGCATGGTTCTCAGCCAATGCGTTGGCAACACTCTCATTGCCTTGATTAACACATTGAGTCAGCACTCCAATTTCCTGCAGCTTTTGCTTGGCGTATGCCAACCATTGTTTGATCTCTACATCCAGATCCGTTTCATTATCGAGATCAACGGGACTGTGTAATAAAGAACACGAGGGACCAATCAAAGTTCGTTCGGAGCCAATCCGGTTGATCGTTTTTTCAATAAGGGATAATGACTTTTCGAAATCATTTTTCCAGATGTTGCGACCATCAATCACGCCAACTGAAAGTGATGTTTCTGCAGGCAACTGGTCTAAAACTTCATCTAATTGTTCTGGCGCACGTACCAGATCAATGTGGAGTGCAGCAACCGGAAGTGAGACTGCTGTCTTCAGGTTATCTCGCAAATGACCAAAATAAGTGGCGAGAGCAATTTTTAAACCACCAGCTTTTTTGCACAGACGATCATAAGTCTGCTGATAAGCTTCACGCTGGGCTTCTGTTAGATCGAGTACCAGACAAGGTTCATCAATCTGTACCCACTCTGCACCAGCTTCTTTCAGTTGCGAAAGCACCTCTTCATAGACGGGTAACAGACGATCCAACAGACTCAAAGGATCAATCTGTTCTTCCCAGGTCTTGCCGAGTAACAGAAATGAAACAGGTCCCAGTAATACGGGTCTTGTTTCAATACCCAATGCTTTGGCTTCCAGGTATTCATCCACAGGCTTGGTGGATGATAGCTTGAATTCCTGATGCACCTCAAATTCGGGAACAAGATAATGGTAGTTTGTATCAAACCACTTGGTCATTTCTAATGCGGAAACACCTTCAGTTGATGCCGCAACCGATTTTCCTCCTTTTCCACCACGGGCCATCGCAAAGTAAGTCGAAGAATCGACGGTTTCTCCTGACCATTGATAGCGTTTCGGAACAGCTCCCACCATCGCCGACGTATCAAGCACCTGATCGTACATCGAAAAATCATTCGATGGAATATGTTCAATGCCTGCGGCCTGCTGTAGTTTCCAGTTTGCAGCCCGCAGTTCGCGACAAACTTCTAGTAACTTTGCGCCTTCAATTTTACCAGACCAGAATTTTTCAATAGCCCGCTTTAACTCGCGCTGGGCTCCAATACGGGGAAATCCAAGATTTGTTGCAATAGCCATGCGTTGGCTCCTTTATTTTTGATTGATGATTTCTTGAAACGAAGTTACCGATACAGTTCACTTTGGAATTCGCGCACCGGTAGCGTGAACGAGTCTGTGATTTTTTTGCAACGAGCTTAGCGCACGACGCGCAGAGACGATCGCTGTTTTCACAGACCGTGATAAAAAACATAAAGAGACTCTGACCAAAGCAGATAAACTATGGCAGAGTATTGCACCACCTTTTAGACAATACCCGGTTCAAATTGGTTACCAGGTTCTTATCCGTAACGCGCAGGTACAGACATGGTTTAGCAACTCCTAGAAGACATACTTCTCAAAACCAGGCTCGATTGACACTACAATCAAAGGGATTTGAGACAGATTATCTCAAGAGCACTATGCGCGCAAAGGAGGTGTCGTTTTAGACCGAGCAATGGTCAGACTCTGACTCGTCTGCGTCTCCAACCCGTCTATATTCGGGTGAGACATACAGTCGATCGCACCAATGAATGCGCTGCATGTAAAGAATCATACCTGTTTTCCTGTGAAAACGAAAAGGCGAGTAGAAGCGGGCTTACCGGCAAGGCACCCCAGCAGCTTCAAGTGGGGTGAGGTTAACAAGGACGCTGTATTACGTCAACCTGAGCATTCAATAATTTATTTGATCTTTCTACAAACAAAAAAGGGACCACCCGGAGTAGCCCCTTCTCTCGTCATCATGGGCTCACCGTCCCAGTGAGCCCATGATGCTTATAACTGCTGAATCAGTCCCAGCTTAAAGAACCAGAACTTTGATATTCCGTTACTCTGGTTTCAAAGAAGTTCTTCTCTTTAGAAAGGTCCATTGTTTCGCTCATCCAGGGGAAAGGATTCGAAGAACCGTACTGGGGAGGGAGGCCAATACGCTCCAATCGACGGTCAGCAATGTGCTGCACGTATTCACGGAACAGATCGCCGTTCAACCCGAGAATTCCGGTTGGCAGGCAATCCTTGGCGTATTCAATTTCCAACTCAGCAGCATACTTGATGCGGTCAATAATGGTTTGCTGGAATTCAGGAGTCCAGACTTCAGGGTTTTCCTGTTTAATCCCGTTGATCAGATCGATGCCGAAGTTCAAGTGAATCGTTTCATCCCGAAGGATATATTGAAACTGTTCGCCAATGCCGGTCATCATATTGCGGCGATGGAATGAAAGGACCATCACAAAACCGGTATAAAAGAAGAGTCCTTCCATGACCAGATAATAACCGATCAGATTCTTCAAAAAGGCCTGTGTCCCTTCAAAAGAATCAGTCGTAAATTCGGGATCGAGAATTTCAGAAGTCAATTCCATTTCCAACTGATCTTTTTTGGCGATCGCGGGAACTTCATGATACATGTTGAAGACTTCAGACTCATTGAGTCCAAGGCTCTCTACAACATACAGAAACGTATGAGAGTGCACGGCTTCTTCAAAAGCCTGACGTAGTAAGTATTGGCGACATTCGGCATTAGTTACATGCTTAAAGATAGCCAGCACGATATTGTTTGCTACCAGGCTCTCAGCTGTCGCAAAGAAACCTAAGTTTCGCATGATGACGAACCGCTCACCCTCACTGAGTTTATTGGAACGCCACATCTCAATGTCTTTGGTCATTCCGACCTCGGTCGGCATCCAGTGATTGGCACAACCATTGAGATAATGTTCCCAGGCCCAATGATACTTTAAAGGCATCAATTGATTGACGTCGACCTGAGAGCAATTAATCAGTCGTTTATTATCTGCTTTGAAACGGCCCTGCGGAGTATCGCCTACGGGAGGAACCGATGTTGAAGAAGCTGTATTTGCATTGAGAATTGTCATCATAACACCTCTTTAAAATCCATTATTAAATTTAAAGTGAGCACAATTGAATTGAGGATCAAAATTTACGATTACTGACACGCTTCGCAATCGCCATCAAGATTACAGGATTCACCAGGAGTCACCAGCGTTGCTGCCGCTTCTCGATCAACCTGAATATCGCCTGATGCACTTGTGCTTTTCATCCAGCGAGGCTGAATTCCAAACTTATTAACATCCACAGTTGATTTCTCAACTTGAGTGGCTGCCAGCGTTCGCAGATAGTAGGTTGTCTTCAACCCACGTTCCCAAGCCAGCATATACATTTCATTTAGCTTTTTGCCGGAGGGTTCTGCTAAATACAAATTCAGTGACTGTCCCATATCAATCCATTTCTGGCGATGGGCGGCACACTCAATGACCCACTTAGGATCGACTTCAAATGCCGTCAGATAACGGGCCTTCAGATCATCGGGAATACGATCAATTTCTGAAACTGAGCCATCATAATACTTGAGTGCTTCCAACATGTCTGGGTCCCAGAGTCCACGCTCTTTTAAATCATCAACCAGTTGACGATTAACCTGAGTAAACTCTCCAGACAAGTTGCTCTTCACATACAAATGTTTGTAGGAAGGTTCGATCGATTGAGAAACACCAATGATCGTTGAGATGGTGGCTGTGGGAGCAATTGCCATCACGTTACTGTTACGCATCCCCTTTTGAGCAATGGCATCCCGGACAACCTGCCAGTCCAGGCGAGTCTGTCGGTCCACTTCAATTGGATATCCTCGTTCTTTTTCATGTAGATCGAGCGTATCAATCGGCAGCAGGCCACGATCCCATTTAGAACCAGCATAAGACCCATAGCTACCACGTTCTCCCGCCAATTCGGAAGAAGCCAGAATTGCAAAGTAAGAAATCGCTTCCATACTAGCATCAGCAAACTCAACAGCCTGCATGCTGGCATAACTAATTCCCTGCGCGAGAAGAGCATCCTGGAAGCCCATCACTCCCAGCCCAACTGGACGATGGCTGGTATTAGAATTCCGTGCTTCCGGAGTCGGATAGTAATTGATATCAATCACATTATCGAGCATCCGCATCGCAGTACGAACGGTCTCTTCCAACATTCCCAGATCAAGCTGACCATCCACAATATGCAACTTCAGGTTTACCGAACCCAGGTTACAGACCGCGGTTTCATCCCGTGATGTATTCAACAGAATCTCAGTACACAGGTTACTGCTGTGAACAACCCCCACATGATCCTGAGGCGAACGCAGGTTAGAAGGATCTTTCCAGGTAATCCAGGGATGACCTGTTTCGAACAGACGGGTCAGCATCTTACGCCACAGTTCCACAGCCGAAACGCGACGGAAGAAATCGATTTCACCGGTCTCTGTCATTTTTTCATATTCGACATAACGCTCTTCGAACGCATGACCATAAAGATCATGCAGATCAGGCACACTGTCAGGGCTAAATAAAGTCCAATCGCCATCTTCACGTACACGACGCATAAACAGGTCGGGAATCCAGTTAGCAGTATGCATGTCATGGGTACGTCGTCGATCATCACCTGTATTCTTACGCAGGTCGAGAAACTCTTCGACATCCATGTGCCATGTTTCCAGATAGGAACAAACAGCGCCTTTGCGTTTGCCTCCCTGGTTAACAGCAACAGCTGTATCGTTGACGACCTTCAGGAATGGAATCACTCCCTGACTTTGCCCATTCGTACCATTAATGTGCGAATTTGTTGCCCGGATTTGAGTCCAGTCATTACCCAGACCGCCGGCCCACTTAGACAGCTTGGCATTGTCGGCGACACATTTGAAAATATGATCCAGGTCATCATTGACTGTTGAGAGATAACAGGAACTCAACTGGGGGTGCAACGTAGCAGAGTTAAACAGTGTCGGCGTTGCCGATGTGAATCGGAACGTGGAGAGAATGTTATAAAATTCAATTGCACGTCCAGTCGCATCTTCTGACTCCTGAATAGCCAGTCCCATCGAAACACGCATCCAGAAATATTGAGGGGTTTCAATACGTCGCCCATCAATGTGCAACAAATAACGATCAAAAATCGCCTGTAGCCCCAGGTATTGAAACAGGTGATCCCGTTCTGGTTTCAGAGCAGCAGCAATTCGTTTCAAGTCAAATTTATTTAGATCGGGAGTGAGTCGCTTCGCTTCAATTCCATCATTGAGGAACTGCTCGAAACGATTTATGTATAATTGATTTAATTCATTGACATCAGCGGGCGCATTTCCCAAAGCGTCGTTGTAAATAATCTTCAGCATCAAACGTGAGGCTACGGTATCGTAGGCAGGATCACACTCAATACGGGTTCGAGCGGCCAGAATCATGGCACGATACAACTCTTCGACAGAAATACCATCGAAAATAGAACGCATGACCTCTTCCAGCAGTTCTTCAGCCGAACAGGCTTCTGTTAATCCGCGGCAGGCTTCTGAAAGACGAGCCAGGATACGTGCTTCATCAAAGGGTGCTTTAGTCCCATCTTGAAGAACTACATGAAACCGGGGAGTTGCTGACTTGATTGTTTCTGATTCTTCTGCCAAATCAGAGGAAGCCCGCAGAGCACGCAACTTGGCGCGTTCTGCACGGTAAACGATGTAACGACGGGCAATTCGATAGTGCCCCTGTCGCATGAGTGTCATCTCGACAACATCTTGAATTTTTTCGACTTCAATACCAGATTCACTACTGGCTGCTGATGCTATTTCATTGGCAACCGACTCAACCATTTCCGGAATCTCCATCCGGATTTCATCATCAAGTGGCTGATTTTCTGCAAGATTCAGTTCCGCGCGGAACGCGTTGGAAATTGCCCGACCGATCAGTGAAGCATCAAATGAGGCTGTTCTACCTCCACGCTTCGTGACGATCCATTCTGTTTGCGCTCGAATCATTCGATTGCCTCCTTAAAATGGAATACTAAAAATCTGGCTGCGTCCATGCCGACAGCAGCTTTAATTACATTCAACCAGGAACGCTGTCATCAATCAGCGCCCCCACAAATGGTGCTCTCAGATCAGAAAATCAGAAATGGTGTCACAGACAAGATGGGAAACATGAAGAGAAAGGGGCGCGTAGACAGATTCATACATGAACTGGCAACTCCCTTTGCTCTTACGAACCCTCACTGATCTGAAATTCGATTTCTGAATACCATCTGAAAATGTGAGAGCCACTAGTCCATCGAACTGTGAAAGACTCGTTTTTCAATTAAAAAATAGGCACCGCGGGCGCTCTTATCAGAGACTCAAAGCAGGCCACATCTATTCAAAAAACCACTACCACGAGGTTCGATAAAACCAACGTTCATTTCGGCTCAAACATCACTTTTTGTACATTGTTTTGTCTGAGTCACTCACTCACAATACCCAATATAGTGTGTATATTTCAGTAGTCAATACTAAATGTTGGACATCGTCCAAAGATGTCAAGAATCATTAACGAGACTCAAGAAAACCCTTTATTTGTAGAAACTACACGCAATTTTCATGCAAATCCAATCGACAGGTGATGAAAAAATGCAAAAGATTTTTTTCTCAACTTGCTAATCGTCAAAGTTTAAAAAGCCCGTTCAGCTTGCACGAAGACACTATATTGAGAGCGAGCAAAGATGGTTTGAAACAAAATATACTTTGTGAATCCCAGAACAGAAAAGTATTAAGAATGTGTGAAGCCTTGTTGTTTAACGCCGCATACCCCAAAGCTGTCTGAACGAACTTTGTAGTAACAACACTACAAAATCGAAGCGTGTTACAACCGGCCTCTGTTGCCAAACATTGAACTGCAAACGTTCGATATGATCTAGAATTTTCAAACCACCTCTCGCAAACAGATCAATATCAATTTGCAATCGTCCGGGCAGATGCGATATCAACGGCAGGCCATCTAAAAGAAACTGCCGCGCGCGCTGGACTTCAAAATCCATGAGTTGCTGGAATTGCTGGTTGTACTCGTTTTGTTCTAATTGTGCTCTAGTATAGCCAAATCGCTCACGGTCTTCTACAGGTAGGTAAATTCGTCCGATAGCAAAATCGCGAGCAACATCTTGCCAGAAGTTTGCGAGTTGCAACCCGGTGCAGATGGAATCAGACCACTCCAAATGAGCTGGTGAGACAGTGCGACAAAGATGGAGCACAAGTCGCCCCACAGGATTGGCACTCTTTTGACAATAGGCCAGCAGTTGCTCAAACGACTGATATTCGACAACATGCTGATCTTGCTCAAATGCCTGAATCAGATCATCAAACGCTTGTTGAGGCAGTTCAAATTCCTGAATTGTAGGGGCCAAAGCAACGAACACAGGATGCAGGCGGGGTACAGCGTGTTGACCATCATCAGAAGCACCGGAAAGCAACTGATAGCAACTGGTTAATTGTGACCGCCACCAGGCGAGCAGAGCCAGGGAAGCCTCTGCTTCCTGAACTTCATCACCCAAGTCGTCAGCCCAACGACAAAACGCATACACGTTAAAAAAGTGCTGCCGCAAATAACGTGGTAAGGCACAGGAAACAACGGGAAAATTTTCGTAATGCCCCAAAGCGATTTTCCGACAGTAGGCCTGAGCCTGCTGCAAACCAATAAGAGCATCCGTTCCCTGAAAATAGCTGGATTCAGGCCCCCAGATAGCCAATTCTTGTTCAAATGCTGTCATTTCACTGGAAGTTCCCAAACGTATCGCTCCAGTAGATTAACAAACCGCTGCCAACTGGATAACCTATAGAAATCTGACTTTGTCGATGAAATTGCTACGACCGTCAAAATGGCCAGCAGAGTTCTATAAACTGCCGCCCAACATGAGCACTGACGAGTGAATTAGCATATAATACCAAAAAACTGAATCGACGGACGCTCTATCTAATTCTGATACCAACACACTCTGGAATACAAGCCTTGTGTTGGGAAATCAAGAGAGCAAAACCGATCCTGTCTGATTTCAAACGCAAGAACGCATTCTTTAGAAAACGTGTAAATCATGGCTGTACCCAAAATTGCCATTGTGGGACGTCCCAATGTTGGCAAAAGTTCAATTTTCAACTGGCTTGCCGGCCATCGTGTTGCCATCGTCGACCCCACGGCAGGTGTCACCCGGGATCGTGTGACGTATCTGGTGAACGAACAAGATCGTTACTTCGAGCTGGTTGATACAGGTGGAATTGGCATTACTGACAGTGATGATTTATCAGAAGATATCGAACGCCAGATTCAAGTGGGAATTGACGAAGCAGACCTGATTCTGTTTGTGGTCGACGGCACAATGGGAGTGGCCCATTTGGATGAAGAGGTCGCTCAACGATTGAGATCAATAGAAAAACCAAAAATTCTCTGTATCAATAAATGTGATTCAACAAAAACAGATGATGAAGCGGCACAATTCTTTCGCCTGACCAATGCACCGGTCGTCTTAACCAGCGTCAAAGGAAATCGGAACCGCAAAGAACTTGTTAAAGCCCTCCTCGATCACCTGCCACCTGCTGAAGAATTCGAAGAAACAGAGGGAGAAGCGCTTTCAGCCGAGCCGGAACTGAAGATTGCCATAGTAGGGCGCCGTAATGTAGGCAAGAGTACCTTTATCAATGCACTGGCAGAATCAGAAAGAATGATTGTCAGTGAAGTTGCCGGCACAACCCGGGATAGTGTCGATATTCGTTTTGAATTTGACGATAAATCATTCCTCGCCATAGATACCCCTGGAGTACGCAAACGAAAAAGCCTGGCTAACGATATCGAATACTATGGATTGGCACGTGCCAAACGCAGCATTCGGCGGGCCAACGTAGTGTTGATGTTTTTTGATTCCCAGGAAACGATTTCCAAAGTCGACAAACAACTGGTCGCCGAAATCGACGAAAACTACAAGCCTTGTATTTTTGTGATTAATAAATGGGACCTGGGACGTGAAAGTCAAATGACGTCTGAAAAGTGGGATGAGTATTTAACCTCGGAGTTTCGTACAATGCGACATGCTCCAGTGGCTTTTGTGACCGCCCGTGATTCGCGAAACATCAAACAAGTTATCAATCTGGCACAAACCATTTATAAACAATCCCGCCTCCGAATTTCGACGGGTCGCTTGAATAAAATCGTTCGCGCAGCAATCCATAATAATCAACCACCCTATTCAAAAAATCGACGCCCCAAAATCTTTTATGCCACACAAGTCGCCACCGAACCACCGACGATCGTACTGAAGTGCAACGACTCTAAACTCTTCACGGAATCCTGGAAACGTTACCTGAGCGGTGTTTTACGTGAGCAACTTCCTTTCAAAGAGATCCCCGTTAAACTTTACTATCGATCCAAAGACCTCAAGGAAGAGACCGGTCCCAGCCTGGATATGATCGACAGTGATGAATTCCTGGAAGATTTTTCACAAGAAAAATTATAGAGAATTGAGACCATAAAAGGCCTGTGCATTATCGTGAAATAACTTCTGCTGAAATGTGGAAGAACGTTCCCGAACAATCCACTTCAATGCGTTGAACCAGGAATCATATGTTGCACTCAGCGTACAGACGGGCCAATCGCCTCCAAAAAACACACGGTCTTCTCCAAATGTGTCCAGGCAGAAATCAATATTCTCTTTTAAATCAATGGGTTGCCATACTCCAGGTGTGGCCGTCACCACGATTCCCGAAATCTTGCACATGACCTGCTCACGTTCAGCCAGTAATCGCATTCCCTGTTCCCAGTCAGAACGACTGTCCTGCTCATGAGGCTGCACACTCATATTGCCGCAATGATCGACAATAAAGCGGGTTGACGGACAGGCATCAACTAATTCAACTGCATCCTTAATTTCTCCTGGTCGCATACACAAGTCAAAACTCAAGCCCATTTCTCCAAGCAGTTTGATATTTTCCTTGAATTGTGGTTTGAGGCACATACCTTGTGGTCGGTCTGGATCATGTAAAACCGTCCTGACTCCTTTCAGAAATGGATTCTCAGCAAATTCTTCGAGATATTGACCAAAGCCTGATCCTCCCGGCATCCCACCAATCACAGCTCCTGACATGGGATTCTCTGCCTGACTGCATAATGCCAATACGTGCCTTGCCTCCTGCCGCTGAAGATCTGGATGAACATTCACTTCCATATACACAGTTTGTGTGATGCCGCAATTCTGTGTTGCTTCGAGATAATCAGACATTAGAAAACTACGTCGTAAAGACGAGATGCCCGGGAGTTCAAGCCAAGGAAGCTGAAACAAGTCCAAATCCCAGAGATGCTGGTGGGTATCTATGACTGATATCTGTTCCATGCTGAGCATTCTTCCTATAAAAAATTAAGTATCCACTTTTTTTACACTGTACGGAGAGTCTTTGCAAACAAGAATTCCTCTTTGTTTACGCTGGCAATGAAACCTCCAATAGGTTAGAAGTGAGCTTTTCCAGATGGGCGTTCTCGATAAAATATTAACTCCATGCAACCTTCCCCAATTAAGCAATCCCCCCAATTAGAATACGAACAACGGCTCGAGAGTCGTGCGAGCAAGGTACGAGCACTCACAAAACAAAGCGACCTCTATTCAAATCTGCGAGGTTTCGTATTTCTAGCCGCGGTGGCGATCTTAATGGCATCTACAATCTGGGGACTTTTCAGCCTACAGTTGATTTGGCCTCCCATTTTGACGTTTATTTTACTCATTATTTTACACGCACGCTGTGTTCGTCGTTTGAGACAAGCTCGACTTGCAGAAGTATATTACCGAACTTCACTTGATCGTCTGAACGATCAATGGATCGATGTCCGTCCGACGGGTGAGGAATTTTTTGATCCACAGCATATGTATGCCGGTGACCTCGATCTCCTCGGGCGAGGATCACTCTTTCAGCTCATGTGCAGCGCGCGAACCAAACTAGGTGAAGAGACACTGGCGCGCTGGTTACTTTCTCCTGCTTCAACAAAGGAAATCAAAGAACGCCAACAGGCCGTTGAAGAACTTCGAAACGAGTTGGATTTTCGCGAAGAACTTGAATTGCTGGAAGCGGAAGTCCACAACGATATCGAGCAAACACATTTATCAGAGTGGGTGCAACAACCGCTGACAACAATTCCCGCTCCGTTACAATGGGCATCGGTAATTATGGGCATCTTTGCTGCCTGTACTGTCATCAGTTGGATGCTTTCCTATACCGGCATCGCCCCCATTTGTGTCGCAATTATCATTCAGGTCTGCTTATTATTTTTTATCGGACCTCGAATCCGCGAATTACTGAACCAGACTGATGAAGTCCGTAACGGCTTAGCGGTACTCTCGGATGTATTGTCTCTGATAGAACAAAGACAATTTGAAGCCCCTCATTTAAAAGCCATCGTTTCAGCATTAGAAACAGACGGGATTCCTCCATCACAAAGTATTGCTCAACTACGCCGACAGATTCAGGGATTGAATAACTGTTTTCGTAATCAATTTTCTGCTCCATTAGCCATCTTATTGGGGATTCCTTTTCACTACGTTTACGCCATCCAGCGCTGGATCATTCACTTAGGGCCACATTGCCCCGATTGGTTGTCAGCCGTTGGAGAATTCGAAGCCTTGTGTTCACTCGCCGGGTACGCTTACGAACATCCCGAAGATCCTTTTCCTGAAATTATTGAATCAGAAGTCGGACCATGTCTGGAAGCAACTGAGCTGGGACACCCCTTAATCCCACTCAATGAGGTCGTTCGCAACGATGTTACATTGAATGCAGAAAATCGATTGCTCATGATTAGTGGCTCGAATATGTCAGGCAAAAGCACACTGATGCGAACAGTAGGTACAAACTTCGTGCTTGCAATGATCGGGGCGCCAGTGCGCGCTGCCAAGTTCACTGTTTCGCCAATGCAGGCAGGAACTGCGATGCGAGTTCAAGATTCGCTACAACAGGGAGCCTCGCTGTTCTATCAATCAGTTGCACGACTTTCGGCTGTCGTCCATTTGGCGGACGATCCTATGCCTGTTCTATTTTTACTCGATGAAATCTTGCAAGGCACCAATTCCCATGATCGCCGCATAGGTGCGCAAAGTGTGATTGAAACTCTGATTGAACGAGGGGGAATTGGAATCGTCACAACTCACGATCTGGCACTGACAGAAATTACGACCCAATTCGGAAATCAGGCAAAGAACGTTCATTTTGAAGACCAGCTCATTGATGGCGAAATGACTTTTGATTATCGCATGCGGCCTGGAATCGTCGAACACAGTAATGCTCTGGAATTGATGAAAATGATGGGGATTGAACTGAAGGCGTTGAATACTGAATCCGATCAAAAAAAAATCTGAAACCACTTCGGTTCAGCACTAAAACAATAAGAACCTTAACTGACCAGATAAATGGCTACCTGGAAGTAGATCACCAATCCCAGGATATCGACCAGTGCCGTGATAAAGGGATTCGACATCAGCGCCGGATCCATACCCAACCGACGGAATCCCATTGGCAACATGCCACCCGCTGAGATCCCCATCAATACGACTAAAAAAACAGCTAATCCCACTACAGTTGCCTGAATGAGGTACGCGGTAAAAGCCCAGGCAATGATAAAACTGATTGAAGCAAGAACCCCTCCCAACATCAGACCCAGTTGGATTTCTTTACGCAATAGCGCAGTCAAATCACCTTGCGGGATATTCGACTCTAGCGCCATGGCCCGAATGATTAAAGTCGCTGACTGAGAACCGGCGTTACCACCACTGGCGAGAATAAGGGGAATGAATAAAACCAGCCATTCATACCTGTCCGAAAGTCCTTCATAGTGCTGCAAAACTTTCGCAGCCAAAAATGAAGGTACTAATAAAAAAATCAGCCAACCAACACGTTTCTGGACCACAGTCCGCAACGATGTGGAGAGATAACTGTCTTCCAAAGGTTCGACAGCCGCCAAACGATATGTGTCTTCGGTCGCTTCTTCCTGCATAATGTCGATAGCGTCATCATGCGTTACGATTCCCACTAACTGGTTCTGATGATCAACCACAGGAATGGCCACGAAATCGTACTTTGCCATTTGCTGGGCTACAAATTCCTGGTCATCATCTACACGCACGGAGATCACATCCCGATTGGTCAATTCTGCCAAAGGGCGAGTCGGACGGGCAAAAATCAATTCACGCAAAGACACAATGCCCTGCAAACGACGCGATTCATCAACGATATAAATATAGGAAATAATTTCGCTGTCTGGTGCCTGGAGCCTCAATTTTTCCAGAGCTTGTGCTACAGAAATATTCTCTGGCAGTGAAGCATATTCCGTCGTCATGATGGCGCCGGCACTGTCTTCCGGATAAGAAAGCAGTTTACGGATATCACTTCGCTCCGCCTGCGCAATCAAAGGCAATAGTTCCTCGACACGCTCTTCATCCATCCGTGACAACAAATCGACGCGGTCATCAGGGGCCATTTCCTCAATCAGCTTCGAAAGCGGACCACGTTCAATAACATCTACAATTTCAATCTGTTGAGGTAAGGCCAGGAACTGGAATATCTCAGCCTGCTTCTCAGGCTCACAACAAGAGAGCACACGCCAGACATCCTGACTGTCAAGCTCTTCCAGAATCTCTGAAGTCACCGCAGGATAGAGGGCATCGCAAAATTCCTTGATTCCTTCCGTATCATTTTCTTCCAGCAGTACTTGAAGTTCCGGAAGCAATAATCGCCCATACATTATTCATGCCCCTTTCATTCAAGATGTTGAGAATTCAACAAATATGATCACCAGATACAAATCAGCGGAAAATTGCGATAAAAAAACACCCTAACTGGAATAGGTCACCAGTCAGGGTGTCGATGACTTCATACAGACAACAAATTTGAACGTCGTCTGAAAATAACGACACGCAGATCATCGCTTGGAGAACTGAAAACTCTTACGGGCTTTCTTATAACCAAATTTCTTGCGTTCCACCATACGACTATCACGTGTCAGGAATCGTCCGGCACTTAGAGTTTCGTGGAACTGATTATTGTAGGCTTCAAGAGCACGAGCAATCCCCAAAACGATGGCCCCCGTTTGCCCTGTTGTTCCGCCTCCATTCACACGTACCCAGACATCGACTTTACCATATGTCTCAGTTGCTTTGAGAGGAGCTTCCACCATTTGCCGGTCGCGCTCCACTTTGAGGTAATCATCCAGAGAAACCCCATTGATTGTCAGGCTTCCGGAACCAGATTGAATACGAACTCGTGCTACTGCGGTTTTACGACGGCCTGTTCCCATCGCAACGCCGTGTTTATCCAGTTTTCCTCGAATAATTGGTTCTGGTTTTACAACGTCGTCTTCTTCTTCAACATCTGAAGCCAGAGTAGAACCCAGGGCCAATTCCGGGACGCCTGAATCAACAGTTTCTTCTGCTGGTACATCTGCTGCTTGCTCAGCAGCTTCTACTTCTGGCGTTTCTTGCGTTGTGTCTTCTTCCGGAGTCTCATTTTCCATAACTGTTAACTACTTTTTAATTCTGAAAAAAGGATAAGTAGAGCAATTTTTATTTTCACTCACGTAACGTGTAGCACTACGGCAGCAGATAGTCTGGCATGTCCTGAGGCTTTTGCGATTGATGTTCGTGAGTAGGTCCTGCATATAATTTCAGTTTTTTCAACATTTGGCGGCCCAGCTTATTTTTGGGGAGCATCCGCCGAACGGCCTCAGAAAGGACCTGAGTCGATTGACCACGCTCCAACTTCTTTTCTGCGGATACAGATTTCAAACCACTGGGATAGCCACTATATGAGGAATAGGTCTTTTGTAACATTTTCTTCGAGAAATAGGGGTGAGTCTCATGAGCAAGTGATTTGCCAGAAAACCTTACCTTGTCACAGTTTACAACAACAACGTAATCCCCGGTATCAACGTGAGGGGTATAACTTGGCTTGTGCTTACCCATTAAAACAGTAGCAAGCTTCGTGGCGAGCCGCCCCACAATCATGTTATCTGCATCAACAACGAACCATTGAGGGTCAATCGTTTTTGCATTTGCCATATAGGTTTTAGTCGTAGACACCAGTATTTCCTCAAACGTAAACGATTCAATATTAAAGACTTATATCAATATGCACTACAAAAAGGCATGTTCGATTTTGGTCATACTCCTGCTCATTGATCAGAAAACGCCGACAAAATGTGCGCATACCAACCGCAGGGAAGCGGATAACAGTAACCTTTTTAACTCACATCTTCAACTTATGTGAGACGGAAAATTTGAGCTGGACTATAAAAAGTCGCAGAAAAGCTACTTTATCGCTCAGAATTTCGAACCCGGCAGAGGCCCCAGAATCTGATTAGAGAAACGACAAGAGGGTCAATTGGAGCGCTTGAGAGGTCACCTGCAGATTCGCTTCGAAGGCTGTTTGCCGTTGTGTGATTTCAACAATCACTTCGGTCAAATCCACTTCAAATTCCTTTGAAAGTGTGGCTTCCAGTTCCACAGCCTGGTCTTTGAGGCGATTGTCAGCTTCCTCCAGAACTTTAAGACGCGAACCGATGTCGCCACGGACGCGTGTCATGCGACCAATTTCGACATCAATCAACGCTCCGATTCGCTCAATCTCCTGGTCATTCCCATTCCTTAAACCAGTTTCCAGCCGAGAGAGCAGACTTAAAACCCCCGTAGACTCTTTAGGATTGGGGTCTTTGCCGACCAGCCCGACTAAAGGATCATTACCCGTTTCTACACCATCGATTCCCAGCGCAAATGCAAGTTCGATCGGAGGAATCTCTAAAGGTCCCGTTCCTGATGCATCAAAAATCGTAAGTCCGTTACCTGTCGTATTGAGTGTCGCCTGGAGATGAATGGGAATAAAATTTCCTTGCAATGGAACCGTATTGTTTGTTCCCGGTTCAGTCACCGCCAACCCCAGAGCCTGAGAGACGACATCACTGGCAATACTTAATGGACCTGCTCCCGAATTATCGGTAATCTGAATCGCATTTGTAGTAGGATCAATACTGGCAACCAGATTCCCCGGATCGATGGCGTTGATGGAATCCAGGACGTCCTGGACCGTCGTATCACCGGCTAAATTAACATTGACGACCGAAGCATCTCTGCGCGTAATATCCAGTGTTGTCGCACCCACAGGGACTCCCTGCCCCAGATTCAAATCCGCCAGCAGCGTCGTACCATCGAATGTTTCAAAATCGTTAATCTTGTCAATCACATCCTGTACTGTAACTGAACCGCTGAGATCAATATCGATCGTCGATCCATCGCGGCGAATAATTTGAAGCTGGTTAGAAGAATCAACGTCAACGCCACGACCATAATTCAATTCAGACAGGGGAGTACTCGCTGAAAATGTCGCAATTCCCAGACCTGCTGCGTTGGCACCTCCATCGTTCTCACCAATTGAAAAATCGGCACCACTAATGCGACTGGAAATCGCTAAACCATTCTGATTTTTGTTGATTCCAAGAGTTAAGTTGGGATCGAGCGTACGTATCAGGTTAAATACATCTTCAATCGTATTCGCTGTTGAAAGGTCGATTGTTTCCGTTTTTCCACCGTTGTTGATCACTAATCCTTTACCGGTCGTCGTACCAATTCCGGTTCCTCCATTGAGAGAAGCCAATGTAGTCTGCAGAGTGATACCTGGATCAATATCAGTTCCATTGACTTGAGCCACAGCGGCACTGGCAATTCCCAGATCTGTAGCAAGTGTTGACCCTGCCACATTTGAGACAGCGACAGTACCAGCTGAAGGTGTCAAGCGAAGACCATTTAGGCTAGCCGGGTCAACATCAACGGTCAAAGTCAATGGGCCACCTGAAAATGCATTTTCCAGAAGCGTCTTAAGATCTTGGATTGTTTCCGCGCCAGAAACATCCACCGTTTGTGTCTGGGGAGTTCCATTATCCAGGGTCACCGTAATTGAATCCAGGTTCACTCCACGGCCACTATTCAGATCAGAGATTTTCGTTTGCAGGGTTAATGCAGGATTGATGTCGTTTCCAACTTCAGGGGTGCTTGCAGAAAACGCGGTAATCCCGTCGAAGTTGTTGGGTAATAATATTTGTGAATCAAGATAAGACTGGATCTGATGGGTGTCGCCCCGATAAACGACCTGCCCATTCGCCAGTTCTTCAAACGGAGCCACTTCTGTTTCACTGCCGGAAAAGAGATACTGACCTCGAAATTGTGTATTGCCAATATTCACAACCTGAGTTCGCAAAGAGGCAACCTCATCGGCCAGTGCTTGTCGCTCTGCATCGGTTACTGTGGAGCCAATACCTGTCAGAGATAACGATTTCGCCTGATTCAGCGCATCACCAACACCTAGTAGTGCAGACTCACTTGTTGTTAATAAACTTGTATTGGTGGCGATATTCGTCTGATACTGTTCCTGTCGTTCGAACGCACTCTGCAAAACAATAGTACGTAAGGCCGCTGCAGGAGATTCGCTGGCAATAGTAAATTTCTGCCCCGTAGCAACTTGCTGCTGAAGTCGCGCTAATTCCAAAGAATTATTATTCAGCGAAACCTTCAGCCTCTCTGAGAGCATTGTAGAGGGCAGGCGACCTGGTAATATGGGACCAATACTCATTGTTCAATACACCAAAAGAAAATTGTGACGGGACGGAATCGATTCCGCTCACGATCAAATATTAAGCAAAATGGTAAATAGTTCATCGACGGTACTGACCAATCTCGCAGCAGATTGAAACGCACGCTGAAATGTTAAAACTTTAATTGTTTCTTCATCGATACTGACTCCAGAAAACTGCTCGCGTTGTCCTAACAGAGAATCTCGAAAGGCTTGTGCCCCCTCAGAGAGCGCTGCCTCGGACGCAGAAGACTGTGCAATATTCCCAACAATCTTTTCATAGTAGCCATCCAGATTGATACCCCCTAATGCATCAATGGGATTCTCGGCAAATGCTGCTAGCAGAACGGCATTACTCCCATCAGAAGGACCTCCTCCCTGACCAGTTGCCAGGAATTGCTGGTTTTGCATGATAACCGAGTTAATCTGAATGTCGCTGGAATCGCTACCCGTAAACAATGTATTAATGCCAATCGTAGCCAGAGCACCACTTGTATCGTTGGCAAATTGAAATTCGAAATCTGGACTCGCGGTAATTGTAAGATGCCCATCCGTCGTCACGGTGGAGTTCAAATTGGCAACTCCTCCGATGGCCGCTGAGATACTGTTTAAAGTAGAATCCGCACCAATCCCATCTAAGTCCACATTAATGGTTGAAGTATTTGTGATCCCCGTTGTTTTGTTAGTGACTTTGATTTCAAAACTACCATGCGTCGGCTGAAATGGAAGACCGGACTGGGTTGAATTCAGCGTAGCAGCAGGATCCAATGCACGTGATGCCGAAGTCAACTGTTCAAAACCAGCAGTTCCCTGGCCTGAAGCGTGTATTTTATTGAATTCAAAAATCAGGTTGGAAGCATAGGTATCGAGCTCATCAACAAATCCACCAAGGATATCATCCCGTCCTTCGATAATTCCCTTCAGTTCTCCGCCTGTACGTGAGATTGTACTATTCGTCTGTGAGAGGGATACTTCGTGGACTACAACGCCTCTATCTGTGTCAGTTTGTAAAGTCAGCTTCTGTGAAGTCCCTGCTAACACCAAAAAATCAGAACCGGTAAAAACATCAATCGCACCATCAGTCCGTTCCCGATATCGGATGGGGACCAATTCAGAAAGACGATTCAAAGCTGTGTAACGTTGTGTTCTCAACCCACCCGCATCACTTTGTAATAAACCAGATGCTTCTAACCTGGAAATCTTGGGATTTAAATCGATAATGGTATCGATCAACTCGTTGGCTTCTTTCACCAGATTTTCAACGTTAACCGATTGTACTTCTCTAAGCTCATTCACTCTTAAACGAAGTGAACTGATCTCTGCAGCGAACTTTTCGGCCTCGTTGATCACAAACTCACGGTCGGGAATTGAACTGGGTTGATTCACGACATTATTAATCGTCGCTAGAAAGTCATTTAGTCCGGTGGAAAGGTCTCCTGACGAGAGTTCTCTTAACTCACCCTCTAATTGTTTATAAATCAGGTTCCGTTCCTGAATAGAGGAATAATCGGTATTCGCAGAATGAATTCGCGTTTCCAGGAACAGATCAATCTGTTGCTGAATTCCAGAGATCTCTGCCCCTGTTCCCAGAACAAGCGCACCCTGTCGATACGGATCAGCCGCATTAACCACCATTTCTTCGCGGATATAACCGGGAGTCCCCGCATTTGAAATATTCTGGCCGGCAACTTGAATACCAGTTCCGAACATTTCAAGCGATTGCTTAGCCATTGCTAGCGTTGCATTAAGTCCCATGGCAACAATCCCGTAAAAAAATACACGAATTTAACGCATCAGATTCAGCCCCTTATGGGAATGAATTAAGCCGATGCGTCAAAAATCGCCCCCCCCGTATTGTTTTCATTTTGACCGCGAGAGTAAGTAGGCACTTTTTTCCCCGCGTGAGCAATCAGTTCCAAAATCTGAGAATAATGGTGATAGGACCGTTGCGAGACAATCCATTGCACCCAGCTCTCATGTCTTAAAGCCTGAGAGCGTTCTTGTGCTTCAGAAACACGTTGAAAAATCGGATTTGATTCATCCAGACCCAATCCGGAAAGTAAGCTTTGCATCGAATCAGAAGGTAACCCCTGCTTCTCTGCAGCTTGCAACAGTTCCTGCCGCCTAAGCAATACAAATTGAAGATCTCTCGTCAGCTGTTCTTCGACAACACCAAATTGTTCGATGCGTGTCACATCAACCTGCTTGAGTGCTTTCGATTTCTCCTGATAGAGATTCAGCAGTTGTTTTTGAATGGGTTCTAAATCATTAAGAATCCCAGTTGCCTGCCCTAATAACTGCCGTTGAATGGTCTGCGTAGACGCAGCCTGTTCTGCATGCATGGGAGCCCCCTTTCTCCCTGATTACATAATTCGCCCTCACGAGCGGTAAAAATCGCCTATCGTTATAATCGACATAATCGGACTATCTCTCGCGTCTGATTTAGTCAGAATCTTTCAAAGATGCGCAAACTCTTAATTTTCAGGACGTTGCACCAGAAGAAAGTTTCAGCGAATCTACAGAGACAGCGTTCATTTGCCGCGCAAATGTAGAAAAGAGGGTGTCGGACAAGACACTGCCGTGTTGCTTGGCCAGATCTTCGGAAATCTGTTGATCCATGTGAGACTGAAACAGCTCCTCAGCTTGTCCACCATGAAAATACGCGGGCTTATTTTGTCCAGACCTTAAAGCTTTGAACATTTGCTTGTAAAAGGTCCCCGCCACAAAATCCTGAAACGCCTCTTTCAATTCAGAAGAATTTTTCTGTGGCTGAATTAACTGCGTGGGCGCAGTTGCCTCGTTCTTAGTAAGCGACGTTTGCTTGATTGCGGGTTGAATGGCAGACACGGGGGACATGACTGGTTTTCCCTTTTAGAAAATAAAAAACAGGTAGCACAAAATTCTGTCGGTAAGATCAATGCTCATCGTACTCTGCGTGCAGTTTTCCTGACCGATGCAACTCACGAATAATACTGATGACATCCTCTGTAGGAACTCGCAGTTGATTCAACGCCTCAACTAATTGCTGCAATCGTTGTGTACTTTGTTGACCTTGCTGACCAACAATGGGTACAAAGCCCCCCGGTATCCCCCCCTCTGCAGCATTACCAACACCCACAGTAAGATTCTTATGCGAAATCACAACCGGACTGATTTCGACTTCACCAGTGACAACCACTGTTTGTGATTTTGGATTGACGACCACGCGAGCTTGCTGGTGAGGACGATCAATGCCGACTTCCATCACTGCCGCAATAAATTCGACTGGTGATTCTGTATATTGTTTGGGAATTCTAATAAAAACCCTGCCTGGTCCCTGGGCAATCGCCAACTGTCGATTCCCGGCTTCGAAGCTAAACTCAGAGTTAATCACACGCGAAACCTCACTGGCAGTATGAAAGCCTGCGTGTCGCTTATCGATGAGTAAAGTAATGGAACGCGTTTTACGGTCTATGAAGGGAAGTTCGAAATCCCGTTCCATGACCAGACCATTGATGATTTTCCCCGTCGCAAGTGAAGTTTCATCTTCCAGAATGACAGCTCCGGAACAGAGCCCCGCGCCCACTCCATTGCCGATTTCAGGAGTAGCAACTGGTGCAACTAATAAACGTCCGCCTCGCAAACTTTTGGCCCCCAACATCGAACTGACAAAGCAGTCCAGTTTTTGGCCTTTACGGATACCACTGGCTGGAATCGTGGCTTCAATCATCACTAGTGCCACATTGTTAGCTGCATAAAGATCTTTTAAATCAACAACAGGATTATTTAAATGTTTTAAAGCCGCTGCCAAACTTCGAATAGCTGGTAGATTTTTCCCACCATCACCCGTTCCATCCAAACCAACAATCAGACCCATACCTGTCAGTTTGATTTCCTTCATTCCATAAACGCTACAAATATTTTCGACGCGTGTACGTGCCCATAAATCTGCGATAGAACATTGCAGGATTATCATGGAAACAATCATTAAAAAAACTGATTTGGATAACCAGGCTCGCATAATATCTTCTCGTGATTGATCAACAAAAAGTAATGGGATTAAAATGGAAAGAACCAATCGTACAAAACAACCCCCCATGGTCTTTTCGTGCTCTGATAGACTTTGCCTCTCTGATGTTTCACAATATCCAAATTGGCAATATTCTCGCTTAATGCCGTGTTGTCACGGTTCACATCTTTACTGCGAATTTCACCAGTTAATCGATATTCCCAGACATCACGATTCGTGCGAATGCTTTTTCGCGCTTCGAGAATCAAATTTCCGTTGGGTCGAATGTCAACCACAATCGCCGCAATTCGATATTGAATTCCTTCGCGATCCGCCAACTGCCCTGTACTTTGTAACCGTCCTTGAAGCTGAGTATCGATCTTGGGACTATTCAAGGCGGCAGGCGCCAAATTTCCTTTCTCATCAATTCGTAAAAATTCTTTCAACTCAGCTTTCAAAATTTCAGTTCGATTTCGATTAAAACGGGAATCAACGGTCACACTCGATTTTTCATCAACCAAAATAGTGACGATATCGTGTACCTTCACCACAATGGGCTCCAATGGTGGAACATAAATCAACGAATAGTCTTTGATTAGAGGAGGCTTTGGCGAATACGAATATAAATCTCCTTGACCAAATGTATTTGCCAGCGACTCGGTAACTTGAACCGCTTCAGAAACAGCGCCGAAATCATCTATTTGAGCTGCAATCCTTTCAGTTTGTTTTAATCGCCTGCGTTGTGATGGCTGCTTTTCTTTCTCAGTACCGGACACGGAAGTACCCTGGGGTGATCGTATTGTTGTGGTCGAGTTCGCCTGCACTGCTGGAGACTGTGCCTGCGCAACTGAAGAACATAACAATACGATACATCCCAGAGAAATCGCCTCCCGTAATACTGCCAACATCCAATCGCGTTGGCAGTTTCGCTCACTGAGTCTCTGATTCCCAACTAGATTTGAGTACCTTGTTATCATATTTTTTTTCATCGAGTCCCCCCTACTCTTCGAATCACTGATTGAGCAGCGCCTCGACGCACTCTAGCACGATTGGTAGAACCCCTTGATCCTATTGCACCAGAAATAAATTGAACTCGAGAATCACGTTGGATTTCATTTGCAGGCCGATAATTGACTTCAGCCTGGTTATATCCAGATACTGTTGCCGTCAATCGATCGCGACCTTCTAATGCGATTAGTGTAATAGGATCTCCCAAACCACCATTACCGCGCGCTCTCATTTCTCTTTTAACCGTAATCCCTCCACGACGAGCGGAAACAGTCACGATGGCTCCATCACGAATCAAAGGGACTTCCATCAAATCCTGACTGCGTATTGCATGGGATTGATGTACCGTACGTGTTAATTCTCTGCTGATTACAAGTTGCGGATCAGTGATTCCTTTTTGGTTTTTCTGAGGTTTAACCCAGACAAGATCATCGGCACGGATTACCGTCCCTTTACTCAAAGTATATTTTGCTGCCAGAATTTCTGGAATGTTCTGAAGCTGACAAAACACGCGTGTCTGACGGACTGCCCCTTTGGAATCAATTAAGTCCAAAGTCAATTCCTGCTCGGTACCTAATATTCTGTCGATCTTAGAAAAACGATACGATGCAGGGTTACTCGCACGAATCATCTGCACATCGTCGTGTGGTACTCGAATCATAATAGAATAGCTATTCGCATCTCTGAAAGTTTTCTTCAACCAGTCTGATAATGCTCGATGAACTTTTTCTTCCGCTTTTTTCATGTCCTGCTGTGTTGCGTGAGGTAATCGGTGTTTACGTTGAACTGTCTGCTTTGAACTGACCTGGACTTGGCTTTTGCCTGTGAGTTCCAGTTTGCTTAGATCCACTCCTAATGCCTGTAAGCGACTTCGAATGTGAGAAATCGTAATCACCTGGGTTCGCCCCTGAGGTGGTGCAGGTTGTAATGCCATCGCTTTCAAATGGGCTACCTGTTCTACATCGGCATTTAAAACATCTGCAATATCTCCTAAATGAACAACTGGTGTGTCAACAACCACGTTAGCCTTCAGTCGAAGTATTTCAGCATGTAGAGCGCCTACACTACTCAAAGAGCAGATGATTAGCGACAATATCAGTTTTAATTTGGTCCAAAGGCGAAACATAATATGAACTTTATCTAATTGGTTAACTTCTATATTTTAGGTTGGAATCACGGATGTAGATTACTGCTTACAATACCTCATCAACAGCAACTTGCATGATCCGGCTATCAGGTTTTACAACTTCAGAAATCGAATCTTTATTTGACTGTTCAAGAAACCCTTGAAGCAGTTGCCCTCGGCCTTCTTTTCCAGGATTTCCCACGGAAGGACTGCCAGAATTTTTTGTTTCTTTAAACAAGTTATCATCTAGTCGTATTAAACCCTTAGCGTTTTCAAATCTGGCAAGTTGAATTTGGCCTGCATGTTGAGCTTTCGTTTCTCCAAACCGCTGATAGCTGACCAAACCGTCTCTTGAAATGAAAACATGAATTGCATCCTTAGGAATACTAATGGCTGGTTCAATAGAATGACGCTTTACTTTTGAAGCCATTACAAACTCACCATTCTCATCAAGGGTAAAATTTCCCGAACGAGTATATACAGTTTGGTACTCATCATTGATTTGAAAAAAACCTTCACCTTCGATTGCGATATCAAACATACCATCAGATGGCAATAGCGCGCCCTGAGCAAATTTTCTGTCTGTTCCTTGAGCACTTGGTTCTACATCTAAGCTGATGACTGTTGTATCAACAGTAGTTAGAAGTGCTCCGAAACCAAGACAAAAAAGGAGTGATAATAATGCCAAAATCGAACTGATCCAAAAGCGAGACATAAAAGACAACTTTATTAGAATGAAGGACTGTTTGCTAAATTAGAAACGACGCATGTTGGCAACGGTCTGCAAAGCCTGATCAGCCGCTTGAACGACTTGACTATTCAACTCAAAGTTTCTCTGTGTTTGAATCAAGGCGACTAATTCACGCACCGGTTCCACATTGGATTGTTCAAGGAAAAACTGACGCAAGCTTCCGCGGCCTTCCACCCCCGGATCTCCCACTTGTGGACTGCCGGAACCCGTCGTTTCTTGATACAGGTTATCGCCCTGACGCAGTAATCCCTGGTTATTTATGAATCTGGCAATCTGAATATTACCGGCAGTCTGAATTTGATTGGAGCCCTGTTGCTGATAGCTCACAACTCCATCCCCGGAAATAGAAATATTGATTGCATCCTGTGGAATCGAAATCGTGGGTTCTAGCAGATAACCTGTGTCTGCAGAGGCCATTACGACATCACCATTGGCATTGAGACTGAAATTTCCTGCGCGTGTATATAAGGTTTGAATCCCATCATTCACTTGAAAAAAACCTTCGCCTACAATCGCCATGTCAAACTCACCAGTTGTAGGAATAATTGAACCCTGGCTGAAGTCTCCTTCAGTACTCTGAACTCGAGTACCCAAACCGAGACTGATTCCAGTCGGTGTAATATTTCCGGCATTGTCTTGAACTCCGGGCAATTTGAAATGTTCGTAAAAGATATCCTCAAAGTTGGCTCGACTTTGCTTGTAAGCAGTGGTCCCAGCGTTCGCCAAATTGTTGGCAATCATATCGAGATTGAAAGCATTTGCCCCCATTCCTGAAGCACCTGTATACAGAGCTCTTATTGCCATAACTTGTCTCCTTACTCTCTAAACTTCTGTAATTGAATTCAGCAAAATCACTTTTTGAAAACGGATGTCCTAACGACGAGGCATACTTTGTAATAAGCGCCCTAAAGAGTCATCTTGTAACTTGATCATATTAATATTTGATTCAAACAGCCTGGATGCCGACACCAGTTCCATCATCTCTTCGATAGAGTTTGTGCCGGACGCTTCCAGAAAACCCTGCTGAATATTCACAGGTCCCTCGAGAGGCGTAACACGGCCTTCTGTCGTATACAGACCTTCGCCAAGTTTGACTAATTCTTCGAGTGATGTCGGCATGACAACAGCCAACTGACCTACCGAACCCAATGATTGGCCATTCTGATCATAGGGAGTCACGACACCATCAAGAGAGATTTCGATGCGAACCGCCTCGACTGGAATCTCGATTTCGGTTCCCCGTTCATCCAAAATCGGTAAACCATAGTCGGCTGTTACAAGTTGGTGATCAGCATTGAGCGAAAGCGAACCATTACGTGTCAATAAGGTTTCATTATCGCGAACCACTTGAAAAAAGCCTGGTCCTTTGAGTGCCAGATCCAGTTCACCTTCTGTGGCAATAAATGAACCGTTCTCAAAATCGGTGCGAATCTCTTCGAGAGTAATACCTCCCGTATGATTCTCCAAATCACCGGGCAAGCCATTTAAGGGTCCCTCTTTCGCATCATGTGGAGGGTTCATACGAAAGATGGGAATATCACGCTTAAACGAGGTCGAATTGGCATTCGCCATATTGTTTGATAACACATCAAGCCGAACCGAATTGGAATCAGCTCCCTGTGCTGAGAGGTACATGCCGTAAATCATCTTGATACCTGTCTTGAACTGCTGCAACCAGATTTCATAATCTTTGCACAACGAGAACAATGAGTTCCGATAGACATTCCCCCACTCGTCCTATCGGATCGCTACAACAGATATCTTTAATTTAATCGGTAAATATAATGTACTTCCTCTAAATTCACAAATTTAAAGATAGAACGGAAAATACATATATCACAAGGGAACAGTTAAACGATGTGGCAACGCCAAAAACAATGAATAGAGATGAGTTTTGCTGCTTAGAGTCATAGAAGTAATTGGGTTAAAACTCATAGCCTGCTGGTTTGAAATGAAAAATTAGCAGGCTACTTAACTGACTCTGTAAAGATGTAAGACTGTCGACTGATCTACAGAGTTCCCAACAAAGGGATCAAAAGCCACAACTTGGGACTGCGGGACATTCTACTTCAAACTGCTTGACAAGCTTAGAAATTTCGGCTCGATTCACCTGCACATCGTCAGGTGCTTCCACTCCCAACCGTACTCGGTTTCCCTTTACAGATAGCACTTTGATGGAGATGTTATCATTGATAACAATCTCTTCATCCTTACGTCTAGTGAGCACTAACATAGCCGGACTCCTTTCTTCTGAGGTACATTCCTTTGAAATATCTATCTGTTTTCAACCTTCACTCTGACAAGTCCAATTGCCATACATAGTATACGCAGCAAACAGGGTTCCGTTTGATAGAAAAATCAGATTTTTTAGAAAATTTATCATAACCCTTAAAGCTTCATGAAATTTCCATTTCTCTCACACATAACAACAAAGCTACCTATTTTTACATTAGAACTCCAGATAACGCAGCATCATACACTTTTGTTCGAAAAAAACGCCGCATTTTGCAACAGTGGGTTAGAATTATACTGAATGACTAAGTCAAACCGAGTGGTGCGATTCGCTTGTGATCTCTTGAACCATTCAGCCGATAAAATCTCATAGTGCATAAGATAGATAAAATACAAATTCTAATGTTTCATCGACAATGATTAGGAGTACACTCACTGATGCGATTTTTTCATAAGCTATTTTTCAGCGGGATACTCTTAGGAGGTCTTATTTTGACGGGACCCGCGTTTTCCGCTGATCCTAAAGCAACGAATCAGCTACCTGAAATCATTCCCGGGACTCAAACTCCTAAAAAACTTCCCACTCTCGGTGAAGTCACGAAAATCATTCAGGAGCAGTTCGCTGGCTTAAAATATTACCAGTCAGGCGATTTGATTACCCGTAATCAGGTCAGGCCGATATTCAAGCAACTTCAGAAAGCGGGTTGGGATGTGAAAGAACAGAAAGAAATCCTGAACCGCGTACATTCAGACAATGATTTTCTGGCCACGCAACTGAGGACGCCCAAGGGAATCAAATTTATGAGAAAGATTTCAAAACTGCCAGGAGGTTATGATCGGTTGGACCATATCCTGGTAATGCCTTATGGAAAACGTCGCATCAAGGAATTCATCAATTCTCCCGGCGGTAATCTGATGATTGAATATATGACGACGACAAAGGGAGGCAAAAACCTTGGTAAGTACCTGTCTCAGACAAAAACTGGTAAAGGATTTAATGCCCCCACACGTCGTATCTACACCGAAGCCCAATTGGTCCAGGTGCTCCAAAAAGCTTATGTCAAAGCGACTCAACAGAACAAACGGAAGAACTAAATTCTGATTACCCTTCCAGGTTCACACCAAATAGCTCCGCACTTTCGGCCACATCCTGTTTGCATGCTTCGATCATTGTTTCGATTTGCTCTGGATTGAGTTTGAAAAACGAATCCAGAATCTCTTCCGCTTCCAGATACTCGACTGAAGAGAAGTTCCATAATGAACCAGCAAGCAGACTACCTGTCCGCAAGGCAATTCCTAGCGGACATCCATGCTGTGCCGTCCCATGATGATTTTCGACGGCTGTCACAACCTCTTGTGGAATATCCCAATGATGAAGCAAACGGGCTCCCAACAAAGCATGATCAAAACCAAAATATTGCTGTTCGCCTTTTATGAGAGCATCTCCATGAGGATAGCTCTCATAGATCAGGCTGTACTGTTCACGCTCCACTTGTGACAAAACCAGGATTCCTACATCTGCTAATAAGCCAGCTGTGTAAGCTTCATCTTTTTTCAAACACTTATGATGATCGGCTAGAAACGAAGCAATGGAAGCCGTTGTTAAGGCACGCTGCCAATAGTCAGCGAAGATGCGCCCCTTACTTCCTTTAGTCAGTGACTCAACCATTGAAAAACTGATCGTCAGCATGCGAATCGTATCTTTTCCAAGGTAGGAAACGGCATGTTTGATACTCGTAATTTGCCTCGCAACTCCATATTTGGCTGAATTCACGACCTGCAGAATCTTCGCAGCGAGACCCGGATCATGCTCGATACATTTTACAATATCATCAATCACACTTCCGGGATCGCGTGTCAACTTTAAGATTTGTTGGGCTACCTTAGGAGCCGAGTGCAATCGATCCAAACGTTGTACGAATTTATCAGCAAGATCAACAGAATCAGTATCGTTTTCGACTAACATGACCATCCTCTTTTCATTATTACTATTTTGCCAGCTAGAAAGCCCGATTAAATATCACTGAACCCAAGTGAGGCGGTGATATATTGAGAATCTATCTTTAAGAAAAAGAGGGAAGAGACTTAAATTGCAGTTCGAAAACGAAATTCTCGATTCTCTGATTCATCAGTTCCAGAAGTAGCGGTCAGGGCAGTTATAGCGATAAAAAAGTAAAATCGAGACAAAGGATATACCTCCTTTCCTCTTCCTGCTTTATCTGAGGAGTTGAATACCTGATTCCCGAATCTCGTACGGCACAAGCGATTCATCAACAGCACTGCCACGGTGCTTTGCGATATGTAGTGCACGACTCATCTGATTTCCTTCGCGAATTTTTCCCATCAGGATAATGGTATTCGCGTTTGATAACACGTCGCCACTTTCGATGGGACGCTGGATCAGATCATCCAGCATGACCTCATGCGTGGTTAACAACAAGAGGCAACCGATATCCTGAAAATCATAGCGGTGATGTTCGACCTGCTCTTGATTGTTGCGGAACTGGGCCCGAAACAGGTCGCGGGCAACCCAGTCGTATTCTTTTCTTAAAATCTGATGGTACACATATTCAAATGCATGGAACTGAAAGGATTCACTGGGACGCTCTGTAGGCTCGATTCCATCGATTATCGTTCTCCTCACACCATGCACAAAATTGGAATAAAAGTAAGCAATCGCGGCATCCAGCTTTTTGACAAACACCAGCTTCCACTCTTTCCACTCATCCAATTCCATATCACGTCTTGTGACCCTGCGACCACTTTGACGAAACAGATGTTGGTAATCTTTCCGCGCCTGCTTCTCATCCCAGATCGTTTCTACATTGAAAGGCGTATCGACGCTCTGCTCAGTAAGATTCCATTGAAAAAGCCGCTCTGCATATTCACTATGGCTTTGAGAATCACCTCGGGTTGCCATATCGAATAAAATTCCAGTTTGCCCTTCCTGCGAGAGTCCTGTCCGCGCATATTGCAGTCCCAACTGGGTTTTGCCGATACCCGTCGCTCCCAGCACGACGGTTAATTTACCAGGCAGAAGGCCCCCCGCCAGCATGTCATCCAGTTGTGGAATTCCCGTTTGTTGTCGCGGCTTTGACATATTTAGTAATCTCGCGGACAGACAATCCACGCCTTATATTTGCGATCTCAATAGCTGATCATTGATCAGAAATCAAACAGAAAGAAAACGATCTCGGGCCGCTACATTCCAATGATCTACCACCTGACCTTCACTGACAACCGTTACTGATTTATGTAACGCCGAAGTCGGACAAATGTGCCGAGGTATTGCCAGTAGTTCATCACCCGGCTGAAATTCATTGGCAAGCGCGCTCATAACCACCAGATGTTCTTCATTTTGCAGCACAGCTTTCGCGTCTGGAAGGTCAGGAAACCGGCAACGATTTTCCATAGCCGGATCAGAAGCTATCGCCTTATATCCTAAATCCAACGTAATCCGATCCGGATCAGGACGACTGATCACACGCGTTAAAACTAAACCAGCAGGAGTAAATTTCAGGTCGGGAAATAATTCCCCATAACCCACATCATGTAACACACAGGTTCCCGGACAGACTTCGATATCCGGATCATCAATACTCGCGAAAATCGGAAACGATCCTGTAGCACCTGCCACGATGCGAGGTACTGCTAAGCCTTCCGTTATCAATTGATCTCGTAATCGACTCACATCATTCCAGACTGCTTTGACGGCTGCTTCGCGTTCCTGAAAATCGATCTGATGGTTCTGCCCGTCATACACGTGCAATCCAGCGGCAATTAATCCCGGTGTATTTGCAATCATTTGATACAATTCAACCGCCGTTTCTCCCGGTTCGAGCCCGGTTCGATTCTGCCCGGTATTCAAATCAAGAAGTACTTCAATCTCAGTACCTGCGGCCGACATTGCTTCACCCAATTGCACAATCGGTCCGGGGTGATCTGCTGTCACTTGCAGCGAAACATCGGGCCAGCGTTTACGAAATTCAACTGCTCGAGTGATATTAGGTCCCACCAAATTATACGCCAGACTGATATCTTTGACTCCCGTATCCGCCAGCATTTCCGCTTCGGGAAACGTCGCCGCCTTATGTTTTTCAATCCCCATCGAAAGTTCCAGCGCAATAATTTCGCGCATTTTATGTGTTTTACAATGAGGACGTAAGCGGGTAGGATCTCCTACAATTTCAACCATCTTCTGCAAATTATCTTTGACTAAATCCTTAAAGATAATCAAGCCCGGAGAAATAATCTGACTTGTGTCGTCAATCTGATAGCATGCATCCATGAGAGAATCGGATCTCATTTCTAAAAATTAAATACCCTGGAAGAAAACGTTTTCCGCTGTCTGTTCCAAAATCCATTTTTTATCATTTTGAGAAAGAAACAGCAAACCATTCTGAATCAAATCAATGGATGCTTTATAAGTATGATCGCCTTGAACCTGGTAAGGACAGTCAGTCGCCCACATTAAGCGATTCGCACCAAATGCCTGATACACTTTCTTAATCATGGGAGCCAAGTCGTGATATGGCATCTTCTTTTTTCCCAGTGCGTAAAACGCCGAAGTTTTCACATAGACATTGGGATGCTTCGCCATCTTACATAACATATCGACCTCTTGAGGATCAATTTCACCTGTAACTCCGATTCGAGAAAGATGATCGATGACCACTGTTGTATCGCGGTGTTTCTGACACATTTTATCCAAAGCGGGCAAACCAACGGCATCCATCAGACAGCACATCGCCAGACCTTCTTTGGCACCCGTTTTCCACATCTGCTCCATACATTCCCCATCCAGCCACTCATCAACCTTTTTGGTTTTGGGAGCGATTCGGAATCCGCGCACACCTTTCTTTTTTAATGCCAGCATTTCTGGTGTCGGATTTTCGCCGTTCTGATTGATTACAGCAACACCTGAGAACATCCCCGGATATTTGGCCATTGAATCCAACATATAACTGTTATCGAATCCATAGAACGACATCTGAATCAGAACAACCCGATTCACCCCAACCGCCATCATCTCTGCCTGTAATTGCTCCGCTGTGAAGCTGGGAGGCCGCATTTCAGAAACTTTTCGTCCTGGCGCCAAAGGGTATTTTTTAACGTCAGGAGTCCAAACGTGCGAATGTGCGTCAATATATTCCATAGTATGATCCTCTGATGTAAATCGAATCGACAACTCAAATCAGGAACTGGTCTTGGTTGTGTAAAAATATTTTTGTACTAATTCATCCGGAGGTGGTGCGGTCAGTTTCGTTACGATAAATCCAGAAACGAAAGACACAAATAGCCCAATGATAATGGGATCGAAGTTAAACAATTGATAAGGACGGAAGAAACTCCCATTCACAAAATATCCGGTGACATACATGGCAAGATGCACGGAAAACCCACCGATCATCGCCCCCATCGCCCCCGCCGCATTGACCCGTCGCCAGTATAAGCCATAGACAATTGGTGCCAGAAAACTGGCTGCTAAACCGCTGCCTACATAAACAATAATATCCTGCAAAAATTTCGGCGGATTAATCGCCACGACCATCGCTGCTGTTCCGATCACAAATGTGGCAAGATAACTCAAAAGCTTAATCGTCTTCTCACTGGCTTCAGGATTGATATTCCGCTGATACACATCGCGAACCCAGGCCGAAGAGATCAGAAGCAGAAAACTGTCGACCGTTGACATCACAGCTGCGAAGGGGGCAGCCACCAACAGACCTGCTAACCAACCCATGCCAATATTCTCTGTCAGAAAAACCGCCATCGCCGGCATAATGCGGTCTGACTGGCCTTCCATTCCCGGCAACAGAACACGAGCACAACAGAAGATGATCACGAGCGGAAAATAAATCAGTGTGTAATAAATGGCGACCGTACAAATCGATCGCTGTAGCGTTTTTGTATTATTAAAGGCCATCAACCGGACCATGTTCGCCGGTTGTCCCGTACCGGAGATCGCCCACATGAAGAAAAAGGAAATCGCCAGACTCAAAGGCAAAAAACCACTGGAACGATTTTGGCTTGGTCCAGGACCTACCACATACGCCCCCTGTTGACTACCCTCTTCACCATAAGCGTAGGCTTTCAAGTCAATGTTTGAAACACTCACATCATCCAGAAAATTTTCTTTGTCTCTACGGCTCAGTATGCGTTCAATATCATCAAGTGTGGTCAGTTGAAGTACCTTAACTTCATTCACGGTAGTCTCGCCTGCCGGGATTTCTGTCGCGCGAATGACACGAAATAAAAGTGGCACCTTTGAACCAGGAATTGGCTCATCAGTAATCCAGGCACCGGCATCAATATTGACAATCTCCTGGCTGGGTTTATTCAGTGTGAGAGTAATTCCCCCTTTATCTGGATCTGAGACACGCGGTGGTGTCATTTTAGCCATCAGTCTGGTGGTATTTTCCAAACCCCCTGCCTGTGAAATTGCCAATGGCAGCATGATGATCACGCCAATAACCATCACAATCCCCTGCATGACATCGGTCCATACCACAGCATGAAAACCACCATAGGTGGTATAGAGGACGACTGCGATACCAAAGACTAACAAACACAAAAGATACTCAGGGCTCTCTGCAGAAGAAAGAAGTGGTAGACCTGCAACTGCATTCGCTAATCCATCTGCAGTGCTTTCAAACAGTGACACACCATCCAGCAGCGTTTGTAAGATTAAGCTACCGGCTTTAAATTGCGCAACCAGATTGAACGACATAAAAAAGACAATCAAAGAAACTGCCATCAATCCAAAAGCGGGGCTTTGAAATCGGTCACGAATGACATCAGGTACTGTGATGGACCCGGAACGGCGTGCTACCTGATTGAGCCGCTTGCCGATGAAACCCATCGTACAGATTGGCACTACCATATAACTCCCAATCCAAAGCGCGAGGATCCAACCATGAGAGTAAATTTTCGAAGGAAATCCGGTAAAGCTTCCACCAGAACTACTGGTTGCAGCAAACGTCAACGCAAATGCCCAGACGCCTAGCCCACGACTTCCCAGAAAGTATTCACTGATAAAGCTTTTACTCTTCAGTAAACGATTTGATAACGCAGCCAATACAAACACGGCAGCGGTATAAATCAAAAAAGCAACCAGTGCCGCATCAGAACCAGATTCGGCAAATACGACCGGCAAACTGGTATTGGGATTGAATAGAAAGCTCAAGACTGATTCTCCCCGGCAGTGGCGTCATTTTTAGCTGCATGCATTTCTGCAATCTCTTCTGCGAGATCTTCACCTTCATGAGCGACTCCAAGGTCGTCTTCTTTCATGTAAAAGAGACAAAACCAGATTGTAAACACGTCAGCGACAACCCAGGGAAAGGCAATTCCCCAGAAAACCCAACTGGGAATTCCCAGCGTGGTTTCGACTGTCTCGGGATTCAGACCTGATTGAAACCCATTCAGATAACAATAAGGAACAGACCAGAGTAACGCGACCACCCATAAACCCAGGATAATCCAGGCTTCACGCTTCGCGTTTAAAAAGACAGGATCAACTTCCATTGACTCTGTGTCGTCCGATGGTGTGGTACTCATGGTACGGCCCTCACTTCTAAACGAAATAGTCATCGATAACTGTTAAGCGAACGATTGTACTCTCGAACCAGATGATACACAAAGGACCTCTGCAGGAATGCAGAAATTTTATTAGAACTGAATTCCCAGTGACAAAAACGTGAACAGACTGTTATACTATTTCATCAATAAAACATTCCTGTTTTACCAGTAAAACCAAATGCGATTTGAATCGCAAACCTGGTCCATCTTTGGGAGTAATCTGAAATGTCGCGGCGTCACACTTTTCCTGCACTTGTTTGGGCATTGGCTTTAGTCTTCTGTGTCAGTTGTAGCTCTTCGGAAGCACCGCAAAATGTACCAGAGGAAGTCACCGTCGATCTGGGAGGGAGTGGAGTTGATTTGGGTTCTGCGAGTTCTCTTGAAATAGAAGGCGATCTGGCAAACGAAGAAAAACCGACAAGACGTTTTCAGCCGATTACCTTAGGTAATAATTCGAAATCTACTGTTACAAAAACTGAAGTTCCCGACGAACAGAAATTTGATAATGTACTTGAAGCACTCAAACCACTTCAAATTATGCTAGGTGACTGGGGTGGCACTACTTTTAAAAAAATTGGTGGATTCAGTTCGGTGGAAACATTGGATTGGGTTTGGGATTTACAAACAGACCCGGCTCAACCAGCGCTGGTGATGAAGGCAGACAAAAGCCGCTACTACAAAAACGCGCGTTTGACCTATCTGACAGGCAAACAAAAGTACCAGTTGATACTCACAAATAAAGCAGGGCAGAAACGAGTTTATGAAGGCGACTTCTCCGTCCCACTTAAAAAAGTACCCGGAGACGACAATCCTAATGTTATGCACTCGACGTTTAAGTTGAGTCTCTCACTGGTCGAGCCCGCTGATGAAAAGAAGTATGCACAAATCATTTTCAATCAGCAGAATAACGACCGCTACATGTTTGAACTATACGATTTACGAGGGGAGAGTTACACTCGCTTTGATACGATCAATACACGACGCAAAGGAACGTCTTTCGCAAAAAGCGACTCTGATTATGGTGACAAAACCTGCGTGATTTCTGGTGGCCTTGGAACATCGCAAGTCACATATCAAGGTAAATCCTATTGGGTTTGCTGTAGTGGCTGCCGCAAAGCCTTCGACGCCGACCCTGAAAAATGGATTGCCAAATATGAAGCCAACAAAAAAGAAACCAAGACACAATAAGTTAATTGATCGATATTTGTCATCATCTTCAAACACGTCTGTACTATTTCGAAGATTTACTCTTTTTCCAGCGTGCGGTGATTTCATCCCAGGTAGGTTTTGTTGCATTGGGAAGGGTTTGCAAGTACGGTACTCGTTCTATGACTTGCTCAAATAATACAACAATTGCTTCTCCCATTTCCCACAAGGCATGACGAAATTGTGCTCTGTCTGCCGCTTCAACCATTTCTTTATAGGTGAGCCCTCCTGTCTTGCGACTGAGTTCCTCATCACACTTCCAGCTTGTTCCCGACTGTATCAGCGCATATTTTTTAATGAGTCGTGGATTACGTATTTTTTGATAACGGCGATTCTCTTCCAGGACACGCAATAAAAGTGGTTCATATTGAGGTGCCCAGGCATCAGGAAAGTCTGCTGCCAACATGCCCCGCGGCTGCCCCACACGCATGTAATGTAACTGTACCGGTTCAATCGGTGTCTCCGCTAGATCGGTCAGGAGATTGTACCAGTCAAGGCGTAGTTCTTTACGTCCGACTTCATGAAATGTCACCAGATCCTGAATCGGACGATTGGCTGGTGTGTACTTTCCTCCCAACATATCAAGCGTAATACCAGACCGGACTGATTTGATCAGACTGTCTCCTACAATATGGGCCAGCCAGCCAAACAAATAAGCCAATTTACGTTCGCCAGGACCATACAGGTCTTTGGCATCCTGAAAGACCATTGCTGCATAGTCAGGCAAATGATCCCAGGGAACCGTGTTTTTTCGCTCTGCTGGCGTCCAACCAAACACTAGATGTGCACGGCCATAAAACTGACGATGAATCTCACGGGGACGATACTCCCGGGTTTCAAATTTTAACAACCACGGTTTGACCTCACCACCTGTCAACGGACTTTGGTTCAAAGGCGCGGTTCCAAAGCCGACCTCCTGTCCGGTATCAACGCAAACCGCTTCCGGCATGATTTGAATATCACAACCCAAATATGAACCTGCAAGGTAACTGGCATAGTTCCTGTAAATGACAGGTACAATCGGCAACTTCTTTTGAGTTGCCGCTTTGCCTGCCAGGATCGCATACATTGTATGACCAATAATTCCACTCATAAAATCATTTCTAATTTTAAACTGGAAAAAGCGGACTGCATCCAGATGACTTTACTCGAATTCATGATACAGTTATGGAATAAGAATGATATCAAAATTTTCATCAATTCTATCTAAAACCACCTTATCTTTTCATAGTCAGCTTGAATAACCATTGAAAACGATATGCTATAAAATTATCAGATGAAACGCTCTTTGGATTGATTGCATCATTAGAAAGTTTGAGTAAACTCAAACAAACAGCATTTGCTGATCCGCCATTAATTAAAGACTGAGAATCAAACTGTACGATTAGCAAAAGCGTGATACACGCTTGCCTATCCCTAGTCTACTAGTCACTATGACCGTCTTCACCTGGAAATAAACAGAGATGAAATTCTTAAAGAGATTCGCTACGATCCTCGCCATTACAGCATTTGTCCTTCCCGTTTACGCAGAGCAACTCCCCCCTGCAAAAGAAGGAACGTTCAGCATTGCCATCATCTCAGATACACAACATTACACAGGCAAAGGAACTGGGCGTAAAACTCAAACTCAGTCTCCCACAGCCAATCCGTTTTTTGAATCAATCACAGACTGCATTATCAAAGAAAAAGATCGACAACGCATCGTTTTTGTCAGTCATGTCGGTGACATTGTCGATATCAACAATGACGAACAATGGGCAGTTGCCTGGAGATGTATGAATAAGTTACATGGCAAGGTTCCCTATGGAATCAGTGTGGGCAATCATGACATGATCACAAAAAACGGCGATTCTTCTCTGTTTCAAAAATACTTTCCCAAATCGCGTTTCACTCAGTTCGACTGGTACGGTGGTTGTTATGAACCCCTCATGGGGGAAACCAAAATTTCGGGTAATAATGCCAACAGCTTTCAATTGTTTTCTGCTTCCGGCATGGATTTCATTATAGTCCATCTGGAATGTAACGCACCCGATCCCGTACTGGCCTGGGCAGACCAGATTTTGGAACAATACTCCAACCGAAGAGCCATGGTCACCACCCATATGGACCTGGGACCACTCAATCGCCCTCAAAATTCACGCGATTATTTTGATGCTCCCAAAGGACGCATGACATGGAAAAAATGTCATGGTGCCCAGGGCAATACATCTCAACAAATGTGGGAGAAGTGTTTTCGGAAACACAAAAATCTCTTCCTCATCTGCTGTGGCGACCAAAGTCGCACTCAAGCTCTACACCAGACTGTGAAAGGTGCACAGGATAACCCGGTCCATGAACTTCTTTCTGATTACGGAGTCCATGGCTTTCGGCTGATGAGGTTCATTCCCAATCAAAACCGGATTGAAGTCCGTACCTGGAATCCCGTCACTCAAAAGTTATGCGAGAAAACCAAAATTGTTCCGAACCGTGATCGACACCAATTTACATTGGAATATTCAATGACGTCGAACTAAGGTCAAGTCAACTCCTCGACTACATTATTGTTATTTCTGAACCGGAAGTGAGATAATCAGACCCGCAAAACGGGTAGCAGAACTGCGGCGGTTGGGCATGTGGCATTTGAGGCACTGGGAAGGCAGGCAGATCACTCCTGCATGGCGATAGGTTCCTTTTTCAACTTGTTCGAATTCTTTTTTGCCAGAGGAAAGTACATCAGCTGCCCGTTTTTCAAACTCGGTTTTGGGTTCGTGATCAATATTCATTGCTTCGGCATTGACTGAAATCCAGCGAAACTGGATCTTCCGCTTACGTTGCATTTCCTCAAACACGTCATCCAATACGCTGGAAGGAATCGGTAGCTTTTCATCTTCACGGTAATATTTGCGATGTACAATCAAAAGTGTCGAATGCAGGGCTTCGTGCAAGAGCCGCGCCTGCTCTCGAGCCTCTTTGACGGTCGCCAGTTTCTGCTCACTGTTTTGCTTGTGGGGTGAATCAGTTTTCTCAACACAGATCTTTTCTTTTGTCGCTTTTTCAGCAGCAAATCCAACTATCGAAAAGCTCCCTGCGATCACCCCTACCAGTAATAGTAATCGCAATGGACTGAAATTTAACTTCATGGATGCCTACTCTCCTGTTGATCTTTCAGACAATTGTGGATATTTTTATCCAATATAGAGACTATTAAAGTCCTTTGTCAAGAAAAACCTGTGAGGCCGTTTCATGTTGAGTGAAGAAAGATTCAATTCGGAAAGTAAATGATGACGTTTCTCGACCATGTAAACCGCATCTACTACAGGAATTGTTTTTCAATACCAAACAGTTCCTAATCTGCTCTCGTTCATTCTCGATTTTGAAATAGCTACCATCGCTCTATGTTTATGTATATAATAGCTGTAATATAAAAACCATTTCTCGCGCTTATGTGTTATGTCTAAACCTCACGATATCAATTCTTTTCTCGAGTTATTAAGGAAGAGTAAGCTTCTCTCAGAGGATGAAGTTCGCGCTGCCATTGACGAATTGAAGCTGGAAAGCTTTGCTACTCCCAAAGAAGCAGCTCAAAAACTGGTGACCGAGAACGTATTGACCCGCTATCAAGGTGAGCGTCTGCTTTCAGGACGGACCCGTGGCTTTTTTATTCATAACTATAAAGTCCTGGAAATCCTCGGATTCGGGGGAATGGGTAGCCTGTATTTAGCTGAAGATGTGGAAACGTCTGTGCCAGTTGCATTGAAAGTGCTGAATGAAAAATGCCGCAACGATACGGGAATGCTCACGCGACTGAAACTCGAAGCCACTGCTGGTAAACGTTTACAACATCCGCATGTGGTACATACAATTGATTTTGATGATACGGGCGCCATATGTTACATCGCGATGGAGTTTATCAAAGGAATCAGCTTGCTTGAGTTGGTTTTACTCAAACAGAGATCGCTGCCGACTCCGCAGGTTTGTGATGTCATCTATCAAGCGGCATTGGGTCTTGAAAACGCACATCAGGCAGGGATTGTGCATCGCGATCTGAAACCGGAAAATTTGATTATCGACGCGGAAGGATTCGTAAAAGTTCTGGATTTTGGTCTGGCTCTTCTGAAGGATAACCCCGAGGCAGAGTTCTCGCTGGCGATGATCTTTGGACATGGCTGCGTAGGCACACCCGATTATATCGCTCCCGAACAATCCAGAGACGGGCAGTCTGTAGATGCCCGCGCTGATATCTACGGTCTTGGCAGTACGATGTATTTTCTGCTGACTGGAAAACTTCCGTTCCCTAAAGGAACCGCTTCTCAAAAGATTCAAGGACATCGTGAGCAATCACCGAGGTCAATTGCTGAAATCGCACCGAAAGTTCCAAAGGAAGTTGTCGCGATTGTAGAAAAAATGATGGCGAAAAAGCCAGATGACCGTTTTCAATCGATGGCTGAATTAGCTGCCGCATTAAAACCATTTGCCAAACGAAAACCAGTCGAGTTTCGGTTTAACAAAGTTGTCTCACAGCGCGTGCGTGAAGCGAAAGCGCGAAATGCAATCGCTCAGTCGAGTATTGCCAGTCCCCAACTTTCCTCGCAAATTGCAACAGCCAGTCGTGTTGCTGAACAGGCACACGAAAAAACGGTGGGGCTCGAACGCATGAGGGGTGGCGATTCAGAATTCTCGAAGAGTGGACTGCTACGTCAAGCTATGCCAATCACATCCACAGACTTGATGGCGCAACAAACGACTGCAGCCATGAATGATCAGATCGACTCAGCAGAACTCGTTTCCCTCGATGACCAACAACGCTTCGCACTTGCTCAGAAACGGCTCGTGCTAGGACGGAATGCGAACTGTGATATTCACGTGGATCGCCCCGGCGTTTCAGGAGAACATTGTGAATTCCGCTTTGAGAACAGTAATTGGGTTGTAACGGACTTAAACAGTAAAAATGGGATTGAAGTCGGAGGCTCTCGGGTTCAGGAACAAATCCTTTTTCCCGGCGATACGCTCACGATTGCTGCTACATACCACTTCGAATTCGCGGATCCCAATCAAAGTCCCTCCAATGGCAAACACAAAAACATGCTTATCGCTGCTTCTGTCCTGGCCGGTGTTTGCCTGATTGGTGGGATCGGGTATTGGCTGCTGTCGAAGTAATTTCCCTGGAAAGTATTGAATCGATGCCGAGAAATTTATTTCGATGTTAAACTAGCCGCTATCTGTTTTGCCACCTGCTTACCTAATAGATCGTAACCTTTGCTGTTAAAATGGACGTCCTTGGGATTCTGTGTCTCAGACAAATGAGGAGTAATAAAGGTAAATAGGTCGTCAATCTCAACACCTTGTTTTTTCATCACACGCGCTGCAATCGCGTTCTTTTCTTCGAGTGCCATTTTCATCGCTGGCCCCTCTTTCCAATCGGCGGGAATCGGTGTACTGCTGGCCCAGATCAATTTGGCTCCTGTTTTCTTTAAACGTTCTACAATTGTTTCCAGACGCGATTCATAATCGGCCGGTGGTGTGCGTCGATCGTGAATACCGAAGTTGAAGTGAATCACATCCCAGTTCCCCTTGCCAAGCCATACATCGAGTTTTTTCAAGCCTGTCGCCGTCGGTCCACAATTGGCCGGTGCGCGATGCACGTTTGCTTTGCCTGCAAGTGCTTTTCGTACGGCCAATGTGTATCCTCGTGAAACAGAATCGCCAATCAATAAGATACGAGGGAGCTGGGGATCATCGGCAACATAATCCCAGGCAGTCACTCTTCCCGCTAGTTTTTGTTTTTTATAAATTGGCAGATAAAAGGAACCCAGATTTTCTTCCAGTACCGTTTCCCAAGCTTGTTGCTCAGGTGATAAAGTGATTTTCCAGGCCGCAAACTTTTTGTTCAATTCGGCAGTTTGTTTTGCTTTTTTCGTAGCCGCTTCCCTGGCATTTGTCGGTTCTGATTTCTTGTCATTACCCCAAATTGGAGATACGATGCAGCTAGTGCATACACAAAACAAAAGATATAACCGCAAATGCTGAATTTGTGTGGACATGAAGCGTTTCCTGAATTCGATCTATATCATTAACAAGACGATTAATTACTCTTCATTTCAGAATACCGTGAGTGTCCAGTCGTAACAATCTCGGCTGCAAAATTCTTTTCAAACCGGTTCTATCAAGAACCATCTCAACGGAATATTAATCAATAAAAGTCTGCTTCATTTTAAATTGAGGATTTTATCGTGTCACACAATTTTCGCTCGAAACTGAAACAGGGTGAACTACTGATATCACCAATGGTCACGCTATCTTGTCCCGAAACTGCAGAGATCCTGTCTGAAGCAGGCTATGACTGGTTATTTCTCGATGCTGAACATAGTACGTATGCCGCATCTGATTTGCAGACAATCATAGGACGTGTGGCACATACCTTACCCTGTCTCGTCAGGCTCGCTGCACCAGATGAAGTGCTCATCAAAAAAGCCCTGGATCTCGGTGCAGCCGGGATTATTGCCCCTCAAGTGAATACTCCTGAATTAGCGGAAAAAATAGTTTCATATGCAAAGTACTCTCCTCAGGGAACACGGGGGGTCGGACTGGGTCGTGCACACGGTTATGGTTTTGCCTTCGATGACTATCTCAGTTCTGCTAATGACAATATAACTGTGGTTGTGCAAGCCGAACAGATTGACGCAGTGAATAACATCGAACAGATTGTAAATGTTTCTGGAGTCGACGCCGTTTTGATCGGCCCTTACGACCTCTCTGCCAGCCTCAAAAAAATCGGCGAGATCGATCACCCGGATGTGGTGAATGCCATTCAGCATGTGACCGAAGTTTGCCAAAAACAAAACATGCCACTAGGGATTTTTGGAGTCACCGTAAATGCAATAAAGCCCTATATTGAAAAAGGGTTCACACTGATCACAGTCGGCGTTGATACGGTCATGTTAGGACAGGCAGCGCGAAAAATGCTGGGGCAATTAAAGTAAATCGGAATGAATCATGATTAAGACACGCGATGCGACTACAGCAGATCTTCCAGCGATCGTCGATATTTATAATCAATCGATTCCCGCCGGTACAGCAACGGCGGATACAAAACCCATCGAGGTCGCTGACCGCATACAATGGTTTGAGCAATTCTCACCCCAAAAACGTCCGATCTGGGTTGCAGAGGATGAAGCGGACCAAATCGTGGGCTGTATTTATCTGACTTCTTTTTATGCCGGTCGTCCCGCGTATGACAAAACAGCAGAAGTCAGTCTCTATCTCGCCAACTCACACCAGAAACAGGGACTCGGTTCGTTTCTGTTACAAAAGATGATTGATGCCTGCCCTGCCCTGGGAATCACAACACTGGTTGGCATGCATTTCGACCATAACGAAGGTACCAAGCACTTAAACAAAAAATTCGGCTTTGAAGTTTGTGGCCACCTGCCCGAAATCGCTGAAGTCCACGGACATAAACGTGGGCTGTTGATTTCACTTCTGCGAATACCACAAGCGAAATAAAAGTGGGAATTTACTCGCTCTCTTCTTTATTGGAATCACCTGGCTGGATTTCCATTTGATCTTCACTTTTTGCTTTGGTTGTGACCAGTGGATATGCTTTAAATGCGTCTGCTGCAAGTTCGAAGGCGCGGCCTGCTGCAGTAAGCACGAAACCACCGTTCGTTGCGGAATCCTTCTCATAGGCAAGCAGATATTTATCATTTTCCTGACCGGAGTTTGTTAAATATGCATCCCAGATCACAACGAGCTGTCCCTTTCGAACCATTTCCTGTATTGATGGCGGAATCTCGACAATAGAAACGGAATCAGGAGGAACAATGCTTGTTTGCTTGGGTGGTGGCGGTGGATTGTTCATGAAATCGATTAATGCATCGAGGTTTGGTGGAGATTGTTCCCGCATTCGATGAAATTCATGATAAGCCAAACCCAATTTTTGTAACTCGCCTTTGAGAGAACTTTCGTTCTGATCTGGCTGACGGGTTTGTTCTAAATAAACTCCTATGCAAACAACGATCAGTAACACAATTACCAGTGTTCTGACCATCAATGGCGTTCGACTTGAATTTGTTGCTGGATCTGATTGAGGAGGAGTTTCTTCTATTTCTTCATGTTCCTTCGAATTCATAACGGCTCTCAAATCGTAATCACAGAATACATCAGTTAAAGAATAATACTGTTATTAATCATAAATATAACGGCTCAATTTACTGTACTCAGAAATCTGTCTGAATACAAGAACAAGAAAATAAAGCTTGAGTACATCTAGCACAGACTAACGGGAGCATTGATTTTGCCAAAGATTCCAATAAGTTCGCATACGATGAGCAAATGCCTTTGACTTTTCTGCATAGACACGGTCTGCGATTTTGAAAGCCGCTGATTGCAGTTCTTTTCGCTGTTGTTTGATCATTTTTAGAAGCAGATCGATATCAGTAGAAGTTTCAAGTACTCTTTCTTCATTTTGTACAAGTTGAGTCATGACTGCTAAATCATGGTCGTCTCCCAACAGATCGTTTAATCGATCCAATTCAACGATACGAGCTGAAATCACCGGTTGCCAGACATCGACTATGAGCCTCATATGATAAAGATGATTTTTGCTTGCCTTGCGACAATCGTGTAACAGTTCATCATTCGGACGGCGATGGATTTTTTTTAAAGCTTTCGCGCCTTGTTGGTATGTTTGTTTCAAACCATGTGAGATGATTTTCTCCACCGCTCCTTCGATCTTCCAGTTTCCAACTGAGTCTCGAGCTTCTTCAAGTTGCTCCGACAGTTTTTCTAACTCTCGATCCAGATCAATCCATTCTTCAACAATATTTTGCCTGCGGATTAGCAACTTCTTTTCGAACTCAGAGAACAACGCTTCGTATCCAGAATCACTAAAACGCTTACTTAATTTTTTAAGCGATTCTAACATTGATTCCGCATCTCTCACACGAGACAGCCTGCGCCCAGCAGCACTATACCAGATATTGAGGCGGGAAAAGTCATCACCTAATCCTGAACAAACAAGGCGAATCAACCCACGCAGTTTCTTAAACTGTTTTCGAACCTCATGTATGGCTTGATGCCGGTCCCGTTTGGGGTTCTGTAACTCACAAATGGCCTGGCTTAGTTGCTCTTGTGCAATCCGATGAACTCCACTCGCCAGAGATTCCTCTTGTTTGAATTGGTATCCCATTACAAAATCCGCATTTTAAAATTATTAGGACAGAATCAATAGAAAAAATCTCATGAATGCGTTGTTGATTCTACCCAGTGCATCACGCACACAATGAGTACGCCCGAGATGGCAAACCCACTAATGACAGGGATCACGGTACCATTATAACTGTGTCCGATGAGTATACCGCAGGGTACGGAAATTAAAGTTGAGATTGCTCCTGTCACAGCGGCTCCCATTCCGGCAATATGCCCAAGAGGTTCCATAGCCATTGCGTTTAAATTTCCATACATAATACCAAAGCAAAACAGAATTATCATCATGTAGAGCATAAGAGACCATAGCGGAGGATGACCTGCCATAGAAATGACATATAGAAAAAAGATCAGAGAGATTGTCGTGGAAAAACGCTTAGACCAACGCGACAGGTTCTGCATCCCAAAACGCATGACAAGTCTTCCATTTAGAAAGGAAGCACTGCCGATACAGAGAGCCAGAATCGCAAAATAAAGTGGAAACATCGTCCCTAATTGATATTGCTTTTGAAAAATCAGTTGAGCCGAACTCAAATATCCCAGAAACGCACTGGAAATCAAACCCAACGAAATCGTATATCCCAAAGAAACTCGATGAGAACAGACTTCCAAAATTCCTTGTTTGATTCGCGTAAAGGTAAATGGGATCCGACGATCGACTGTCAGGGTCTCTGGTAACCTCGAAGCGAACCAGATTAATGTCAGAATTCCACAAGATAACAATGCAGCAAAGATAGCCCGCCAGTGCGCCACAAATAAAATTCCTTGTCCCAAAGCCGGTGCAATCGCAGGCACAAAAATAAAAATCGTCATCACAAACGAGAGCACCCGAGCCATTGCAGGGCCTTCATATTGGTCGCGGACAATTGCCACAATCACACATCTTGGTGCTGCCAGCCCCAGCCCCTGTAGAAACCGTCCACTGAGCATGACGATGAGATCTGTTGAAAACAGAGAGCACAAACATCCTGTCAGAAACAGACTGAAGCCCAAATAAATTGCTGGCTTGCGACCCGTTGTATCCGAAAGTGGCCCATAAATTCCCTGCCCAAACGCCAATCCCAAAAACAAAATTGTGACAATCAATTGGCTATCATTGACTTTCTTTGCACCCAGGTCCTGGCCAATTTCGGTTAATGCAGGCAGCATCGCATCAATTGACAACGCTACCAAGGACTGCATCAGTGCCATCATTGCCACAAATTCGCCAAATGGTAATGCCTTTGTTTTAAGTTTGTTGTTCAAGAAAAATGATTCTCTGAAAAAGGCTCACATATGTCAAAACACATGCACGGCGCATGCTGTTGAATCATACAGGCTCTCTCTAAAAACGAAAGACACTCAAGTTCTTTAAAGGTTCCTCTTGCTCAATTAATGGCGAAACCTTATCTTTCGCGTTGACAAGCTGTTCTATCATCAACCACGAATTAAAGAGAGATCAAATGCAAAGTGCAGAAGGTTGGCGTTCGATATTGGAGAATTGGCCGGAAAGTATTCCCAAACAGGGAATCGTTGTGACTACGTTCCAAGAATCGATTCCTTTTCAGAATTTTTTACTTTCAAGTGGAATTGTGTTATTGGAACGCGATAAACCAGACTCCTTGGGCGCAAGAAAAGTCATGCTTTCATACGAAGCGATCAGCGCGATCAAGCTCGCGGACACATTGGAACTAGCACGCTATCAGGTAATGGGCTTTCAACCTGCCATGTAATTCACTGGCAGTGGAGCTAAGTGACTGACATCCATCGAGAAAGTACGATTGTAGGAATCAGCAAAGCAGCCGTGAGAATTGCGTACTGCGGATTGGTAGTCCAGACAAAAACGATAATCGCGTTCAACATCACGTAGGAATAGAGCATTGTCTTCACAGCGATTTGAACATTTTGAGGAACCGGATTCAATATTGCCTGTATCAGACGGCGATTGATTGTCAACACAACCACTCCCAGCGCTGTCAGCAACATCGTCAAATTAAGTTCACGTGGCCAGGGATAAGTTGCAATCATCCACACCAGTGCTGCCAGCCCCGCATTGATAACCAGAGTACCACCGAGCAAGTGCCCGCGATGACTGTTTTTTGCTTCCATTCGTGCAAACCAGGTAAGGCCGACAACATACATTCCTAAAATGGCGGCGATTCGTAACTGGGGTTTGACCCAAAGATTAATCTCGCGCGCAACAGCGCTGGCGCCTAACATGACATTTAGAAATCGACAAAGTCCCATCGCAAGTGGGCCGAGAATTGTTCTTTTCAATATGCTATCGTAACTCAGTATAGCGACAACCAACAGGCTGGCAACAATCAGGCTCTGTTTCCCTACCGCCTGTGCAGCCCCGACCCCCGCCAACATCAGCAACCCTCCCAGAACTGCCGCGTGCTGTGTCGAAATTCGTCCGGAAGGGATAGGGCGTGAAGGTCGTTCTTCTGCATCGACCTTACGATCGAACACATCATTAAACACCATACCAGACAGATACAAGCTGGTTGAAGCGACAATCAACAAGGCGAATTGAATGGGAAGCTCAAATGAGTTGTGTGTCAGTAGGTAGCCAAGAAGAATATCTGACATCGCTGTAAATACAGCGGGTAGCCGCATTAGTTGAAAATACGCAAGCCATTTTTTCATGATGATTGAGATTCTTCGGAAACTTTGTTAGCCCATTCCTCAAGTTGCTGGTATTGACGTTCGAATTCTGGTGTGGTTGCCTGCATGGGGCTTTTAAAGAACGAACTTAAATGTGACATGACCCCAGATCGATCTCCGCGACGCCATTCCCGCTCAGTAAACCGTACTAAATCGAGCACTAAAGGCGCTGCGAGAATTGAATCTGTTCCCTGCCAGGTAAATTGCAGCGACATTTTAGTATCCAGGAATCCTTGAAAGTGAATATGATCCCAGGCGGTTTTCCAGTCTCCCATCGATTCGATATATTCGATCGACACCAGGGTCTGTGGCTTATAACCAAGGATTTCTGTCAATAGATGATCTTTGGAATGAACTTTGTTTGATTTATTGACTGGGTCATCGAGGACTTTACCGTCCAGATTTCCGAAAATATTGTGCCCCACCCAACTCATCACGTTCAAATTACGGTGTGCAAACATGGGCGCGAGAACACTTTTCATCAATGTTTCTCCCGTCTTTCCATCGCGTCCCGCATGCAACACATTCTTCTCTTCAGCCAATTCAACCAAAGCTGGCAAGTCAGTACCTGCCGAAGGTGTGAAGTTGATGTGTGAACAGCCGGCATTCATCGCAGCGATGGCATAAAGCGTGCTGGCGGGAACCGGAGACGTTTCTGCCGACGCCAGCGCTTGTTTTAATTCATCCAGACTGAGTGTCTTTGCAGACTCCTCGACGGGAGGTTCTGTCGAAGCCAGATTGACAACAATGACATGTGCCAGATCGTGCTTTTGCTGGAATTCAGAAATATCAGCTGACAAACGTGAAATCGTGTCTTGCAAAGTTTCCTGATCGTACTGTTTCACCGAATTACCGGCCAGGGATCTAATCGTATCTCCGACATGGATGAGTGTTCCTGGTTTTACATTTTGATCGAATGCCTTCAATTCCGATTCAACTGACTGCAATAAAGCAGGATGAAATACACCGGATGTTTCGCTGAAATGTTTGGCAGCGTCAACAAAAGATGTGTCGCGAATTTCATGACCGCCAATGACAAACTGATCCCATTTTGCCAAATTCAACTTCTCAAAAAAAGGGTTTTCTGAGACGAGCCCACTCGCACCCGTAGTACCTTTCTGAAGTGCTGATAAACCAACGGCGGCGGTTGTTGAGACACCACCCCATGCTCCAATGATCCAAATCCCGATACGCTGTTTCGTCATGATGTTGCCTGAAAACTGATAATACTAGATTCAATTGTTATCGCTGATGATATAGAGGTAGGTGGGAGCAGACAGATATAAAACTGCTCAACTTGGAGTTGGTCAGAGTGCATTGCTGCTTTCACTTGATGATTATTTCTGTGAGGAAAACTGACTAATCCCGTTCTCATACAACGAAATCAACCATATTTATCATTTTAGTTTCATCTCGACTCGTCACAATCTAAGAATAGTGATTCGTCCGAAAAAATTCCTTAGATAGTATCTGGTAAATCTTCTAACTGGTTTCCAGAGTCTTGTCGATCCAGCCCATCAAAGCCTCTTTAAAAGATTCAATGGTTGAGAAAGCCTCGCCTTTTGTTTTTGCGAGCTGATCAGGATCGGACACCTCTGCCTGTGCAAAATAATAGAATTTAATCTTAGGCTCCGTACCCGAAGGGCGCACACCCAGTTGTACAGTTAGAGGCAATCCTTCGCCTTTCGCTTCAAACATCAGAACATTTCCCTCTGGTTTAGAAAAGGTCGCAGAGGGGGTATTTTCCGGCAATGAGCGAATTTCAAGGTTTTGATAGTCTCTTGCGCGGGTAAATGTAAGATTTCCCAGTTTTTGCGGAGGAGTCTGCCGAAATGCTTTCATCAATTCTTTGATTTGTTGATTTCCCTCTGATCCTTTACAGGTCTTTGAAACCTGTCCTTCCAGATGGTATCCATGTTCAATATACAGCTCATCCAGGCGGTCAAATAAAGTCTTTGACTTGCTTTTCAATTCTGCCAGCAGTTCGCAAACCCAAAGTGCCGCGATCGCTGCGTCTTTGTCCCTGCAATATTCCCCAGCCAGATATCCCAGAGACTCTTCCGTACCAAAGACAAATCGCTCTGGGCCCTCTTCGTCCATTGTTTGAGCAATGTACTTAAATCCAACCAGCAGGTTATTGATGATACGAACATTTGATTTTCGTGTAATGGCCGCAATTAAGGGGGTCGTGACGATTGTTTCTACGACAAAATGCTCAGGTGTGAGTGTTTGTTTTTCCTTACGCTTTCGGAGAATATAATCGGCCAGTAAAGCACCGATTTGATTTCCCGTCAGATGAATGAATTCTCCAGCAGTATTTTTAGCACATACTCCCAACCGATCGGCATCGGGGTCACTGGCAAGAATGATTTCTGAATCGATTTGTCCGGCTAATTCGATCGCCGGTTGATAGACCTCAGTCCGTTCCGGGTTAGGCAATTGGTCGGGAACATTGGGAAAATTCCCGTTTTGCTCGCACTGGGGCTCAAAACGCGTAATTTTTTCAAAGCCTGCCTGTTGTAACACCTGAAATACAGACGTTTCCCCTACTCCATGCAGCGGAGTAAATAGACCTTGAAGGTCTCTCGAAGTCGAGTGACTGTGTGAAATCACCGCGTTTCGATATTCGCTGGCAACATCCTCATCAATAATCTTGATTAAGCCTTGCTCCACGGCTTGATCGAAGTCAATGATCGGGATTTCGGTCGCTTGATACACTTCATCAATAATACCTTGATCGTGCGGGGGCAGAACTTGTGCTCCTGCTGACCAGTACGCTTTAAAACCATTATCAGAAGGGGGATTATGCGATGCGGTAATCATCGCCCCGACATCACAGCTGAGGTGTCTGACCGCAAACGAAAGCTCTGGTGTAGAACGAGGTGTTTTGAAAAAGTGAACTGTCAAACCATGGGCTGCGATCACACTAGCAACGATTCGAGCAAATCGTTCTGAGTTGATACGAGAATCATGAGCAATGGCTGCTTTGCCGGTATCGGAACCCGAATATTTCTTAAAGTAAGCCACCAACCCATGAGCCGATTCAGCGATGGTTCTTTCGTTTATCGTGGCTGAGCCCAGATCGCTCATCAATCCACGTCGGCCTCCGGTCCCAAACGGAATCACTTCCCAAAAGTAAGTATCCAAAGTAGCAAAGTCTTCTGCTTCAATCAGCCTGAGAAGAGATGGCAAATAAGAAGCGTACTGAGGTTCAGTAAGCCAGCGTTGTAAGTTTGTGAAAGCTGACTCAGAAAGCTGTTTTTCGGCAATAGCAGCATGAGTCGTTTTGATTGCCTGTTGGACATCTATTGTTGGAGATGGTTGATTCATCCGAGGGTTATTTCCGGTTTAAAATCGTTGAACTTGTTTTGGTTTGTGTTTATAGACTGAAATTCGTCAACTTTTCCATTCAAAACAGATAAAGCGCAATAAGCACGTATTTACCTGTCCTTTGCCCCAGTTCAGTTGAGTTGGCATAAAACAGAACCTGGTTTTGCTGAGAAACAAAGCTCTCATAATGGCATAAGATTGTAGAGTGAAATAGTCTGAGAGCCAACCCTCACACGATTTCCGGCTCCTGAAGCTATGAAGCCCTCAAAAGCAGGGATCAGAACGCCAAGCTATTTTATTTGGCTCAGCACGTTTTAAACCATTATGGCCTCTTATCTCTTACTAAGTTGAGTAAGAATATAGCAATTGTTCTGAATATAATGCCCCCCATGCGACACTGAATTTATGCCCAGAATAGAACCAGTTCAAGAAGACTGAAATCATTAAGACTTTGTCAGTTTTCAGTTTCCCGCCAACCAAGTCCTTGATTCCCCATCACATCAGTGGCAGAATAGGTGAATTAAGCCGGTTACCAATGAGCCGGTAATCCGAAGTTTAATTTTGGAGTCACGTGAAATGGGAAGGAATTCTCCTGTCTTTTTTACTGATTTCCCCTGTTCCGCTCTCGTGTCCTGATCCATGATGAACCTGCTAGGTCAATGAAATTAAGGTAATACTATGAAGTTTGTAGAAGGTCTTACTGTTGGCGTTGATTTGGGAACGACGTATTCAGCCATTGCCCAACTTGACAGTGAAGGGCAGCCCATATCCTTAAAAAACACCGATGGACGATCGATTACGCCTTCTGTGGTTTTGCTGGGCGAGGAAGGCCGTGTTGTGGTTGGTCCTTCTTTTGAAAGAACCGCTATTGAAGATGACCCATCCCGCATTATTGAAGCTGTTAAAAGGCATATGGGAGATGATAACTTTTATGTTGTCTACCAGGAAAAGAAGCTGACTGCTGAGTTTCTTTCTGCCTTGATTCTGAAGAAGATGAAGCAGGATGCAGAGAAAGAAATCGGCCCGATCGCTAATGCTGTCATCACAGTTCCCTATTACTTTAACGATGTTCGACGTAAAGCAACTCAGGACGCTGGACGAATCGCTGGCTTGAATGTGATTGATATTATCAATGAGCCTACTGCGGCAACACTGGCTTATGCGTGGAAACGAGATGAATTAGGAAATCCCGATGCGATGCCATCGGGTGAGCGAACCATTCTGGTGTATGACTTGGGTGGTGGTACGTTTGATGTGACAATTGTGCGTTACTCACCAACTCAATTCCGTGTTCTGGCAACTGATGGTGATGTGATGCTGGGGGGCCTCGATTGGAGCCAGCGCATTGTCGATCATGTCGCTGAGCAGTTCAAAAAGAAATTCGACAGTGACCCTCGAGAAGATCCGGTTACAATGCGAACCTGTGTCCAGGAATGTGAAGACGCAAAACGCGAGTTAAGCCAAAAAGCGCAAACTCCTGTATCGATTTATCACAAAGGCAACACTTTAACGGTTGCATTAACGCGTGGTGACTTTGAACGGATGACAGCAGATTTGCTACAGAGAACCCGTGACACCACGGAACTGGTGATGCAACAGGCGGGAGTTGAAAAAGGACAACTAGACGATGTTGTGCTTGTGGGTGGTTCTACACTGATGCCTGTTGTGGAAGAAATGTTGAAAAATGTGTGTGGTAGAGAGCCTTCACGCAGTATGAACCCGGAAGAGGCCGTTGCTCAGGGTGCAGCGATACACGCTGCAATTCTTGAAGCACGGGCAACCGGTGGTGAGAGCCGAATGGCACAAACGGTTATTAAAAGATTGCGCAATGTCAGCACGGCTGATGTTAACTCACATTCACTGGGTGTAAAAATTACAGATCCCAATGATCGGACTCGTAAAATCAATCATATAATGATTAAACGCAATACCGAGATTCCCACAAGTGTCAGCCAGAAATTCGTAACGACATCAGAAAATCAGCAACGGATTCATGTCGTCATTCTCGAAGGAGATGCCAGTGATCCTGATGCCTGTTCTACCATTGGCGATTTCCGTATCTTAAATTTGCCCGCTAATCTTCCCAAGGGATCTCCTGTAGAAGTGACGTATCGATATGATGCCAATGGACGAATTCATGCTTCAGCAAGGGAACTGACGGGAAATAACGAAGCTGCCACCGAAATTGTTCGAGATTCCGGACTGGATAAAGAAGGCGTTGACCGATTCGAAGTTCTGGCCAAAGACTACATGGTCGAATAATAGCACATTGATTGGCGATTGATCGCATCTAAAAAAAGACATCAGGATTTGTTGGTTGTTCTATAAAAATAGTTCTCTTGATCTAAGAGCAAGGAGTTCTCTCAGGTGGCAATTGATGTTTATAAGGATTGGCTGGGCATACCAGAAGGGGACCGACCTCCACATCATTATGATTTACTGCGATTAGTCAAATTTGAAGATGATGAAGAAAAAATTCGTGCACACTATAAAAAGTTAAATTCGCACGTACGAAAATATGCTTCAGGAAAATATTCAAACGAATCTCAAGATTTGTTAAACGAACTGGCCAAAGCCATGCTCTGTTTGACAGACCCGGAACGCAAAAGAGAATACGACGAAAGTCTGGGACGTGAATTTGAGGAGGAGGAATCAACGGGCCCTCTACCGGTTGAAAAGGTCCTCGTTGAACAAGGCCATATCGATAAAGCGCAAGCGAATGAGTTGATCGATTTTGCTGAGAAACGCGGTTTGTCAGTTCGTGATGCAGCCGTCCAAATGCGCTTTGTCGATGCAGAAGTGGCAACACAGGCACTCGCACGCTCTCAAGGTGTACCATATATTGATCTAGAAGAAACAATCCCTGACGAATCGATTTTGGATCAGTTGCCAGAACAGGTAGCAAAACGAAATACCATTCTACCATTATTCATTGACGACAATGTATTACTGGTCGCATGTGCTGATCAACCCACGCACGATTTGGAAGACGAACTGCGTTTACGGTACCAGGTTCCATCTCGCTGGGTTTTGGCAACTCCTCGATCAATCAGTCAGGGAATTGCTGAATATTATGCAGTGGCAGCGCAAGCAGATGACAGAAATCAGGAAACCAAAGCGGACTCTGCCGATGAATCAGTGAAGAAGTCTTCTTCAAAACCAAAGCCAGAGAAAAAAACGAAACCGTCTAAGCCCTCTCGGGGCAAGCCTGAATTATCTCCGGAAGAACTGAAAGAAAAGAAACAGCTGGCGTTCATTTTTTGTGGCTGGGCCTTTTGTGGTGCGATCTTAATCGACCAATTTGTTTTGAAAAATAATGTTTTCCCACAAACATGGCCTTGGAATTTTATGTTAGCGACAATCAGTGTGCCCTTCATCGCCTTTTATTTATGGTCCGGCATGTGGAAGAAGTAAAATCGATTTTATTGTTATTTCCAGAATATACGGGATAACCTCTCTCAACTTACCAAATTTGAGACCTTCTTTCTTTTGATTCGCTCTTACCTGTTTGTCTGCCGTCAGGCTTCCGATGAAAAGCTATATATAAGGGAGAAGGCTGGTCATAGTTGGAATCTTCTCTTTAGATCAGCTTAATTCGATTCTATCTGAAGCTGTCAAAAACCCGGAGTGCCTTGATGGCGATTTCTTCTGTCACATCTACTATGCATACCGCTTTATCAGGCATTGATCGCATAGGTCAGCGCATCGAACAGATTGCAGGTAATGTTGCCTCTGGTATTGAAAGTGAAGCTGGCGAAAGCAGCCAAGTGATCAAGAGTGGAATCATAGACCTACCCCAGCTCAAACATGAGGCCGTAGCCAACATGAAAGTGTTTGAGACTGCGCAAAGCCTATTAAATCCACTCCTCACTCAAAATCGAAAATAGATTGTAGTATCGGCTGAAGCCCCTTCTCTTCACACAACACTATTCTTCTATAAGATTTTCATTCACTGGCTCTGCTTCTTTGAGCTCAGCAACCAAATGCCCCAGTTTGCGAACTTCAATCACTTCCAACTGAAATCCCTGCCAATCACAAAGATCACCAACCTCTGGAATGCGTTCCAGTTTTTCATGAAACATTCCGGCAACCGTTAATAATCCATCGTCAGCGATTTCATAATCCTGCTGTAATTTGCGGCAAAGGTAGCGCAGCGTTGTGATTCCCTCAACATGATAAACGCCCGGTTGCACTTCTCGAACTGGTTCACGTTGTAAAATTCGTTTTGCCCGACTTGGTTCTGGCGAGACAATCGTGTCAATGATGTCTTCGAAAGTCACTATGCCAATCGTCTCTCCGTATTCATCAACAACTGATGCAAAGTGACAGTTTTCTGTCTGAAATCTCGAAAAGACATCTGAAAGGTTTGCACACCAGGGCACATGAATGATCCTTTGTGAATTCTGGTTTAGCGTCTTTTCTGTAAACGAAGATAAGTCGGAAAGAGATATAATACGATCAATCTCATCTGAATCGTTCTCGCTTTTTCGTAAAATGATATAGTCTGTATTGGGCGTAATTTTCTTTAAGTCGTCCAGTTTCAAAGGTGCATTAAACGTGAAATAGGTTCCTCTGGGACGCATCGCTTCTTCAACTAATATTTCTGAAAGATCTAAAATATTGTGCAGAATTTGCCTTTCATGGCGAATCACTTCTTCGCTGGCTCCTGAGGCATCGACGGCACGTTCCAAATCTTCAGAATGTAAATAAGGCTCTTTCTCAATACTTGGCCAAAAAGTCCGCCGCATTAATTTACTGACATTCTGTAGCAAGGGAATTACGGGATCAAGCAATCGAACTGAAATGGCTAAAGGCCAGCTTACGCTGACTGCGATTCTTTTACGAAAGACAATCGAAAGGCTTTTGGGAAGCACTTCGCCAAACAGAATAATTGCCAGTAGACTCCCCACGCTGAAAAAACCTGCGGCTGCCGTCATTCCAGCATCGGCCAGCCTCTTGGCAATCACACCTGCGACCGCAAAATATGTCAGATTGATCAATAGATTCCAAAAGAGAACAGCCGTCAATAATCGGTCTGCATCAGAGGCCAATGTCGCGACAATCTGCTCACTAGGCTTACCTCTGCTGAACTGTCTGAGTTCATCTCGTGAAAGATAAAAGATCGCAGTTTCACTGCCTGAAAAAAAACCGGAAGCACATGTCAAAGCAAATAATGCTAATGATCCTGGAAACCAGATTGCGACTGTATCAATAAATGCGATCATCATGATTCAGGAGTGACCACTCTAACCTTTATCAAAAGTGGTTTTTCCCAAGGCAACATCAAATTCAGAAACTGCCGGAATATACATCGAAAGAACAGGAAGCCCATACGCAAATAGAATCGTGATCAAAACTCCCAGAGTCCCTCCCAGCAAAAATGAAGTAATGGCATAAAATGTCAGGAAGGGAAGCAACCAGGCCGATATCGCTAATGCGTGAGACGGGTTACGATGCGTCATAACAGAGTGCAGCGCTGCACTTCCTACCACGATAAAGACCAGAAAACTCTGGAGCTGCAGAGCAAACGAAGAACGCGCTTGAACCAGGAGAATCATAAAAATAGCAATTCCAACGAAAAGAAAAAACATGGTTCCCAGACTACCACCGATTGCTGAACGGCTATTATCATAGGTAAGTCCCATATGCAATCCAAGTACGATCGCAAAAATCATCAATGCGAAAAAGCCCAGGAGCGTGCATAGAAATCCTTCTAATGAAAAAACACCCTGAAAGACAAGATAGAACAAAATGAGCGTTGGAATCAGGATGATTTCTTTACTGTTATAGAAAATCCCACCTAATTTTCCTAACACAAATTCTTTGGCGGAAATATCAGTGACGAGTAATAGCTCTAATGTTTTACTGTCTTTTTCTGATGTAATCGAGGTGACTGCCTGAGTATTCATGAGCATCAGGCTCAACCAGGCAATCCCAGCAAAAGCAAGTCCCTGTGGTGGAATCACACCTAAATAGCGAACTCCCTCCACTGCAGCATTCGATGTTGAAGCAGACCAGAGAGTGAATCCAGCGAGTAGAATATATGCCAATTTAATCACGAAAATTTTTCTACCGTAAGCTTTTGTCATGATTTCGCGCCAAATCACAGGATTTGACCAAATTGGACGCGACTTCTCTTTGATAATGACTGCTTCTTCCACTTCCTCCTTAGCCGTTGACTTATACACTGAACGTGAAGGGTTCCAAACACGTAAACGAAGAATCGTATAAGCCTTTAAGGCAATACCCAACATAAATAAACTAATCAATGATGGCCAGGCACTGACTGTGATCACTTGCAATCCAGAATTGAGAGAAAGAGGGTTCAAGATTTCATAGAGAGAACGAAATGGGTTCAATCCGGCAATCCAGGCGCGTCCTCCAAATTGCGGACCAATCAAACTGACGACCAGTTCCACGACTCCCAAAAAAACGACCATGCCTAACACACTGATTGCCAAGGTCTGGAATGTTTTTTCTCGCCAAAATGCTACCAGTCCGGCCCAACTTCCGGTCGCAAAAACTGTCATCAAGCACAACAGTTCCATCCAGATGATCTGTGATAACTCAACCCCTCCCAGCAAGTACAAGAAAATACAGACTGGTATGGAGGCAGCCAGCAGGACATAAACAATGAGCAGACTGGATTGGATTTTTCCACTTACAAGCTCACGGTCTTTGAGCTCAGTCATTAACAATAGAATGAGTGTGCCGCGGTCTTTTTCCTGCGCAATACTTCCTGCCGAAAATAATAGCGTAAAAAACAGAACGAGTAATAATTGGAGAAATGCGATTATTTGGAAAATCAAATTTCCCAGGCGCGCAAATTCTCCAATCGTAACGGTTTGAATTTGCTGAGTTCCCAAGATCGTTTGGCCCGCTGTGAAAATCAAAATAAACACGGCTGCGACATATCCAGAACGAATCAGGTAATGACGAAGCTGGCGAGGAGAAGTCAATGCTTCCCGAATAAATATTGGATTGCTAAACAATGTTCTCTAGCCTCTTAATCCGATTCATAATAAAACTGCTATCTTAATAACACCCTGCTGTTCACCAGCGATCAAGTCGATCCTGAAGTGTAGTTACTTCGATGATATTAAATCGATCTCTGGATAGCAAATTCTGTTAGTTCTTCAAGAATCTGTTTGGCTTGTGAAGGGGGACACCCTTTGAGAGATTCCCTGGCCTTGATTGCGAAATCGCGGGCACGATTTGCTGCATACTCGATGGCATCACTATTTTTAATAAATTGATCGAGCTTCGATTTAGTTTGTTGATCTGGTTGAGAGAGAATTTCCTGAATTGCAATTTGATCCTCTTGACGACTTTGACTCAGGAGCCGAATTAAAGGAAGCGTGAGTTTTTCCTTTTGTAAATCCGAGCCAAGAGACTTGCCCATTTGTTCTTCCGTACCGAGTAAATCCAGTAAATCATCGGTGATCTGGAAAGCAACTCCTAACGCACGACCGTAGTCATCCATTGCCTGAATCATTTTTTCATCGGCGTCAGAATACATGGCTCCTAGTTGAGTACTAATCGCACAAAGCTCGGCCGTTTTCCCATTGATGATTTCCAAATATTGCGATTCTGAAAGATCCAGGTTGCCACGTTCGTAAATCTGCGCTAATTCGCCTTCACAAACCAGATTGGTAGCTCGACCAATCAAACGACACGCACGAGCATCTCCCAGGCTGGCAGTAAGGTGAAACGCGTGTGTGAAGAGAAAATCACCGACCAGTACGCTCGTTTCATTGTTCCAACGCGCATTGACAGTTGCGACATGACGGCGGATCAATGCGTCGTCCAGTACATCATCATGCACCAGAGTTGCCAAATGAATCATTTCTACTACAGAGGCAAGTACAAAGTGGCTCTCTTTGATTCCCCCTGAAGCCGCAGCAGAAAGCAGCAACAAAATCGGGCGTAGTCGCTTTCCCTGAAAACGAGTGATGTGCTGTAAAACATCATGGACATAGGGGTGCTTCGAATTGACTTCGTTTAAAAAAACGCGTTCTGCCTGTTCCAGCTCATCGCCTATTAATTCTTCGACACGTGCCAACAGGTCATGCGTCGTAAGATGGTCCCCCATTACAGCCTCACCACAATCTTGAATCGATATCCCAGGTTTAGACTGGAACTCGGTTATTTTTAAAAAACACGGAACATATGAACTGTAAGATCAGATCACTAAGCCGAGTCATTGTAAGCATTCTACCGGCAGATAGGAATGCAAACAGGGCGCCACCTGTATGATTTCATAAGTCGAAATCAATCTTTCTTGAATTCTGGGAACAAATCAGCTGGTATCCATATTAAATAGAGGAAACCAGACCTGTATGGCCCCGGAAAATCAGCCTTTTTTCCTGATATAGTGGCCGCTTTTTCCACCTGATTTTTCAACAAGTTGAGTGGGTCCCAGGCTCATGGCACGATCGATGGCTTTGCACATATCGTAAACTGTTAATGCCGCCACGCTGACTGCGGTCAATGCTTCCATTTCCACACCGGTTTTACCATCAATTTTCACAGTGGATTCAATGCGAATTGTTGTTTCATTCAGAGCTTCAAAATCAAGACGCACACTGTTAATACTCAGGGGGTGACACAAAGGAATCAGGTCTGCCGTTTTTTTCGTTGCCATAATTCCTGCAATCCGGGCAATTTCCAGCACATCTCCTTTGGAAACCCGTCGGTCCAAAATACGCTTTTGTGTTTCGGGTTTCATTGTGATAAAGCATTCTGCAACGGCCATACGAGCGGTGATTGCTTTGGCACCGACGTCCACCATCCGGCTGGCACCATCTTCATCGAAATGGGTAAAATCAGACATCGAAACCTCAACTGGATCTCTGGTGAAAATTCGGTCTCCCAGTGACAGGCAAGCTTTCAGGTTTACATTCCTCAAGCCGCCTCTGAATCACTATCAGACGAATTTGACTGCTTGAAGTTTCCATCTTCAGTGATGTCATCAAATCGTACTGACATCCGCTTGGAAACTCCCGATTGCTCCATTGTAACTCCATAGAGAACATTTCCAACAGTCATAGACCGCTTATTATGCGTGATCATGATGAACTGCGTTGTTTCTTTGAAGTCGTCAATCAGCCCGGCATAACGCTCGACATTCGCTTCATCCAAAGCAGCGTCCACTTCGTCCAAAATACAGAATGGACTGGGACGACTACGGAAAATCGACATTAAAAGCGCGACTGCCGTTAATGTTTTTTCACCACCACTCAGCAATGTCAACCCTCGTAACTCTTTTCCCGGCGGACGGGCTACGATTTCAATTCCGCACTCCAGAATATCTTCCGGATCTTCCAGAATGATATCGGCCTCGCCTCCTCCAAACAGCTTGCGAAATATTTCTTGGAAATGGATACGAATGACTTCAAAAGTATCTACAAATAAACGCCTGCTTTCCGTATTGATTCGACGAATGATTTCTTCTAAAGCAGACTTTGCTTCGTCCAAATCATCCAGCTGTGACTTCATGTAGTCAAAACGGCATTCCAGTTCATCCAGATCTTTAAGGCTATCTGAGTTAATACTACCCATCATTTTTATTTTGCGTCGTAGACGATTAACTTGCGCTTCGATTTCCGGTCGAATTTCGAGGTAGAGATCGATATTAAAACCGGGTTGAATAGATTCTCTCTCCTGTTCAACGAGTTCACTCTCGACCTGTTCATTGATTTCATCAACACTCGACTGTTGCTCGACCTCGCTTTGCAAAGCAAGAGGTTCAGATTGATTGTCAAGTTCGGTTATAGAATCACTCTGCTTTGAATTTTTCTCGGTTTCCTCTTCCAGGTATTGCTTTAGAACTGACTCTCCCGAAGTAACAATCTCTTCTAATGAGAGTTGATATTCTTCCTCGATTCGGTCACTTAGAGAACTGATTTGATGTTCGATATCTCGGGTCTTGATTTCTTCTTCGTGTTTCTTTTCACTCAGTTCACGCCGCTCTTTGCGAACTGTTGCTTCTTCAGAACTTAACTGCTTTTTGAGTTGTCGTTTTTGCTCACGTAGTGAGATGAAATTACTCGCCTGCTCTTGTAATACATCCTGTAATAAAAACTGTTCATCCAAATTAGCACGAGTGTTTAAAATATGCAGTTTAATTTGTGAGTTTTTTTCCAGTGATAATTCATAACGACGATTGGATTCTTCCTGTTGTTGTTGTCGTTGTTCAAACTCCAACCTTAAACGACCAAAACGTTGCTCCAACCCGGTTAACCGTTCTTCATGCGTTGCTAATTCCAGTTGTCTTGAATTTTGCTGTTCTTTGAGCTCCTGAACTTCGCACTGCTTATTTAGTAAAACGGATTCATCCTGCTGAATTAATAAGTTCAAATTTTCCAGTTTTTCTTCTGTCGTTTGCTTCTCAAATAACACTGCTTCTGATTCGGAATGTAACTTCAGAGTGTGACTTTCCAGGTCTTCCAGATCATTTCGAACAGTCGTTAACTCTTCGTTTAACTGCGCCAGATTATGTGTGGCTGCTGCTTTCGCCGCCTTTTCCGTAGAGAGCGTTTCTGACGCTTCTTGCATTTTTTCTTGCCAGGAACTTCGTTCTGAATCAACAGCCGACAGTAACTCATCTAATTTTTCGAGAGCAGACTCATTCTCGCTTAGGGTCCGATCAATTCGAATCAAATCGTTTTTCAGTTTTCGCAATTCGCTCTTACGAGTGAATAGCGCCGACTCGCTACGTACTGCACCAACAAAAACGGATTGATTTTCTTCGATCAATTCACCTTGAAGTGTGACAAACCGGCAATTGTGCCCTTCCATACGCGACAGATTTACTGCAGTCTCTAATGAGTCAACAATCCACGTATCAGCCAACAGTATCTGGGCAAGTAATTTGTTTTCTTCTGTGAGATTAACTAACTGATCGGCACGATAAATCACACCACGATGTGATGATAAATCTGAAATGACCTGATTTGGTTCCGTATGAAAAGACTCGGTATTTGTGGCATTTCCTTCTACAGAAAACCCATTCACGGCTGACATTGGCTGATCATTCTCATTTTTTAGAGAAGGCTGGGTAATAAACCCAACCCGGCCAGAAATAGAATATTTCCCTTCTTTCAAAAACTGGTAGAGTGGCTCAAACTCTTTGATCACTAATAATTGAGACCGAATTCCCAAGGCAACTTCCAAGAGAGCCGCTTGTTCCAAATCTACATCCAAAAGATCAGCAACGCTGCCAAGAATCGTGTTCCACGGCGAATGGTTTGAAGTCTGTGCACGATTCAAAATTTCCTTGACACCGATACTGATTCCCTCTTGCCGACGTTCAAGGTCTTCTAAGACACTCCTGCGTGCCTGATACGCACTACGCTTTTCACGAAGATCTGAGAGTTGTTGTGTTTTTTGATCTTGCTCGCTTAAGAAAGACTGTTGTTTTTCATCAACTTCCGACAGGCATTGTGCAAACTCAGCGACTTTTTCTCCAGCAATTCGAAATTGAACCTCGCATTGCTCAACCTCAGATTGTGCTTCCTGAATTTTGGCTTCCAGTTGCACACGTTTCTCATTTGACTTCAGGCTTGAAGTATTGAATGTCTCCAGTTGTGTCTTTACAGAAAAAAGTTTGTTATCCAGAGCCAGAGACTGCTTGGTCAGCTCATGAACAAGCTGTTGTTTTTGTTGAACTTGTTCATTGGCCGCATCCAATTCTTCGGTCACAGCTATGATTTTTGCATGAATTTCTTCCAGGTTCTGGCGTTGAAGCTGAAACTCAGATTCAGACTTGTTTTTTTCGTTCGTAACGGCTTCCAGATCATTTTGAATCTCCGATGTTCTTTTCGCCATCAGGATTCTCTGTTTACGTAATCGAATTATTTCGGCTTCAAATTCCTGTTTACGTTCGAGTTGGTGTTCTATCGATGTTTGATTTCCCGCAATCCCTTCTCGATGTGAAGCAAGTTTTTTCTCAACCGTTCTTACTTGATCTTCAATTTCTGCAATCTCTAAATCTATCGCTGACAGTTTGTCTTCGTACGTTTGATATTCGGCGTTCAGTTCATCAAGACGTTTTTGATTCTCATCGATTCTTTCCTGAATGGAAGATTGCTGTGTAGTCAGGTGTCGCCAGTCATCTGCTGCCATCCCCATCCATAACTTGCGAAGCTCGGTGGAAGCTTCGCGGTATTTCGCTGCTTTAGAAGCCTGGCTTCGAGTTGAGTTCAGTTGTGCTTCTACCTCATCGACAATATCTGTGAGTCTGAGTATATTCTGGCCAACTCGTTCCAATTTTCGTTCAGCGTCAATCTTTCTCGATTTATAGCGACTGATGCCGGCAGCTTCTTCAAATACAACACGACGCGTAGCCGCATTTGCCTGTAAAATCTGATCAACACGCCCCTGTTCAATAATACTGTAGGCAGACGTCGCCGCACCGGTGCCCATGAATAAATCACGGATATCTTTGAGTCGTACCGGATTTCGATTAAGCAGATATTCTGAATCGCCGTTTTTCCATAACCTGCGGCCGATATGCACTTCCTGCGCATCAATATCCAGAAAACCATCTTGGTTGTGAAAGGTCAAAGTGGCTTCCGCATAGGCATTCGCCTTACGACCTTTTGAACCATTAAAGATGACATCGGTCATATCCTTGCCGCGCAGGCTTTTGGGGCTCTGGTCTCCCAGAACCCACTTAATGCCATCTACGACATTGCTCTTACCACTCCCGTTAGGACCAACGACGCAAGTGATGCCATCCGAAAATTCAAATATGGTCCGGTCGGCAAAACTCTTAAAGCCGAACAGTTCCAATGACTTCAGCATCACTTAACCTTATACGTAAAAACAGACGATGGGTGTCTGACTTCGAATCGACAAACAGGAATCAAAAGTAACAGATCTTGAATTGAGATATAGAAGGAGATTATTTGTTGAAATACCGAAACCAGTCTTTAAATGTGCTCTGTTTGATGAATTTTCCATCATCGTCTGATGACTTGGACTTTCGTGAATCAGACAAAGTCACTTCTCCTATTTCTGAAGAGTCAGCAGATGATTTCGAGCTTGTCTTTTTCCGAGGTGCTCCAGAATGAAATATGTTGGGAACCATATTCTCGTTACCTACGCGGGCACTCTTTTTCTTTTTAGATTTGGAAGATTTCATTTCACCTGACTTCAAAGCCATGAGAGCATCTTCTTCAACGGGACGATAATAGAGGCGACCACCTTCCGGTAAAGCATCAATTTCGACTTGCCCTTCGATATTCCCCTGTTGATGCGCCTGTAAGATCATTTGAGCAATATCGGGATAACTAGCTCCCATTTCTACTGCTGTACGAATCACAACGGCAATATTTTTAGATACTTTCTTCCGTTGGTCTTTCTCACCAACAGCGTACTTACTAACAATCAATTGATCGACACCAGGCGCGCCTGTAATTAACACATCACCCGCTCGTACAGCGATAGGAACTCGAAACTCCTGCTGAGAACCAAAGAGTACAACTTCGGGATGTTTTCGATGAGTGATATGGACCATGGGACCACCATTCTTCGGAGCACCCTCTTTTTGATTTGGATCGTCTTGAGACGGCGACTCTAATTCAGTTTGTAAAACATGCAACATGAATTGCCCATTCATATCTTCTCCACGAATGAATGGATCATTTTTATCCAGTGTCCAGAGCGCGCGAAACGCGCCATAACGGGTTTCTGCGCTGGTCATACTCATCAATTCACGTAAATAAATGTGTGCCTCTGGTTCATCAATGGCAGACATTGCTGCTAACGCATACACGCGAAACGCAGGTTCCTCTCTGGCAGCCTCCGCCAAATCTTTAAGGCCTGATCCATCATCCAGATAGGCCAAGGCGACAGCCGCATGGAAACGAACTTCTAACAAGGGGCTTTTTAACGCAGATTTGAGAATGGGAATCGATTTTTTACCAATCGCTTCTAATTGAATCGCCGCTCTTTCCGACAGCTCCGGAATTTTGATTTCTTCTGTCAGCCTTTGCATCCGCACCCGTTGTGCCACATCAGTTTCTCGAAATGCAATTTTTCGTACGACTTGCAAATACCGTGAATCATTGTGTTTGTAACGGGGCTTCAGTTTCAGCACGACTTTTTTATCAGTCTTTGCTTCGGCTAGAGGTTCCTCAATTCCATATCGATCAAAGTGGTGAAATCGTCCACCAATTCGATCGGCAATACGCATCGCATTTCGAATACTCTTAAAATCATTACGCAGGTATAAAGCCAGATTTCGGTCTTCTGTGACCGATACTCCCCCCGCGAGGATGCGACCACGGCGCAAGATCCCAGCGACCGCTTTTTTACGGTCTTCATTTGAGATCGGAGGAATTAAAATAGAGCCCCGCGCCTTGGCTAGAATGTGACCTTTCAAGAGACCACGGCCTTGAATCATCGCCTGTTCTGCAAGGTAGGATTCCATTAACCAACCCCCTTCCAGACTGGTTGCTTCACTATTTCCAGGCAGATAAACTTCAACATCAAACTTTTCTCCTTTTCGAATCAAAGGAGGTAAATATGCTTTAACAATAACTAGTGCCGTCGAAGGACTTCGTAAGATGTGGTTTGGATTTTTCACATTCCGACGACGCATTTCTCGAAGTAATGCTTCACGATGAACCGAAGGAGGAGGATTACCGCCTGTCCCTTTCAATCCAGTGACCAGACCAACACCTTCCAGGGCAATCAGGTTTTTACCGGTAATTTGTGTGTAATCTCCGATGAAGGGAGTCTCCACTTTGGTCTCAGCAAAGTCTTCTATCTCAGAGGTTTCCTCATCAGGGCTCTGCGAGCGCAGGCTGGCAGGATGCAGCCAGTCTGATGGACTCAAATTGAGTTTTTGACAACCGGAAATCCCGGCTGCTACCACGAGTACGATTACGAACAAGTTGACAGAGCTTTTCACAGCACGACCCCGTTTGTGAGAGAAATAGTCATTTTCGAATGGCAGCTTTTCTACTGAAATCATCTTCGGACAGCATTCGATCATCAAACGGCCAGGAATTAATACAAAACCTGCCCTTTTCAGTTGAACGACTGAAAATAAATTGAGTGATCAAACATTGCCAGAACTGACAAAGCAGAAAACCTGAAGAGAAATTGAGATATGAGTTGAGAGAGATAATTGTGGAGCGGGAGCTTAGTTCATGGTAAAGATCTGGTCAATACCATTTTTGTCCCGATGATTCTCACTCTCACATGTGAAAAAAACTCTTCGATTTTATACGGAAAATGGAAAACCCTCTCATCGAATCCAATTCAAAAACCGGTTTCATTCCATTGTGAGCTGATTCGTGTATGATTGAACGCAGAAATCACGTTCAAGCTACTCCGACACTTAAATCGAAATTCTGAAAGCAGTTAGCAGATGCACCACTTTTCCGATCGTTTAAACGCAGCCATCCAGAATAAAAAAACACCGGCACTCGTCGGTCTTGACCCCCGCTTTGATTGGCTTCCCGCCGAAATTGTCCGTTCTGCAGAATCTCGACATGCAACAAAAGCAGAAATCGTCGCGGCCGCGTTTGAAGAATTCTGTTTCCGCATGATCGATGTTGTCGCGCCGCTGGTTCCCGCAGTGAAACCACAGGCGGCATTCTTCGAGGAATGGGGGCCCACAGGTTGTGCGGCCCTGCAACGAATTATCAAGAAAGCGCGCAGTGCAGGATTAGTCGTCATTTGTGACGCCAAACGAGGCGACATCGGCTCAACCGCGGAAGCGTATGCGCGAGGTTATCTCGCTGGAGAGAACCCAGAGAGCGCCATCTGGGCTGCCGACTGTCTGACCGTCAATCCTTATCTCGGCAGTGACACATTAGAACCGTTTGTGAATGTCGCCACCGAACGCGGGGCCGGAATCTATGTGCTGGTCCGTACCAGTAATCCTGGTGCAGGAACGTTTCAGGATCGAAAAACCGATGGAACAAGCCTTTATGAATGTGTCGCAGGGGTTGTTGAAGAACTCGCTTTGAAAACAAAGGGAGCAGGCAATTATGGCGCCATCGGTGCCGTCGTCGGTGCGACGTATCCTGAAGAGTTAAGCCAGCTCCGCTCTCTCATGCCACACACACCTCTTTTGGTTCCCGGTTATGGAAGTCAGGGCGCAGGAGCCGGTGATGTGGCGGGAGCCTTTGACGAGGGAGGGCTTGGAGCGATTATTAACAGTTCCCGTGGTATTAACTTCGCGATCCGCAAATCTCCCTACTCAGAAAAATTCTCGCCTGCAGAATGGGAGCAGGCGGCCGAAGCAGCCACTCATGATATGATTTCAGATTTAGCCACACACACTCCCGCTGGTAATTTACAATGAACAATTACGTAGCGACTTTCAAAAAAGCCTCAACGCACTTGAAAAAAGCAGACCCGCGTTTGAAGACGGTGATTGAGTCGATTGGCCCCTGCCCGCTCAAACCGTATCGCTATCGTTTTGCATTACTGCTGCGCTCGATTGTCTCGCAACAAATTTCGACCTCGGCAGCCCGCACCATCTATAAACGTCTGCACGCACTCTCAGGAAAAGGGCAACCAACGGCAGAAAAAATCATTCGCCTTTCTCATGAGGAATTACGATCAGTCGGTTTGTCCAACCAGAAAGCCACCTACGTGCATCATCTCGCAGAAATGGTGTTGGAAAACAATGTGCGTCTGCACAAAATGCATCTCATGTCTGATGCAGAGGTCACTGAAGAATTGATTCAAGTCAAAGGGATCGGTAACTGGACCGCACAGATGTTTTTGATGTTTGGTCTCTGTCGCCCTGATATCTTCCCGCACGATGACCTGGGAATCCAAAATGGCATTCAAGTGATATATGAACTCAAGACACGTCCCGACAAGCAGACCTGTATTGAAATTGCCGAACGCTGGCAACCTTACCGTACGGTCGCCAGTTGGTACTGTTGGCGCTGTCTGGAAATGGAAACTCCCGATGGTCCCTGGTAACATTACATCTAATCATTAAACATTGCATTCACGATCGAACGCACCATGCAGAAATCCTTTCGCTGCTATCAAGTTAACAAACAGGAACCAAAGGAAATCATCGCCGGAGTTCACTCGGCAGCCCATGATGCATTACCCCCAGGCCAAGTAACAATTCGCGTCGTCTATTCTTCAATCAATTATAAAGATGCACTGGCGGCTACCGGACATCCGGGAGTCGTCAGAAAATTTCCTCATGTCCCTGGTATCGATGCAGCTGGCATCGTGGAGCAATCGGACTCTGATCAGTTTACAGTCGGTCAGCCTGTTGTTGTGACAAGCTACGAACTCGGCGTTGACCGCTGGGGAGGCTGGTCTGAATTCATACGCGTTCAACCCGAATGGATTATCCCTCTGACTGAAAAACTTACGCTTAAAGAATCGATGATTCTAGGTACGGCTGGTCTGACCGCAGCCATGTGCGTCAGTAGCCTCCTGCAGCATGAAATCAGCGTTGATTCAGGTAATATCCTCGTCACGGGAGCATCGGGAGGCGTCGGTTCCTTCGCGGTTTCCTTACTGAATCGACTCAGCTATCAGGTAACAGCCGTCTCAGGCAAAGCGTCGATGCATGATCGACTGATTGAGCTTGGTGCCAAACAGGTCATTGATCGTAGTGCCGTCGATACAGGTTCCAAGAAACCACTACTCAAAACCCAATGGCCGGCTGCCATTGATACAGTCGGTGGTTCCCTCTTGAGCCATCTCATCCGCTCGATAGAGCATCAAGGTTGTGTCGCCGCTTGTGGAAATGCCGGTGGGGCCGAACTCGATTTAACCGTGTTCCCATTCATCCTGCGGGGTGTGACGCTCGACGGCATTGACTCTTCCTGGTACCCCATCGCAAAACGAACCGCACTGTGGCAGAAACTCGCAACCGACTGGAAACTGCCTGACCTCGAATCGCGCGCCAAGACGATCACCCTCGATCAAATTCAAGAAACCGTTGGCAGTCTGCTTGAAGGTCGCCACCAGGAACGAACAATCATTCAAATCGGCGATGAGTAGTCGACATAAAAAAAGGCCACTCAATTCTGAATGGCCTCATTTATGAATACAGACTCTATGATGCTTAATACCGAGCCAAATCGGCGGTTTCTGCTTTCAAGTTCAAGCCGCTGACGATCCGTTGTGCCTCATTCACCATGAATTTGACTTCACTACCACAGGCGATAAAGCGCCAACCTTCTTCAATCCGCTGTTCGACCGCTTCGATCGTCTGCACATGTAAGCCAACCGGTGTACCCGTTTTCTTACCTGTGGCCAGGATTTTCTGTAATTGCTCCTCCAGTTCATCAGGCGAAGGATGCAAGCCCGTCTTTTTGCTCATCTGAAAAGTCAGATCATTGGGACCAACAAAAATTGCGTCAACGCCAGGCAAACTGTAAATCGCTTCCGCGTTTTCCACTCCTTCTGGTGATTCTGTTTGAAGAATCACCAGAATTTCATCATTGGCGTGTTTATAATAATCGCCGGCAGTCGCATCGAAATTCATCGCATGTAACACGCCACCGACAGAGCGATTCCCTTCAGGCGGATACTTCACTGCATCGATGACAGTCTTTGCTTGTTCAACGGTGTTAATCATGGGTGCGATGATTCCGTGAGCACCAGCGTCCAGAGCCCGTTTAATCAATTCATATTTTCCTAAGGGAACTCGTGCTAAAGGCACACAGCCTGCATCCGCAATGGCACCGAATAATAATCCTGCTTGTGACCAGTCAATAGGAGAATGCTCCATATCAACCGTGAGCCAGGGAAATCCTACGCGTGCCATCAAACGGGTCATCATCACATCCCCTGATGAGAGCCATGTTCCCACCTGAGGTTTTCCTGCACTTAACGCCGCCTTGACCGGATTCTTTTTCATCAGTCTGAACTTCTTTCCTGAAATCTATTTTAAAATGGTAAATTGCTGAAATCGCTTTACGATTCATCTATTCTCGACAGGCTCATAGTGGATTGCAAGCCAAACGGTTTCCTGATCCGCAGCCGTTGCTTCGACGCGGTGCCGACAATGCGCGGGAATGTTCACTGCATCACCGGGAACCAGCGTCCGGCCTGCTTCAGATTCTCCTTCAAATCGTAATACCGCAGAGCCCGACAATAAAACTACCCATTCTGCCTGTTCCTGATCATACCACTCACCGGCAGGAGTCGCCTGTCCTGTCGACACGATCTTTTCGACACGAAATGAGGAACCACAAAACAGTTCCTCAAACACTTCCGTTGTGGGTGGTGTCTTAAATGGAGTGAATAGATTAAAAATCTCAGGAACCATCGTTATTTCTCCTGTCTGGTATCGTGCAACTTCTACTTTACGTTAGCATTCTCATAACAACAAGCCTCCGGAATTATGCACCTGCTTGCTGCTCAAGTTAACAACTGGTAGCATAAATAGTCTCTGCGACTGATCCCACCTTTGAACGGAGAGTTCTATGAAAATCACAGCCGTTGATACCTTCCTGGTTGATGTACCACTGCTAAAACCAGTCTCTCCCTATCAATCACGCTATATTTCATCTTCAACGACAGGCGCCCTGTTGATTCGGATTGAAACCGACGCAGGTATAACCGGCTGGGGAGAAACACCACAACGGCTCTCGTTTCAAAATGCAACTTCCTTTACAGGAGTGGAAGCCAACTACTTCAGACCCATTCTCCTTGGTAAAGACCCGACTGACATCTCTGCACTTTACGCAGACTGGGGAATGGAAGAACCCTATCTGCAGAGTCTGGTTGAGATGGCCTGCTGGGATATTCTTGGTAAGCAGAGTGGGCAACCTTTGCATCGTCTACTGGGAGGCCTGTATCGAGAGGAAGTCGAAGTTACCTGCTGCATGGGTATCCGCGGTCCAGAAGAGGCGGCCGCGATTTCCAAACACTATGTGGACCTGGGATTCTCGACGCTCAAAACCAAAGCGGGTCGCTCCCCGGAAGAAGATCTGGCAATGGTCCGCGCTATTCGGGAATCGGTCGGAGACAAACTGAATCTCCGCATCGATCCCAACATGGGCTACACACCAGAAGTTGCCCTGCAACTGGCCCGTGATCTGGAACCGTACGAATTGCAATACTTCGAGCAGCCGATGCATAAAGATCTGTTGCAAGAATCGGCCGACATCAGACAACAGACCAGAACCCCACTCGCGCTGAATGAATCGGTCACCACGATGGAACATGTGCGTAAAATTCTGGAGCTAAACGCTGCGGACTACTTGTTGCCCGATACCTACCAGTGCGGCGGCATCTGGGCCGTAAAACTTGTTGGTGAAGTGGCCGCCTCGGCCAAAGTGCCTTGTATCTTCCACTGCTCCCACGATCTGGGCTTGCGCACCGCCACCATGCTGCACATGGCGGCTTCATCACCCAATTTCCCCCTGGCTAACGACTGCACCTATTATAGCCTTGAGAATGACATCATCACGGAGCGTTTTGAAATCAATGTGGGACGAATCAAAGTGCCTAAGAAACCAGGCCTGGGAGTTGACATTGATGAAGCGATGTTGAAGCGCTATCTGGTAAAAGGATCAGTTTAATCGATCCCCAGCCTCTCTCTTACGATTCGCTTGCACGCTAGGAATATTCTTCCATCTCTCTTGTGTTTGAAAGTACTGACGCTACATAAAGAAAAAACAAAAGTCATAACTCGATTTCCCTCTATACACGCAATAGATTGGTAATCCCAGAAGCCTTGGACGTCTCTCAAACGATCAACGAGCACCAAACAAACGCAGCTTGTCCGGATTGCGCAGGGCGTGGATGATTTTGATTACCCCCGCTTCCAGTTCAAAATTGAATGCGGTGATTGGCTGACCTGCCTGCCGTACGATCATGCCGGGCGCACCGTTGAACCAGGTTGCGCTGATCGTCATCTCGCTTGCTTTCTTTGAAAGCCAGTCGGGTCTGACGACTTTCAAGAAGAATTTGGCAATCACGTCTGAGCCATGCAACACTTTACGTGATGCGGCAGCTTTACCTCCTCCATCTGAATGGAATGTCGCGTCATCCTTGAGTAGTGCGACAAGCTCCGTCATGTCACCCTTTTTGACGGCGTCAGAGAATGTCGACAGCATCTGAATGTGCTCTGCCTTGTCTTGCGTTGGCTCTAAAGTGTCTCTGCCAATTTTCGCGCGGGCGCGACTGGCCAGCTTGCGACAGGAACTTTCCGTTCGTTCGAGGATGTCTCCGATTTCATCAAAACGGTATTGAAACAGATCGTGCAGAATGAAGCTGGCTCTCTCCGCGGGAGAAAGTTGCTCCAAAAGGACCAACAGCGCCATCGAGATCGATTCATCCATTTCCAGTTCATTCGCGGGTGTTTGCTCGTCGGTGATAAATGGTTCGGGCAGCCAGGGACCAACATAAGACATGCGTTTGACTTTGGCACTTTTGAGATAATCGAGTGACAACCGCGTTGCAACTTTCATGAGCCATGCTCGAACTGAAACGATGGAACTCTGATCAGCGTGCATCCACTTCAAGAACGTTTCCTGTACGATATCCTCCGCCTCGGTACGAGAACCGGTAATCCGGTACGCCAGACCAACCAATTCTGAACGATGGAATTCAAATATGTCCAAGCCCGATGCTGATTTCACTGTCAACCATTCTTTCATTATCATTGCAGGATGACAGCCTGGAATGCTGCCTGTTCGTACTATTCCCTCTCAGACTTTGATTTCAATCAGATTACAACTTTTGGCATAACTCAAGGCACGTTTAATGGTAGGAAACACTTTCGCTGATGCAATACACAGCCCCAGTTCCAACAGTGACGCTTTATCAAAACGCGCTTGAATGCGATCTTCTAACGCTTGCTCAACAGAGGTTGCGCTGGCAACGTTGACAGAGAAATCATACAAATCGCGCGCGTCATCTGACAACCCGCTGCCACCTTCCAATACAGACTCGATTAGCTGCCGGGAGACCTCATTTTCCAGAGCCATACGCACACAGAGTTGTAAACATGCGCCACAATCTTCAACCTGCATGGCGGCCAATTTTGCAATCCAGTACGTTTCAGGGTCCAAGTTCTCTCGATGGCTTGCCAGAGGCATGAAATCGGCAAATTTCGCATACGCCAGCGGGGAGTGTTCTAATAGTTCCCGCATATAGGTTGTGTCGTACTGATAATGTGCTTCAAATTCGGCCAGTTCATTTAAATAATCACGTTCACTCATTTGTCTTATCCTTTCATGTTAATGAGGCGTTCAAGGATATGACGATTGAGTACTTTCGAATGTGACGCATTCCAGGAAAATTTCTGAAAGGATTCAATTTCAGTAAAAAAAACAGTCAATTCCTGTTTGGTTCTTTATCAACTTGTAAAGGAAACATACTGATTCGCTGAGCATCGTCTTCAAATATTATTATTTCCTTACCTTGATAAATCACTTCTTTCTTCGTTACCACCTGATTGGGCTGGTCGTGTGGAAAGCTTCTTTCAAAACGGTAATGGTCACCCTTTTCGTCAGTACTTAGATATTCCCAACTCAACTTGGAAACGGCACCATCATGCCCGCATGACAAACCATATTTTATCTTAGTATCAGGAGAACTTGTTTGAGGTGTGAATGTTGATGTGCATCCACTTCCCTCCCCATTTTTGTGATTATTCATTGATACAATGACTGGTTTATATTTCGGTGGTAAGCTAACGGGATCAGAATTCGTTTTTCCCGTTTGGGACGCCGTCTTCGCTGTCTTGTTTGCTGGTTTGGGCTTGGTCGAAGTTTCACAACCAAAGACAAAAATCAGTAACATGAATGTCAGTACTTGGTATCGCATTGAACGTATCCTTTTCATTGGTAAATTTCTTGAAACGCCGATGCCAGATTCGAAAACGAAAATTCAAAACCTTCTTCTTTTAAACAACGCGAGATGCAATATCGACCATAAAGTGCGAGTTCCGGATCCGTGCGCATAACTAATGGCGCGCCGATCCGCACCATCCAGCTGGTAGCAGGCAAACCGATGGGCATGTGAAGTGCGCGTCTTAATTCGCGCATGAATTCGGCATTTGAAACCGGTTCGGGAGCGGTTGCCAGATAGGCTCCCTGCATAGATTCATCAGTGATGGCTCGGATAAATAGCCGATTCATATCCTGCACGTGAATCCAACTCATTCCCTGCCGTCCACTTCCCACTGTTCCACCCAATCCCCAGCGGACCAGTTTTGCCAGTCGCTGTAAGGCACCGCCATCGCGTCCCAGAACAAAACTGGTCCGCAAGATGACTTGTCGCATGTTGGGAAGCACAGCCCGCGCATAGGCGGCCTCCCACTCCTGAGCAACGAAGGGCGCCAAACCGTAGCCAAAGGCAGAATCTTCGTCACACACGCAGTCAGGTGGATCGCCATAACGGTGTGCCGTCGACATCTGCACCCAAACGGGCGGTGGTGACTGAACTTCTCTTACAGCACGCCCCAAGACTTCCGTCGCCTCAACCCGCGAGCGTAATATTTCATCACAATGATCGGGGGTCTTAATGCAGTCCACCGTGCGGCCAGCCAGATTCACCAGCGCACTGGCTCCCTCCAACTCGCGTACCCACTCTTCTGTGGTACGTGCATCCCAGACAACATGTCGCCACCGAGAATCTTCAGCAGTACACCGACGTGACAACAAGACGACTTCACTGCCTGACTCACTCAACTGGCGTGCGAGGTTCAATCCGAGAAACCCCGTTCCCCCGGCGATTACAATTCGGCCCATGATGTTCTCTCACTGATTTTTCATTGTTCTGAATTGACCTTGTTTATTTTAAACTTTTTTTGTTTAGCTTCCGCTGTGAGCAATTGGTACAAACTATTCCTTCCGAATTACAGTTTATCAAACATAGAGTGCCCAAATCAGATATAAACCGGCTGCAATAAAACCGATTCCGCTGAGTGGTAAAATTTTCATACTGAACTGGTTGGACTTCAGAATCGTGCCCGGAACCATAATTAACAGGCCTCCTTTGAGCAAAAACGCCATACCAATTAATGAAACGGCAACCTCTAAGTGAGTGCTCCAATAAAAATGGTTTAACAGAATAGCCATGCCAATAAAAAAATGAACCATACCTGACAAATTTATGGATATCGGATGCTCTGATTGAGCGTCATTTATCATTCTTAAATAGAATTCTCTTGAAACGAAAAAACCGATTCCCGTCACAAGCAGATACAATGCCATCATTTTAGCAATGAATGATGTCATTTCATTCATATCAAAAACTCCTTTAGCTGAAATTAACGAATCATCACAACGATGAGTTTGGATTGCATGATTCTATAACCACTCGATCCAGCGGGCATGGCCATCGGTTTTCGCAAGGGGCAGATCAAGCAACTGACCATCACGATACGCTGACAGATGCAGGTGAGGTTGAGCAATATTATTAAAGAGATGGACTATATCGCGCTGTTTGCCAAGTCGTTGGATGGAACTCAAAAAGGCCTCCTGCTCCGTTTTCGAAATTTGATTTGCGACATGGGTGTGGTAGACGCAGAATAGAGATTCGGTAGGAATTTCTTCTGCGGTCTCGTCGAGCATGGCAAATCCGTCTCCCATCCTTAGATCGAGATCAGGCTGCATCTCGCCACGTTTTTCCAAAGCCGCATCCATGAGATCTCTTCTCTCATGATGTTCGGGCCACACGAGTGCACGCAGCCAGGCGACTTCGTCGGGATGCGATAAATCAATGATGTTTAAATCCGCGCCGATGCGGTGGGAAATCTCTGGGACAGGCTCAGAGAGAACGGAAGGCTTATTTCCACGAAATCTAGAACGGATCAAAACAGGCGACGAGGTGTCCCCATAAGTAGTGGAGTCACCATAGGAATACTGGTATTGATCCCAGAGAAGGTTCAATCCCGCGCTGGTCCCGATTTCAAGCAAGGCCAGAGGCTGGGGCTTGAATTGGCTGGCCGCAAATAAAAACGCCGGAAAAAGAAAAGCACATCGTCTCACTTCATTGGTTTGCACGAACCGTGATTGCAACAGGGAAACAATTATCTGACGATGAGAGTGCACAAAGTCTTTGAATTCTGGCCAGGCATCCAAAGAAGTTTCTACTTCTGGTGCGCAAGATGCATAAAACGCAGCCAGTGGATGCGAACTACCGGAAACCAAAAGATAATGCACGGCTGCAAAAAACAAATTCGGAACCGGCTGTCCCTTCTGAACCTGACCGGCAATCTCCAGAACATCGTTATCCTGTGCAATGGAATGTGATAAAATGTAATAGAGTGGGGAGGTTCCTTTGCACTCCCGCTCGGCAAAGTTTCGAAATTTCTCAGCAAGTCGGTGACTCATAATTTCCAAAATCGATGTAAGACACTCGCAAGAAAAGCAAATTACCGCATACGATCATGCATAAATTCAAACGCCTGTTGATAGGCAGCGACAATCAGTTTTGGATCGCCGCCTGCCAGACCATGTTCGCCGTTCGGGATTGTGACCAGTTCGTGCTCGACACCGTGCTTTTTGAATTGCTCTGCCATTAATGTCGACTGATTATAGGGAACGTCGGCGTCTTTAGTGCCATGTACCATGAGCGTTGGAGGATAATCTTTGGTCACATTCTTCAGCGTCATATATGGATAGAATTTTTCGGGCTCGCGATGGTGATCCCAGCCGGCGACTTCTTTCGGCCAGATGCCCTCTTGTCGACAGTATTGATAAAAGGCCCCACGATTTTTTTTGCTGTCCCGGGAATCCGCAATCGGTGGACCGCTGACCTGTTGATAGGCTTCTGTTTTTGTAAATTTGGTTTGATGACGATCATGAGGGCTCGGCTTTCCAATCCAGTCGCCGATCAGATCGCCATAACCCCAGAAAGGAACGAGTACGGTTGGTCGCGGCTTCGCACGATAGCCGGCTATCATGGTCAGGCACCCGCCTGCAGACCCGCCAGAAACTGCGACTTTGCTCGTATCAACATTGAACAACTCAGGGCCTTTTTGATGCAGCCAGGTAAATCCATCTTCCAGATCAGCGATAATTTCCGGCAGCTTAGTTTCGGGGGCCAAGCGATAATCAAACGAAACAACGGCATATCCGGCGTTCAACATATCTTTTAAGACACGACCACTCACACCACCTCGATGTCCAACGATGAGGGCACCGCCATGAAACCAGACCATCACAGGTCGGGTTTTATTATCATCGACCCGATGTACGTCCGCCTTGATTTCCAAATCGCCTACCGTCTTATAAGTAAATGTTTTGACTTTTGTTTTAGGCTGCCTGGCAGTAAGCATTGAAGGCAAACAGAAAGCAGACGCACCAGCGGCACAGACTCCCAACATCTCTCTGCGGTTCATCTTTGACAGCATGTTTCGCATTCTCCTGATGAAAAGATCTAAGTCTGATTACACAATATCAGAGAAGACCTCTTAGAAGCAAATATTATTGTATTATCGCGCGGAAAAGAGTTCCATTAGTACGATGAGAGAGATCAACAATACAAAAATTGTCCAGGCAGACTGGGCAGAAATTTGTTCTGGCTTTTGAATCAGTTCTTGAAAAGAGCCTAATTGATGCCACAAGAAAAAACCGGCAGGGATGGTCAATAAACCAAACAACCACATCATCCAGAGCGGTGTGCCTGAATGAAGCATCACCCCACAATCACCAATTCCTTCCCATGAACCGCCGGCAATATATGCACCATTGGCAATCAAGCAGAAGCCTGCAAAAAATTGAATGATCCTGAATTGAGACCAACCAAGTCCGCGTACAACAAAAAGCGATATTAAGGGAATCAAAACTCCCAGAAGTGGCCCTGCCCAAACGACAATCACCGGACAGGGATTATCAGTCAGATCAGTGCGAGAAATTGCCAATGGATGCAAAACCACTTGAGAAACTGAGCCGCCGGTTAAAATGGCACCGATCACGTGTCCCAATTCATGAATGCCCATCATCGCCAGCCAGAAAATCAGCGCTAAAGAAAGGTAAAACAGGAGCTGGTAAAATCGATTCACTGTTGGAGTTCTCACTAAAAAATATCCTGAAAACAAATAACATAAACTATTACATAATAAATACTTAAGAACATAATAATCGCAACCTATCGAATCCGTTTATAGAGACTGCATAAAAGTCACTTTTGTCGGATGACAGAGCCTTAAGTGGGTTGTTATGATGAAGAACCAGCCTTTTGTTAATTTCCTTTAGTTTTATCTACTAAGAAGTATCTCACAATGCTCAACAGAACCTTTCTGAAGCACACGCTCTATCTGTTCGCGTTCACCTGTGTCTGTGGATTTTCATTTCTATCGGTGACAGGCGAAGAAAAACAGCCTCCTTCGAAAGCCCAAACACCTGATGATCAACCCTTGATTGTATTTATGATTGGAGAGAAAGGGTACAAGACGTCTGAAAGTTTACCCGCCTTTGCAAAAGCGCACTTACAGCCTCTGGGATTTCGCACCGAGTTTATCTTTGCAGATAAAAAAGATTCGAATTCCTTCCCGGGGCTGGATGTCATTAAAGAAGCTGATTTACTGTTTCTGAGTGTCCGCCGGAAAACAATACCAACAGCTCAGATGAAATTAATTCGAGATTATCTTGCTGCAGGAAAGCCCCTGATGGCGTTGCGAACGTCGAGCCATGGATTTGCGCTTAGTAAAGGTGAACCAGCAAAAGGATACGTGGAATGGAAAGAATTTGATAAGGAGGTCCTGGGTGGTGAGTATGCAGGTGACTTCAACAACAAAACTCCGACTGATGTGACGACTCAATTACGAGCAGAACAGAACCCGATCATGGCCACAGTTCGCAATAAGTATTTTCGCAGCAAAGGTTCGATGTATAAAAGCATTAACCTCAAGGGTTCAACTAAAGTGTTGCTGCGTGGGCTCTCTCGCGTCGAAGGACAACCCGTACAGATGCCGGTTGCCTGGACGAACATGTATAAGAAATCACGTATTTTTTACACATCACTGGGCCATCCAGGCGATTTTAAAATCAATACCTTTACGCATACACTCGTCAATGCCGTCTACTGGTGTCTGAAAAAAGAGCCCCCACAAGTCGATGTTGCTGGAAAAATCAGCCGAGATCGATTCAAAAAAGATCTGGCTGGCAATGAACAAGTCGACAAAGTCATGAAATCATTTAAAGGTCGCGGTGAAGTCGGTGATGAATCTGATCCAACTCCACCCGAAGAAGCGGTGAAACTGTTTCAGGTTCACAAAGACTTTGTCATGGAAAGTATCGCGGCAGAACCGGAAGTGATGCAGCCACTCTATATGAGCTTCGACCATCGGGGGCGGATGTGGGTCGTGCAATATCTGCAGTATCCGTTTCCTGCTGGATTGAAAGTGGTCAAGTATGACCAGTATTTACGCGCTGTCTTTGATAAAGTTCCCCCACCGCCCCCAAATCATTTCAAAGGGGCGGACAAAATTTCGGTACTCGAAGATACCAACGGTGATGGTACATTTGACAAAGTGAAAGATGTCATTACAGGTTTGAATATTGTCTCTGCTGTCACAGTGGGCCGGGGTGGCATCTGGGTGTTGAATCCTCCTTACCTTTTGTTTTATCCCGATGCAAACAGCGATGATATTCCCGATGGCGATCCGGAAGTCCATCTCTCGGGTTTTGGGCTGGAAGATACACACTCTGTAGCCAACAGCTTAAAATGGGGACCGGACGGCTGGCTCTATGGAGCCAATGGCAGTACCACCACCGGTACAGTCAGTTCTGAAGCGACCAAACGTGTGCACTTCAAAGGACAGATGATCTGGCGCTACCACCCTGACAGCAAAGTCTTCGAAATTTTTGCGGAAGGGGGCGGCAATACATTCAGTGTCGAGATCGATTCCAAAGGGCGTGTCTTTTCCGGAACCAACAATGGTGGCACCCGGGGTATGCATTACGCGCAAGGTGGCTATGCCAAAAAGAACTGGGGGAAACATGGCCCACTGACGAACCCCTATGCCTTCGGTTTTTATGAGCATATGCGTCATAAAGGTTATCAGGAACGATTCAGCCAGACCTTTTCGATTTACGAAGGGGGCATATTTCCCGCCAAATACAATGGCGCCGTCTTTGCTGCCAACTCACTACATAATCGCGTGATGGCGAGCCAGTTGATTCCTGATACCTCTACTTACCGCACTGAAGATATGCCGCCGATCGTGTTAACACAAGATCGCTGGTTCCGTCCTGTCGACATCAAAGTGGGGCCTGATGGTTGTGTGTATCTGGCTGACTGGTATGACAGTCGTCTGACTCACGTCGACCCGCGTGACAATTGGCACAAAACCAGTGGCCGTATTTATCGACTCAAACCAACAAATTTTCAACCAATCAAACCATTTGATCTTGCGAAACAAACGAACACGAAACTCATCAAAACAATGGGGCATCCGAACAAATGGTTCCGTCAAAAAGCGGTTCAGGTGATTGGCGAACGCGGAGATCAGTCGATGATTCCCACACTGACAAAAATTGCGAAAAGCGAACAGGATGAACGCGCGCTGGAAGCGCTCTGGGCATTGAATTTACTTGGCGCCTTCAATGAACATCTCGCACTGGAATTATTAGGTCACCGTGATCAGCATATTCGTCGCTGGACCATCCGTCTGCTCGGCGATTCACATCAGATTTCGAAACAACTAACCAAAACATTGGTTGAACTGGCCAAGATCGAACCATATGCCGAAGTACGCTCACAACTGGCTTCTTCCGCCAAACGTTTTCCTGCGGAAGCGGGCCTGGAGATTACCTATCAACTATTAAAACGAGAAGAAGACCAAGCCGACTTGCATATTCCGTTGCTTCTGTGGTGGGCAATCGAGAGTAAAGCCACTTCCGACCGAAGTGCCGTTCTCACCCTATTCTCTAAACCAGATTTCTGGCAAGTGAAAATGGTACAAGATTACATTCTGGAACGGATCATGCAACGCTATGCCATGGCCGGCGGTCCGGAAAACTATGACATGTGTGCTAAGCTGCTCAAGCTGGCTCCTTCATCCGGGCATAAACAAAAATTGATGGTAGGTATGCTGGAAGCATTCCGGGGGCAGAAAATTGACAATCTCCCAAAAGAACTCAGCAAGGGTCTGGCCGAGTATCAAAAGACATTGGGCGAATCGGATCTTGCACTGGCATTACGTCTGGGAGACAAAGCGGCCACAACTCGCGCATTGAAAATCATTGCTGACAAAAATGCGGACCGCCCTACACGTTTAACTTATATGGAAATTTTTGGACAGCTAAAAACAAAACAGGCGATTGGCCCTCTGACGGCGATTCTCTCATCAAATGGGGCTGACACTCATTCTTTAAAACGAGTCGCGTTACAAGCATTGATGAATTTCGATAACCCCTCCATTGGCAAAAATATCCTGGCACGTTATCACAGTACGTTGCTCGATGAGCACGATGTTCGCAGCACTGCCCAACGTGTGCTTGCGAGTCGCAAAGCCTGGAGTAAGCAATTTCTGAATGAAGTGAATGCCTGGCGAATCAAAGCCAATACAATTCCTCTTGATGTTGTCCAACAGATGGCATTACACGATGACCCGGAGATCAAAGCCAGTATCAAAAAACACTGGGGTAAAGTGCGTGGATCCACACCTGCTGAGAAAAAACAAGAGATGTCGCGCGTCGCGAAATTGATCAAATCAAAAGAAGGCGATTTAGCATCTGGTAAGCTGCTGTTTAAAAAAACCTGTGCCGTCTGCCACACGCTCTTTGGTGAAGGTGGTAAGGCAGGACCTAAGCTAACCGGTTATGAACGTGATAATGTGGATTTCATGCTCCTTGCAGTCGTTGATCCGAGTGCCGCCATTCGTGAAGAGTTCACCAACTTTCTGGTGGTAACTGACGATGGTCGCACAGTGACAGGACTGATTGATGAACAGACCACGAAAACCCTCACATTGAAAGATGTGAAAGGTCAGTCTGTCCTCATCAATAAAGATGAGATCGAACTCCTCAAAGCATTGGATCTCTCATTAATGCCCGATGGGTTAACCAAAAACCTCAGTGATAAAGAGGTTCAAGACCTGTTCGCTTACTTAATGAGTCGTACGCCCAATCATGGGAAATAAATCGCAGGCTGGAACTCCACCAGCCTGCGTTTTTTACTTAATCGTATGTCTAAAGGTCTTGCCCTGAAGTTTTCTGCTGGTCAGCCCGCGCCTGTCTAAGCTGCGTCAACAAATCCACAATCGCGTTTTGGGCATGGTAGGTTTGGCTGATCACCAGTGATTTACTTTGCGGAAGCATCGAAATTGTGCCCCCATCATATTTGTAAGCATCCACTTTCACAGCACTCCCATAGGTCGTAATCGCAGGGCTGAGTCCAGAGATTCCACTCGGTTTCCATTCTGCTTCTGCCAAACGAGCATTTCGAATAACGGCCTCCAGCGCATTGTAGTCATCCGGAGTACTGCAAAAATCGCCTACGGGATAAACTCGTGTTTTCATCATCTCAGATGCTCGGTCTTTTGAAGTAATCAGAATCATCTCCCGATCCACAACAAATGTCAGCTCTAAGGGATCTAAAATTTGTAACAAAGCATTTTTTAAACTGATTTTGGAGAGTTCGACATCAACAGGCTCCTCAGCTGAGATACCTAAATTTTCCAGAGCTTTTGACTGAATTTTAATTGGTACATTATGCAAATCTGTAAAATAAGTCGTGACTTCTTTCAGCGGTATCTCCGGAAAATTAGCTTCGGTTTCTTGCTGTAAAGCACGCTGCAACTTCTCCTCTCGTTCGGTTAATGCAGGGTAAAATAACTGCCGGACCTTTTTGGTTTTAACCGATTTACTCGATTGATCACTTTTAGTAGCCGGCTTGTCTTCCGCATGAACCTGCGCTGTTATCCAATTTGCAGTTACAATCGAAACGGCAACTAGCACATATTTGCATCGATTAATATTACTCTGCATTGTCATATCCATCGTCGACTCCTTTATTTGTTTTTTATTATTTTAAATATACATAGATAACATCCAAACGAACTTTCATCGTATGTCAATAAAAACCATTAATCTAAGGCGCGTGCACGCCGGAGCTGTGTTAGTAATTCGACAATTGCAATGTGGTTGTGATAGGACGAGTTAACTACCAATGATTTACTTGAACTAATCAGAGAGATACTGTCGTCATAATACAAAACGGTTTTATGGATCATATCTATCAGTTCGAGATAGCCTTCGGGAGTGTTACCAAAATCACTTACTGGATAGACGCGCAGCATATATTCAAGCTCATCCTCTGCCTTGATTCGCGTGGTAATCTTAAGAACATCTTGATCGACTACATAAGTTAAATCGTTCGGTTCCAGCATCAGATCCAGCGCATTCTTGAGAGAGATTCCTTTGACGCTGAGACTGACTGGCTCATTCACGGTTAAACCTTCTTCCCCCAGATGATGAGGCATGACAAGAATCGTGATGCCATGTCGATCTGCTAGTAATTCCATTGCCTTAGAAAGGGGAGTCTCCGAAAAATCACAATCTGTTTCTGTATTGAGTGCCTCTTGAATTTTCAACTCGTGTTTCGTTAATTCAGGATAGGATATCGGCTTGATTTCATTCGCTGATCGTTTGGTTTCATCTGGTACTATCGATGGAGCTTGAACATTTTGATTTTTTTTGCTCTGCTTGTCCTCTGCATTGGCCGCCATCACCAACCAAACTGAAGTCAATACACAAACTGCAAGGATCATTTTTTTACGATCCCCAAACCTGCTTTTCGTTTTAGTTTCCATCATCGACTCCTGCTACCATTTTGTTCTTAAGAATATAGATCTTATACGAACGAAATTTGAATAATTGTCAAATAAATGTCATCAATCTAATGCGCGTATACGCCGAAGTTGTGTTAGTAATTCTACGATTTCATTGTGTGCATGATAGGTCTGACTGATCACCAAAGACTCACTGAGACGAACCAATGAGATGGTACCAGCATCTCTTTCTTCATAACGCCTTGGACGGAGACATCCCTCTGGAAAATTCGAATTACTGATCACTTGAAAGAAGCCAGAACCTTCAGCACCACCTTGAATACCCGGGAACGGATTGTAATGGATACCTTCGTACCAGAATCCCAGACTAAGATGCTTCGTAATCGTTGATCCCAGTTCAAGATAGACTTCAGGAGTGTTGCCAAAATCACCCACAGGATAGACGCGTGTTTGATAGATCTCACTTGCATCTATTCTGGTGGTAATCTTGAGTACCTCTCGATCGACCAGATAAGTCATATCTATCGGTTCCAGAATTAGTTCCAATACATTCTTGAGAGCAATTCCTTTGACGCTAAGACTGACAGGTTCATCTAATGAGATACCTTCTTCCTTCATCTTATTCTCCAGGAGAAGCAGCGTGATACCATGTCGATCTGCCAGGAATGCAACTACGTCAGAAAGTGGAGACTCCGAAAAATCACACTCCGTTTCTGTATTGAGCGCCTGTTGAATTTTTAATTCACTTTTCGTTAATTCAGGATAGAATATCGGCTTTGTTTCTCTGGCAGATTGTTTAGCTCCGAGCTTTGCTGCTGGCACGACAACCGGTGAAATCCCCGGCTGGGCCTCTTGCTTTTTCTTGCTCTTTTTATCCTCTGCGTTGACCGCCATCACCAACCAGCCTGCAGTCAAAACGCAAACAGCAACGATCGTATTTTTACGATTAAGATACTTGATTTTCATCCCAGGCTCCATCGTCAAGTCCCGTTTCAAATTTTCTTTATTTTAAATTGCTTTGATCTTATTCGAACTAACAATTAATGACTGTCAATAAAATGGCGTCAATCTAAGACTCGTGCCTGTCTGAGTTGGGTTAACAAATCAACAATCGCGTTGTGCGCATGGTAGGTTTGACTGATCACCAACGATCTACTTTGCGGTACCACAGAAATTGTGCCACCAGTTCCCTCTTCGTAAACCTGTGAACCAAATCCTGCACCATTAATGAATTGAAAGAAACCCTTACCACCAGTACCGCCGCCGAAACCACCACCAAGCCCCCCCGCTTGAACGGGTTGACTCGGCTTAGAAGATGAGACTCGACTACGCCATTCTCCCAGGCTGGCATTGATGATCGCTGACTCCAGTGCCTGATAGTCATCGGGACTCTTACATAAATCGCCCACAGGATAGACACGCGTTTTCAGCATCTCTTCTGCATTGTATTTCGTGGTAATCTGAACCACATCTCGATCAACGACATAGGTTAATCCTATGGGCTGCAAAATGAGTTCCAGTGCATTCTTGAGAGAAATGCCATGCAGGCTGATATTAACGGGTTCATCAGATGTTAATCCTTCTTCACCCAAATCGTTACTCAAAATCAGAATTGTAAGACCATGCTGATCCGCAAAAGTATTTATCACCTCAGAGAGTGGATTGTCAATAAAATTACATTCAGTCTCTGCATTGAGTGCTGCCTGAATCTTCTGTTCCTGTTTTGTCAAAACCGGAAAAAATGTTTGCTGTAATTCTCCGTTCTTCTGAGCGTCACCCGCCGGAGCTGCTAGTGGTGCCGCATCTTTGACCGTTGGCTTGTGTGCTTGCGAAGCTTTGGAATTCCGCTTCTCTTGCCCGCTCGCCACGATCGTCATCCAGCCAGCAGCCAGACAAAATATCGTTAAAACAACGAATCTTCGCTTCAAAAACCCACTCATGAACGACTCCTATTTTCTGTGAAATCTTAACATCTACAGCGGGCGAACATCCGTCCGACTGGTATTACTATTACTTCTTTTCAGTTGACAGGTCCTCTTGGTCTTTACGGACCTGTCTTAGCTGGCTTAACAAATCTGTAATTTTATTGTGTACGCGGTCTGTTTCATTCACCACAATCGCCTTACATTTGGGAACGATAGAAATTGTTGGATTTCTTTGAGGAATCGGTTGCGTGTTTGGACCTCCGATCACCAATCCAACTGCTGACCAGTTTTTCTGTCTAAGGTCCAAACAAGTATTTCGAATTACATTTTCCAATGCCTGGTAATCATCTGGTTTATCGCACAGGTCTGCGACAGGATAAATACGTACTATCAATGTTTGGTTTGCCTCTTCTTGAGAGGTAACCTTAAGCACTTCGTTATCAAACACATAATCCAATCCCAACGGATTCAAAACGATATTCAATGCAGATTTGAGAGAAATGCCATTCAGAGAAACATTGATTGGCTCGTCAGCTGTTAAGCCTTCTTGTTCAAGGGCCTGTGCATCAAGGTAAATATTGATGCCATGCTGCGCCTGAAAAAATTGAAGTACCTCAGAGAGCGGAACATTCGGAAAGTCACATTTCGTATCCGCACTAAGTGCCTTTTGCATTTCCTGGGTACGTTTTGTCAGTGCCGGATAAAATGGTTGCTTGATCTCTCTAGGCTGCAATGCAGTTGCTGCTGGTTCAGCCTGAAATGAAGTCTTGCTAATCAGTTTGTTCGCTTGAGCTTGTTTGGCACTCTGCTTGACTTCCGCGTTGGCAGCCATCACAAACCAGCCTGCAGCCAGAGAACAAATTGCTACTATCATCAATTTTGAACTTAAGATTGGATTCATGTTTGTCATCTTGTTTTTCATGATTATCTCCGAATTAAGATTCAGCTCTGATCTATTCAGTGTGTGAGTTTTGTCACTTTATTTGAAATCGAATTGAATTTTCTCTCTAGAAAGACTATCAGTAAAATATTTTTCTGTCAGTCATTGATAGAAGAACTACAAAGAAATGAATCCGCTCAACTAAGAAAGATTTGTGCTTCAGAAAAGACAAATCGCTGCCCACAACAACCTTATCAAAAGAATAAAAGACGCAATTTTCCGAATGAAATGAGAGAGGAAAATAACTAAAATTGTGAACTATTGAGCATAAATGAATAAGATGAAGATAATTTAATCGTAAAGCCCCTCACCTCAGATGTCAACTTTTTTCTGCCTGAGTCTCATGGAGCTGAAAAACAAGTAGATTTCAGTGACCTCCTAAGTCACCAGTGTAGCATTTGACAAATTCTTTTTATTTTGATGTCGCCGACTTCTTGTTGGGAAGATCAAAAAAAGCACCAGAAGTATTGTGTTGCTTTTTAATTGGTTTTGGACGAGGTTCAAAAAAACTAGGATTGAAAAAGTCATCAGATTTCGAGGGGAGTCGGCTTCTAAATTGAACTCCGCTCTTTAATTTCGCTGTCTTCTCTGTCAACGAAACAGAACCCAGGGCTTTGAGTAGCACACTGTCTTTGTCTTGGTATTGTATCTCGATTTGGGATGCTTCAATTTGAGTTGTCTTTGAACCATTACCTCTCGTGAGTGTCACATTTTTCCCTTCAGCTGCTTTAAGCATGAGTGACTTCGAACCAAAGTCGAAGGTCGCTTCAAGGGCTGTCGCATGAAGCCGGTCATGCTCGCTGATTATCTTAACGTTTCCTAAGAGGTTCAACATTAGATCTTTTTGCTTTAAGTACGTAGCGTCTATACTATCAGCAGATACACGTATGCCACCACAATTAATCCCAGCCTGACCTTCCAACTTGATCACATGTTTGCCATCACGCTGAATTTTAAAGTCGATTTCTTCAGCTTGGAGTTCTAAGGTTCCCAATGTGAGTGAATGGACCTCTGCAGGAGCCTTCGTAGCGGAAGCCGTTTTATTATCGTTCGCATTAGCAGTCACTGTAAAACAGAAAGAAGCGAGTGAAATCAGGCAGATTGAACGCGTTTTAAAGAACATCGATTTTCTCCATATTTCATCGAAAAGAATTCTATCTTTGTTTTGGCAGGTAGAAGTGTTCTAACAATCAGTTCTCTAGTAGTCCATACCAATTGCAATTGAATCGGCCACTTTGAGTGATCCAAGAATATCTTTGCTGATACCGTTTTCAAACTACTCGAAATGCGACATGATACTAAGAGTACTGTTAGCTGTTATTGTTTATGAAGTTACAACGCTCCTGATCTACACCTTCCTGCGAGAACCCCCTTATGCTTTTACAACAGAATCTTTTTGTCAAACTTTCTATCCTGCTGCTTCTGAATACGGTCTTCTTCCCTGCTCTGCTGCAAGCAGATGGGCCTGCTGATAACTTGCCTGATCAGGTTCGACGTATTCCCATGTTGGGAGTCGAAGTCCCTGATGAGCAGAAACAGCATCTCAAGCTAGGACTGGCAAAACTTCAAACTTCTCTGGATCAATTAAAAAATAGTAAAAACTCGCGGGTACAAGCATTGATTCCGGACGTGGAAATCTATCATCGTGCCGTGCGTTGTGCACTCGAATTTCAGGAGTTTTTTCACGAACGTGAAATTGGCAAAGGGTTGGAATTATTAAAACAGGGTCAGCAACGAGCTGATCAGCTATTAAAAGGAGAAGCGCCCTGGACACGCCAGACAGGATTGGTGGTACGCGGGTATGTCTCAAAGATCGACAACACAGTACAACCATATGGTCTGGTCATTCCCGATAACTATACATTTTCGGGTAAAAGCCGCTATCGTTGTGATCTCTGGTTTCATGGAAGAGGGGAACGGCTGAGTGAAGGCAACTTCATCAATCAGCGGCAATATTCTCGTGGGCAATATACTCCTGCCGACACAATTGTTTTACACCCCTATGGTCGCTATTCCAATGCGTTCAAGTTTGCCGGGGAAGTAGACGTACTGGAAGCACTGGAATCGACGAAACAACGCTATCGTATCGACGATGATCGTATTTCCGTACGCGGGTTTTCGATGGGAGGTGCTGCATGCTGGCAATTTGCCGTGCATTATGCTGATCGCTGGTTTGCCGCCAATCCGGGAGCCGGATTTTCAGAAACCCCCTTATTTCTAAAAGTGTTCCAGAAAGAAACTCTCAAACCAACCTGGTATGAGAAGAAATTATGGCAACTCTACGACTGTCCCGGTTATGCATTGAATCTCTATCAGTGCCCGACCATCGCCTACAGCGGCGAACTCGATAGTCAAAAACAGGCCGCGGATGTGATGGAAGAGGCTCTCAAAAAAGTCGGTATCGACATGGTGCATATTATTGGGCCTAAGATGGGGCATCGCATTCACATCGATTCTAAACGCATTATCGAAGCCAAGATGGATTCGCTCGCCAAGGTGGGACGTCAGACCATCCCACATACCGTACATCTGGTAGCGTATACTTTAAAGTATAACCGCATGAACTGGGTGACGCTGGACTCGATGGAAGAAGAATGGAAACAGGGCCAAATCGATGCCCGTTTGGTACCGAACAATCGTGTCAAAATCAAAACCGAAAATGTCACGGGATTCACATTGAAGATGAATGCGGGTGAATCACCATTTGATATGACCCGTCCGGTTATGATTCAGCTGGATGGAACTGAATACCAGGTTCCCGGTCCGCTCTCCGACCGTTCCTGGCATGTGACGTTTCATAAGACTAATGACTCCTGGGATGTAGGAGCAGCGATTCTGAAACCTGGGCAATTGGTCAAACGACATAACCTGCAGGGCCCCATTGATGATGCCTTTATGGATTCCTTCATTTTCGTTTCCCCAACCGGAAAAAGCGTTTCGGCAACAGTCGAAAAATGGGTTCAGTCAGAAATGAAACATGCGGTTGTCCATTGGCGTCAGCAGTTCCGTGGTGACGCGAGAGTGATGAAAGATACTCAGATTACAGATCAGGAAATTGCTTCCAGTAATCTTGTGTTGTGGGGAGATCCTGAGAGTAATCAACTCATTAAAAAGATTATCAGCAAATTACCCATTCAATGGAATCGCGAAGAAATCGTTGTCGGTCAAAAACACTTTCCAGCCGCGCATCATGCACCGATTCTGATTTTTCCAAACCCGCTAAATCCCACAAAATACGTTGTCTTAAACAGCGGCTTTACCTACCGTGAATATGCGTATTTAAATAATGCCAGGCAGGTTCCCATGCTGCCCGACTGGGCCATCATCGATTTACGCACTCCGGCAGGCAGTCAATATCCCGGAAAAGTAGTCGATGCTGATTTCTTTGACGAGAACTGGCAGTTAAAATAGAGCCGTATGGTTCCAGAGCGCCGATACTTTGGAAAGAATCAAAATTGATCCTCTAAGAATTGTTGACCCTGCTATGAAATACTTAATGAATTTACTGATCGCTGTTTTATTACTCGTAGTAACAGATGTGGTTACTGCAGAAGTCTCTTACTTGAAAAGTACTCCGCAATCAGAGTCGTCTCTCTGCGTGGTTGTGAAAGATACGGTGTTAGTCCACACTTCTCAGATTTTGCCCCTCAACCTCAAAGGAGGCCAAATTCCTTCTGCCAACGCCAGTGATCAGACTGCACTCGTGCTTAAGAACCTGAATTACCTGCTGAAAAAAGTAGACAGTAATCTGAATCGACTAGTCAAACTGAATATCTATGTCGCCCGTGAAGATCTGGTACAGCAAGTACAACAACGAATTAAAGAAGAACTGGAAGTCATCGCACAACCAGCCTGCACGTATGTGGTCACAAAACTTCCTGGTCCGAATGCTCTGGTCGCCATGGATGCGGTCGCGGCAACCAATTCCTCTAAGCAATTAGCGAAGGTTCAAATTTATAATGATGAAGTTTCAGGATTTAGTGCTTCACTCTTACCGGCAGGACGAACTGCATATATTTCGGGACAAGCGGTGAAAGCAGATACGTTAACGGAAGCAACACGCAAAACCATGGAAGAGCTCCATCAAACCCTGAAATACATTGGTGCATCCCCTTCAAATGTGATACACGTTAAAGCATTTATGACACCAATGAAAGAAGCCAATGATGTCGAGTTGGTGATTGACAGCTTTTTCCCCGAGGAGAGGCAACCTCCGGTGTCACTTGTGGAATGGTTTTCATCGTTACCTATTGAAATTGAGATGATTGTTGCCATGCCTGAAAATAAAGCGACTGTTCGACCTGCTGAAACGGTGGTCTATCAAACTCCGACCGGCATGAAAGCATCTCCCGTTTATAGTCGGGTTGCGATTGCTCAAGTCAGTGACCGGATTTATGTTTCGGGAATTCTCGCTAAAGAGAACAAAAATAATGACCAGCAGATTCGAAGTGTGTTCAATCAATTAAGAACTATTGTCGAAAAAGCAGGTAGTGACCTGAATCATCTGGCGAAAGCCACATATTATGTTTCAGATAACGCAGTCAGCGGTCCTTTCGGAAAAATTCGCACAGAATATTATAACCCTAAACGCCCCCCTGCCGCATCCAAAGCGACTGTCAAAAGCGTAGGGTTTCCGAACCGCACCCTGGTGATTGATATGATTGCGATACCCTCAAAGTGAGTTTGTTGTACTCACCCACTATTGGAAACAAAAACGCCCTGTAAGTACAGGGCGTTTTTTGATTCTCAGGTGAAGTTGCAAACTCGAACACAACCTATGCAATAATATCATGCACGATACGAGAAGGCTGCTTGTCGATTAATGTCTGTTCTGCACCATTGCGAGTGAATGTCAGTCGTTCTGGATCGAGTCCGAACAAATAGAGTAGTGTTTGATGATAGTCACTATGACTGACTTTGTTTTCAACAGCATGATGACCAAAATCATCTGTTTCACCATAGGCCATACCACCTTTGAGTCCACCACCGGCCAACCACATGCTGAAACCATACGTATTATGATCTCGTCCCTGCTTTGCCACGCCAGCATCATTCTGAATTACGGGCAGGCGTCCCATTTCGCCTCCCCAGTGCACGAGCGTCTCATCTAACAGACCTCTCATTTTGAGGTCTTTCACAAGACCTGCTGAAGGCACATCTACTCGTTTACAGGTGCGCGGCAGAGAAGTCCGCATGCTGGTATGATGATCCCAATGCTGATTCCCCGTCATTATTTGTACAAAACGCACACCACGTTCGATGAGTCGACGTGCAATGAGACAACGCTTGCCAAACTCGGCGGATTCGGAACGATCAATTCCATACATGGCTTGAGTCGCTTTGGTTTCCTTACTCAAGTCCAACGCTTCTGTCGCCGCGGTCTGCATTTTAGCAGCCAGTTCATAGCTGGCGATTCGAGCAGAAAGATCGTCTTCTCCCGGGTGCTGGTTGAGGTGTCTCTGATTCAGTTTTCCCAGGAAATCGAGATACTTTTCCTGTGCTTTCCCACTGAGGTGAGGAGGGGCATTCAAATTAAGAATTCTCGGTTCTTTAGGTCGAATCACAGTCCCCTGATATAAGGAAGGAAGCCAGCCATTGGTCCAGTTATCAACACCCAATACGGGTGCACCGCCGGGATCGACCATCGCGATGTAGGCAGGCAAATTTTCTGATTCACTACCTAAACCATAAGTTAACCAGCTTCCCAGTGTTGGCCGTCCGGGAAGAATACGACCACTGTGCATGGCATAAATCGACTGTCCATGGTTATTCACACCGGTGTGCATGGAACGGATCAGAGTGATATCGTCAACAACTTCGCTCAAACCCGGCAGTAATTCTGATAACTCAGTACCGCATTCACCATACTTACTGAATTTCCAGGGTGAACCCAGCACTTTTGAACTCGCCTGTGCTGCATTATCGTATTTAATGTCTCCGGGAAATTTTTTACCATCGTACTTCTGAAGCATTGGTTTGGGATCGAACATATCCAGATGACTGGGTCCTCCCTGCATGAACATTGAGATCATGGCTTTCGCCCGGGGAGGGTGATGGGTCGGCTTTAACTTCAAGTCAAAATGTTTTTTCAGCAGTTCAGGTCGAATCGCCGGATTCTTGGCCAGAGCCTGATCCTGATTCAACATCCAGGACAGCGCAAGAGAACCGATTCCCATCGAGCTTGCGGCCAGAAAGTGACGTCTGGAATGATCCGTTGAATCGGGTGCTTTATAATTCATAGTTTGATACCGTTTTAATCAACGTAAAGAAATTCGTTACTACTCAAAAGGGCCTGACAAAACGTTGCTAAAGCCAGTTGCTCAGGAGTTTTCCCGGAGCTCGCTTTTGTTGTATTAAATTGAGGAATTTGAGAGACGATGAATTCCACGGATTGTTTGACTTCGTCTGCTGTAGGAACTTTACCAAAAGCAAGCATCCAGGCGAGCTTGACCTGCTCCTGCTTATTTCCAGCGTGAGTTTTTTGTAACCGTTCCGCAAAATATGTGGAATGTTCTACCATAAAGCCGCTATTCATCATCAACAGTGATTGAGGCGCTACAGTCGAAGAAGAACGTTTTTCGCAATTTGGCTCCATTTTGGGAGCATCAAACATATCAAGTACTGCCAGCGGTTTACTTCGGCTGACCGTGATATAAACACTGCGGCGGAACTTGCGATCATCCATTTTGATTGCTTTTTTCTGGCGACCAGCTGAATCAACATTCGCTATGCCCACCACAATTTGCCCTACTTCGTCTTCTTTCACTGGAACCGGTTCGCCATACAAATCCGTTTTCAGTTTACCCGTGACAGCAATAACCGAGTCACGGATTGTCTCTGCTTCCAGTCGACGGACCGGCATGCGACCATAGAGCAGATTGTCTGGATCAATCACATCATAGTCGGCTGATCTCTGAGAACTTTGCATGTAAGCCGTTGAAGTCATCAGCATTTTATGCAGACGCTTGATTTTCCAACCATTTGAGACGAAGTCATGTGCCAGCCAGTCCAGCAATTCTAAATGCGTCGGTGGAATTCCTAACTTGCCAAAATCAGTGGGAGATGCCACGATCCCTTTACCAAAGTGATGTAGCCAGACGCGGTTCACAAAGACACGCGCCGTTAGAGGATGCTCTCCATTAGTGATATATTTGGCATAAGCTAAACGCCGCCCTGATGTTTGCAAATCATTGTTTTGAGCTGGAATTTCGATCGGTTTTTTCAGATTGCTCTTCACTACAGACAACCCAGCGGGAAGGAGTTCATGCTTGGGTTGCTCGAAGTCTCCGCGATTAAAGAAAAAAGTCTTCGGCACTTTACCGGGAACTTCCGTCAGTACACGTACAAACTCTTCTTTCGGTTTTTTCTCTCTGATCTTAGCTACTTTATCATTCAACTTATTCAAAATGCCCTGAGTCTTGAGTTCAGTCAACCGCTTGGCTTCGTCTTTAAAATGCTGTACTTGAGCGGCCCCTTTGGGATCAAATTTCTCGAGATTCGAAACAGAAACTAATAGACCTGGAAATTCTGCGATCAGTTTTTTCTGTTCTGGTGTTCTCTTTTTCTCAGCCGTTTTCTTGGCTGCTAACGCGATTTTCTTTTGTGCTTCAGGAATCCGACTCAACGTTTCTTTACTGATTTTTTCGACCAGCTCTTTAGCAAGTTGCTTCGCTTTGGTAGCGGCTTTTCCAGATTGTTCATGCAGGGTTCGATCGTAAAGGTACAGAGAACCTGCTGATAAACGATTGATACGCGGGTAATTTTTGAGGAGTGCCACCTGCTCTTTAGTGCGTTTTTTTCCGGTGGTTTTATAGGCAGTTCGAGTCAAGTCACGCTTGTCTTCCGGCACATCGAGGAGTTCCCGTTCCAATGTCCGATCGATGAATTGATTGACGAGAGCCGTTCGTTCTCCCAGGACTTTCTTCGCTTCGGCTTCCAGTTCATTGGCAATTTTGCGATCTGCATCTGACATTATAGAGATACGCCGGGAAGCCGGAGTTCGCCAGCTTTTCCAGTCCAATGCAGGCTCGAAAATAGCACGGAAACGATAATAATCGTTTTGTGGAATTGGATCGTATTTGTGGTCATGGCACTGTGCACAGGCAACTGTCATTCCCAGGACTGAAGAAGAAACGATATCGATCGTATCAGTGACTACCTGGTTCTTTGCTACTTCTTTTTCTGCCGGGTTACTCCCGGTTCCATCGGGGGCCATACGTAAAAATCCGGTAGCAACCAGTTTTTCCAGATCTTCAGGGCTCAAGTTTTTGTAAGGCGGCTTGATCATTTCATCTCCCGCTAATTGTTCGCGGAGGAATTGATCGTAGGGCTTGTCTTCATTGAATGCGCGGATGACATAATCACGATAACGAAAAGCCCAAAGACGTTCCCGGTCTTTGTTGTTGTAGCCTTCCGAGTCGGCATAGCCGGCCACATCCAGCCAGTGACGACCCCAGCGTTCTCCATAATGCTTTGAAGCTAAAAGTCGGTCGATCAGTTTTTCATAAGCATCGGGGCTTTTATCTTCGAGGTACTGTTTCAACTCTTCAGGTTGAGGAGGCAGGCCGATTAAATCGTAAAATGCACGACGTGCTAATGAGGTTTTCGAAGCCTGTGAAGAAAAAGAGAGTTTCTTTTCTTCCAGCTTTGCCAATAGAAACGCATCGACCGGCTGCCGCACCAGCTTGGGCTGTTTTACCTGTGGAACAGGAGAATTCTTAACGGGTTGAAAAGACCAGAAGGCCAGATCATCGGGAGCAATATAATCAGCGCCAATCTTTTCCGGTTCTGGTCGCAGGGTATGAGCCCCCTGATCAATCCATTGCTTTAGAATCTCGATCTCTGCTTCAGGCATGTGTTTGCCTTCAGGTGGCATTTCCTGCGCAACGACACGGGTAATTAACTCACTTTGATCACTTTTACCGGGAACGATGGCGGCCCCACTATCACCACCTTTCACCATAAAACGCTTGAGACGCAGATCGAGATTTCCCTCTTTTTCACCATTCTCACCATGGCAGTGCAGGCAGTGAACCTTCAGAATTTTGCGCACATCGTTTTCGAATGAGAGTGGAGTTTTCTTGTTCGCAGAGTCTGCGGCTTGAGCAACACTCAGACAACAGGAAACAAATAACAGACACACCAGGAAAAGTCGCTCGTTCATAGAAGAAGACTCTCTTGGAAATAGGTTTGGCGAGGGCGATCCAGTCTTCTGGATTGCATTTACGGAGGGTCAAAGCACTCAATAGTTTAAGTAATACTAAGAGTTACTTATATATTATTATCGTACCGCTTTTAAGCTGAAGTGCAAGAGAGGAATTTCAAACAAGCATTTTTCATGGAAAAGAATACAAAATTACTTGTCAGGTAAAAAATAGCGATTCAATGAACTCGAATGAGCCCGCTTTCGATTTATTGCCATAAACTCTTTATCAAAAATGAGTTACACACAAAACGCTTAGCCCGTCACCAGTTTTTCCATGAATTCTCCCTCGTTCAAAGTGGGTCGCTCCGGGCTCCCTTTATGACGGTATTCCAGTTTCATATTACTAAGGCCCAACAAATGATAAATGCTGGTATGAATGTCGCGAACATGCATTCGATCTTCGACGGCGTACAGTCCCATCTCATCGGTTCCGCCAATCGTTTGACCGCCTTTGACACCACCTCCGGCCATCCACATCGTGAATCCGGTTGGGTTATGATCTCGACCATCCCCCTTTTCGCTCATGGGCGTTCTTCCGAATTCTCCCCCCCAAACTACCAGGGTGGAATCCAACAGGCCGCGCTGCTTGAGATCTTTCAAGAGGCCGGCGACACATTTATCCATACCCTGGCAGAGCGCCGCATGGCGTTTTTCAATCCCGGAATGAGAGTCCCATTTACTACCGGCTCCATTATAAAGCTGAACGAAACGCACACCACGCTCCACCAGTCGACGTGCTAATAAACAATTGGTTCCATACACTTTCGTTTCTTTTTGGTCCATGCCATACAATTCGTAAGTTGCTTTGGTTTCCTGGGTCAAATCTACGGCTTCAGGAGCAGAAGCCTGCATACGAAATGCGAGTTCATAAGACTCGATTCTGGCATCAAGTTCAGACTGCTGTTTTCGAATTTTTGCATGCTGTTGATTGAGAGTCGCCAGTAAATCCAGCTTTCCTGCTTCTTGAGAGGGAAAGATTTCAGAGGGTCGGTATAAATTCGAAATGGGTTCTTTCCCCGTATTTAACCGAGTCCCCTGATAGACAGCAGGAATGAAGGCCGTTCCCCAATTTCGTGGCCCATTCACGACAGTGCCGTTATTGTCCTGAATCACAACGAAGGCTGGCAGACTTTCATTTTCTGTTCCCAGACCATAGGTAACCCAACTCCCTAAAGAGGGACGCCCGGCGAGAGGAATGCAGGTATTCATTTGGCAGACACCGCCAGCATGATTGATACCGTTCGTCCAACACCCGCGTAAAACAGCAATATCATCAACGCAAGAAGCAGTATGTGGCAACCAATCGGAAACCCAGGTTCCTGCTTCGCCATGTTGCTTCCATTTTCGTTGGGAAGCGAGCAGAGGTGAATTTACTTCTCCCATTGCCGTTATAGGACGTTTGAAACTATCAGGTAATTTTTTCCCCGCCATTTTTTGTAACTCCGGCTTGGGATCGAACAGGTCAATATGACTGGGGCCGCCCTCCATGAAGAGGAAGATAACACTCTTGGCGGTAGCCGGAAAATGCGTTTGCTTAGATGCTAAAGGCGAGAGCGGTTTGGCGCTAGATTTTACAGCTGCATTCGCTTGCTGAGCTAAAAGCGCGTTTAAAGCAATGCCACCAAAACCTGCACCAGCTTGAAACAAGAGTTCCCGTCGATTGATCACCAATTCAGGAAGTGCTTGCGAGTGTTCAATACTCATACGATTATCTTTCCGCAATGGATTTCATTGGTCACGATTTATTAATCCAGATAGAGAAATTGATTGGAATTAAATAGCACATGACATAAATCTGCTAAAGCCTGTTGAGGTGCATCACTAGGTCCCAGAGATGTTTGAGCTGGGGGAGCGATATGCAGCCTATTCGCTATACTGTTTTTCAAAAGTCCCGTTTGATGATTGAATTGCCAGAAACCAACCACAGACGCAAGCGTTTTGGCAGGTTGATGGATCTGTAACTCGTCCTGACTCAAAGCAGAACGGGATATCCTGATATTATCTAAAAGGCCGTTCCATCTACTTCCAGAAGACTTATCACGACCTCCAAAGACAAGATTATTTGTAGGACGGTAGTCACTAACGACATTGTGTTTCACAGAGACACGCTCTAATGGTTTTTCGGAGAAAAGCTCCTTTACATAAAACTGAATTCCCGATTCACCCGTTTCAGAAATCTTCACTGACACAGCCATATAATAAGGCTGATTAAGTTCCAAATGAACATTCGAAGGAATGACTTCATATGTCAGTTTGCCCTCAGGGTTTTTGCCAACCAACTGTAAGATGAGATTCCGCGGTTTGTAGGCTGACTTCTGGCTGGTGACGCCTAACGACCAACCTTGATGTTTTGTATTCCCCGTCCATTGAGAGGCAATCGTATTCACGGCCGCATTTTCATAGATCGACTCTAATTGGATCGAGGCTTCAATCGTGAAGTCTTGATCGGGAAATGATTTCGAAAAGGGAACATTCAGAGTCGTCAACGTAGACCCCTTACCGAGTTTGACCGACTCGTTAGAAGTTTGTGCGATTTGGCCGATAAAGGTCTGTTGTTGTTGTTCAGCTTCTCCCTGAATTCGTTTTTCTTGTGTTTTCAGGAATTCTGACAATAAGTCAACGTCTGCCTTTTCAGGTTTTTTGCCATAAACCATTTGATGTAGATAAGCGATCATTTCGCGATCATTGCTAAATGACTTCGTCTTCAATATCCGCGCGAGTGCATTGGATCGTTTGAGGAACCAATCACCATTGATCATCATCAAAGCCTGATTGGCTGTTGTCGTGACATCTCGTTGTGCAACACTTTTGATTCCCCCAGGAAGATCGAACGCTCCCAGGACAGGGTCTTGCACATTTCGCTTCATGATTGTGTAGATACTGCGACGAGGCTGGGTCCCTTTTACGCTGGGTCCTCCCAATTTGGGATCGAGCTCACCAGAAATGAACAGTGCAGAGTCCCGGATATCTTCCGCATTCAATCTGCGAATGTTGCCACGCCAATACAGCCGATTTTGAGGATCTTTGAGTTTTGCTTTTTCAGCAGTAGGATGAAAAGCAGAAAGACGGTATGTCGACGAATTCATAATTAACCGATGCAGATTTTTGATACTCCAACCATGTTCCACAAAATAAGTGGTCAGCCAATCCAGTAATTCCGGATGGCTGGGAGACTCTCCCATATGACCAAAGTCATTTGAGGTAGAAACAAGTCCCGTACCAAAATGATACTGCCATACACGATTGGTAATGACGCGCGTCGTCAATCGATTTTGTGGATTGACCATCCAATTTGCCAAAGCGGTACGACGCCCCGATGACTGAGGAGCCGTCGAAACCGGTATAATTTCTGCTTTGCCAGGCTTCAGGAGAGAAAGAAATCCGGGAACAATCGGTGTATGTTGCGGATCGTCAGGGATTGTTGTGACCGGTACTGCTCCCCGTGAATCGGTCACACTCATTCCCATGGGTAATGGTTTTGGTTTTAAATCATCAAATGCCGCCAATTCTTTGAGCAGTGTACGGTATGTTTCACCATTGTCTTTTTTACTTTTCTTGAGAGCAGCAAGTGCTGCTTCCTGCTTGCCTTTGACTTGCCTGAGAACAAGATCCGCTAATTGGTGTTCCAGCGCAGTGCGTTCGAATTCCGGTTTTTGCATGATTTCCTGAATGTCAGCAGGAAACATTTTAATTTGATTTTTTGCCGCTTTTTCCACTGATGCTTGAGTCAATTCTTCAATCTTGGCACGAATCTCGGCTGTCTTTTCTTCCCAGATATTGAGCTTACGGTTGTACTCTCCCAGCTCTTGCGGTGTGACAAAAGGCACATCATCGCGAGGCATCAGAGGCGCAAAAAATGCCTGTAACCGGTAATAATCCTGATGCGGAATCGGATCAAATTTATGATCATGGCAACGTGCACAGCCCATGCTCATTCCCATGAAGACGTCACCGGTCGCGTCAGTAATATTATCGAGTATGTCGTTCCACTGGGTCCGTGCATCACGCTGATTATACTCATAAAGATAATGTCTGAGAAAACCGGTTGCCGCTAATGCTTCTGGATCTTCGGGAGCAATTTCATCTCCGGCCAGTTGTTCTCTCACAAAACGTGAATAAGGCTTGTCATTATTGAAAGCACGAATCACGTAGTCACGATAACGCCAGATTTCTGGACGAAACGCATCCTGATTAAATCCGTCCGATTCAGCATAACGCACAACATCAAACCAGTGGCGAGCCCATTTTTCACCATAATGAGGATTCTTCAGAAGTTCCTCAATCAATCGAGACCAGGCATCCGGCGAGGAATCATTCACAAAAGCATTGATTTGCTCGACAGTGGGAGGCAGGCCGATTAAATCGTAGTATGCGCGTCGGATCAATGTAGTACGGTTGGCTTCACCAGCGGGGGTCAGTCCTTCTTTATGCAAACGTTCAATAACAAACGCATCAATGGGATTTTTTGACCATCGCCGTTGATCGACTTGTGGAACCTGAGCTTTCTTGACTGGTTGAAATACCCAAAAGTTACGATCTTCTTCTGTAAAAAATGTCTCCGTACCGCGCTGTTTGATCACATAATTGGGACCTTCGGGCCAATACGCGCCTGTATTAATCCAATGAGTCAGCGCAGAAATTTCTTTATCAGATAATTTTTTTTCTGGCGGCATCTCAAAAGATTCGTAATTGATTGCTTCCACCAGCAAACTTTCATTTGCTTTGCCGGGAACAATTGTCGGACCGCTTTCTCCTCCTTGCAGCATCGCCTTCAGGGAATCAAGACGCAGTTCCCCTTTCTGCTTTTTCTCGCTGTGACACTCCAGACAATGTTTGATCAAGAGAGGACGAATCTCTTTTTCAAAAAAATGATTCTGTTTCTTGTTCGTTGGAGAATTTACTGACTCTGTGTTTTCTGCCGCATTTACCATGCAAGTAGAAATCCAAAGGAGTAGACTTACGACAAAGAATCTCATCAAACAGGCCACTTTCGTAAAGAAATACTGAATCTCAACAGGTTTCAATATTCTGATTATATCAAATAATTACTTGGAATGCTCTAAAGGAGGGAATCCGCCTATAAAAACAGGATCTACCGAATCTCTATCTCCATCGAGATCCTGAATAAATAATCCTTCAACCGTTTCACCTTCCGGAACCCCCAGATCGGACAGGTCGATCCCCAAAGCTAATGCCTTGGCTCCCACAACATGCCACTTACCACCGTTTCCTTTCGCAGATTCTAACTCGGTTAGAGAACGAACTCCTGTTTTTTGATTAAAAATATGTAACCAGAACTTCTCTAACAGTTTTGCTTCAGGAGATGCCAGATCGATATCAAATTGCTTAATTTGATATGTTTTCCGATTCGAAGTAAACGGTAGAGGAGTGACAAAAAAAGTATCACCGCCTGTGGGATGTACGATGACATGCAGGTCAAACAGGACAATATCGGGACCGTGATCATTGACAACGGGCTCTCGAAACCGAATTGCCATCCCTGGAGTATTAGGCTGATCGGGGTCTTCAGACTCGTTCATCACGGGAGGCCTGGTTAATGGCTTCGTTGAACCAAACGGGTTAACAACCCCCGTCACTAAACTTCGGTCCTGTTCCAGCAGATGCCTGCGCAAGGTCGCAGGGTCTCCATCAGTAGCAGGATCAATGCCATCGTTTCTGGCAATGAAAGATTTCCCTTTGTAGTGAGTCAGCTCAATACCAATCAAATCTTCGACTGGGTATTGATATGCGTTTCCACCTCTTTGAACAGTCACACTCGTTAAGTCTTCTGCCCCCTGATTTGGGCCTAATGTCGTTGTATATGAAATAATTCGATCAGGTAATTGTGAAACATATTGTTTACCGTCAAACGGAATTTCATCGACGACAACCCCATTATTGGTTGTGAATCGCTGTGCCATTCCTTTTGTCAAACGCTTTGTTTTGACTTTGGACTTGAGATCAACTTCAATTGGTCGTACGTCCGTTTCACCTTCGATAACTTGAACGTCAGTATTACCTGTTTCTGTCACATTCACTGAAAACCGGGTGCCATAATCAACGACATTAGAGAGTGGTGTTTCTATAGTAAAACCTTCCGCTCCTTCGGGGGCAAAGACCGAACAGGAGCCATAACGGACTGCCAGATGTTCCGCGCCTTGACTTTCAAATACAGCAGGGCCGACCAGAATCACTTCAGCACCGTTATTAAATTTAAATTGGATTTGCCCTTGAGAAATTGCATATTCCTGAGCAATTTCTATCGGTGACCCCACCTTAAGAAACGGTGCACCTTCCGCAAAACGAATTGCTGCAGTCTGAGTGACTTCGGCGACTTGCGTTTTATTGGCTGTAGTCGGTCGATCAGGCTGACTGATCTGTGGCGGTTCAATTGGTTTTTGAATTAGAAACAGCATCCCCACTACGATGGTAACACAAACGATTGAGACTAATCCCCATAGTGCTTGGGACGATTTGAACGCATTGCTTGTAAATGGCTTCGTTTGCGAACTTTGGATTATGGGCGTTGATAGTTGAAAATCAATTTCTGCTTCAGGTCGTTCGTCGTGGAGCCGTTCAAGGTTCAAGTGCAGTTCCAGATAGTTAAAATAATGCTGCCTTGCCTCCGCATCTTCTGCCAGAAGGTTTTCCAATGTTTGATGCTGTTCTGCTGTAATCGTTTGATTACATAGTGCCCCTAAAAGATCAAACAATATCTCATTTTGATTGTTTTTCTGGTTCATTTTCCCTCTCCTGTATAGGACAAGGTACGTTCAATACATTGAGTTAATTGTCGCCGAATCTGGTTGAGCCTGTTGTATAATGTTTGAATAGCGGAACCGGCTGCTTCTGCCACATCTTTGATAGCTGTCTGATTGCGATACACCTGATCGACTAAATCTCGATCTTTGTCTCTTAATTTTTGAATACAGTCCTGCAAAGCAGTGGCTCTTTGATTCAACTTTTTCTGGGAGATACCTGCCTTTTCATCAGCCAGCTGTTGAATCACATCATCCCGAAATTGTAACCGCTTTCGTTGCGCAACTCGAATAAAGTTTTTCACTTCATAGAATGCCACGCCACAAGCCCAAGAAAAGAAACTGCTGGAGTCGTCATACTCTGGGAATTTTCTCCACAAAATCAGGCTGGTTCGCTGAAAGACATCCTCTGCATCGTCCCGATTGGGTAGCAATGAATAAATGTACGAGTAAAGCTGATTCCGATGCTGTGTAAATACATTCAGGAATTTGACATGGAGATCGTCAGGCAGGGAGGCATCTTCTTGATGATTGCGCATAAAACAAAGGGATTCATGTTGTTCAAAACGAAGCTGGATTTTGACTTTAATCACAACAATTAAAGCTGCTATTAAACTATCGTACAAAAACTTGCCGACTTACTCCCCCGATCTGTGAAATCCACTCACAAATCTACCTAGGACAGTAAGGTAAAACCTCACAACTTGGGTTCAACAGTCTGAAAATAAGCTCTACAAGCCAATAACACATGAACACTCACATCTAATCTGTTCCAGTAGATTTCACTTTCCTGGAAAAAAACAGGTAAATCCCTGCTTCTGCATACGACAGCTTATTTAGGAGAACTTTTTCCTCATTTCCTCCTTTTTTGAAATTTCTTAAATCAACTCGAATTAGAAAGACAGGAACGACTCAATGAAGAACCAAAGTCGCTCGGCTGATCGGCGGGGGTTTACCCTGATCGAACTGTTGGTAGTCATTGCCATCATAGCCATTTTAATTGCCTTATTGTTACCTGCCGTTCAACAAGCACGAGAAGCCGCCCGCAGAAGCACCTGTAAAAATAATTTGAAACAAATCGGGCTGGCAATGCACAATTACCATGAAACCTTTCGTACGTTTCCTCCCGGGTATGTAGAAGAAATTCTTCCATCCAATGGGGGAGTGGTTGTTGATAATGAGGGACACTGGGCCTGGAACGCCTTGTTACTGCCTTATCTTGATCAGGCACCTCTGTTTAATCAGCTCAATGTTGGTACGATTCCTGTTTCGACCGTATTAAATACTGCAAGCCTGCGAGACACCATGCAACAAACACTGCCTGTATTCCGTTGTCCTTCTGACACCGGTCCCCGTATTCATGATGAAGCCGGTCGTAGAATTAAAGCGACGGGCGGCTCAGAGTATGGTCTGGCTGTGACGAATTATATTGCCTCCAATAACTCATATGGTTTGAAGAAGGATCAAGGAACCAACCCTACCAATACTGCTAACGGGGCATTTTTCCGAAATAGCAATGTTCGTATGCGTGATTTCACAGATGGCAGCAGCAATGTGATTCTGGCCGGAGAACGGGCCTATTCACTCGGTTCTGTAAAAGCATTTGCCGGTGCCCTGTATGCAGCCCGCGACTTCAACGCCACTGGCCCCGCCATCAGCTCGGATGGATCTGGTTCCAATCAAGGATTGATCTCCATTTTTGGGGGTGGTGCAGCGCCCATCAATGCGAATGCGTCAACAGGACAGGGGCGGATCGCGTTCAGCAGCCGCCATGTAGGTGGAGCCCATTTCCTGTTTGGAGATGGTCGTATTCAATTCCTCAGTGAAAATATTGACCATAATGCCTCAACGATTCCAGCCGACAGTACTCTGGAATACCTGATTGGCATCAACGACGGGAATGTGGTTGGCGAGTTTTAAGAAATCGTCTTAACTCAAAGAAACGTGATGAAACGGGGCAAGTAGGCGCAAACTACTTGCCTCGTTTTCGTTAATTATTGATTCGAGTGCAAGATTTGAAAGCAAACTTGTGTTTCCACGCCTGCCCTTCTATTATCGTCGACCAATAAACATGATTTGATTTTATCTTTATTGTCAATATTTAATTTTAAGGAAACATCAATGAAACCAGCAACAACTTGGAGTATCGTCTTTCTTTTCAGTTTGATTTGCATCATCGGCTCAGGGTGTGGCAGCCAGGCAAGCGACCAACCCGATTTAGGATACGTAACGGGTACAGTCACCATGGATGGAACAGCACTTCCAGGAGTCATGGTCATCTTCAGTCCTGAAAAAGGCCGATCGTCCATGGGAACCACAGATTCTGAAGGGAAATACGAGTTGATTTATGTTGGGGATACAAAAGGAGCCAAACTGGGCAACCATAAAATCAGCATCACGACTGTTCAAGAGGGTAACTCGGAAGAATCAGGAGAAGAGGCAGCAACAGAATTCAAAGAAACGATTCCAGCAAATTACAATACCAAAACAACACTGACAGAAAGCGTGAAAGCCGGTGATAATGTGTTTGATTTCGATCTGACGTCGAAAAAATGAATCTTTATCACGTTTTCATTTTTTCAGATTCATCAAGTAAGCGATCAAGTCTGCCATCTCCTGGGCCTTGATTTTCTTTTCAAGGCCCTCCGGCATCAGTGATTTACCGGAACTCTTAATTTCATCAATATTCTTGCGTAGTATTGTGATCTCTTTGTTCTCTGCTTTTTTGAGCGTAATACTGGAAGGGGTCTCATTCACAATAATACCGGTTTCAATCAAACCGGCATCCGTCACCACAACATATTCGAGATAGTTCGGTGAAACTTCTTTGTTAGGATCCAGTACATGTACCAGAATTTCTGGAGCCGTCCTGTTTTTGATCGTGGCCAGATTGGGACCGACTTCGTAACCTTCGTTCCCCAATTTATGGCAGGTGAGACAATCCCGCTTGAAGACAATTTTTCCTCGGTTCAGATCGCTTTGCAAAGAGAGGGCTGGTTGATATTGTGCAATAATTTCTTTACGAGGACTGAGAATGTCTCCTTCAAAAAATTGAGCCGCCTGCTTTTTGATCTCTGGATTCGAACTTTTCATAAGAATAGTCCGTCTCACCTGTGGTATCTGACTGATGGCAACCGTTCTTTCTGAAATTGCAGCAAATAGTCTTAAAATCCAGTTCTGTCTCCTTAATAACCGATTGACGATCTCTGTTCTAACATTGGGAGTGAGAGAAGGATATCGCTTGAGTAACAGATCAGCAACTTTTGTGTCAGTAAAGCTGGTTAACGCTTCGACAACAGAGACTTGAATCGCTTGCGGCTCTCGTGCATCCAGTAGTGGCAAGAGCGTTGTCTCTGCCATTGTCAAATCGGTACAACTTAATAAATCAATCGCCTGTTGACGTACCTCAACAGTTTTGTCACGATCAGCGGCTCTCTGTTTCGACTGTCCGATCAAATGGCGAATGAGTCGTGCTGAATCTGAATTTTCAGCTTCAGTAAATTTGAGAAGTGTTTTTCCACCACGTTTTAATCCCTGGCCAATCGCCAGGACGGCTTGCGTTTGAACTTCTTCTGTACGCTGAATTTGATTTGGATATTGATAACTGGCAACGATTCCAAGAATCATATTTACTTCCGGTACCAGCTGTCTCGTGCCAATGACATTTGACAATTGATTTAAGAGTGGTTGTGCTTCAGGGCTGGCAGCAAATTCCACATCGGCCAATAGATTCTTTAAGAAAGGCGCAGTTGAATCAGACAAAGAACTCAGCACAGCGGTCCGAATCCAAAAGTCACTATGATCACGGCGCACGATTTGATACAAGGATTTTGCCGCTTGAGGATGATCAACTTCTCCAAGGGTAAAAGCAGTTTGAAAGCGAACTCGTGGATCTTTATCTGAAGCCAAGGCCAGGACACGGTCTCGCAGTTTTGTATTCTGATTTAACATTGGTTCGGCAAGACGAATGGCAGCACGTCTAATTTCTGGTTCTTTGTCGTTCAAAGCTCTCTGCAAGTTTTCCTCAGTTAAAGCGTTTAAACCTTGCAGGGACCAGAGAGCGTGGAGTCTCGCCAGAGCAGATGAACTATTCTTCAGCAACTTTCTGAGTGGTGGTACGGCCGACTGATCCTGTCGTTCAAAGATCAGTCGATGCGCAGTGTCGCGCCACCATACATTCGGATTCTCTAATTCGGCAACGAGTGTTTCAATATCTGCCGAACCAAGGCGTGGTAACCGAGGTTTTTGATAGTTTCCAGGATATTCTGGAGGAACCAGACGATAGATGCGACCTCGATCACGACCACTGGTCAAATCTAAATGCGCCTTGATATCATCGGGAATCGACCAGGGATGTTCGATATTTTCTCGGTACATATCTAACGCATGCAGTGTGCCATCAGGTGCATTCAGAAAGTTAACGGGGCGAAACCAGTTATCAGTGGAAGCAAGAAATTCCACGTCGTCGTGCGCCCGTCTGGCTTTGAATGTGACGCCATCTGGTGTCACCCGATAACGCATTACTAAATTTCCAGCGACTTCACCAATGAATGCATTTCCATAATACTCTTTTGGATAAGCGGTCCCTCGATAGATCGTCGCGCCAGCCGAAGAAGTTACAAAGCCTGTCGCGTTTTTTTCACTTCGTGGAGAGCGTGAATTGGGATCAGAAGCCAGACGTTGTGCATTGATGACTCTCCAGGGTTCGGCAGGGCTCACGCGAAAAACAGAAAGAGTATCGCCGGCTTCGGCAACGTCATTGATAGCAGATGCAACCGGTAAATACCGGTTGCGAACCAGATATTTTGTGGGTAGCACAATATGCATCAAGGGATTTCGGATGTTACAGATGAAACGATTTCCCCAGTCATCAAATGTATTTCCAAAACGCGCTCCCCCGGAAATGACTTCAAATGTCTCAGTTTCGGCATCAAATCGAAAATCACGCCGTCCCATATTAATCGGGTCTGTTTTAGTCAGCCCACTAGCCTGGATGCTTCCCCCGTTACTCCCACCTGCACCATAGATCTGATGGTCCAGCCCCCATTTCAGGTTATTCATCACAGCCTGCACATTAAACTTGCGAAATCCGGTAAAGACTTTGCGTTTGATATCCGCTTTGTGGTCACCATCAGTGTCTTTGAAGTACCAGACATCAGGAGTAGCAGAAACGTAGACTCCCCCTTTCCAGAACGCCAGTCCGGTAGGCCATGATAATTGGTCGGCAAAAATCGTCGAACGATCAAATTTACCGTCGCCGTCAACATCTTCTAACACGCGTACTTTGCCAATGGCCGCCGATTTCTGTTCGGCCCAGGCTTCATCTTTAGACTTATCCGTATAAGGATAATCATTCATCTCGATGACATATGCCAAACCATTTTCGTCATACTGCATCGCCACCGGATCAGTCACCAATGGTTCTGCCGCCAGCAACTCCATTTTAAAACCATTTTGTAATCGAAAAGTTTTCAAGGCATTTTTAGCAGTCGTGGGCTCTAAACGTGGTAGTTCATCAGCCAGAGATTGCGGTTTCGCATTCTTTTTTTCAGCGGAGTTGAGTCGTGTTGAGGAAGAAACAAGAAATCCGAGAGCAACCACAGCCAAAATGAATCTTGTCTGTCTGACAACCAGATTTCTCATAAGAAAACTCCTCAGTATTTTTTATTTAAAACTTTTGCAGAAAATGCGACTACCAATCAGCTCAGTGCTAGCTGCCACTTTAAGTAAGAATGTTAAATAATTGTAAACGAGGGGACAAACACATCACAAGCGAGAATCGAGAAATACAGAAAGATCGGAGTTTGCGCAAGTCATAAAAAAACTCTCTTCACCGCAATAATGAAGAGAGTTGAGTCACATGATTCAAACCAGTGATCAGACAGCAGGCTGACCGGTAAAATATTCTGGCTCTTTGCCTTCCTGCCATTTAATATTACAGCCAATGCTGGGTTTTTGGTCCGTAGTAACAGGGGCACCAGCGAGAACAGCATCGCAGGCCGCACGTAAATCTGCTCCGCTAATTGGTTTCTCATTTCCAGGGCGGCTATCATCAAACTGTCCTCGATAGACGAGTTTTTTCTCCTGATCGAACAGAAAGAAGTCAGGAGTACAAGCAGCTTTGTATGCTTTTGCGACTTCTTGAGTGGGATCATATAAATAGGCGAAGTGGTAGCCAGCTGCTGCGGCCTCTTCAACCATTTTTTCCGGGCTATCATCTGGATGCGTAGAAACATCATTGGAGCTGATACCCACAACTCCCAACCCCTTCGCCATGTATTCATCAGCAAATGAAGCCAATGCTTCTCGAAGATGAACGACAAAAGGGCAATGATTACACATAAAAATAACCAGTAAACCTTTGGAATCCTGATAATCGTTGAGGGACACAGTTTGCCCATCAACGTTTTTCAATGAAAACTCAGGGGCTTCAGTTCCTAATGGCAACATCGTCGAAGCAGTTTTTACCATCGATAGTTCTCCTTATTCAATCTACAAACAAAGCAGATGCAGATCTTTACTTTAAGTGTTTGAATTAAATTTTTCCAGTAACGGACTGACTACCAGCTTGGGGACGAAGTCGTTTAATTTTTCTTCAGCAACATCCCCGCCCAGTTGAGCGATCTGTTTGATCAAAGAACTGGAAATATGAGTATATTTTTCACTGGCCATCAAAAAGACGGTTTCAATTTCCGGTGCTAAAGTCCGGTTCGCCAGCGACATCGTAAATTCCGCTTCCACATCTGTCAGAGTCCGGAACCCTCTGAGCATCACCCCACCGCCGCATTCTTGTACAAAGTTGACAGCCAAACCCTGAAAATATTTGACTTCAACATTGGGTAAAGGCGCAAGAAGTTCGTTCAGCATCTGCTGGCGTTCTTCAGGTGAGAATAAGGGTTTCTTGCCTGGGTTGATTCCAATGCCTACAGTGACTTTTGTGTAAATCCGGGCACCGCGCTCAAGAATATCGAGATGCCCCAATGTGGGCGGATCAAAACTGCCAACATACACAGCATGATGTGGATCGAGCATGTTCGTCACAAAACGGCCTTTCTCTCATAATTCCTGCCAGATTCTGAATTTATTGTAACTGGATTCATGGTCGATCCAAACGGACAGAATCGAATTTCTTACACGAATCGAAAGATTTGAGAGAGATGCATACAGTCAATTGCAAATCTACCTTAATCGGAGTGTAATGGATCATTAAGAGTATCCTGACACTGGTGCTCTATTTAATTCAGACTACTCATTCCACCAAGTGAAATCCTATTTCAGGGGTATTATAAAATGTGTTTCTCTCCTTGTCGCTCAATCATTCACATCGCATCGTGGGGCATGATGCTGATATTGACTGCCAATTTCGCCCTGGCGGCCCCCAAAAAACTCGAAGAGATTTCCAAGCTCCTGAAAGAACCGAAAAATAAAAAAAATCAGAAACAGGTTCTCGACTTCTTTCAGAAACGCTACCAAAAGGAAAAAGATCTCACTAAGGGGACCCATCGCCACTTAATCGAAAGAACTAGTGACGGCGGTGGATTTGCCGGTTGGTTTTTGAAAGCAGATCCGAATGCTGAAGTGATTATCTATGCGGAAAATCACCGCCAATGGCCCATGATTGCTTTAGGCGATTCAGGCTATTTTGCCCGTGTGGAACGATTTCCGAATTTTTCTGCTGCCCATTACCGATATAGCGTTAACGGCCGCCGCTTACCTGCAGGAAGGTACAGTCGATTTGGATTTGAAAGTTATGAATGGAAACCCGAAAGCCTTCGCCAGCCTGGAGTTCCACAAGGCAAACTTATTCAAATGCCTCCTTTTAAAAGCACCAAACATTATCCGGGAACAGTCAGGGACTGGTGGGTGTATGTGCCTGCTCAGTATTCAAAATCAAACGCCCCTGCCAAATTGATGGTCTTCACAGATGGTCGCGGGTATTGCCACGGCGATGGGAACGCGACAATCGTACTCGACAACCTGATTCATGCCCAAAAAATTCCAGTATCTATTACAGTCTTCATTAATCCCGGAGTGATTCCTGCCAGTACGAAAGGGAAACCGGATGTCAGAAACCGCAGCAATGAATACGACACCTGCACTGGTCAATATGCCACCTTTTTAGACGAGGAAATGCTCCCTCTGATTCGCAAACAATATCATATTTCAGACAAACCGGAAGACCATGTGATTTGTGGTGCCTCATCAGGAGGTAGCTGCGCGTTCACAGCTGCCTGGCACCGGACCGATTTATTTCAGAAGGTCATTTCCTTTGTAGGTAGTTTTTGTGATTTCCGCCGAATTGAAGATTATCCCTCCCGAGAAAAGAACGTCATTCCTCTCAATCAATTTGGACCATGGAAAACAGCCCACGATTATCCTGGCCTCATTCGCAAGCAAGATCCCCCCAAACCCATCAAAGTATTTTTGCAAGACGGAGATAATGATCTAGATAATAAACTGGGAAACTGGTTTCTGAATAACGAACGGATGGCCGCCGCGCTGGCGTATAGTGGATATGACTACTGGTTTGTAACCGGGCATGGTATCCACAGTAGTAGACATGGCAAAGCTGTACTTCCTGATGCGCTGGTCTGGATCTGGAATTCAAAACAGAGCAAGTAATAGGATACTCGTTCACAAACTAGGTTTTTCTTGCGAAATGAAACATTCATTGTGATTTTTATTTGACGATCGCGGTGTTGGTCGATAAATTTACATTATTAAAAATAGAATGAGTAGATAGGAATTTCTTCTTTGAGCGACAGGAACCTCAATTAAGTGATTTGCTTCGTGATGGGAGTAAGAGTTTTAAAGCTCTCTCACTAAAAAATTAGAATAACATGAAATGGATTTGTGTTCTGCGTCGAGCGGAACGATGTTAGTCGTTTGTTGATCAAGAGTCTACAACTTCAGATTTACCCGCCTTGAATACTACGACGAGTCAGATTGCTAACGCTGGCTGGAACACAAGTGATTGTCTGTCGGTACATTTACCAATTTCAAGGAGGATCGCTTATGACTGTAGAGACCTATGCCCAAAAGGCAAAGAAACTTTCTCAAAAGATTGAAAACACAATTGCCACACGAACCGGAAGTCAGGTCCAGGCATTAAAAGTGGATATTTTTGGGGAAATCGTTGTACTTTCTGGACGCACAGACTCTTTTTACCATAAGCAATTGGCAACCCATGCTGCTTTAAGTGAAATTGACCAGTACGCACTTACGAATAACATTCGAGTCGAATCTTAATTTGAATCACTCTTCCTGTACGAAGCAGGAATCTCGAAAGCAAAAACTTATTATTTAATTCATAGCCAGCGATTTGATCATGATGATCTCATCGGGCTGGCTTAAAAAAACAGAAACCGCACGAGATGCTCGTTCAGAATCCTGGATAAGGTTACGAAGCGTTATTCTGTTTGATCTGGTACATGATCAGACAGATTTGTTTCTGCCTGTTTTTGTTTGCCAAATTGAAATTTCTTTTCTTCACCCCGCATGATCCGCCCCAGATTGCTCCAGTGACGTACGATAATTAATACCGGAACGGCAATACTGAATGCAGCGAGACTCCATTTTTCTGATGAAAACGCAAGTGATCCCAGTTGAACGAATTGAGCAATTCCAAATGCGGTCGCAGCAATCAGTGAACTCAGAGCGACAATCCGCGAAATCAGAAAAGTCAAAATAAAAGCGGCCACAGCAATCAACGTAGACCAGGGCCCCAACACCAAGATCACCCCCAAACTGGTAGCCACTCCTTTTCCACCTCGAAAACCGAGCCAGACTGGAAACATATGACCGAGAATTGTGGCGACTCCGCTTAAGACACGTACGTGGTCAAAGTCGGAGGAATCTGTTGCCACAAAGAGTGATGGAATGAATAAAACGGGCAATAACCCCTTTAATGCATCCAACACGAGAACCAAAATTCCCCATTTGGCTCCCAGAGTCCGCGCCACATTTGTGGCACCGATATTGCCGCTACCCACTTTGCGAATATCCGTGTCTGTTACTAATTTCGCTACTAACAGACCGAAGGGTATGGAACCTGCCAGATAAGAGGTGAAAGCAATAAAAATCCAAAAATAGTCTGTAAACATCGCTTAGAGAATTTCGTATAATCTAATGTAAGCCATTCCAGTTGAGAAAACGACTTCGATGATACTCGACTGTGGCTGAAAAACACAGTAATCAGCTAAGATAGCAATGAAAGATTCAGTAGACTGAATCAATACAATGCATCACCGATTCTGAAACTCTATTTCTGCAAAGTTAGAATGTTTCGACTGACTGATGACCCTCACCATAGAGATGGGTTATCTTGATCTCTGAGGGCACAATGCCCTCTTTTTATCTCTGTTTTATGTTTTGCTTTAGCGATGACAGAAAAAAAACTTCCCGTTCTCCCAACGACTCAACCACAACATCCTGACATGGAAGAAGGGCTTTATCCTGCGCGCTGGTGGCATCAGACAGGTGAGAAAATTCTCTGTGATTTATGCCCCCGTGCTTGTTCGTTAGCGGAAGGCGATCGAGGCTTTTGTTTCGTCCGCCAGAATGTTGGTGGCCAGATGGCTTTGACCACCTATGGTCGTAGTACCGGGTTCTGTGTCGACCCGATCGAAAAAAAACCGCTGAATCATTTTTATCCTGGTTCAAGTGTACTTTCCTTTGGGACAGCTGGTTGCAATCTGGGTTGTAAGTTCTGCCAGAACTGGGACATTTCCAAATCGCGTGAAATCGAACGCCTGAGTGCCCGCGCTCTGCCAGAAGAAATTGCTGAGGTGGCGTCAGAATTGGGATGCCAGAGTGTCGCCTTCACGTATAACGACCCCATCATTTGGGCTGAATATGCAATTGAGACTTCCAAAGCCTGTCATGCTAAAGGTATCAAAACCGTTGCCGTGACAGCCGGCTATATCACGGAAACAGCCCGCGCGGATTTTTTTGAACATATTGATGCCGCCAACATCGATTTGAAAGCATTCACAGAAGAGTTTTACTATCGTATCACACTTTCTCATCTTCAACCGGTATTGGATACATTGCGCTGGCTTAAACAGGAAACTGATGTCTGGTTCGAAATCACCAATCTGGTCATTCCCCAGGCCAACGATGGTGACAACGAATTTCAACAGATGTGTGACTGGATTCTCAAGGAAATTGGCGATGACGTTCCCCTTCACTTTTCAGCCTTTCATCCCGATTTCCGCATGCTCGACCGAGGAGCGACTCCTCCTGAAACGCTGGTCCGCGCCAGAGAGATCGCGCTGAAAGCAGGCCTCAAATATGTCTATACCGGAAATGTGAATGATGTCACACGACAGAGTACCTATTGTCCAAACTGCCAACAAACTTTAATCGAACGCAACTGGTACCAGTTAGGAAAATATGCCATTAATCAAGGGTGTTGTGGTTATTGTGGTACTCAGATTGCCGGTCACTTTGACGACCAACCAGGGACCTGGGGACAAAAGCGGCTGCCCGTTAACATCCAAGAGGTTTTGAAAAAGAATTCCCACACTCACTCTCAAAAAGTGAATCTTCAGAAAGGTTCTTCTACGATGTCGGCTCCTAGATCGTCCCAGAATATTGAACTCACACCTGAGCACGAGCAGAAACTACTACAGAAAGCAACTTCCATTGTGGTGAGTACTGCCACGAACGGCAGGTCCGAAGAGATCTCCCTGGGTGAATTAGAACAGACAGTTGTCAACGGCGCCTTTGTGAGTTTAAAGCGACAAGGACAACTGCGTTCCTGTTGTGGAAATTTTGGACAACCAACGCCACTGGGACAGGCGTTGCAACAAGCGGCAGAACGCGCCGCCAAGGATGACCCCCGTTTTCCTCCGATTTCCGCGACTGAATTATCTCAACTTGATGTGGAAGTCTGGCTGTTATCCGAACTGGAAGAAGTGCAGGAACAAGGGTCAGACCGTATCGATGCGGTCACTGTTGGTCTGCATGGCTTGCAGATTCATGCGCAGGGACGCAGTGGTTTATTATTGCCTGGTGTTCCCATCGACCATGGATGGGAAGCTGAAGAATTTCTGAGTCAGACCTGTATTAAAGCAGGTCTCCCCCCTACCTCATGGAAAGAACAGGGAACCAGATTATTTCGGTATCAGGGAGTATCCTGCTCTGCAAAGTTAGCAGAAATTGCTTCAGAACCAGTCGAAACGACGACACAACAAATTCTAGGCCCTCGCGAATTTGCTCAATATCTTCAATACGTACAATCGACAATCGAAGCCTTGATGAAGGGCCAGGTCCCCTCCTACTACTGTGCCGCCGTTTCCGATGCGAATATTCAAGGAGTTGCACTGTTGATTACAAGAACAGATTCTGAAGAGGAACTCGTTTTATCGAAATGGACCCTAAAACAATCGTTTCCGATGCAATCAACGGTCTTCTCGCTCTGTCAACAGCTGGCCCAAATTGTGGCACAACAAAATCTGCGTGTGGGTGAATTTCAGGTCAAACTGGTTCTAGGCACAGATCCAGCAATGCATGGAAATATTGAAAAGGTGGATCTCTCGAATTTTGATTCAAAGAATCGTAGTCTGTTGCTGATACAAGGGCAGAAAACGGGCTGGTTCTTCGAACGCGAATTGGAAGCATTACTCACAGTAGCACAAGCACAGCAGGCGATGGGATTGATTCAACCAGAATCTGCTCAGGTCTTTAGCCTCGCGGTACAGACGGCTGCAACTCGTTTTCAAATCGTCAATCAGCCACGTGCAGAATTGGGTCCGGAGGTCAGGCCGCCCGGCGTCGCCGGTGCATTTTATCCAGCGGACCCTGGTACTGTCGAAGCGCAACTGGATGACTTGTTCGATGAAGCAGAATCGCCAGAACGTTGGGCGGCAGCAATGGTTCCGCACGCGGGTTGGATGTATTCCGGAAAAATCGCCGCCGATGTATTAAAACGAATTCAATTACCATCCACAATTATTGTAATTGGTCCGAAACATACCCGTGCAGGAGTCGAATGGGCGGTCGCCCCTCATCAGGTATGGGAATTGCCGAATGGAAATCTGAAATCAGACGCCGATCTGGCTAAAAAGCTGGTTGAAAAGATTCCCGGTCTGGAACTGGATGCAGCCGCTCATCAAAAAGAACACGCGATTGAGGTTGAATTACCGCTGATTAAACGACTGGCCCCCGACGCTCATGTTGTGGGAATCGCCATCGGTAGTGGTAACTTGAAACGCTGCGAACAATTTGCTGAGGGTTTAGCTGATGTCATTCAGGAATTAGAGGAACCACCTCTCTTATTGATTTCCAGCGATATGAACCACTTTGCAACGGATTCAGAAAACCGCAGATTAGATGAACTGGCCTTAGAGAAGATGGTCGCTCTCGATCCTGATGGACTACTCAAAATAGTGAATGAGCAACATATTTCTATGTGTGGAGTCCTGCCTGCGATGATCGTGATGAAAACATTGCAAAAAATGGGCAATTTAAACCAGATAGAGCAAGTTGGATATGCTACATCTGGCGATATTACAGGAGATCGATCCCGTGTCGTAGGTTATGCAGGCCTTTTGATAAACTAATTGACGACATTGTTGAACGTCAGATTCATTTCGTGGGATTCATGAAAATTGATGATGACCAATTCCTATGTTTTCTACTAAAATCCCGACTCTGTCAGTTTTTAGTTATTTAAAGTATGCGTGCCAGCGGAATCGGAGCCTTGTGATATGTCTATTGGTCGAATCTCATTTTTAACAGTCTTCGCACTTCTTATTTCAATTTCCGACTCGTTGTCGGCAGCAGATGCTCCCTCTGTGGAATTGGCGTTAACATTCAAGCCGATTCAGAAAGACGTCGAAATTGAAATCCCGGCAAAGTCGGATTATAGCCGTTGTAAGGTCGAAGTGGAGCAAGGCAAAAAGAGTTCGGGATGGGTCGTTTATGGTCCGAACGGGCAGATACTAAGACGTTTTGTTGATACAAACGGCGACAATGTTGTCGATCAATGGCGATATTATAATCGCGGCCTGGAAGTATACCGCGATATCGATTCGAACTTTAATAATAAAGTAGATAGCTCGCGCTGGATGAATCTGGCAGGAACTCGCTGGGGCATTGACAGTGATGAAAATGGCGAGATTGATGAATGGAAAATGATCTCTGCCGAAGAAGTGACCAGGGTCGCAGTGGCAGCTTTAGCAAAAAATGACGCGCGTGCATTCAAGACGCTGATGATCACTGATGAAGAGCTTGCCCAATCAGGAATTAAAAATCCTTTTTCAGATAAGATTCGTGAATCCGTGAAGGGGGCCAAACAAGGCCTTTCCACGATGCTTTCCAAAACCAAAATGATTACTCCTGATACGGTTTGGGTTCGCTTTGATGGTTCCATGCCCGGACTGGTCCCTGCCGACGATATTAAAACGGATAAAGATTTACATGTCTTTGAAAATGTAATGGCCATCGTGGATACCAAGGGAAAAAGTGGCTTGATTCAATTTGGCGAGCTGATCCGAGTCGGAAACAACTGGAGGCTGACTCAGGTTCCCCTGCCAATCGAAGGGGAATCGATGCAGGTCACCGAAGGGGGAGTCCTGATGCAACCTGTCGCCGGGAATGCTGCTCTGCCCACCAATACGACAGTCGGTCTTTCCAAAGAAATGCAATCCTTATTGGATCAACTACAGAAACTGGACCAAAACAGTCCCACACCAGACAAAGGTCCCAAAGCAATTGCAAAATACAACGCGGATCGAGTTGTGATCATTGAGAAGCTGATTGCCGCTGCCAAAAATGAGGACGAACGAGCACAATGGATCCGGCAGATGGTCGATGGATTAGCGGCAGCCGTCCAGACCGTTGGTTATCGAGATGGTTTAAAACAGTTACAGAAAATCAGAGACGAGCTACAGAAAAATTCACAGGACCAGGATCTGGTCGCTTATGTTACATACCGTACTTTGCTGGCTGATTACAGTTCGCAGTTGCAATCAACACAAAGTGACAAACTCCGCGATGTGCAAGGTTGGTGGCTGACTCAGTTAGAAAACTTTATCAAGAAGTATCCGAACTCGGATGATTCTGCAGAAGCCATGTTACAATTGGCTGTCACACAGGAATTCAGTGGGAAAGTCGCTGAATCTAAAAAGTGGTATACAAAACTGGTAGAAAATCATGGCAGTTCGGAGGCGGGTACACGGGGCGCAGGAGCACTGCGTCGAATGAACCTGGCTGGCAAAGAACTCGAATTAGCGGGAACCTCTCTGGCAGGCGGTAGCATTAATGCCAAGCAATATCGAGGCAAAGCGCTGCTGGTCATCTTCTGGTCGAGTTGGTGTAAACCATGCACAGAAGACCTGCCACAAATTCAAGAACTTTATAAAAAATACCACAGCCAGGGTTTTGATGTGTTGGGAATTAATCTTGATGCGACATCAGATCTGGCGGAAGCCTACATCAAACAGCACAAAATTACCTGGGCTCAGATTCATGAACAGGGTGGACTGGAAAGCGCTCCCGCGCGTGACTTTGGAGTCATCTCACTGCCAACAATGTTCCTGGTCGATAAATCTGGTAAGGTTGTTAACCGAAGTGCGACAGTATCTGATCTCAAAAAAGCACTCCCTGATTTACTGAAATAGGGATTCATTAAATCAGTGAAAGAACTGCTTCTCTGTCGATTCGACCATCGTGTAGCGCAGACGCAACCAGAACCGCATCCGCGTCAAGTTTGGCCTGCGCCATGAGATCGTTACAGTTTTGAATCCCACCACCGGTAATCAATCGCAATTCCGGGTAGCGACTGCGTAATATGTAGCAGAGCTCTTCTGTTCCCGTCCCCTTCCCCGTGCCAACTTGTGCCAGATCCAACAAGATCATCTGCTGAATTCCCTGACTGAGACTCAACTCTGCGATTTTCAACGGATCTTTGATCAATGCATATTCGTTATGAGGCACATCGCTAACAAGGGGCTGTCCCTGTTTGAGATCGAGACTAAAGACAGTCTGCTGCGAACCCCACTGCTCGACCAATTGTCCCAACTCTTGAGGCCCGGCCAATGTTTCCAAACCAGCCACAACCGAAATTCCCGGTAGAGAAGTGAGCGGTTGGCTATCAGCGGCATATCGCAGGCCACAGTCCAGTAGAAATGTGAATTCGTGATCAAGTAAATTCTGATAAAGATCCAAATTGAGTTTACCATGAACGATTGCATCTAGGTCAGCAACATAGAACTCTGAGATTTGAAATTCATCTCGTAAGGCGCGAGCGATATCAAGGGGCTGATTGGACTCTGTCAAACGACTTTGAATCGGCTGATAAGTATCACGTTGGCCGGCAACCCCGCGAACAACCTTTTGATTGAGAATGTCTAGGACAGGCAGAATTTTCATTGATCGATTTTCAGTTTAAACTCAAATTTAAATTATGTGTGCGTGCAGAAATAAAAGCGACTTTGACTGTCTTTGGAACGAGTGACTCCCTTATTTCTAATTCACTGACTAAAATAACAGTTTCAGAACAGAATTTTGATCTCACACACAGAGATTTTCTTGATTCAAGCATAAAGACAAGCTGATGAAATTATTCGAAGCAGATCTGACAAACGCACAACATGCCAATGCGGTCGTTTTTTTGTTAAACAGTTATGCCAGTAGTCCTGAAGGAGGCGGCAAACCACTACCCGACGAGGTACAGGAAAATCTTGCCAACGCATTGCAAAAACGGCCTGAAGCGGTCGTGGTATTAGCATTTGAAGACGAAGAGCCTGTCGGACTGGTAATTTGCATGGAAGGTTTTTCAACATTCTCGTGTAAACCACTCATGAATATTCATGATGTTTTTGTGGCAGCGACATTTCGTGGACAAGGTGTATCAAGACGACTATTTGAACGAGTCGAAGACATTGCCAAAGCGCGGGGATGCTGTAAACTGACTTTAGAAGTTTTAGAAGGAAATCAGGTTGCTCAAGCCGCTTATTCGAAATTCGGATTCTCTGGCTACGAACTCGACCCTCAAATGGGAAGGGCACTGTTCTGGGAAAAGAAGCTATAAAGTAAGACCTGGTATTACTCGAAATTAAGAGTCGATTTTATGAAGCATGATGTTGTCGGGGTGGGTACCGTTGTCGTCGATCACCTGGTTCTTTTATCTCAACATCCCGAGCAGGATGCCAAAACAAATATTATCAGCGACGCCTATCAGATAGGTGGTCCTGTACCAACGGCACAGGTTCTGTTATCACGCTTCGGAAAAGCGTGTGCCTTCATAGGCAGTTGGGGCGATGATCAATATGGCCCCCTCATCGAGCGAAATCTGGCTGCGGAAAATCTCAATTTGGAAGCCAGTCGGATGTTAGCAGGAACCCGCTCAGGTTATGCGCAAGTCTGGATTGACGAACAGGCGGGAACACGCACGATTGCCTGCTATCGCCCCCAGTCCTGTCTACAACCAGATGAGCTGGATCTAAAGCTCATCCAACAGGCCAGAGCAATCCATCTGGATGGTTGGCCAGAAGAAACCTGCTTCGCTGCTGCGAAGGTAGCAAGGCAGGCAGGCGTCAAAGTTTGTCTGGATGCAGGTTCTTTAAAACCGGGTATGGAACAGTTGATTCCTTATTTGAACGTTATGAATTGCCCTCGTCGGTTTTTGACTGAGTATCTGCAAACCGATGATATTCACACAGGGGGGAAAGCGCTCCTCGAACAGGGACCAGAACTAGTCACGATTACCGATGGTACTCAAGGTGCGTGGCTCTTCACAAAAGAAGTGTGCTTACACTGTGCAGCACTGCCTGTTCTCTCACTCGATACAACCGGTGCGGGAGATGTATTCTCCGGTGCTTTGATCTATGGCATCTTGGAAGCGTGGCCCTTGGATCGTACCTTGAAGTTTGCCTGTATCACTGCGGCACTCAAATGCGAGCGGCTGGGAAATCGAGATGCACTACCCAAGCTAGCCGAAATTGAAGCCGTTTTGCAAACTAGGGACTTGCCTCTTTCACGATGGGATTGATGAGGGTTCCAATCCCGTTGATTTCGATAGAAACAATGTCACGGTCTTCAAGAGTGAATTCATCTGGGGGTACAATCCCGGTACCAGTTAATAAAATCGCACCTAGAGGAAACTCATTTTCTTTGCCTAGCCATTCAATTAAATCTTCAAGTCCACGCGCCATTTCCTCAATGGAAGTAGTACCCTGAAACACTTCTTCCCCACCGCGTTCAATGACGAGTGTGATTTTGGTTTCCTCGCGTGGTAGAGGCTCCTCATGCAACAGGATACACGGACCAAGTCCGCAACACTGCTTGTAGAGTTTTGCCTGGGGAAGATAAAGCGGGTTTTCTCCCTCGATATCTCTGGCAGACATGTCGTTGCCGATGGTATAGCCCACTAACTTTAAATCGGGTGAGACTACCAAAGCTAACTCGGGTTCTGGTACGGACCATTGGCTATCATAACGCACACGCACCGGTTGATTCGGTCCGCAGACGCGGCTGGGGGTCGCTTTGAAAAAGAGTTCGGGGCGATCTGCTGTGTAAACCTGATCGTAGTGTGAAGCAGCAGCTTCCGATTCTTCCATTCGTGCTACCTGACTGCGTTTATACGTCACCCCGGCGGCCCAGACTTCCTGATGATCAAGGGGCGCCAGAAATTCCAGTTGGTTAAGTGGTACTGGAGGTAGCTCGGTGTCGATCAGAAAATTTGCGAGTCCTGCGGGATCAGGAGCATACAAAATATCCGATAGTCGATGACAGTTTTCTACCTGAGTGAGATCCAGAAGTCGAACCTGATTCTCTTCCACGATGGCAACGTGCCGTTCTCCGCTTGACAATAAAACTTTAGCGAGTTTCATCTTCATTCGTCCTTCTGGTATTGGTCTAACGCAGCGAGTGTAAGTTCCATGTCTTCAGGTAATGGTGCCTCAAACGTCATTGGTTTTCCACTCTGTGGGTGGTTAAATTCCAAACAAAATGCATGCAGCGCCTGGCGGCTGATTAACAAATCGTTTTCGCCTGCTTCTGCATCTACTTCAGCATGGACATTCAGATCATTGATTTTTAAAGCAGTGCGACCTCCATAAACACGGTCAGCAACGATTGAGTGACCGATATGCTGCATATGAACTCGCAACTGATGAGTGCGCCCCGTACGTGGTTTAAGCCGGACATAAGAAAACGCTTTATAACGCCTGATGGTTTCATAATACGTAAACGCATCACGGGCATTACCACCTTCGTCACAAACAATCATTTTTTCCCGGTGACGTGGATGCACACATATAAAGGTTTCGATGAAATCGCTGTCAAATTCGAGGCGCCCCCAGACGATTGCCCGGTATTCCTTCTGTACTTCGCGTTTCTCAAATTGCGTACTCAATCGTGCATGTACCTGATTATCTTTCGCGACCACCAGCAAACCACTGGTATTCCGATCCAGCCGATGGACAATTCCCGGACGAAACTGACCGGCAACATCACTTAATTGATCGAAATGGTGTTGCAGTGCTCCCGCCAACGTCCCTGCATAATTCCCTTTTCCCGGATGCACAATCATATCAGACGGTTTATTGATGACGGCAATCGCTTCATCTTCATAGACGATGTCGAGAGGAATATCTTCCGGCGGCAACTGATTATCGGGCATTTCCGGCAAGCGGATCGAAACACGATCATTGACGCGCATCCGCCGTGCCGCTTTCACAGGTAAGCCATTGACGAGAACGGCCTCCTGTTTGATAGCTTTCTGAAATAAGACACGCGTGTAATTCGGATACAGGCGACTTAGATAATGGTCTATCCGCCAACCATGAGCGCGTGCCTCAACTGTAATTTCAATCGGCTCACTCGAGAGTTCGGGAGGTGACGAAATTTCGTCAGACATCATGGTTTCTTTTCAGTCGCTGGTTCCGACTTCGGCTTCTCTTGTGAAGGCTCTGCAGGTTTGTCAGTGTCCTTAGGAGTAGCCGGTTTGTCAGCAGACTCAGGTTTTTCTTTCGCAGGCGTCGTTGAGTCCGGTGATTTTTTATCATCCGATTCTGAAGTCAGAGGCTCAGGCAGCCCGGGAATATTCAGAGGAGGTAGCTTCGGCAATCCGGAAGAATCCTTCTTGGCATTCCCGCCACTTCCGGGATTCGTACCAGGCATCGGCAAATTAAAACCGGGTCTCTGTCGATCTCCGGGTTTGGGATCTTGTGCATGAAACCATTTATAAAATTTCTGAGTATTCTCATTCTCTAACACGGCTACTTTTTCACCTTTAACCGGCTTGACGCGTTGCTCAGCCAATTTTCGGAAGATGGAATCAGGAAATTCCTGGATTAATTTTTTATAAAGTTCGGTTGCATTTTTGAGGTCACCGTCCGACGTAGATTCCTCTGTCCTGGCCAGTCCAAAGAGCGCCCTTTCACGAATGGCGGGTATTGTGGAAGACGAGTCCAACAGTTGCTGAAATTGCTCTTTCGCATCTTCCAACTCTCGGTTACCAGCCTTGCGATCCGTAAACATATTTCGAATCCCGGATTGCAGGTCACCTTCAGCCGCATTAACCAGAGCCCATTCTGCAACTTCCGTTCCTGCAAATTCATCGACCACATTTTTATAATCTGCCGTTGTCGCACAGGCGGCTAAACGGGTCCAACCTTCTGCATTTTGGGAAGTCGCGCTGGCAGACCAGGCAAAGTATCCGATGACCAACACGAGAACAGCACCCACAGCCACGGCGATTTTCATTCCATACTTTTCCATAAATGGCTCTGCCTGAGCCATTAATTTACCGAGGTCGTTCGTTTGCAGTTCGTGTCTATGTTCGCTCTTCATGAGAGTCTCTCGCAGTTAATATGAAATCGTTCAAAACTTATTCGCTCACAACGAGATAAATAAGTCCAAGCGCGAGTATATTGCCCCTGTATTTATGCGTCAAGCTGATCCCCCGGCTGGGACATGGATCAGTGTAAAGAAATTCAGATTTTCGATTCGAAAACAAGAAATCAAGCAAAAACGGCCAGAAAACACACCAAACACAAACTCACATACAAAAGATAAGGATTATTCCAGTTGCCCCTGTATCGTTTCCAGCGTTTTAACATTCGCTTGAAATTGTTCAGGTGTTGCTGCTTTGGACAGAGTTGTTGACCCTAATGCTTTTGGAATGTCTGTGGTAGAATCGATCTGTAATAATAAATCAGGATGACTAAACTCTAACGATCTAGTGTTCTTTCTTTCTTCTTCAGTTAGTTCATATTTTTCATATGCAAAAACACGTATCACTAATGCTGCACCTGATTCGTTTCGTAGCACATTCGTAAAACACATTGATTTACTTTGAGGATTTGTCTGCAAATTAATGCTACTCCAATGATACAGACCTGTTTGAAAGATTTTTGAGGGCGCTTCAATTTGTTCCTTTGTCGCGACAGGTGGCGCCTCCGCAAAACGCTTCAATATTTCGGAAGATGTTTTGTTTGAAAAAAAAGAAACACTGCCATCAGCAAATAGTAAATGTCCTCCACTCCAGGGAAGACATCCATAACTGTTAGGACCATCGCAGAGTTTGGCACCTAGTGCACGCCAGTTAAAAGGATAGCTCCAGGGCTGATAGTTTCCTGCCACTTCACCCGACATCCAAGTATGTGCGGCTCCATTCTGCATTTGATCAAATTGAATAAAACTATTCTGGTAGAACAAATTAAGATTCCCCAGATAATGTGTTAATCCATAACCAGTCGCTGTATAATGATCTACCACACTTGGATTCAGGAAATAAGAACGTGTGCTTTCAAAGATGCTGACATTAATAGGGCTCTCCCAAGACTCATTTAAATCAATAGCGTTATAGTCAGGGCTAGCATCTATAAACGGCATGATCATCGTAAGCCAGCCATTCATGGCGATGTTGTCTGACCGAATGATCCCCCCTGGTGGTAAGCACCGATATGCATCGTTGTAATTCTGGAGTGCCAATCCGATTTGCTTCAAGTTATATTTAGAAATCGTCCTACGTGCATCTTCTCTAGTTTGCTGAATAGCCGGCATGACTAAGGCGAACACCAAAAGTAAAATGCACAAGATGATTCCAACAGTAATCCAGCGTTGCCATGCCATCATCAAAACTCCTCTCGCTGAATCTGTTGAGCAATCAAATCGATCTTATCTTCAAGCATATTTCCAATGGCCTTCCCATTTGTCGGTCCACAGAAATTGTGCGGCGAGATGGCCGTTGCGTCTTAGTTGTAGCCAGTCAAGATGTTCGATTCGGCATACGACTACTGCAAAATTTTCATATCCCAGTTGAGCTTCTTCGTCGTTCGGCAATCTGTCGAAGAGATAATCGGGAAGGTTAGGAACGGCACTTTCCGCTTTCGTTCCTGGTGCGGAAATTGTAATATATCCACGACGATGCTCAGGGCTGCTCTCACGCCAATGTTGTTCGGAGCAGGCATCATTAGTATGAATTGAAGCGACGCCTCTTAACCGGATTTGCACGCGCGTCACCGAGTCGTATGCCATCCACTCGACCCGGGGAGATGCTTTGATCTCGTTCACCTTGTCAGACCTTTGATCGGTATAACAGGTCAGTTCCCGCGCTTCTGTCTGTACGTCACGCAGAACCACTGAGCGAACCCGTGGCCGATCTTCTGACAGGGTTGCTAAATTACCCAGCCGCCAGGGATGTGTCTCGCTCTCTGCGGCCTCTTTTAGTTGTCGCCAGGACTCATCTAAAATTGTGTTGACATTTGTGGGATTAAACTGGAATTCTCTGCTCATTGCGACTCAGTACTTGATTTCAATGGGACTAGTTATTTAACTCTATATTCATTCTGTTCGATCTCAGCCGACGGTCAAGCAAAAGTTTAAAACTTCAGGGACTCTCGTGTGCTAATGCTTCATCCTTAGGGTGATAGAATAATGCGATGGGAAGAATCACGAGTGCCAGTGCCAGAAAGACCTGGCTCATCGGCCAGTGAAACAGGTTGCAAATGACCGTAAAAATTTGGAAGAACAACGCGGAAATGACAATGCCGATCCAGTTGATTAAATTCATCGCACCGATCATCCGCCCTTTTTGTGACTTGGGTGGTCTGGTCTGTAATTCGACCTGAAGTGGAACCACAAAGAGACCGGCGAAAAAACCCATCAATGTGAGAACCGAGCGTGCGGCCCATTCAAGCGCACTTTCGGGAATAAACGAATTCCAGAGCGAGGAATCAGTCTCTTTCAGGCGTTCCAAGCTCTCAGCAGGCCACCACCAGCCAAAGCTGAACATGGCAAGTAAGGTAATCACAATGCCCCATGCCCCCACAGTAACCAATGTAAAATTGACTCGCTTCCGTGAAATGCGTCCTGCTAAAATGCAGCCGAACGAGATACCAACTCCCATGCAAGCCGCCATTAAACTGGTGCGGCTTTCACTTAAATGCAGTTGTCCGATCCCGAAGATATTTACCAAGGGCTGAATAATTCCCCCTACAAACCAGAACACTGAAGAGACGAGCAGCACATTTAATAACTGCCGATCTTTCAGTAGCAAGGATCTCGTTTCAGAATCAATTCCCATCGTCGACCAGCGAAACGAGAGCCCCGGTTGTGCAATGGGTGTCTTTCGTACCCACAAGGAAGCTATCGTCCCGATCACGGCAATCGCAATACAAAAGTAGCTGGTTTTCCAGAGCTCTCCCGGGAAGGCCTGTTTAACAAAGCCGGCTGATGCCATTCCAAAAATGATCGCGACAAAGGTCGTCATTTGAATCACACCGTTTGCTTGTGGTAAATCATCATCGCGGAGCATTTCGGGTAGAATGCCATACTTTGCTGGTCCGAAGATAGCACTTTGAGTGCTTAATAATCCCAGTACCACAAGCAATGGTAATAAGTGACCTGTAAAAAATGCCGCCATCGCCAATAAGGCGATGACAATTTCGGCCACTTTACAGCCAATGATAATGTTACGTTTGCTGTTTCGATCAGAGAACCAACCCGCCAGCCCGGAGAAAAACACAAACGGTAGCGCAAATACGGCTAAAGCAATTGGTTGTTTATCATTCGTCTGTTCCAGCAAAACCTGTTGCGCACAAACTAACAATACGAGTTGTTTATAGAGATTATCATTGAACGCACCCCAGAATTGTGTGACCGTCATACCCCAGAATGAGGAATCATGATAGAGAGGAGGGAGTTCTTTTTTCGGAGTCAATTCCATTTCCGTCACTGCGGTACAATCCTTGTAGAGGGGTCATCGATTCGGCCTTAATTCCGATCAGAAATTTCTCTCATGCAGTTCTAGAAGTTCAATTCCACAGACGCCTCATGAGCAGATAAACCATAGTAACTGACTGCCATTCTTACAATGTTGATTGCGTCAATCCTCTGATTATGAACCGAAGTTCATTTAAAAGCACTGAATGTAAGACGTTTGAGTAACCATTCCTTTATTCAGTAGGTTTTGCCGCCTCTTTATTTGATTCCTGAGGTACCCGCGCGTTCTTGATTCGAATGACTTTGAACTCCTGCGCACGCTTTTTGCGCGCTAATGCAATGATTAAGTCCTGGTTTCCTGTTTCACCGTAAATCCATAATTCGTTGATTTCTCCTCCGGAAATACTACGGCTGATTTGATTCGGCGCGCCTAAAACCTTTTTTATCTGGTTACGATTCATGCCAATGGTCACCGTCCCGTTTCGAATTGCCTTTCGAATCGGGTCATTTCGAAATTCCATGACTTCTTTCGGATTCAGCCATTTCTTCCCTTGTAACATAAAACCAAGACGGCCGAGCAAAGTCGCTGCTTCTGAAGACTTGGGATTGAGTTCCCACGCTTCCAACAGTACTTTGGTTGCCCCCGCCTTGTCATTGGTCAGATCAATCATATCGCGGGCCAGACGAACGCGCCCGTCTGCATCGCTGACATCCAGTTTTTTCCGACGAGAATCAATCCAATTTGTCAGGGTTTGTTCTGCTTTGACTTTATTTTTGCGTCTCAGAAATTCCTGTGAGAGATCAAGCACATATTGGCGCGGCAATTCGTCAACTCGATTAAAGTCAAACTCGAGTTGCTCATTTTGATATTGGGTCACCAGATCAGTGCGTTCCGGTAATTGTTTTGCAATTTGTTCTGCGACCTCGAAACCATTGCTACCCCCTGACTCCAGATTCTTCAGGATGCCTTCTAAAATCAACTGGGAATAGAACCAACGAATCAGTCGCAGTCGTGTATGTTGATCAGCTTGCTGAAAAACTTCAACTTGATTTTTTAGATACTGATTCCGCTCTTTAGGAACATCTTTTTTTTGTGGGGTTTTAGCTGTAGGAAAATATTTCAGAATAGAAGTGAGCAACGGTTTTAAATCTGAGTCTTTCTGCTTACTCAGGTTTTGCCTCTCAAGCACGAATGCTTCATGCCTGAAGGCATCATACAAAAGCGGATCGAGTTGATATTGTTGTGCACGATCAGCCAACTTCAGCAGTGACTCTGGTTGTTTGACCAAAAGTTGACGGTACTCGGTATTGATTCCCATTTTATAAGCAGAGAGTGCTTTTTGCGTCAGTTCCTTATCATCATAAAAAGTTGCTCGCTGTTTGGCCCAGTCAGCCAGGGAATACCATTCTCGTGGCCTTGAGCGGTCAATTTTTGTTTCCTCGACCACAAAATATTCCATGTCAGATGGTATTTTTTTCAGCGACTCGACGTTAAATAACAAACGTCCATTTTCTCGCGCCAATTCTCCCGTGACTTCTACATTTTTAAAGCTTGTATCCAACTTGGGAATGCTACCGACAAAATGAAAGGGGATGGGACAATTTCGGAAACGAAGCGATATTGAACTGAATGTAGAGAGACGCCCTTCTAATGTTTGGGTGACACCAATCAGCTTTTTCCATTGTTCGCGCTGACTGACAAAGTGTTGGATACTCCGATCAGCAGCAAAAACCACGCTCTGACAAAGCATCAACACCATGAATGAAAATAGCCATTTGCAGTGGCGATTCTGTTTTTTCATTTCGACATCCCCAAATATTGGGTTTGTTGATTGAGAATTCCTTCAATTTGATCCCGGTTATGGAACTCATCAAACTCAATTCCAAGCTGTTCATACAGGTTTAGATGTGACCATAGAAAAGCAGTCTTACCATTGAGCAGAATAATTCCAGTACCAGGCTGCTCGGCATCCTGATGGAAACTATCGATTTGAGCAGCAAAGATAAGCGGCTGCCCAGGATGCTGTTTGAGATATTCGCTGAAACTCGGTGCAGTCAGTTCAAGATTAAGCTGATATTCGTCGAGAATGATTGGTAAATTGAGACGAAAGCGAGGAGGTTCCGCTTCACTTTCGACCGCAACGGGAGTCAAAGTCGTCTCAAAGATCATCCATGTATCTGCATAACGGACATCGAAGAGAGCGGCCCAGCTATCGACATCACTTTGTTTGATCTGGGAAGCAGCTTCCTCGGCAATTTCAAACACAGGTGAAACAGCTTGAGAAGTAATCGATTGCAGTTCGCGGGATGTTTGACGAATTTCGTTGGCACGTTGATCAGTGCGCCCTAAAATTTCGAGTGCTTCGAACGCTTCCAGGTAAGCTGAATTCGCGGCTATTAAGTCACCCTGTTTTAAAAACGTTTCGCCAGCCTCTGTTGCAGTTTTCAATGTATCAGTTGCCCGCTCTAAATTGCGGCTATGTATGATCCCGTATCCAGTGAGGCCAATGATCAATACGATGCCTGACAGAACAGCTCTAAAGGGGGTAATCAGTCTGGAGCTTGGAGTAGGTAGCTCAAACGGCGAAAGTTTCGGACTGGCAGCGACTTCAGGTCGTACATCCTGTTGTTTTCGGGACGCTTGCTTCTGCTTTCTTTTTTCTCTCAGTTGCGTCACAAAAGATGTGTTCAGAAAGTATTCTGAAACCTGTTTTTGTGTAGGTAGTTGCTTCTTCTTTTTTTTGGCTTTCGGCGCGGGATAGCTGTTCCGAGGAAGAATGAAATAGATCTCATCACATTGTTGGCAGGCGTGACGATAAGGAGTTTTTCGCCGATAACCTGAAAGCCCCACTCCACAGACACACACAATCTCGTACGGCTCGGGAACGTCCTCCATTTGACGTTTTTGTTTCGACGGAATTTTCAGCCAGCGAGCCATAAAATCAGTACCGTTTTCGAGCCAAGTCAGCTTGAGATTGAGAGTAAATCGACCAGATGATTGAACAAAAAGTGACCTTTTACATTATAGGCATCCCGGCCGCTGATGTCATTGAGCTCTCCTTTCTGGAGGGTTTCCATGAGCATTTTTGTCTGAATTTGACTCAAAACGAGTAAAAACAACAGACTTTTAATCATTACAACCATTATTTCCCTGATCAATAACCAAAACTTTTTTTTTAAGACAAAACCCTCCACACCTGCAAGACCAATAGTTTGACCAGTGGTACTTTCAAAGCTATATGCAGGTAGGAAATAGAATGTTGATTTCCGTAATCATCAAGTTTGAAAACACATTGTTTTGAACCACAACAGACATTTTACTACTGAATTAAAATTCATCATCGCGCTTTTGGGAGTATCAGGATGTTAACCACATCATCCCTTCATTCAGAGATGGCACAGAAATCCGGGGAATTTCAACTCCAGGTTTCTCTCCTGCCTTTGACACACGCAATCACGCCTGTCGAATTAACAACAGGAGAGTATCAAGTCGGGTCTTCTCCCGATTGTCCAATTCGGATTGAAGTTCCGGGAATCGCAGAATTACATTGTATCATTATTGTTGGTGAACAAGAGGCTTCAGTTAAAGCGGTCGACCCTCGCGTCTGGGTCAATGATCGGCCTGTCAGACAAATTTCGTTAACACCAGGAATAAAATTTTTCGTAGGCCCCATAGGTATCATGGTAGAGTCTGTCACACAAGTTGCAGTTGAATCAAATGATGACCACAACCAACGCAAAGATACTCTGGCAACAGATCAACAAATTGAGAACCCTGGCGAGTTGCAGGAAGTGGTAAAGTACCAGAAAATGCTTGAGGAACGTCAGCAGATGCTGACAAAAATCGAAGCGGAGCAAGTCGAGCTACAAAAGGAGATGCAACAACAGGAAGCTGAACTTGCTAAATTACACCAACGTTTTCAACTTGACCCAACAGCACAAAGTACGACCTCAGTTGAACAAAACCAAGTTCTAGAATCACAAAGCCAACAACGAACTTTCGATGAAGCGATTCTCGAACTGGATCATAAGCTGAATCAGTTAGATTTACTTCAACAGGAAGTTTCAAGTGAACAGGAACAAATACTCGCTCAACAGAATGAGATAAGAACGCAGAAACAAAAGTTGGCTCAATTCGAGACGTCTCTCAAACAAGAACAGAATCTACTGACGGAGCAGCAACGAAATTTGATACATGGATGGCTCGACCTGGAACATCACCAGGCAATTGGACAGACAGAACAAGAGACCGAACGGGCATTTCTGGAAGTACTCAAGTCAGAACATGAAACGCGTCAAACCGCCGACTCATTGTCAGAACAATCATTAGCAGAATATGAACGTGATTTGAGCGAAGAACGCAGTCGCCTGGAATCCTGGTCAGAAGATTTGGAAAAACAACAGAATTCACTGCGGAATCAGCAGGCTACTCTAGCAGAACGAGAGCAAACGCTTGAATCAAACTTAGAATCTAAAGCAGACCAGGAAGACTTACAACAAGAGTTGCAACAACAAAGAGAACAGCTGCAACAAGAACATGAGCAGCTGGAAACTACACGCCAGCAATTGGAAGAACAACAGTCGCAATTACAAGATCAAACTGAGGAACTAAATCAACAGCAACGAGAAACCGAAGCCCTAAAAGCAGATTTCGATCAAAAAAACTCTACCTTGATCGACCTGGAAAATGAACTCTCTCAACGACAAGATAAGCTGGAAAAACAGCAGACAATTCTCGATGAACAGCAAGAAAATCTTGAAATAAAACAATCTGATCTGAAAGCAGAGCACCAGACACTCGAAACAAAACGTGAAGAATATATGGCCCAAATTGCTCAACTCGAAGAACAAAAAAGTGCTTTCGAAACAGAGAAATCAGAGTGGAACCTTTCACGCACCACTTTCGAACAAGATCAAATTGAGTTAGATCAGCAGAAACAGGAGATCGAAGAACGGCAGAAATCGCTATTAGAACGCGAAGAGCAACTGACAACCAAAGAACAGGAATTGAACGAACGAGAAACTGCCACTCAAGTCGAACCGTCTACTTTAAATGACGAACAAAACGAGCTTGACCGTGCTCATGCATTGTTAGAGGCTGATCTTGAAAAACTTGAAGTACGCGAACGAGCACTTACTGCACGCGAACAAGAACTGGAAACATCGCTCGAAGAATTCAAAGAACAACAGGCTCAGTCTCAGACAGATCAGACATCCAATGCAGCTGCACAAGAAGAACTTGACCGCGCTCTTGAATCGTTAGAAGCAGATCACGAAAAACTTGAAGAACGCGAGCATGCTCTTACTGCACGCGAACAAGAACTGGAAACACTACTCGAAGAATTGGAAGAACAACAAGCACAGTCTCAAACGGATCAGACATCCAATGCAGCTGCACAAGAAGAACTTGACCGTGCTCTTGAATCGTTAGAAGCAGATCGCGAAAAACTTGAAGAACGCGAGCAAGCATTTACTGCACGCGAACAAGAACTGGAATCGTTACGCGAAGAATTCAAAGAACAACAGGCACAGTCTCAAACAGATCAGACATCCAATGCGGCTGCACAGGAAGAACTTGACCGTGCTCATGCATTGTTAGACGCTGATCGCGAAAAACTTAAAGAACGCGAGCAAGCACTTACTGCACGCGAAGAACAATTGGCAGCCAGAGAGAGCGAGACAGATGAGTTAAACACTGATCACGATTCTGTAAACAGTGATCAAGCAGATTTATCCGGAGAACGGGAAGCACTGGAGCGGCTCAAAGCGGAGTTGGAGCAACAGGAAACAGACCTGAAAAACCGCGAAGAAACTCTAACGATCCGCGAGCAAGAATTAACTGAGGCAACACCAGAGGGTGCAGATCAGCAAGAGAAGATTGATGAATTGACAAGAGAACAAGAAAAGTTGTCTCTGAATCATGATCAACTGCTGATTGACCGGGAAGAGATCAATCGACAAAGAGAGCATCTGGAATCACAGCGATTACAAATTCAAAAGAGCCAGGGAGAATTGGAAGATCGTGAGCGAATCGTTCAGATCCGCGAACAACAATTGGATGAGCGGGAACAATTTATTGCTGAAATCGGGTTAAAACCGGTTGATTGTGATGCGGATGTCACTGGTGGCTCAGAAGTTGAAGATACTCCTGTATTCGATCAAGAAGGAATTAGCTCTTCTGATGAGCCTTCAACAGAAATTCCACAAGAACCAAGTTCCCTACTACAGTCGTTCATGAACGATTCAACAGATGATTTAGCAGAGACAAATTCTGAAAATCCAGCGTCAGAAGAAACACTGTCGAAGACAGGGAGCTTACTCAATTTATTCACAAAAAAAGAAGAATCTGAAACAACAGATTCAGAACAAATCACAGAGCAGAACTCTGCTCCCGAAGAAAAACCAGAGGATTCAGCAGATCAGGAAGATTCTTATATCCTCGATGATGCAGAAGATCCCAATTCTGTTTCTGCCTATATGGAAAGATTGCTTGCCCGCTCACGCGGGAATAGTTCTGGCACATTAGAGTCTTCATACTTAGAAACTCAAAATACCACTTCCCTAAAAGAAAAAGAGAATGAGGAACCAGAGTCTGAGGTAGATAGTCAAATAACTCCTTCTACGAGTAGTTTTCTGGAATCGCAACTGACATCAGAGAAACTCTCAATGGAAGAAAAACTGGAAGCATTGAAGGAAGCTCCCGCGCATTTACAAGATAAGGATGCAGTGCGAGATGCCATGAACTCCTTCCGCGATGTTGCCAACTACTCGGCACGGATGGCAATTGCGCGACACTCCATGAAAAACCAACGAACTGATCTGATCTTTAAAGGTGTTTTGGCTCTGGTTTGTGTCGTGACCACACTTGTTATTTTCGCCGAATCCATCTGGGGACAAAATGGACTCGGTGTAACAAAATGGGCTGCATTAGCAATCAGCATTGCGGCAACGACATTGTTTGTTCGCGCGTATAGTTCTGTTAAAAAATTATTTCCCCATCAGGAAGAATCAGATTCGGACTTACCTGCGAATTATGAGCAAGATGCTTCTGAAGATCAATCAGATCAAGAAGCTGATTCACTCAATGAATCCCTGGAGGACACCAACGAAGTCTATGAACAACCGGAACAGTTGCTTTCAACTGAAGAAGAACTACAATCTCTGGAAGAGCAATTACTAAAGACAGCCCGCGCAAAGGCAAAACATTCTGCACCTTTGTCTGAAGAAGACGATGACAGCCGAGTTCAAGATTTTGAAATGGATCAAGAGTAATAACCAGTCATTCAAAAAAAACGTGGAACGGGAGGCGTATTAGAAAGATGATTCTTTTCTGGTGCGTCTCTTTTTTATTAACTGTTTATTGCGTGATTGTGCTTACTAACTACATACTGCCTGCCCCGTCAGACCTGGGAGTGAGAAATCAGCGATTGAGCCCCTGTCCTGATTCTCCAAACTGTGTTTGCTCACAATGTGTGTCTCCGATGCATTTTATTGAGCCCATTAAATTTTCAGGTTCAGGCGAGAAGGCCTTAAAGCGATTAGCAAAGATCCTCAGTCAACAACAAGGATGCCGGATTATCAAACACGAAGGAGACTATCTCTATGCCGAGTACTGCTCTTTCTTTTTTCGTTTTGTGGATGATGTTGAGTTCTGGCTTGATGCCCACGAGAATGTGATTCAAGTTCGATCGGCTTCTCGTGTAGGTTATTCTGACATGGGAACCAATCGCAAACGAATCGATAAGCTGCGTCACTTATTCGCTAACAGCGACCAGTAATTTCCGGCTACTTTCTTCTTTCAACAATTCCCCTGACCATGAATCAGCACATGCAAGAGAAACTTGAATACCTTCCCACAGCATCAATCGAAACGCTGAAATTCCGCAGCAAACTCTTGCACGCAGTCCGTACGTTCTTTGAATCCAATGGTTACTGGGAAGTAGAGACCCCCATTCTTTCCCGTGATTCGGTAGTCGACGCTTTTATCGACCCCTTCACCACCTTATGGCATCCTGTCGAGGGACTCGAAAAACCTGAAACAAATACAGAACAGGCAACACGTTTTTTGCAGACCTCACCTGAATTCGCCATGAAACGGCTACTGACGGCAGGCGCGGACCAGATTTATCAGATCACTCACGCTTTTCGACAGGCCGAGCAAGGAACCCTGCATAACCCCGAGTTTACAATGCTGGAATGGTATCGACTGGGGGAAACTCACTATGAGCAAATGACATTTGTGGAGTCGCTCGTGCGACATGTCTACCAGGTAGCCGAGTCATTTTTTGATCAGAATACGAGAAATCCACTGCCTGTTGAGCAATTTGAACGTTTTAGCTTTGAGGAGGTATTTCGAAAACATGCAGGCCTCTCCGCTTTAAATTCGAGTGCAGAGGAGTTTCGACAAGCCGCCTTACAACATCAAATTTTGGTTCCATCCGGCTTTGATGAGACGGATCGTTTGAGTTGGCAGAACTTATTGCTGGTGGAATTGATAGAACCCGCCCTCAGCCAGTTAGGAGCTGTGTTCCTCTACGACTACCCACCACAGCAAGCGGCTTTAGCTCGCGTTCGTGATGATAGTGAGGAGAGTGGACACCACGTCGCAGAACGATTTGAACTTTACTTACAGGGTATCGAGATCTGCAACGGGTATCATGAATTGACCAATCCGCATGAGTTACAGACGCGCATCGAACAACAAGCGAAACTGCGGTTAAAAGAAAAGCGACCTGCATTGCCAGCAGAAAGCTATCTTCTGCAGGCAATGGAAGCCGGTTTACCCGCTTGTGCGGGCACTGCGCTGGGCATTGATCGATTAATCATGCTCGTACTGGGAAAACAGACACTACAGGAAGTCATGGCGTTCACGTTCGAACGTGCTTAAAGACCCAAGTTGGGCTTTTAGTAATCGAGCAGAGTTACTCCATTCTGAAGAGCCCTCATTCCAAATTACCATTCACCGGTAATACGCTCGCCATCATTCCTTACACAGAGTTGCCGAAAGAGATTGGTATCAATATTTTTCGCCATCGACTTAGTTGAACCATCAGCCAATGCAAAATGAATTACACCATCATGCCAGGAACCAAAGGTCAGGTAAAATGCGTTGCCCTCTTCCGGAGGACCATCAAAGTTACGCTGCTCATGAAATGTTGAATTACCATCAGAGCTGGCGACAAATCCTGTTACTGCACTATGGCTATCTGCCCAGAATCCAAAAGAGGATTCACCAAACATCAGAGTGTTTGTGGTGCCATCACTGATATCTCTAATACGGGTTGAACTGTTAGGCCCGAAAATCCCCCCTTTAAATCGACGGGTAAAAGGTATCACTGATAGGTTACCTTCAGTATATCCGCCCACGCCTCGATAATTGGAATACCCAAGTCCACGCGGTCGATTTGCAGGAAGAGATGCACTAGGGCAAATATAGCTCTCAATCGCCACTGTACTGGCTTCTTTACTGTCGTCTGAAAATTTATAGCGATCATAATCAATGTTGATGCTAGCCTGGTCCAGCTCAGCGAGCATCAATGCTTGCCAGCCCCACCACGGAGAAAGCTCCCATTCCGTCAGGCGATATTGGGTAAGCCGGTTCCCAGCTCCATCGACTTGATTTGTATCGAGGGGAATTAACACATCCTCATTAAATCGAACATTGGCATTGTTGATTGGTGACGGAGGAGGTAATGGATTGCCATCCGAATCATACTCTAAAAGCTCAATCCAGCCCGAGGGGAGACAGCGGAATGAGCTCTCATAGTTGAACGCTGCCAGACCAAGCTGTTTCAGGTTATTGATACATTGTGTTCGGCGGGCACTCTCCCGAGCCCTTTGAATGGCTGGCAAGAGTAGAGCAGCGAGAATGGCAATAATTGCCATCACGACCAGGAGTTCAATGAGAGTAAATCCACGGCGAGGCGATTGCTTTGAACTCGGTACATATTTGCGCATCGATAATTCCCTTGAAGTGATCATCATTTCCCCAAACTGATACTTTTAATGATGAATTTAGATCTATAACGTGATGGTTTGGCAGATTACTACTGCATAGTTTACATTTTCTACCGTAATTGCAATGAAGTCAATTCTATAGTTCATGTGAACCTGACAAATTGACTTAGAACACATGAACACTCGATTATACTAAATCTAGAATTTCAAAGCAAACAGTAGTCTGGATTTTCTGAATGTCTTTGATCGTGAAATCTCACCTTACCCCCCAGGTAATCTTGTTTCTTACGCTTTAAAACAGTAATTCGCGGGATATTTTTAGATCTGGTCGAATGAGATTCATTTCAATTTTATTTTACAGAAGCGACTTTTTCTATCCCGACAATATAAGGCATGAGCTTTGCCATGTTTCTGGCATCATCGATTCCACGATGATGCGTCCCCTCTAATGTGATATTCGCCAGCTTTAAAGCCCCTGCCATACCATATTTTTTAGTCAAACCTTGAGACTTCGAGAACTGTTTTTTGAGATTCAGATGGCCCGAGCGAAAGGGATAGGCGATTTGATGGAAGCGGCAATCTTGCTCAAACTGGCTTTTGTCATAATCGCCCCAGGAACAGAAGAGATACTGATCAAAAGGCGTCAACCATCGTTGTAACAGAGAAAGCGCTTCGGAATAACGGGGAGAATCGGTGAGATCAGATTGCCTGATCGACGTTAACTCCGTACAAAACGGCGTTAGTTGAGGGTGCCTGACAGGTCGAATAAACGTTTGAAATTCATCAACGACAGAAAGCGATTCTTGCGCGACAATCACCGCCCCAATTTCAATAATTTCCATCTCAAGGCGGGGAACTGTTTTTTGATTACAGCACGTCGCTTCCAAATCGATAATCAGAAAAAAAGGAATCCGACGAAATTCATCCTGTACTTGACTCATGCTCTCACTCTCTGCAAGAAGACCCACATCGCTTCTATCGCTTGATGATTCATCATGAAATTGATAGTGAGACAAATACGGATAACAACAGGTTCGCTGTCAGAGTCAATAAGCATTGGCCAAAACGTATATAAAAAAAGCAGGATGTGATTTTAGTAATCGTTTTTTATCTCTGGTAGCCCAAGTTCGTTTCGAATTTGATTCGCCTGGTCTAACGTGATGTGATAAACAAGGTAGGAATAGGCAACGCGATCAATCGGTTCAAATTTCGAGAAGTACGTGAAATCTGCTGGTTTATTTTCGTAGTCCATCCAGAAATGACGCCATCTGCCATCTCCCATTGGGGCATCCCAGTAGGTCCCCTTTAAATGATTCACGTCGATCACATACCAGCCAGGACGAGGACCATAATCGATCGTTCTCTCACTTAATTCTTTGACGGATTCTAGTGGGGCAAGTGGCGGAAGCGAATATTCTATACCAGCGGCAAGAGGGTCAACCCAACCAAAATTGGCAACGTGTAGTGGTCTCGCTTCCGGATGTTCTTCACACCATTTTTTTAAAAACAGTAAATCCTGTCCCCAGGCCGTGGGGCTATCAATCAGATATTCAGCCGCCTTCTCAGGTCCACCTGTCAGCTCATTATAGTAAGATAAACTATGTGGGAAATAATAGAGACTACTCATTATGGCCCAGGCAAGTGAAACTGTCACTAATGCTGCCGTGCGGATGTTATGGAGATGAAATGCTAATGCCACACGGCTTGACCACACAAAAAGAAATGGCAACACGGGTATGATATAACGCGGATGCATACTAAACGCCGTTTGCGAACTGACAAGAGTCACAATGACGATGATGGGCAACATCAGACATAACTCATCGAGTAGGGATAAACGATATCTGGCATTGAAACAGAACAAAGCTGCTGAAGTCAGATAGATTATCAATATGCCTAAAGGGGTTTTGATCAAAAACGCAAAGAGATAAAAATACCACCAGCCACCCAGCTTCCAGTCACCATTCAGATACGACCAGCGTGGATAATCAAAATCGGCTTTTTGCCTATCCAATCCTAGAACATAATCTTTGGGGAAAGGAACAGGGATTTCTCCCCAAAGCGATTCTTTAAAGGCGTTTCCGGAAACATGGTGTTCTTCGTCTTGTGACCCGGTCAGAGTATTACTGATAAACGTAAACTCTCTCAGTTTTTGAAATGAGCCCTGAAAATGGTAGCACAAATTGATGAGATAGATGCTGAAGAGAAACATAACTGCAAGCTGAAAGGCATCAAGATACCATGTTGTTGGTTGCTTGCTATTTGAACGGAAACGGCTGGCAATCCAAAGTACGGGGTAGATCAAGTAAAACACCAGTAAGGTAAATTTGGTTAGCTCCGCAACACCTAACAAAAAACCCGAGAGCAAAGTGTTCGGCCAGTTTGGTCGTTTCATCCAACGCCAGAAAACATAGCTGGAGAGAATCCCGGTCGCCGCAGCCGGGACATCGGGCATAATAAGCGAGCCATGACCTAAGATCGAAGGGCTAAAACACCACAACATCAATGCGAATAAACCAGAAGACCAACCAAACAGATCACGTGCCCACCAGTAACAGCACAACCCTCCTATTACACTAAAGGGAATACAAAACCACCGCCCCCAGGTATATAGATCAAAAGTCTGCCGATCATTGATTTTTGCAAAGGCAATACCGATGAGAATCTCTGCCCGGCTGGTGTCGGAAATGTCGTGTTGCTGCCAATTTGTTCTATGATCCTGGAACAAAAGCGGTACTGCAGCCACCATGCGCGGCAGAGGCGGGTTCACACGATAGAGCTCAAAAGTGCTATGCTGAAGGTGGCTCAGTCCCGCCGGGAGATGACCAATTTCATTGAACGTTGGACTATGTCGTTTTGTGCTATATGCCAATAATATTATGTGAATTAATAATATTATTACGACAATTGTAGTTCGATACTTGCTTGGATGACTCACTTCAAAATATCGCCCAGAGTTTCAGTCATCTTCAAATCTTTTGTTCTGCAGGAGCGTTAATTTTTTGTAATCTTTTCCATGCCAAGTATATTATTACCATCAAAACAAAAATAACATTGACGATGACAAAAGGGTTCTCCCACCAGCGAGTGACGGGCGCAGCAGCAACTTTAGGATCTGACAGAGCGTTGTGCCGATACGATTTCACGATTTCATCATCCTCGATTTCATAAATGAGGGCACCATCGGGAATCTCAAGATTCTGGAAAAATGAGAGATCATAATGAGGATCCAGCGAGACATGCTCCGTGGTAAATCTTTCAGTCCATCTCACCGTTTTTTTTTTCTCACGCTTTATTTGGAATTTATCGTATGCAGTAAAGACAGCCTCTTTGGGAAACCAGATTCCAGGTTTAATTTCAATCCAGTTCAAAACCTCAGCTTCTCCCACCGGTAGATCTCTCGAGAAACTAAACGTATAATTAAACACTCGAACTGGAATAAAGTTTTTCTGAGCTGCTAACCAGATTTCCCAGCGTAAGAATGGCCGATCTCCAATGAACGTTGTGACCCACACTTCATGACACTTCAAACCCTTAAAATCAGCCGTCCCTTTATATTCAACCTGTAATTTTTTACGTTCATCCCAGTCTCCAATAGAGGCTGCAGCAATCGCCTCATGGCCGGATAAGTAGGTTGATAGATCTGCTCCAAATTTAATAGTATTTATGAAAAAAAGCGTATGAGGTCTGACTTGTTTCTTGTCACCTGAAAAACCTTTGATCAGATTTACAATTAATTTTTGAGAAAGCAGCTTCGAATTTTCTCCATCAAACATTTTATACTCTATCCTCTCATCTGAATCTCCATCTTCAAATTTTCTATCACTTTTTTTTTCTATTCTGTATTTTCCCTGCTGACCAACATACCAGATAGAATTTTCATACTGAGTAATGATGCGACCTTTCGGTATCGTTGTCTGCTTCGTCTTTGTTTGCTTCGGTGTCTTTTGATACTTTCTGCTGTAGTCAATATCAATACGAACGTCAATATCTTCGTACAGGACTTCGTTTTCATGTATCCGATCAAGGACTGATTTCATCGTCATCTCTGCGCTGAGACCGTTCGCAGTAAAAAAGAGGGAGATCAAGAGTATCAATAAAAAATGCATCGAAAATGAAGAAGAAACAAAAGATCGCATATCTATCCTCAAAGTACTTTTGTTAATCAGCATAGATGGCTATTAGAAAAAAGTAATATCAATCCAGATTCAGGAAACACAAACAGTAATATTAGAAGCAACCGTCGTGCCCAGGTATTGGATTATAAAAGTCGTCCCTTACATCTCCGCATGTACATATTTTTCCATCTTCACCGACTAAATTGCAAATAAGGTCCGTACCAACAATTTTTGGTACCCTATTCTCACAAAAGAATATCTCCATCTCCTCGCAATAAATCTCGGGGCCACCAAAATCAGGTGTGCATGTGTTTGAAGCAGACACAGTAGGAACACATGCCTTAAAATTGAGATCACCGCCCCCATTCCCCATGGCTACGCAGTCGCTCTGGTATAATCCAACTATACACTCTTCACAGTGATCACCGCGCACATTGCAAGTTGCACCCGGGAACTCGTAATCGCCAAAACTATAT